>CADANN010000021.1 GCA_902789325.1 uncultured Spirochaetaceae bacterium
TCTGAAATTTATCTGCTTCCACCTTTCAGCAGCAAAACTGTCGGAGATTATTTAAGACGTTTCCTTTTCATCAATCCATCTGAAATTCAGACTCCTGAAAATACAGTGCACCTTGAAATCGGCGAAACTCTCTATCACAAAAATGATAAAGTCACAAAAGTATATTTCTTAAAAAGCGGCGCCATTTCCGAAGCTGCAGAACAAGGCTTTACACTCCGTTCTCAGGGCTGTTTCTTAGGTGATGTTCAATGTATCTTAAATCAAACCTATCAGGCAGATACTCAGGCTCTTGCTGAATGTGAACTTATAAGCTTTACTGCCGAAGAGTTTATGCAGATTATTGAAAAAAGCCACCACGCTGCCCGCAAGGCAATTTCTAAAATTTCGGAATATACTGCAACTGTATAACTTGCGGTAAAAAAAAGGTGGCTGCAAATTGCGCAACCACCCAAAGTTTTCTATTTATTTATTGAAGACTAGATCCTTCGAAATTCAATTTTACAGGTTCTGTAAGGATACCACCAGAAATTGTTACTGTTCCATCTTTATTATCGGTTACAGTAATACTAAAGGTTTTACTCAAAGGATTATCATGAGAATCAGAAGTTGCAGTAAATGTTGTGTAGTTTTTATCCCATTTACCGTTATACTCTTCACCTTTTATATTGACATATGAAGATTTAGAATAAACAGTGAAAGAATCATAAGTGTTATTGTCAAAATAAGAAAAACGTCCAAACTGATTATACCAAGTTTTTGTATTATCAAATTGATACTCGAACTTTATACTTGCTCCATTAGGATAAGATTTTGTATTATCTTTTTGATCCCAGAACTGATATGAATAAACTGCATTCTTTGGATAACTACCTATAATATTTTCAATTTCATCAGCAATAAGATCATCAATTGAATAAGTCTCAGACAAGCCCATTTCTTCAGTGTATGCCGACATATAATCATCAATTACCTGTGCCTGTTTAGCCGCATCATCATCTTCTGAAGCTCCAATATGTTTAAGGAATTCTTCTTTTGACAAATATCCCTCTGTATCCCCTCCCATACTTTCATAAATAACCTTTGCGGTATTGTATAATTCTGAATATGTAGACGGAGGATTAGTCATCAGATTCATCATTTCTGTGTACATAGAAGTATATTCTTCTGCCATTTCTTCCAATGTAGACCATTTACCTCTGGATTTTACTTTTGTTGTAGTTACCTTTATCTTATGATTTCCAAGTACTTCATAGGAATATTGAGTACCAGTGCCCGCATAACCAATCCAACTCGCTTCCCTTGTTAATGTTTTTGTACTTGGATCAAATGTAATAGTTTCGGTTTGTCTTAACTCACCACTTGAATAGTCATAGCCGTAATAAATAAATTCAGTTGCAGCAGGAACTGTTATTGAAACATCTTTTGTTGCAGACTTTCCATTATAAGCAAGAGTCAAAGTAATTTTTGCAGTTTGCTCAATAATATCTTTTTCAATTTCTACATTCTCATTCAAATCAAGTTTTGCACCAACAGAATCTGCAGCAATTGCAAATGAGATGTCTATAGTTTTTCCATTAACTACAACAGTCTTAGGAATATCAAGTTTTTCAAAAAAGTTTTCTCCTGAATAATTGATTACAACTTCACTCTTTGCAGCTTCAAGAATTTCCGCGTCTGTAAGTTCTTTGTCTTTCTGTGTAACCTTTACTGAATACTCTTTAGTTTTTGTTTTTCCACCATAAGCCAGAGTTGCAGTTAATTTTACAACATCATCACCTGTTCCTTCCTGGTGTGTAACTGTACCAGTTGATACATTAATAATTTCAGAATTAGAAGACGTCCAGGTAATTTTTACATCTGAATAACCGGGAACATTTTTTGGAAGGGTAATTGAATTTCCTGTTACAAATGACAGAATAAGATCATCACTCAATGAAGCATATGCATCTTCAAGAATATCTTGTTTTTGTGCAACACTTACTTCATAAGCTTTTGTTCTTGTTTTACCATCAAAAGATAAAGTTGCTGTTAGTGTTACTTTATCAGAACCTGTACCAGTTTTATGATTAACCTTTCCAGTAGTTGCATCGATAATTGTTGAATCCGAAGATGTCCATGAAAGTTTTACTGATTCATAATCTGGAATTGCCTTTGGAAGAGTAATGGAATTCGTATCAGCATCAACTGAAGATGGAATAAAATTGTCTCCCATTTTTGCCAAAGCTTCATCAATGATTTCTGTTTCAATCTTTTCTACCGTGTTGTCAACCTTGCTGGAAAGCTGATCACAACTTGTAAAAAGAACAACGCTTGTAAATAAAAATAATGCAGAAATTTGTGCCAATATTTTTTGCATTTTTTTCATAAAAAACTCCTTCAAGAATTATTTTAATATTTGGTTAATACAAACCATATTTCGATTTTATATTCTTTTTTCATTAAATCAAGCGAATATGTGGAATTTTGCTGTGACATTTGTCACAAAGTTTTAAACATTGGGAATTTTTATCGAAAACTAAAGCATTTTGTAGATTTTCTGCTTCATTCGGGCGAACTGTTCGGTGTAACAAAAATCCATTGTACGCGGACGCTCACTTTCAACCATTAATTCTGCAATCATATTTGTCTCTTCTGATTCATTTACATTATTCATAATGAGAATTCTATCTGAAAGTAAAATCGCTTCTTCAATGTCATGGGTAATTAAAAGTGTTGTAAGCTTCAATTTTGACATAACGTTCAGATACCATTCATGCATCTGATTTTTTGTAATCATGTCGAGTGCGCTAAACGGTTCATCTAAAAGCATCAGCTCCTTAGAAGAAAGATAAGTTCGCAAAAATGCAGCTCTCTGTTTCATTCCGCCGGAAAGTTGCTTTGGATATTTTTGTTGAGTTCCTTCCAATCCAAACTGTGCGAAAAATGGCTCTGCTTTCTTTTGAGCATTTTCTTTTTTAATACCGCTGATAATAAGGGGAAGAATTACATTATCCAATATAGTGTAATATGGAAAAAGCAAATCTTTCTGAAACATATAACTCACCTTTCCAGTCTTTCCATTCAAGGACTCTCCGTTCAAGAGAACTATTCCGGAATCTGGTTTTTCAAGTCCGGCAATTATATTCAGCAAGGTTGATTTCCCGCTTCCACTTACACCTACAAGAGAAACAAATTCTCCCTGCGATATATTCAGATTTATATTTTTTAAAACCTGGCGCGAATCAAAACTTTTATTAATTTCAGATAAAGAAAGCAGTGCCATTTCTATTCCTGTGGTTTTGAGAAATCAGTTCAAATAATCATTTGTGAAACCGAGATTTTCCGGAATCTTTTTTTCAAAAAGTCCAAGAGTATTGAGCCAGTTATAGAATCGGTTCCAGCGCTCCGGATTGATGTAGCCCCACTGCTCTACTTCTGCCTTATACTGTTTTGAAATCCATTTCTGACTTGCAAGAACAAGTTCCTTATCAAGTTCTGGAGCTGCCTTGCATAAAATATCAGCTGCTTCTTTTGGATTTTCAACAGCGAACTCATAACCACGTCTCATAGCACGAAGAAACTTTTTTGCAGTTTCAGGAGAGTTTTTTAAGAAGTCATTGTTCGCAACAAGAATCGGAGTGTAATAATCAAAGGTATCATCTATCATTCTAAAATCAAGATAATTTGTATCATAACCGGATAACTCAAGTTTTACACCATCCCAGGCATAGTAAATCCATACACAGTCAATTTCTGTATTCAAGGCTGTTACAACATCATAAACGGTAGAAGGAATAAGTTTGAGCTTTGAAAAATCTCCACCATCCTCTTCCATAATTTTTTTGATTGTTGCATGCTCTACAGGAGAATCCCAGGTTGCATAGATTTTATTTTCAAGATTTTTAGGCCTATCAATTCCAGCCTTTTTAAGAGAAATGATTCCAGAAGTATTATGCTGAATTAAAGCCGCAACTGCAGTAACTGGAATCGGCTCATCATTATTTAAAGCTGGTGCGATTGTATCTTGAAAGCCGACACCAAACTGAGCCCGTCCACCCGCAACCATCATTGCAGAACCATCTTCTGAAGGTTGAATGATATCTACAGAAAGTCCCTCGTCTGCAAAATAGCCTTTTGCCTGTGCGACAAAGGCACCTGTATGATTTGTATTCGGTGTCCAGTCTAGTACAAATACAACCTTATTATCAGCTTTCTTTTTAGAACATGAAACAAGTGAAGCTAAACAAAAGAGAAGGCTCAAAATCAAAAACTTATTTTTCATAATTACAAATCCTTTTTTCTATTAGTGAAATTATTTTCATTAAGATAAGGCTCAATGCAGAAATCAAAAAAATAACTGCAAAAAGTTTATCGTATGAATATGACTTTTTTACACGTGTCATATAAACGCCAAGTCCGCGCATTCCCCCAAGCCATTCAGAAATCACAGCTCCTATAATCGAATAGGAAATTGAAATCTTAAGGCCCGAAAAAAAGTTTTTAATACTCGAAGGAAGTTTCGCATAAATCAAAATCTGTCTTTTGTTTGCATTAAGTGATTTCAACAATCTCAATGCATCCTTATCAACAGAAGCAAAACCTGTAAGTAAGTTTATAGTTATCGGAAAGAAACAGGTTATCACTATCAGAATTACTTTCGACGCCATTCCGTAACCAAACCACAAAATTAAAAGTGGAGCCATGGCTATTGTCGGAACTGTCTGGGTTATAATCAAAACTGGATACACGGTCCTATTCAAAAAACTAAAACTGTCCATAATCACGGCAACAATAAATGCCAGAATTATGCTTACAATAATTCCTGTAAATGCTTCCAGCAATGATATTTCCAGATGGTACATCAAAAGCGGAAAGTCTGAGCAGAACGCTTTGATAACCTTTACAGGAGAGGGAAGCATATAATTTGGAATGAGACCACTTGAACTTAAAATCTGCCATAAAATCAAAATGACAAAAATCAGAAGAAATGGCTCTATGCGCTTTTTCAGGCGAAGATTATTTTTCATGGAATTTCTTAGTTTTGCGCTCGATTGTAAGAACCTCACCATTAGGACGATAGTTGATTTTTACAAGGGCACTTACAGCCGGAGCACCTGCCTTAATTGCAATCAGCTGGCAGTTTTTTACAATCTCCATAAGCTGATCATAATCGCCTTCAATACCGGTTTCGCTTGGACCAACAAAGTAATTAAGTCCTGTTCTTTTGATGTAAGCAATTACCTCATCAACAATTCTGCATGCTTCGTCATCAGAACCAACCTTTGGTTCAACCTGGATAGAAACACTCGCTTCCATTTTAAACTCCTTAAAACAAAAAAAATGCGCCCAGTAATATGGACGCATTATGAAAGCGAATTTTATATCTTTTAAACTTATATAAAAAATCAACATTCCTACGCCAGTATTATCTGGATCAGGTGCGGTCGGAACAAGGAAGTTCCCTCTCAGCCGAATCAATATTCAGCTCCCGTGAGAATGGATATTATATTTTTTTGAAAATCTGTGCAAGAGTTTTTATTAAAAAAAATATTTATCTTCCCACTTATTAGTAAAATCGATATAATCTTTACATGTCACGTGAAAAGATTGTTGTATTAGATTTTGGTTCGCAGTATGCACATTTGATTGCCAAGCGTTTCCGCATGCTTGGTTATTATTCTGAAATTGCCCTTCCGTCAGCTGATGTGGAGTCACTCGCTGGTGCAAAGGGCATTGTTTTTTCAGGGGGACCTGCTTCGGTTTATGATGAAAACACCCCTGATTTCAATTCTGAAATTTTAAATCTTGATATTCCGATTCTGGGCTTGTGCTATGGTCACTACATGGTTCAGCTTGGTTATAACGGAAAAGTTGATAAAGCTGAGGTTGGCGAGTTTGGTTTTGCTACCCTTAATTTTGCTGATGGCGTTGGCGGAGCTAATTCAAAATGTCCGCTCTTTAAGAATATTGAAGGCGCACAACAGGTTTGGATGAGCCATCAGGATGGAGTTCTTAAAATGGGCGATGGCTTTGAGATGGTTGGTTCAACAAAGGACTGCCCTTATGCCGCAACTCAGAACCTTGAAAAACGCCGCTTCAGTCTTCAGTTTCATTGTGAAGTAAAAGACACTCCTTGTGGAAATCAGATTTTCCAGAACTTTGCAGATTACTGTGGAATGCAGAAAAACTGGGATCAGGACACAGTATTAAATATCATTCTTGAAAATATCAAAAAAGAAGCAGATGGCCGTAACGTTCTTTTGTTCCTCAGCGGTGGAGTTGACTCAACAATCACCTTTGCACTTTTGAACAAGGCGCTTGGACAGGACCGTGTTCTTGGTCTTCATATTGATAACGGCTTTATGCGCAAAAACGAAAGTCACAATGTTGCTGAAGCTTACCGCAAGTTTGGCTTCACTAACTTCATCGTAGAAGATGCAAGTGAAAGCTTCTTAAAAGCAATTGCTGGACTTACTGATCCACAGAAAAAAAGAATGGCAGTTGGTGAAAACTTTATCACAGTTCGTAACGAAGTAACTGCCCGCCAGAATCTTGATGACAGCTGGCTTCTCGCCCAGGGAACTTTATATCCTGATATCATCGAGTCGGGTGGAACCAAAAATTCTCATACAATTAAAACACATCATAACCGTGTTGCAGGAATTCAGGAACTTATTGCAAAGGGACTGATTATTGAACCAATCCGCGATTTGTACAAAGACGAGGTTCGCGCAATCGGTAAAAAGCTCGGTCTCCCAGATGAACTGGTTATGCGTCATCCTTTCCCAGGACCAGGACTTTCTATCAACGTACTCTGTAACGATGGCAAACCTGATGCAAAAAATGAAGAAGAGCTTCCTTTGGCACAGAAGGAACTCGACGAAATTAAACTTGATATGTTCTGCGAAAAGTGTACAGCAGATTTGAAACGCAGCATTCTTCCAGTACGTTCAGTTGGAGTTCAGGGTGATTTCCGCACTTATCGCTTCCCTGCCCTTCTTACTTTCCGCGACGAAGGAAACGGTTTCTACCACTTTCCGGACAAACGCGAGAAAATCGAAGAATGTTCATCTACAATCACAAACAGCGCAAAATATATTAACCGCACCTGTATTAAATTGTACCAGAAGCCAGATCTTGCAGACAGCGACCTTAAGATTCAGGAAGGCTACTGCGACCGCCGCCGCTTAGACCAGCTGCGCGAGGTTGATAACATTGTTTTGACTGAACTTCATAAGAGCGGCTGGTACGACAAAATCTTCCAGCATCTTACAATTGATTTGCCTTATGCAAGTGCAGCAGACAGAGCAACTTTTGTACTCCGCCCGGTAATCTCAGAAGACGTTATGACAGCACGTTTTGCAATGTGGCCAAAAGATTTGCTTGAAACAATTGTTCACAAAATTGCAGCGCTTCCATTTGTTGATGCACTATATTTTGATGCAACCAACAAGCCACCTGCAACCTTCGGATGGGAATAAATCAATTTTGCATCCATGCAAAATTGATTTAGCGAGTTTTGCTATGCAAAACTCGTAGATTCCAGACATCTATACAATGGCGCCATCCTTGGCGCCCCGTAAACTAAGCATTATTGTATAACGCCAGTTCTGGATACAGGCCCTGGATTAATCTGAAGTGTCCATCTTGTGTCCAGACTGGTACATCATATTTCATAGCACAAAAAGCAATCATAACATCAGTCAGCGGGACTGTTACTCCATGTTCACGAAGAGTCTTTAGAATCAATCCTACCCCTTCGAAATCGTATTCATCGGTGTGAAGCAAATCAAAAGTATTAAATGAAGCAAGAATATTATCAACTTCATCGTATGACTTTGCACCATGAAGAACTTCAGATTTCACTACTCCACAAATTCCAATTTGCATTGAGTCAATTTTCTTTGCAAGTTCAGAATTGCGGTCGCGATAATAATCAATAAGAATATTTGAATCTACTAAAATCATATCATGCTTGCCCTTCGCAATTCCCAAACTGCGTCTTTATCTACATCAATCGTGCCGATTTCATCCATTACTTCTTTTCTATCGCGGGTTGGCGGCAACGGAGGAGCCACATTCTTTCTGATTTTCGCAATAAACTCCTTTCTGGCTTTTTCTTCTTCCAGAGTCTGAGGAGGATTCACTACCCTTTTTGACTCCAGAACCAGTCTGTCATAATCTTCAACAGTAATAATCACACACTCAGGAGCATTGTTCTTTACGATTACCTTAATACCATCTCGTTTTACTTCTTCAATAATCTTTCCAGCCTCACCTTTATTAAAGCGGCTGATTGGAACAAACGCATTAAGCATCTTTGTTGCGGTTAGAGCGTCATACATAATTGCCTCCTCATAAATTGATTTATATATCTACATTTATAATAGTAGTTTACATCTATTTATATGTCAATATTTTTATTAACATGTGTAATATTCAGAAAAAAAAAGATCCCCCGGTCAAGCCGGGGGATGACACACATCTTATGGGATTCAGTTTATACGCTGTAATTCAAAACCTGTTCAGTAATTAGCGGAATCAGCTGCTTCTTACGGCTGACAACATCCTGCAGGTAGTACACACCATCTTCCAGTTTTGGGAAGCTGATGAACTGTGTAAACTTTGGATCACTATCTATCAACAGCACACTCGAAAGTTTTGTAATATCAGTAACAAGCAGACAAGAGAAAAGTCCTTTGTGAGCTCGGCGTTCAACGGCAAGTTCATTCATAAACTCAGCCTTGCGGTCCAGAATCTCCTGAGGGTTGCCAACTTCAATCTGGCTTGCAGTGTAAGTAAGCTTACCTTCTGTATATTCTTTCATATCCTGATGGATAATTTCGCTTGCAGGGCGGCCACCAACTTTACTTCCGGCCATCAGAATCTCGTTTCCAAGTTCCTTAATATCAAGGTCTGTAATACTTGAAAGATATTCGGCCATATCGCGGTCGGTATCGGTAACTGTCGCACTCTGCAAAATCAAAGTATCAGACAAAATACCACAGAGCAGCAACGAAGCCACATCCTTTGGAATAGGCACACGGTACTCTTTATAAAGCCCCGCAATCTGAGTTGAAGTTGATCCAACCGGGCGGTTAATAAAGGTAATAGGATTTTTTGTTGGAATTGAGCCGATGCGGTGATGGTCAATTACTTCCTGAATCTTATAATGTTCAATACCCTCAACTGCCTGAGTGATTTCATTATGATCAACAAGAATTACCTCAACGTTAGGTTCTTTCATCAAATCGTGTTCAGAAATAATTCCAATTATTTTATTTTCATCATCTACAACCGGAAGGTATTTACAATGAGCATTTTTCAAAATCTCTTTGATTTTCGAAATTGTGTCATTTGCATGAACAGTAACAATTTCCTTATCGCCCATTGCAGAAACCGGCATAGAATAAGCAATCAGCATAGAAGTTGGAGAAGTTGAATATGGAGAAACAATTACTGAAACTCCGTTTGTTTCTGCTAACTCACGCAGTTCCTTATCAATTACACAGTTTGATGTAGTAATCAAAAGCTTTACTTTATGTTCAATACAAATGCGCTGAATGTCTTCGCGGTCAGAAGAAATTACAACAATATCTTCACTTGCATGAGCTTCGAGACGTTTTTCAAAACTTTCTGTAGAAGAAGAACCAACGTGAATCGAAGCATTAAAATTCTTTTCTGCGTCACCTGCAATATAAATCGGCTGAGCATTTAAGGTTTTCTGAATCAAAGAAATGCTGGTTGAAAAACGATGTTTTTTTTCCGGATTCAAGATTGTCAAAACTCCGCGGGCAAATCCGCTGTAATGAAGCAATGACTGATAACGACCTTCGCTATCAACAACCGGCAAAACACGGATTTCAGTTTTTTCCATTTTGCCAATTGCTTCCCATACAGAAACATCAGCTGTAACAGTTTCAACTTTATCCTGCATAAAATACTTTACCTTCGGAACAAGGTCCGGCAAATATTCAGGTCGTTGAATTCCAAATTTTTCAAAAATATATGCAGTCTGCGGATTCAAATGTCCGGCTCGCGCAGCTTTATATTCAGGATATCCTAAAAGATTTTTCAATGTAGCATAACCGACAGCAGAGACAACAGCGTCGGTATCGGGATTTCTGTGCCCAATGATGTAAACAGTCTTTTCCATATGCTTATAATAACAACAAGATGTTTATTTGACAACTCAATTATCCTGCCCTTATAATAGAAGATTGAGACAGTTTATTGTAACTTTACACCGCCTTTCTAAAATCTCTCCAAATTAAAAAGTACTATATAAAAATATTCAGGTTTTATCATTGGAGGATTTCATGATAAGGAACATTATAAAGAAGGCCGCAGTATCACTATTTTCAATTTTTGCAACAATAATACTTTTTTCATGTACATTCATTCACGAAAACAAAAGCGGCAGAGTATCTTTTTCTGTAAGCAATATAATTCAAAACAGTTCGCGCGCTGTAGTAACAATTAGCAACACAGACTTTCTGGAAGTAAGTCTTTTGGGTGATTATACAGCAACGCAGACAGTAGGCGCAAAAGAGACCTCAATCATAGTTTTTGAGGAAGTCCCTCTCGACGCAAAAATTTATGCAGAAGTTTATATTTACCGTATCAATTCCCTCAACAAACGATACGACAAATACTCAGGAAAATCAGAACCAATCATTGTTCAAGAAGGCGAAAATCTTCTTACTGTAAAACTAGCTCCTATTGCACAGGAAGAAAATCCTCAGGAAGAAGAAAAATCAGTCTACACTGTAAAACACCTTATGCAGAATATTGATGATGATGATTACACAGAAGATGTAGATCTGCGCGAAAGCCTCGAAGGAAAAGCTTCTACCAGTACAAACGCAAAAGCAAAAACAATTACAGGCTTTACTTCAAAAACTTTTGAACAGCAAACAATTCAATCAGATGATAGCACTGTAATTGAAATTTACTACAACAGAAATGTTCACACCATCAAATACATTGGCGGCTTTGATGATGTAACAGATGTACCAGAAGCAAAACAATACCGCTATGGCGCAACTGTAAAACTTTCAGACACAATTCCTGTACGCACCGGTTATAATTTTGCAGGCTGGAAAGATGCTTCTGGAAAAGTTTACGATGCTGAATCAGAAATAACTATTGGTGATGCAAACATTACACTTACTGCTCAATGGGTAGTTTCATCTGGTACACCTTACAAAGTAAAACACTTAAAGCAGAATATAGATGATGATGATTACACATTAGCTGAAACTGAAAATCTGGCCGGCGTAACTCTTGCACAGACAAATGCCGTTGCAAAATCATATGAAGGATTTACAGCTCCAGCGACAATTGAACAGAAAACAATTGCTGAAGACGGCTCAACAGTCATTGAAATCAAATATGACAGAAGAAACTTTACAGTTAGTTATGAAGATGCTGTAGATGGAGAAGAGATTTCAGTTCCAGTTGCCGCAGCATATCGATATGAAGCAAATGTGGACATTAATTTTACAACTATAGGAAACCGTACTGGATATACCTTCAATGGCTGGAAGGATCCAGAAAGCGGCAAAATATACAAGACTGGTGAACTAACCTCATTTGATATGGGACTTGCTGATGTTGTTTTGTATGCTCAGTGGACTGCAAATGTTTATACAATTACATACGAATTGAACGGTGGTGCTTGGGCAGAAGGATATACCTCAACAGAAGCATATCATGATACCTACACTTATGGTGTTTCAACAAGTTTACCAAACGCTGACAAAGTACTTCTTGCAGGCTACGGACTTATGGGCTGGTATGAAGCAAGTGACTTTAGTGATGAGCCGATTACAGCCATTGCAGCTGGCAGAACAGGAAATATTACAGTTTATGCAAAATGGGAAGCAGGTTCTACATCATATAAGATCCGTCACTTCTTGCAGAAAGTCGAAGGTGATGAATATGAAGAATCTTCTGCTGATGAACAAGTTGTCGGAGGAAAGAGTGATGAAACAACTCAGGCCGCAGACAAAGTTACAACACATACAGGATTCACCGCTAAGACAGTAACAGAAAAAACAATTCTCGGTGATGGTTCTACAATTGTTGATGTTTACTTTAACCGAAACGTTCACACTGTAACATACGAAGACGGAATGGATAAGGTAAATAAATATGAAACTTCTATCACCGTTGAGGGTGATATTCCTTCTGCTGAAACAGTCCGCTATGGTGCGACGGTTAATGTACAAGTAAATACAAAACCTACTCTTGATGGTTATAGATTTACTGGTTGGATTGATGGAGCAGGTAATACATACAACACAGAATCAGCAGAAACAAGTTTCACAATGGATGATTCAGATGTTACATTCCTTGCACTTTGGGATCCTTCTTACGCAGATTATACAATAATCCATAGAAAGCAAAATCTTTCTGATCCTGCTGTTTATGATGAAACAGAAACTGACACCAGCCAATCTGGAATAACAGGTGATAATACATCAGCTGAAGCAAATACTTATGACGGATTTACAGCAAAAACAATTTCACAGTTGACTATCAAGCCAGATGGCTCAACAATTGTTTATGTAGATTACGACAGAAATAAATACACAATTTCTTATGAAGATGGCGTTGATAGTGTAACAATAACAGTTCCAAGCGACACCACTGAATACGCATTTGGAGCAGAAGTTGAAGTTATCTTCACAGGTATTGGATCTCGAACTGGCTACACCTTTGCCGGCTGGTCAACCAACGGAACCACACTTACATACTCATCAACTGGAACAACAAGCTTTAACATGGGCAGCGACAATGTCGTACTCTACGCAATATGGGAAGTCGAGCAACAGAACACTGGAATTGATGTAAGCTTTGGAGTGGATGACACAACAATTACCGTAACAGAATCCAGTGGAGTATTTACTGCAAGCACCGGTTATTCTACATATTCTTGGACAGTTGATGGAGAAGCCGCAGACTCAGCTTATCTGGACTCAACAAATCCTAATAAGCTCAATCTTTCTTCAATCACAGTAAAAGGTGTTTACGATATCACTCTCACAGCGACCAAGACTGTAAACGATAATACCATTACTCATACTTGGACTGGCCAGTACATTAAGTCATAACGGAGGCATGAAATGAACAAACGAACTTTTATAAAACACTTAGTAATTACTATATTCTCAATAAATCTAATTTCCTGCTCATTCATGCAAAATTTAGATATTACTAAAAATCAGTCAAATATAACAAGCAATGAGACTGCTGTAATCACATTAAGAAAAGGTTCCCACCTTTCACGTGACATTTATCCGAGTGATGCTGATTTAGATATAACCAATCTTACTAATATTACACTTACTGGTATATGGTCTCCCGATACTGCTAACTCAAGAACAGAAACTTTGATTGATAATGCAGCAACCTGGGCAGCAGCGACTGCCTCCGACATACAAGTTCAAACTGGAATCTGGAATTTTACACTGAATGCTATAATGAATGATGTAGATTTTTCTGCAACAATTACTAATAAAGAAATTACAAAGACTGATAGTCCTATTCAGCTCAGTTTCAATCTTTCTGCTTCAACAGAAACCTGTGGAGGACTCTCTTTATCTGTATTAGTACAAAATGCGTCTACAGACATTCCAACAGAAACTTCATTGAATGTTGTGCTTTCCTTAAAGAACTCAAGTGGTGAAATCCAGTATTCTGACACAAAAGCATATTCTAGCAGCGGAGTATTCTTTACCCGTATTCTTTCAAATTCTTCACAGAAACTTCCTGCTGGCACATACGACCTTACAATCGAACTAACTGTAGACGGAATTACAGCAGCACTTAACACTTATTCCGATAAATTATTTATTATAGCCGGTATTACAACGACAAAAACTATTACCATGAGGGTAAATCCTGTTTATGACATTTCCTATGAATATCAGGGTGGCACAATAATAGAAGGAACAGCTGGCCCTGCCCTGTTCTCCAGGAAGTCTACATCTGCAGAGCTTCCTACTTTGACAAAGCCTGGCTATAACTTCCTTGGTTGGTTTGATGATGCATCTGATGGTAATGAAGTAACAGAGGTTTCTACTACAACGACAATTTATTACGCAAGATTCACTCCAAAATCTTATACTGTAAAACATTATTTCCAGCCTGTCGGCACAAGTACAGATACAGATGACTATGTCCAGGATGTGGACAATTATCCTAATCAAACTATAACAATAACAGGTACTCCCGAAAATGAAGATACAAATGCAACAGCATATTCAATAACAGGTTTCGAAAATCAGGATATTACACAAGCAACAGAAATTGCGGCTGATGGTTCTACGGTTGTAAATGTTTATTACGACAGACTCTTTTACAACGTAACTTATTCAGATGGAAAGGGAAATACAATCGACGGCTTAGGTGGCTCATATCAATATGGAGCAACAGTAGATGTTGATTTCGATAATATTCCAACTAATATTGGATATGATTTTACCAGTTGGAAAAAAGGTGGAGCCACCTATACCAGTACTGGTACAACTTCTTTTTCAATGGGAACTGCAAATGTTGAACTTGTTGCACAATGGACTTCACATCCATATCAGATAATATTCCATTACAATGGCGGTACAAAGTCTGGAGAATCAGAGCATATAGAAATACTTGATATTGAAGAAGATAATATGGTTGAACCATCAGATTTCGAACCTACAAAAACTCCTTATACCTTTGACGGATGGTACACAGATGCTGCATTTACAACAGCATTTACAAAAAGCAAAATTGACCTTTCCCATCCGACTGAAAATCCAGGTGATTTCCATGACTGGCACCTTTATGCAAAATGGGCACAACCAGCCGGAACACCAGAAAATTTTGCTTTCGTAGTGGGAGGAACAGTAGAAGGGGCAGTTGCAAACTCTAACATATTTATTAATGGCACAAAAACAATTCCAGATATGTATGTATGTGACCATGAAGTAACACAAGAAGAATATGAAACTTACTGTAGATACAAAGGAAGCGATGGTCCAATCTCTTATTATGGAAAAGGAAACAATGTTGCCACATATGAAACAACCTGGTATGACGCAATTGTTTATTGTAATTTACGCTCTAAAGCAGAAAATTTATTTCCTGTATATCAAATAGCAGGTTCTTATGATCCTGCGGATTGGCCTAATGCTGGCACTACAGAATCTGATGGCAAGATATTATATTGCGGTCCAAATGTTACTTATAACGATACAACTTGGGATACAGTAACCTGTAATCCAAATGCAAACGGATATCGTCTTCCAACAGAAGTTGAATGGGAATACATTGCACGTGGAGGTAACAATGGGATTCCTGAAACACAATACACATATAGTGGAAGCAATGAGCTTGATGACGTTGCATGGTATAGTGAAAACAGTGAAAATGTAATACATGAAGTCAAAGGTAAAATACCTAATACTCTTGGTATTTACGATATGAGTGGAAATGTGATGGAGTGGTGTTGGGATGACGATGGTAACAACATGCGTGTTTTACGCGGTGGTCATTATGGACATAGTGAATCTTCTTGTACAGTGTATGACAGAGGATTCAATAACCCTGCAATAACCATCCGAGGTGGCGGTTTCCGTGTAATCCGCTACATTCCAAGTTACCTTGGTGATAAACCATATCCTACTGCAATAGGTGATATTGTATTCAATGATGGCTCAGCGACAGCTTATACAGAAGGTTTAAGTCTGGATGCAGATCTTAAGTCAGCTGCAATTGCAGTTATATTCTATGTAGGAACAAATTGTTCAAATAAAAATGGCGAAAATCCATTGGAAAAACGAGTACTTGGAATTGGATTTAAGCAGCAAGGCAGTGGCGTAGCTGGTTGGGCTGGTGATAGTTCTTATGGATATACAGCTTCATTGAATCTTTCTTCTATGGCCTGTGTAAAAAGCGGTGACACATATCCTGTTAATTCCTGCGATAGAGATGGTAGAGATAATTTTAGTCAGCTGATTGAAGTACTTGGGGATAATTATGTCGCTGGAGAGACTGTAGGTACTACAGGTTACCCTGCATTTGAATATGCCACAAACTATGGAACAAATCTGGGATTAGCAGAGGGGTCAGAATTTACATCCGGCTGGTATTTACCAACCTGTGCAGAATTCGCAGAAATAACTGCAGATGCAGATACCCAGATGCAGCTTTTACAAGATGCCATAAATTTATGTTATAGTCAGAGTGACAAAATTGAACTTGTTACTTCTACACAAGGAAAGTTCATTACATCATCAACTACAACAGGAACTGATAGTAAAAACATTTATGGCTTCTATTCCCGTACAGGCTCTATTGGTCCATATACGCTTTCATCTAGAATAGCTCAATCTGGTGTCTGCGCTATCCGCCAGTTCAACTAAATAATAGTAAGGCAAAGCAGTCTGAGTTTTAATCATAAAATACTTTGCCTTATTATTTGTCATTTCCTCATAAAAACTTTATACTTAAATTATTATGAAAACTTTTAAGTATGAGACTCACCTGCACACTTGCGAGGCTAGTAAGTGTGGGACTTCGGCCGGGGCGGAATATATTTCGGTTTATAAAAAGCTTGGTTATGACGGCATTTTTGTGACTGATCATTTTTTTGGCGGTAACACGGCGGTTTCGCATGAGCTGGACTGGCATACCCGCATTGAACAGTATTGTTCGGGTTATGAGGCAGCGCTTGCAGAAGCTAAACGGCAGAATGCTGAAGATGGCGGAAATTTCAAAGTCTTTTTTGGAATTGAGCAGACTTTTCAGGGCGATGATTACCTCATTTACGGTCTTGATAAAAACTGGCTTTTTGACCACCCGGATGTTGAGACTATGAATCACCAGCAGCTTTTTGATGCTGTGAACCGCGAAGGCGGCCTTATGATTCAGGCACACCCTTTCAGACTCCGCGGCTACATTAATGCCATTCACCTGCACCCGCGAGAGGTACACGGCGTTGAAGTTTACAATGGCGGAAACTCTCCAGATCAGAATGACCTTGCACTCGCATATGCACAGTCTTACGGATTCCCAATGACAAGCGGTTCTGATATTCACAACATCAATTTTGCGCTGGAAGAAAAAACTGAAGGTACAATGGCTGTAGGTGGAATGGAGTTTGATACCCCACTCGAATCAATTGATGACTATATTGTGCGAATAAAGAATAAACTAGGGCGTGTAATCAGATAGAGAGATTGTCGGGTCAAGCCCGACAATGACACGTGCGGGTTCATTTTTGACAAACGGAGTTTTTGGGGATAAAATTATAATATTATGCAGAACAATGCTTTTTCAAAGCAACTTGCCACGATTGTGGGCATCTTTGGCATCTGCGCAAACGTAGCGGGGACATTTGTATCACTTATTTCAGGGCTGGCTCATGTAGGTGGATCGGAGAATTTTATTGTTGACACTCTGGTCTGCTTTTTCTGTGCCCTTACTTTCTCCCTCTTTTTCTTTTTTGTCTGCATCAAGAAAAAAGATTATAATCGTTTCAATTCTATAGCTGTAAATTACTGTGGCTTTATAACATTTCCTGCAATGTATATTGTTACTGGAAATTTAATCTGCGGATTTCCTTTCTACATGCTGATCATTCCAATTTATTATGGATTCTCACTTCCATTAAAAAAGAAATTTTACATCATGCCAGCTATAAATCTGCTGATTTTTTATGATGCACTTTTTATACTGACATTCTTATCACCAGTTTTTCCGGGGCGTAAGATTATTCCGAACATGAAGATATTTCAGACTGTCGGCTCTTTTACCATCAATTATGTTTTCATTTTCTGCATCTGCTATTTGATTTCAAGTCAATTTTCAAAACAGAATGAGCTGCTCGAAGAATCTGAAAAACGCTACAAAGAGCTTTCTTCCCGTGATGATTTAACTGGTCTTTATAACCGCCGTGCATTGGATAATCGCGGAGAGCAGGGATTTGCAGCTATGATTATGTATGATATTGATTATTTTAAGAATATTAATGATACATACGGACATCAGACTGGTGATGAAGCCCTGATCTCTCTTTCTCAAATTGTCTTAAAATACTGTTCTAACGAATTTGAACTTTTCCGTTATGGTGGCGAAGAGTTTGTTATTCTTTCACGACTGCCGGATGATATCACACTGGAACTGTTTCAGCATGTTATGAACGATGTAAGAATGAACTTTATTGTAAAAGGGAATCCGGTTACTATTTCTGCAGGAATTGCATCGTTCTGCAAGGATTATAACAGAACTCTGAAAATTGCTGATGAAAATCTCTATCTTGCCAAGACTGACGGTAGAAATAAGATTTATATGAATGGAACTGAGATAAAATAGTTTGCCTTGTTTCTCACAAGGACGGGGGCGTTGCGGGGGTGTCCCCCGCTAGAAGGGGTAGGCGGCAACGAAGTGCCGCCGTGGGGATATTGCACACGGCTCAGAATGAGCCGTGTTTCGAGCAAGGCTTTCCCCTCCCTATTACAAAGTAGGATACTTATCGAAATAAGCCTTTGTTTCTTTTGCTACTACACCACTAAGTGCAATGAGTGCGATACAGTTAGGAATTGCCATAAGTCCGTTGAAAATATCTGCAATTGTGAAAACTGCATTTACTGTGAAATATGGTCCAATTGCTACTGCAAGAATATAGAGCCAGCGGTAAACCTTTACTGGTCCCATTTTTCCCTTTGTAAGATATTCAAGACATTTTTCTGAGTAGTAGTCCCAGCCAAGAATTGTTGTAAAAGCAAAGAATGCAAGACAAAGCATAAGAAGGAACTGAACACTGTGTCCGTCACCTCCAAGAACTTTTGCAAAAGCTGTTGCTGTAAGAACGGCACCCTGAGCACCTGCATTCCATTCTGCAACGCCACCAATGATATCACCATAGAAAGCGATTACAATTGCAAGCCCTGTCATTGTACAAATGATGAGAGTATCAATGATTGTACCTGTCATGTTTACAAGTCCCTGCTCTACTGGTTCGTTTGTCTGAACTGCAGAAGCGGCAATTGGAGCAGAACCAAGACCAGCCTCGTTAGAGAAGATACCGCGTGCAATACCTTTCTGCATTGAGTCTGTAACCTGCTTAAAGATGAAGCCCATTGCACCAGCACCTACTGCGCGCCAACCAAAGGCACTCTTGAAAATAAGTGCAAATGCTCCTGGAATCTTCATTGCATTCATAATGAGAATTGAAAGTCCAAGGAATACATAGATTACAGCCATTGCAGGAACGACTTTTTCTGCTACCTTAGAAATACGCTTAATGCCACCAATTACTACGAGAGCTGTACAAACTGTAATTACAATACCAGAAATTACTGTTGCCCAAGTATAATCTGTTCCGTGGAAGCTGAATGCGATGTTTGCACTGTTAGGATCAAAAGCATTGTTTACAGCCGATGTAATACCGTTGATCTGAGTCATTGTACCAATACCCATGATACCAGCAAGTGCTCCGAATACAGCAAAGAGAACTGCGAGCCACTTCCACTTTGGTCCCATACCTTTTTCGATTGTGTAGAAAGGTCCACCAAGAACGTGTCCATCAGGGCTTACTTCGCGATATTTAATTGCGAGCATACATTCAGCATATTTTGTTGCTGTTCCAAGAATTGCGGCAATCCACATCCAGAAGAGGGCACCAGGGCCACCTGCTACGATTGCTGTTGCTACACCGACGATATTACCGGTACCGATAGTTGCTGAAAGTGCTGTACAGAGGGCTGCAAAACCAGAAAGCTCACCTTTACCTTCGTTCTCTTTGAAAATAGAACGGAAAGCACGTCCAAACTTTGTGAACTGAATGCCACGTGCACTTATGGTCATAATAAGACCTGTGGCAAGAATTAAAACGATTGTAGGGATTCCCCACACGATTCCGTCAATGGAATCAATAATAGAAGTGAATGTCATGTTTCCACCTTTTAATAATTTTCCGAAAACAAACGGGTGCACAGGCTGAAATGCCATGACAGGATTCGCAGCCACCGTATGCTTCCTTATATATTTTATCGGATTTTTTGTTTCTATTCATCAATACAAATGAGATTTTCACAAAATTTTAGCAAATTATTTATAGAATTTTACTATTATAAAGGGGTGTAAAATGCTAAATTACCGCTATGAATCAGAATAATACAATACAGAAGCGAAATCGTGGCGCCTTACCAATGGGTAAACTTACCTTACCTATTGCCATGGAGCAATTTTTCCGTATTCTGGTGTCGTCAGTAGACACAATGATGCTCAGTTCTTATAGCAATGATGCAGTTGCTGCGGTTGGACTTGTTTCTCAGTATGCCTTCTTCCTTAATATTCTTTTTTCTGTAATTGGAACAGGTTGTTCAATAGTTTTAGCACAGTATCTGGGAGCTGAAAAATCTGAAAAAGAACTGAACAATATTGCACAGGCTGGTGCAGTTATGGTTTTCTTTATGTCGATTTTTATGACCGTCCTGGTAATCACTGGTACCGGTTGGCTTCTTGGCCGATATGAACTTGAAGAATCAGTTCGTCATTATGCATGGCAGTATTTTGTGATTTACGGCGGAATCTGCTGCTTCTTCCAGGCCTTCAGTTTGCTTCAGGGAGCAATTCTACGAAGTTACGGTTATACAAGTGAAGCTATGATTGTTTCGATTGTTGCCAATTTGACTAATGTAATTGGAAATGCGCTCTCGCTGTACGGCTGGTTTGGTTTGCCTGTTCTGGGTGTACCTGGTGTTGCAGGAGCTTCGGGACTTTCTATGGTGGTCTCTTGTATTATGTTCAATATGTATATACGCCGTCGAAAAGATGTTGTGTTCCATATGAGAGGAATTACAAAGGTTCCGAGAGAAGCGTTCCGTCTTGTTTTGAAGGTTGGTGTTCCGACGGCGGGTGAGAGTCTTTCGTATAACGTGAGCCAGATTACCATTATGGCTATGATTTCCACGCTGGGAACTTATGCGATGTCGGCTCAGGTTTATACAATGACAATTCTGCGCTTTGTATTTGTTGCCGCAATTGCAATCGGTCAGGCAACCCAGATTAAAGCAGGATATTTTGTAGGTGCAAAACAAAATGATATTGTTTACAAAAAGGTTTTCAAATATCAGATTGTCGCAACAACCTGTTCGATGGTTATGATGGTGGTTGTAAATCTTGTAAAAGGTCCGGTAATTGGAATCTTTACAGATATTCCAGAAGTAGTCGGATTTGTAAGTGTGCTTTTGATTTATTCTGCATATATTGAATTTGGCCGCTCGCTGAACCTGATTTACGTAGGTGCCCTTAAAGGTGCTGGTGATGTCCGATTCCCGGTTTTATATGGTATCTTCTCAAACTGGACTTTTATGGTTCTTGGAAGCTACATTCTTGGAATTAAATGCGGTCTTGGACTTGTCGGCTTCTGGTTAGGCATTGGAACTGATGAAACTACCCGCGGTTTAGTAATGCTGTGGAGATGGAAGAGCCGCCGCTGGCAAAAGCATGCGCTTGTAAAATAGAGTTAAACGTTTTACAATAGGCAAATTATGAAACTGTTCCAGAGAAATCCATCTTTTTATAAGGGCGTGTTTGCACTCGCCCTTCCAATTGCACTTCAAAGCCTTATCAGCATTGGCGTAAACATGCTGGATACCATTATGGTAGGAAGCCTTGGTGAAACCGCGCTTTCTGCCACTTCACTCGCAAACTCATTTATCAGTATTTATCATATTTTCTGTATGGGTCTTGGAATGGGAGCTTCGGTTCTTGTTTCCCGTTACTGGGGAATGAAGAAGGCAGCTGATGGTCATGAAGAAGAAGCTGGCCGCGCTCTTAAGCAAACCGTGTGTCTTATGCTTAGAATCACCGTGGGGCTTGCCGCAATTTTCGCCCTGCTCACATTAATTATGCCGAGTACGTTGATGAAAATGTACACCAGTGACGAAGAGATTATCCGCCTTGGTGATGTTTACTTCCGCTGGTCTGTTATTACTTACTTCTTTTTAGGAACCGGGTTAGTTTCAACTATCGTATTGCGAAGTGTCGGCCAGGTAAGGCTGCCACTGTATGTTTCGATCGGTGCCTTTTTTGTAAACCTTTGTGCTAACTATGCTTTCATATTCGGAAAGTTTGGCGCTCCTCGAATGGAAGTTGCGGGCGCGGCTCTGGGTACTTTAATTGCGCGTCTTTTTGAAGCAGCGATGATTCTTGGATATCTGTTTTTTAAAGATAAGAATATACGTTTTAGAATCCGCGACCTGTTTATGAAAACCGGCTCCCTGCTTGGTGAATACATAAGAATCAGTATTCCGGTTTTAGTAAGCGACGCAATTCTTGCAATTGGTAACAATTCAGTTGCAATGGTAATCGGACACCTTGGAGCAGCGTTTGTTGCAGCTAACGCAATTACAAGTGTTACCCAGCAGTTGAGTACCGTTGTTATTCAGGGAGTTTCACAGGCAGGTGCAATTGTTACCGGCCAGACACTCGGCCTTGGCGACCGCCACAAAACAATGGATCAGGGCTGGATGTTCTTTGGACTTGGACTCGCTCTCGGAGCAATTTCCGCAGCATTCATTATGGCAGTAAGCCACCCTATTATTTCAACATACAATGTCAGCGAGGAAACTGTAAAAATCGCTGAGCAGCTCATGGCTGCAATCAGCATTATCATAATTTTCCGAGCCACAAACAGCATTATGACTAAGGGTGTTCTGCGTGGCGGTGGTGACACAAAAATGCTTATGGTTGCCGATAACATTTTCCTTTGGGTACTCGCAATTCCGTTCGGCATCCTTGCAGGCTTCGTGTTCCACTGGTCTGCCTTCTGGATTTACATTGCCCTCAAATCTGATGATATCGTAAAAACCTTCTGGTGCCTTCTCCGCCTCAAGAGCGAAAAGTGGATTAAAAAGATTTCTACAGGAAAATAAAGTATAAACGTAACAGAACTCTATAGATTTTCACAATTCCATTCTGCTAAAACCCGTGTTATAATTTATATATTAAATTAAACGTTTTATATGGATTCCCGGAGCAAGTCCGGGAATGACACGGAGTTCAAAATGTCAAAAAAAGCTAGAATCACTATTCACCCGAAATTTGCAATTGGCGAAATTTCTCCCCGTCTTTTTTCTGCCTTCCTTGAGCCTATAGGCACTATGGTAAACGGAACCATGTATAATCCAAAGCACCCGACAGCAGACTCACAGGGCTTCCGCACAGACTTTATTGAGGCTCTGCGCGGCACAGGCCTTCCTGCAGTTCGTATGCCGGGCGGTAACTTTGTTTCAGCCTGGCAGTGGAAAGATTCAATTGGTCCACGCGATCAGCGCAAGGTTCACCTCGACCCGGCGTGGTATCAGTATATTCCAAATGATGTTGGGCACGATGAATACCTGCAGTGGGCAGAAAAAGTAGGAACCGCTCCAATCTACACAGTAAATCTTGGAACAGGAAATCTTCAAGACGCAATGGACTGCGTTGAATATACAAATCATGAGGGCGGAACTTACTGGTCTGACCTTCGCCGCAAATACGGACATGCCAAGCCTTACGGCGTAAAAACCTGGTGTCTTGGAAACGAGATGGATGGTCACTGGCAGCTTGGCTCCTGGGAAAAAAATCCGACAGGTTACGGCACTCTCTGTCATGAAGCTTCGAAAGCCATGAAATGGATTGACGCTTCTATTGAAACTGTTGTATGCGGTTCTTCTGCTTCATTTATGGACCATTACCCTGAATGGGAAGCAAAGGTTATGGACCAGTGCTACGACACTGTTGATTATCTTGCCCTTCACCACTACCACATTGCAAAACCGGGAGATACTCTGGCATTGCTTGGTGGCTCTCTTTACTACGAGGACTTTATCAATACAGAAGCAGCAATGCTCGACTACATTCAGGCAAAGCACCGCTCACCGCGCAAGGTAAATATTTCTTTTGATGAGTATGGCGCATTCCCTCGCCCATTCAGCGAACTCCATCCAGGCTACGGCCCATACAATATGGCACGAGTTCATTACCATTTTGATCCTGAACGTCAGTATATTCGCCACGACCCTGACAATATGCCGGAACGCGAATTCCCAGGCGGAGATATGCTCAAATTACTCAGCATGACTTCCATTCAGCTTGCACTTTTGCGCCATGCAGACCGCGTAAAAATCGGTTGTATGACAGGAGGACTTGCTTCGTTAGCTGCATCTAACCACGACACAGTGTGGAAGCCTGCAACTCACTATGCTTTCCGTCAGCTCATTGAATATGCTCACGGCACTTCACTCCAGGTATCTGTTGAATCAGAAACCTTTGACATGTCGGGCTATGCAATTGATGACACTTCTCAATACACAGGCAAGAATAATGTTAACTACATAGACAGTGCCGCAGCATGGGATGAAAATTCCGGTCGTCTTGCAATATTTGTAATCAATCGCAATGAAACTGAAAACTACCCTCTCGACCTGGACATCCGCGGATTTGCTGACATTGGCACTAACACTCGTTTCACAAAACTAACTCACTACGAAATGTTCAGTAAAGATTTTGAAGCTAAGAGCAGCGCTGGTAATGACTGGAAGGAACCAGCGGTTACCAAGACTGCAAAACTTGAAGGAGGAATTGCCAGCACAAAGATAAAACCTCTTTCATGGAACGTAATAGTTTTCGAAGAATAAATATTTAAAAATAAAACTTTCGCAACAGCATTTTATGCCTTATACTTTTAACTATATTAAAAATTGTGAGGCATAAAATGTATTTAACTTACACTGTCTACGTGCTCATTCTTGCACTGTTTATCTGGGGCGGAAAATTCGCCGGATTCAAAAAAGACCAGTTCCACGAGGACTCTACGTCTCTGGATACAATGAAGTCTCTTCGTGGCTTTGCCGCCATTGGTGTAATTCTTCACCATATCTCTCAGGAAGGCGCATTTCAGTGGGCTGGCGGTGGTTACAACAAACCAGGTGAACTCAGCATTTTTGTAAACGCCGGTTTTATTTTTGTAGCAATCTTCTTTTTCTGCTCAGGCTACGGTCTAATCAAAAGTCTTGAAACAAAACCAGACTATCTGAATGGCTTTATGAAAAAGCGAGTTATTAAGACACTGGTAATTCCATACTACGTAAGCATTCTCATTTATGGAATTGCGCGTTTTGCCAGCGGAGAAAAACTTCCAGCCGCACAGTGGATTACAAACATCCTCGGTTTTACAATGATGAATGAATATGCCTGGTATCCGATTATTGCCGCTATTCTCTACACCGCTTTTTATCTGATTTTCAAAAACATCAAAAATCAAAAAATCTGTTTTGCACTTATGGCTGCCATCATTGTTTTACTTGGTATGATTTTCTGTGTGAATGGACACTTTGCATGGTGGGCAGGTCCAAGAAACTGGTGGCTCGACAGTGCTTCATCACTTCATCAAAAATGGTGGACTCAGCAGAAAATATTCTGGATTTCAGGCGAATGGTGGATCAACTCATGCCCTGCCCTTTTTATAGGAATGCTTTTTGCCCGCTTTGAAAATAAAATCCGCGAATGGTTCTCAAGATTTTACTGGGGCAAGCTCGTGCTTGTTATTGTGATTACTGCAGTCACTTATTTCCTTTCTGGATTGGGTCAGTGGAAGTTTGGCTGGTGGTCTGAGTTCAGTGGTAACGGCCCTGACATCGGTAATAAAATCGCCACCTATTTCTGCGTAATTCCATACAGCATGATGTTTACAATTATGCTCTTTACAATCATGCTTAAGTACAAGGTTTCAAATCCGGTAAGCCGCTTTTTTGGAAAGTTTTCTCTGGAAACTTATATGATGAATCTGATTCCACTTACAGCTTTCCGCTTTTTGATTTATCAGCCACATCCACAGTTTGGTTCAGCACCAGTTTATAAAGCAGGCCACTATAATCTTGCAATTTATTTTGTTGCAGTTTTTGCTCTCACAATTCTTTTAGGAATGCTTTACAAGTTCCTCAACGGACTAATTCAGAAAAGAATAAAATAAAACAATTCGAACCAGCTCAGGTAACAATTATCTCCTTCTTGTGTGTTTCATAAGAAGGAGATAATCATGTTAATTAGAAAAAACATCAAGAATGCTGTATTGGTTACGGCATTCACTCTTTTTTGCGTAACAAGTCTTAACGCATACCAAATCAACATTACAGTAAATGATAATGAACTGGACTTCCCTCTCGAAGGGGTAAAAGTTTCTGTTTCTGATTCAGACGGGCTCATTTCTTTTACAGATGAAAATGGAATCGCTTCAATTGAAATTCCAGATTCTGTAAAATCAGGAAAAGTAATTCTTTCTTACCCTGGCTACAGAAGCGAAGAACTCACCTTCAAAGAAAATCAAACTGATCTTTCTGCAGCTCTTTCTATGGCAGAAGTTATTGAAGGAAAAGAACTTGTTGTAGAACGCTCAGCTCCTGGAGTTACAGACGAGCAATCCGGAGTTTCAGTTGTTATTGAAAAAGAGACTTTTGAATCAACTTCAAGAATGGGATTAGTTGAAGATGTAATGTCATCGGTAAACACATTACCAGGCATCAGTTATGGAGGAACACAACCTTCTGTTCGTGGCGGATATCCTCGCGATACAACTGCAGTTATGGACGGAGTATATCTTTTGTTCCCATGGCAGTGGGGCGGCATCTGTTCTATATTTGATCCTGGAATGGTAGACAGTGTAAAAATGTCAAACGGAGTTTTTTCAGCCCGTTATGGACGTGCACTTGCCGGACTTCTTGAAGTAAACACAATAACTCCAAAAGAACAAAAACTTTCGTTTACGGTTTCTTCTTCAGATATTTCTACAAACGCTTACCTCCAGATACCTTTCGGTGAGAAGGCAGGAATGTTTGCTGCAGGCAAGGTTACTTATCTGGATCCACTTTTTGCCCTTTATAAAAAATTAATTACAGAAGGTGATCTTGCAGATGCTCTCAATATGATTAATGTATGTCCTTACATCCGCAACGGTTATACCAAGTTCTACTATAATCCGACAGAAAAACTAAACTTTACTTTGAGCGGTTTTATTGGAGGAGATGGAATCGGTTATGAAAGTTCAACAGAAGAAGACGGAAAAAAAGAATCTTTAGCAATGGATTATTCTATGCTGCAGGCATTTACTCAACTTAATACAAAATGGCTGCCTACAGAAAAACTTCAATTCAAAGGATTCCTTTCTTATGCATTCACAAAAGAAGATGTTGCCCAAAAACAGATTCTGTCAGGAAAGTATAAATACAATGAGGACTTTATAAACCAGTATGGATCATTACTCTCACCTGAAGCCATTGCTTCAAAGTCCTATAATCTTCCGGAACTGAAAAACTCTTTCTCTGAAGTTATTAATGAACACTCAATAGAAGGTAAGCTTGAAGGTGAATATGAGCTCAATAAAACTATGACCATTGCAGCCGGGGCAGACTTCATGTGGTCAAAGAGTATTACAAAAGACACCTTTGATACCTGGGTAGAACGACCTTCTGATAATCCTTATCTTCCAGCCTTTAATCATTATGATGCTGTAATTGAGGCAAAAGGTAATAATATGGTGAACTCTGCAGCTTATGCTCTTATGAGTTTTGGCAGCGAAGGTACACTCTTTAATGGAGAATTAGGGGTTCGTGCAGATCACTTCTTTATTTCTAACAAGGATGATGATTTATTCCTTAACTCAAAACCAGCCTTCAGTCCCCGCGGAACAATCCGCTATACTCCATGGAGAAATCAGGGAATTTTTGACAGAGTTTCATTCTCTGGCGGAATCGGTTTATTCTCTACCATCCCTGTTGAAATGGGACTTGTTACTAATGCCGCAGGTGTAGATAACTGTGAAATGAATAAAGCTGTTTTCTCTGTTCTTGGAACTGATATTCAATTTGCAGATGACTGGAACTTTAAGCTTGAAGGTTATTACAGATATTACTATTCACGACTTTACATGATTGAACAGTACAATACAAATACAGGAAATGTTTTATATAAGAATGATGGCATAGGTTATTCTTACGGCTTCGATCTCATGCTTCAGAAGAAGACTGGAAAGTGGTACGACGGATATATTTCTTACTCTTTCATCAATGCAAAGTTTAAAAATCCTACTGCTCCAGAATTTGAAAATCAGGTTACTATGAGAGGCGAGCCTTTGGACGAATGGTACTATCCTGAATATCACCGATTCCATACTGTAAACCTTGTTGCAAACTTCCACCCTACAAGTCACTGGGACATTATGGTAAAAGGAACCTTTGCTTCTGGAACACCGCTTCGCGAAACAGGAGAAATATTCTGCTACCCAGTAGTTATGGAAGACGGAACTGTAATTCAGAGATACTCTCAGCACTCATGGTACAGCGACACTCTCAGATCTCAGATTTCATGCCCGGTAGATTTGCGCGTAGCCTACAAGTTTGAAACAAGGGGTGGAAAACTCAAATGGGAAATTTATGGTGGAGCACAGGACATCTTTGTCAATCTCTACTCACCAAAAGCAGGAAGCACCTTTGATGCTTACACTGGAGAAACCTCAGACGTTCCTTCATCAGTCGGATTCAACATTGGCATTCCTCTTATCAACATAGGATTTAAATTAACTTACTAAAACAAAAGGAGAAAAATTATTATGGAAAGCAAATGGAGCTTAATTGAACTTTTTAATCTTGGCGGACCTTTCATGTGGGTACTGCTCGTATTCTCAATCGCAACACTTACAATCATTATTGAGCGCTGCATTTACATCGGCTGGCACGACTGCAAAGTCACTCCCCTTTCAAACAAAGTAAAGCAGTGTCTTCGCGAAGGCAAAAAAGATGAAGCAGAAAAAATGCTTTCAGAACTCAGCCATAAAAAAACTGCTGCAACAATTTTGTATGCACTTTTGACAAACTCAAAATTCGGTGAAGCTCGTATGGAAAATGCCGCAGAATGCGAAGCACAGGAACGTATCCGCCGAATGGAAAATGGTTTCAACTATCTTACAGCACTTTCATCAATTGCGCCGCTCACAGGATTCTTGGGAACAGTATCAGGTATGATTGGCGCCTTTAAATCAATTGCCGCTGCGACAGATGTAAATGCTCAGCTTGTTGCAAACGGAATTTACGAAGCTTTGATTACAACAGTATTCGGTTTGATTATTGCGATTGCAGCCCTTGTTGCTTACAATCTCTTAGTTCAGCGCGTAGATACTTTTGCCGCAGAAACTTCAAAATGCATTAATGATCTGATTCCAGAATTACTCGACGACAAAACTGAAGATGACTTTGAAGACAAACTGGAGAAAAGAGCCTGATTATGATTAAGCGTTTTATGAAGCATGCGCCGGATGATTCTTCGAGTTCTGGTGCATTGAATGATCTTTCATTTCTGCTGATTATATTTTTTATTGTAATTGCAGGCTTTAATGTGAACAAGGGTTTTTTGTTAAATCTTCCAGTTAAGGACAAACCAAGAATTGTTAAGACTGATGATTTGATGAAATGCCGTCTCACAGCCGACGGTTCGATTCTCGTAGATGATAAAAGTCTCACACTAGACGAGCTTCGAACTGCCGTGTCAGAAAAAAAAGCAGAGTGGCCAAACATGACTTTCCTGCTTTTGATAGATGCAAACACAGAATATCAGCATGTTGTAGATATCATCTACGAAATCAAGCAGCAGAAGATAGAAAACTTTTCATTCAGAATGGAGGACTCAGATGTTTAAAATTGCAAGACGTAAACGTAAGGCAAGCATCGCAACAGCTTCCATGTCAGATATCGGCTTTTTACTTTTGATTTTCATTATGCTGATTTCGCTGATAAATCAGAGACACGAAGAAAAGATAGAATATTCAGAAGCAAAGATTCTGGAAAAAACTCAGGAAGAAAAGAATCTTGAAATCTGGATAAAAAAGGACGGAGGAATTTTTGTAGAAGGAAATCAGATTTCTCCGGAAAGTCTTGAACTTCTGATTGCTGGAAAAATTGCAGAAGAACCTACATCACGAATCCATATCATTGCCGACAAAAATACTCCATACAAATTTATAAATGATGTGGTTAACGTTCTTCAGCTGCTTCAGCATAGAGTCGTGAGTTTTGTTGTAAAAGAGGAATTAAGATGAAAGTTGAAGCTTTACAAAAATACCGACCGTTAGTTAGGCCGCTGCTTTTTAGCTTAGTAATTGCCATTCATATTATCGTCCTCGTATGTGTAAGATTTTCTGTAAAGGAAGCTGCTCTCGAAGAAGAAATAGATGCCGAAATTTTCAAGCTTGTTGATGTAGAAGAATTTGTTCCGCCTCCTCCACCACCTCCTGTAATCGAGAAAAAGGAAGTAGTGGTAAATTCTGTAAAAGCTTCTGAAACAATTCAGGAAACTGAAAAAGAAGTTGTAGAAGTTGAAGAGGAAGTTCCTGTAGAAATTGAATATGTTCCACAGCATAAAATTTCTGTGGTCCCAGAAATTCCTACAAAGGCAATTCTTTCAAAAATTGAATATCCAAAAATGGCAATGAAACAGGGAATTGAAGGAGTTGTTTATCTGGAGCTTTTCATTGATGAAGCGGGAAATATAAGAAAGGTAAATGTCTTAAAAGATCCAGGTTACGGATTTGCTGAAGCGGCACTTGCAGCCTTAGATGGCATAACCTGTAAACCAGCACTGGTAAACGATAGGCCGGTTGCAGTCCGCTTCAGATACCCTATAAGATTTGTGTTGAGTTGATTGTCATTCCCGTGCTCGACACGGGAATCTATAAATATTTAAACAACAGATAACCAATTGCAAAACCGGCAGGAATTGCGAGGATAAGTAGAAATACTTTTAAAACTGGATTCATCTTTTTTGATTCAGAAGGTGTGTCCAGTTTTACCTCGTAAAGAGTCTTGTCGGTTTCATCTTTGATTTTGATTTTCTTATTCTCAGGCATTTTATTCCTCACCACGACCAAGCATAAATGCTTTTTTGTTCATCTCAAGGAACTGTGGTTTTACAAGCTTTTCGATTGCAGCCATCCATGCATCAACCGGGAAGTCCATATATTTTGAAAGGCGGCCCATCAAAACAATGTTTACAGATTTTGCAGTTCCGGCCTGCTCAGCAAGAGTAAGACAATCCAAAGCATCAACCTTAATGCCAGCCTTTGTCATTGTGCCAACCAGGTCTTCCGGATATTCAGCAGCACCAGTAATTACAGGCATAGGATCAATCTTCTGAGTATTAACAACAATCTGTCCATCAGCTTTTAGATATTCTGTATAACGGGCAGCTTCAAGCAATTCAAAAGAAACAATAAAATCAGCCTCGCCCTTATCAACGATTGGTGAATAAACCTTGTCGCCATAGCGTACATAAGTTACAACCGAACCGCCGCGCTGGCTCATACCGTGAACCTCGCTAACCTTTACATCGAAGCCTGCATCAAGCAGAACCTGCCCCAAAGTTTTAGACGCAAGCAAGGCACCCTGGCCGCCCACGCCAACTATCATTATATTTTTTACCATAATATTCCGCCTTTACCTTACAGTGCCCCGAACTTACACATCTGTGAACAAACGCCACAGCCAACACAAAGTGTTGTATCAATCTTAGCCTTTCCACCCTTCATGCTGATTGCAGGGCAGCCAATCTTCATACACATCTTGCAGCTCTTACACTTGTCCTGATCAACTACCAGCGGAGGATTATGCTTTACTTCCTTAAGAAGTGCACAAGGACGTCGGCTGATGATGAGGCTTGGTTCTGCAACTTCGAGTTCTTCCTTTACAGTTGCTTCGCATTCAGCGATGTTATATGGATCAACTACACGAACTCTATTGATTCCCATAGCGCGAGCCAATGCTTCCAGGTCTACGCGGCCAGCAGGGTCCCCATAAAGATTCTTTCCTGTTGTAGGGTTCTGCTGATGTCCAGTCATACCTGTAATTGAGTTATCAAGCACAATTACAGTTGAGTTAGACTGATTGTAAGCAATTGTTGCAAGGCCAGTCATACCCGAATGCATAAAGGTTGAGTCACCAATTACAGCAACAGATTTCTTTTCGTTTTCTGCGCCACCGGCTTTATTCCAGCCATGAAGTCCGCTGAAAGATGCACCCATACAAAGAGTAACATCCATTGCAGAAAGTGGAGCAACGCTACCAAGTGTGTAACATCCGATATCACCGAATACTGTTACCTTGAGTTTGTTGAGAGCATAGAACATTCCGCGGTGTGGACAACCTGCACACATAATTGGTGGACGAACAGGAATTGCTGTATCAAGTTTTTTACCAGCATGAACATCTTTTCCAAAAGCTGCAGCCACAAGATTCTGACTGAATTCGCCACAAATTGGGAACATATCTTTTCCGTGGATTTCGCACTTGAAGCCAAGTCCACGTACAAAAGTTTCAATAATAGGATCAAGCTCTTCAACAACAATAAGCTTTTCAAGACCTTCAGCAAACTTCTTAATCATATCACCAGGAAGTGGATTTACCATTCCAAGCTTCAAAATATTTACAGAGTCGCCGAGAACTTCTTTTACATACTGATATGAAGTTGATGAAGTGATGATACCAGTTTTTGAATCAGCCTTTTCTATTCTATTAACACCCGAAGTTTCGCTCCACTTCTCCAGATCCTTCATTCTCTGCTCAACAAAAGGATGGCGCTTAATTGCATTTGCTGGAGCCATTACATATTTAGAAATTGTCTTTTCGTAAGCTTTGTGTTCTGGAACAACGCGGTCAGCAGGCTCAGTAATGCTCTGGCTGTGAGCAACACGTGTACACATTTTATACAAAACAGGTGTATCAAATTTCTCACTGATTTCAAAAGCGATTTTGGCAAACTCACGGGCTTCATCAGCATCAGAAGGCTCAAGCATAGGAACCTTAGAAGCAATTGCGTGATGTCTTGAATCCTGTTCATTCTGACTTGAATGCATTCCAGGGTCATCAGCTACACCAATTACAAGACCTGCATTTACACCAGTATAACTCATTGTATAAAGAGGGTCGGCCGCAACGTTCAAACCAACGTGCTTCATACCACAGAAGGCACGGCGGCCAGCCAGACAGGCACCAAAAGCCGACTCAAGAGCAACCTTTTCGTTCGGTGCCCATTCACAATAGATTTCCTTAAACTTTGCAGCTTCCTCAGTAATCTCCGTACTTGGAGTTCCAGGATAACTCGAAATAACCTCACAGCCAGCCTCAAACAAACCACGAGCTGCTGCAGCGTTACCTAACATCAGTTGTTTCATTTTTATTCCTACAAAATAAATATTTTAATGAGACTATAATTTTACAGCGATTTTAAAGAATGGTAAATAGTCATCCATCCACTTACCTATCCCGTCATCCCGAACTTGATTCGGGATCTATCACATTATAGCTATTTAAACTTGATTTTATAGCTATCTGATAATATAATTGCTTTGACAAAGGAGGCCCCCATGAATACAGTTCCTATGTACGAAGCAAAAAACAAGCTGCCGCTTTTTATGCATCAGGCCGAAGAATCCGGCCCGGTTTTTATCTCGCGCAGAAACAAAACTGTTGGCGTTATTCTTTCTTTTGATGATTACAACAAACTGCTTTCAAAGCAGCCAAAAAGAACAATTCTGGAAGCTGCCGAAGAATTCCGCAAGAAAACCGCTGGCATGTTTACCAACGAGGATATCGATAAGATTTTTGATGTGAGGGATCATACGCCCGACTCTTATGAGAGCCATGTTTTTGACGGAGTGTTTGACGACGAATGAATTACGAAGAAGAAGCTCATTATCTTTTAGACTCAAATATAGTTTCGGAAATTATAAAACCGGAGCCGGATTTCAATGTTATTTCTAAAATTGCAGAACATAATTCTGACTGCGCTATCTGTGCCCCTGTCTGGCAGGAAATTCTATACGGCTTATACCGGATTCCTGAAGGAAGGAACAAAAAATATCTTGATAAATTCATTAATGATGATGTTCATGAAAACTTCAAGATTAAGAATTTTACGGAAAAGGCCGCTGCAATTCAGGCTGACTTGAGGGCAAAACTCGAAAAAACAGGCGCCCCAACTCAAAAGGAAGACAGCATGATTGCCGCCATAGCCCTTGCAAACCACATGGTTCTGGTAACCCGCAACACTAAGCACTTCTCAGCAATTCAGCAGGTCAGCGACCTGCTGATTGAAAACTGGTTTAAAGCTTAAAACTCATTTCCAGGGAAACGAGGAATCATATCTGTTGCCTTTTTGATTTCTGCATCGCTTGGGATGTAGTCGCCCATTTCGCCGTCGTTGAAGGCCTTGTAAGCATACATATCAAAGTAGCCGGTACCTGTAAGACCAAAGACAATGTTCTTAGCCTCACCAGTTTCCTTGCACTTAAGAGCCTCATCAATTGCAACACGAATTGCGTGGCTGCTTTCCGGAGCAGGAAGAATACCTTCGATGCGGGCAAAATCTTCTGCGGCCTGGAAAACTGAAGTCTGTTCTACTGAGCGGGCCTCGAGTAAGCCCTGGTCATAAAGCTCACTTACAATGCTGCTCATTCCGTGGTAGCGGAGGCCACCGGCGTGACTTGCAGAAGGCATAAAGCCGCTTCCTAAAGTATACATTTTCTGAAGAGGGCAAACCTTACCTGTGTCACAATAGTCATAAGCATAAACACCGCGGGTCAGGCTTGGGCAGGATGCAGGCTCAACCGCAATAATCTTATAATCAGCCTCTCCACGGAGCATTTCGCCCGCAAATGGAGAAATCAAACCGCCGAGGTTACTTCCACCGCCCGCACAGCCAATAATAATGTCTGCCTTAACTCCGTATTTGTCGAGGGCAGTTTTTGTTTCGAGACCAATCACACTCTGGTGCAGCAAAACTTGATTCAAAACAGAACCAAGCACATAGCGGTAACCTTCGTGAGTTGTTGCGTGCTCTACGGCCTCGGAAATTGCACAGCCTAGTGAGCCGTTAGTTCCCGGGAACTCGGCATTTATGCGGCGACCAACCTCTGTATTCATAGAAGGAGAAGGAGTTACGTTTGCTCCGTATGTGCGGATTACTTCGCGACGGAAAGGCTTCTGCTCATAAGAGCACTTTACCATATAAACAACACAGTCCAGTCCAAAGTAAGAGCTTGCCATAGAAAGGGCTGTTCCCCACTGGCCGGCACCGGTCTCGGTTGTTACGCCTTTGAGGCCCTGCTTTTTAGCGTAGTAAGCCTGGGCAATGGCCGAGTTCAGTTTATGGCTACCTGATGTATTATTGCCTTCAAACTTGTAGTAAATGTGAGCCGGAGTTCCAAGCTTCTTTTCCAGACAGTAGGCACGAACAAGCGGTGCCGGGCGGTACATTTTATAGAAGTTTCTGATCTCTTCCGGGATTTCGATGTAAGCGTCGGTTTCGTTGAGTTCCTGGGCAACCAGCTCCTTACAGAAAACCTTTTCCAACTCTTCTGCGGTACAAGGCTTGTGAGTCTGAGGATTCAAAAGCGGAGCAGGCTTCTTTTTCATATCTGCACGGACGTTATACCAGGCTTTAGGCATCTCCGATTCTTCAAGATAAATTTTATAAGGAATTTCCTTTTCTGCCATAATATAACCTCCGTTGGCACTTTTTTTGAGAAAACCGAATGTTTCTTTTTACAGAAACAAATAACAAGTTGTAATATATAACAGGAAATTATTTCTGTCAATAGAAACATTAAAATAACACCGGAGGGCGCAGGGAGTTGCGCAGTCTGAGATAGTCAAATCACTTCCCTACCACTTCATTCTATCCACAAGCTGAATAGAAGCCGCACGTTTTCCTTCTGTCTCAAAAATAAGGATTTCATTCTTACCATGCTTCAAAAGCGGCCCCGGAATGTACAGAGTTTTTTGCGGCCCCTTGTCCCAGAATCGGCCAATATTAAATCCGTTCACCCAGACGCAGCCTTTACCCCAGCCCTTAAAATCAAGGTATGTATCAGTGTAAGTACCCTCTTCAAAATCCGCATCAAAATCGAACTTAAAGAAGGCAGGATTTGCGCTGGTGGTTGAGTCAGTCGCCCCCACATCACATACAGTCTTCCACTCACCTTTTTCGCATAAGGCTGACATCTGTTTTTCATCCAGTGGAAGTGTAAAAATCTCCCATCCAAAATGAGAATGACCGTTTACAAGTACATCATCTGTAATTCCCTTTCGCTGGTCCATCAAGCGATGACCAAAGTTTACACGTCCAAGATTTTCAACTAAGAAATCAAGCTGCGCTCCGGCCTCTGTCGGGAACTTCCACTCTTTTCCTTCTTTATAATTGAATGGCCACACTCCGTGCCCTTCTGAACAAATCTCTGTGTCAAAAGCAGTTACAACCTTTGTGCCATCAGCAAAAATCTGAACACGGTCGGCACATTTTTTGAACATCACGTTCTTGGCAATTTCGCTTTCCCCAAGTTTTGTTCTATATAATATATATCCGGTATTCTGGCCAGCCTGTTCCATAGAAAGAGGATAAACTGATTTCGAGCCGGTCCCGCACATCACATCTAGATTCTCAAACAATCCGGCGCTCTCTGTCCAGCAAACTTCACCATAAGCGCGTCGCTCAATCTTTGTGCTGAAATCAACCTCCGGCACAGCCCTATATTTTTTCAAAATCTCGCGGAAGGCCTGGTACTTCTTTGTCATTCTGCCGTCTTCACTAAGTGGTGCATCGTAATCATAAGAAGTAGTATCCGGCGTGAGTTTTCCATAATAGTTGGAACCATTCATAAAGCCAAAATTGGTGCCGCCATGGAACATGTAAATATTTATATTGTGCCCGTTTTTGATTGTGTACTCATAATCTTTTTTATTCATACTGAGCACAGAGCGCATTTTAATTTTATTGCCCCAGGCATCAAACCAGCCAGCCCAGAACTCCATGCACATAAGTGGCCCTTTCTTTGCCATCTGAGGTTCCATAACCTTAAACTGTTTTTCACAATTAGAACCGAAGTTTCCGGTAGGAAGTGCACCTTCAAGCTGACCAGTTTTAAAAGCCGCACCCCACGGTCCGTCGCTGGTAACAAAAGGAACAGTCACACCAAGCTCGCGCATAGTGTCGGCAAGAAACTTCATATAAGCCTTGTCATCACCATAGTAGCCGTACTCATTTTCAATCTGCATCAAAATGATTTTTCCACCATGATCAATCTGATATGGTAAAAGCTTTGGAAGCAGAACTTCATAATAGTCGCGCACATGCTTCATAAAAGGCTCGTAAGAGCAGCGAGGTCTCATTTCAGGCTCAGCCAGCAGCCAGGCAGGAAGTCCGCCCCATTCCCATTCGGCGCAAATAAAAGGAGCCGGTCGAATAATCACATAAAGTCCAAGCTCCTGCGCTATCTCAATAAATCGGCAGACATCGCGCTGTCCGTCCCACAAAAACTCGCCCTTCTTAGGCTCATGAAAGTTCCACGGAATATAAGTTTCTACAGTGTTGCAGCCCATATTCTTCAGTTTTTCGAGGCGGTCTCTCCAATACTCAGGCACAACACGAAAATAATGAATCGCCCCGGAAATAATCTGCAAAGGCTTGTCATCTAAATAAAATTTATCTTCAATCTTAAAAATCATAACAATCCATTATATCATTTTCTCAATCTACAATCAAAGTGTAATACTTTTCTTTTTCTCCTTTATGATTTATAATTTTCTTTAGTATAATTAAATAAATCGAGGAAAAACTATGCCTATCACAAAATATCTGGAAAGCAACGCAGAAAAATATGCTAATGACTGCGCTCTTGTAGAATTAAACCCTGAAGTAAAAGATACCCGCCGAATGACCTGGAAGGAATTCGACCTTACTCAGCCAGAGCCAAATCTGCCTTACCGCCGCGAAATCAGCTGGCGCATTTTTAACGAAAAGGCAAACCGCTGTGCCCACTACCTGCTTGAACGTGGTGTTCGCAAAGGCGACAAAGTTGGTATCCTTCTTATGAACTGCCTTGAATGGCTTCCAATCTATTTTGGTATCTTGAAGACAGGAGCTCTCGCTGTACCTCTCAACTTCCGCTATGCATCTGATGAAATTGATTACTGTCTCAACCTTGCAGACATCTCTGTACTTTTCTTTGGGCCAGAATTTATCGGCCGTCTCGAAACAATCTCTGAAAAAATCATGAACCGCCGCCTTCTTATTTACGTTGGCGAAGGTCTTACTCCTACTTTCTCTGAAAACTACATTTCGTCTGTAATGAACTATTCTTCAGAAAACCTGAACATTGAACTCACAGATGATGATGAAGCTGCTATCTACTTCAGCTCGGGAACAACAGGATTCCCTAAAGCTATTTTGCACAAACACCGAGCTCTCATGCACTCGGCTGCCGTAGAACAGCAGCACCACGGACAGACAAAAGATGATGTATTCCTTTGTATTCCACCTCTCTACCACACAGGTGCAAAAATGCACTGGTTCGGTTCGCTGATTTCCGGAAGCAAGGCTGTACTTCTTCGCGGAACAAAACCAGAAATCGTACTCAAGGCAGTTTCTGATGAAAGATGTACTATTGTATGGCTTCTTGTACCTTGGGCACAGGATATTCTTGATTCGCTCGACCGCGGCGACCTTAAGATTTCAGACTTCCACCTTGATCAGTGGCGCCTCATGCACATAGGTGCTCAGCCAGTTCCAAAGAAGCTTATCGAAGACTGGAAAAAATACTTCCCACACCACGACTACGACACAAACTACGGACTTTCAGAATCTATCGGACCTGGTTGTGTACACCTGGGCGTTGGCAACGACCACAAAATCGGTGCAATCGGTATTCCTGGCTACGGCTGGAAAGTTAAGATTGTTGATGAAAACCGCAAGGAAGTTAAACAGGGCGATGTTGGTGAACTTGCTGTATTTGGTCCTGGTGTAATGGTTTGCTACTATAAAAATCCAGAAGCTACTGCTGAAGTTATGGATGATGAAGGCTGGCTCTACACAGGTGATATGGCAATGATGGATCCAGATGGATTTATCTACCTTGTAGACCGCAAAAAGGACGTTATCATCACTGGTGGTGAAAACCTCTACCCTGTTCAGATTGAAGACTTCCTCCACAAAATGGAAGCAGTTAAAGATGTTGCCGTTATTGGTTTGGCTGATAAGCGCCTGGGCGAAATCGCTGCTGCAATTATCGAGATTAAACAGGGCTATACTTGTACCGAAGAAGATGTAAACAACTTCTGTTTGGAACTGCCAAAGTACAAACGTCCTCGCAAAATCATCTTTGCACCAGTACCACGCAACCCAACCGGTAAAATCGAAAAGCCAAAGCTGCGCGAAATGTACCGCACCGAAGACCCATTCAAAGTAATGCAGGCTGATTCATAGGCAGATTCGTAAAATAAAACTTTACAATTGCTAAATCCATGTTATAATTAAATATACTAAGAAAATATGTTTGGTGAGGAGACTTGAATATGGAAAGAATGCAATGTGATAACTGCGGACATGTATATGATAAAGATGAAGGCGATCCAAAAAACAACGTAGCTCCAGGAACTGCTTGGGCAGATGTTCCAGCAGATTACAAGTGTCCTGAATGTGGAGCTGGAAAGGACAAGTTCATTATTGAATAGAGATAAATCTTACGGATTTATATAAATTAGGGGGAAAAGAGCGTTCCGCAAGGAGCGCTCTTTTTTTATCGGAAAAACGAAATCACAAAAACCCATATAAAGCCAAGTACGGTAATCATCTTAAGTCCAGTGCCAAGCAAAAAGCCCATAAAAGCCCCAAATGCTGCCTTAAAAACACCTTCGTTCCGGCCTTCTTTGTTAATAAACTCGCCAATCAATGCACCAAAAAACGGTCCAAGGATAATACCCCACGGCCCTGTAAAAAAGCCTACAATCAACCCGATTGTAGCCCCGGTCGTAGCATATTTACTGCCACCAAATTTCTTAGTCATTGTAACCGGGAATATGTTATCAACAATAGAAACTACAACCGCAATTACAGCCGTAATAATCAGACACAAAAGCGAAATATCAGTATATTCAGAAAAATAAGCAGCAAGCAGTCCAGCCCAGGCAAGCGGCGCACCCGGCAAAACAGGGACAAAGGTTCCCAAAAAGCCGACCAGCAATAAAACACCTGCAACAATACATAAAATTACACTGATTCCTGCACTCATTTTTCTTTTCCTTTTAATTTAAACTTTTTCAGTTCCGGATGATATTTCTGCCATAATTCAAGATTATCAGCAAAATCAGCAGCCTCATAAGTCTTAAAATCACGGTCTATGATAATAATATCATCTTTAAGACCAAGAACAGCATCTGCAATACATGGTTCAAACAAAGTTCCTTTACCTTCTTCGAATATCTTCATAGCCTCTTCAACAGTTATAGGATCTTTATAAAGACGAGGACTAATCAAAGCATCCAGGACATCAGCAGCTGCCATAACACGGGCACAAAGAGGAATGCTTAATCCGGAAATTCCATAAGGATAACCACTGCCATCCCACCTTTCATGATGATAGAGGGCCATTTCCTTTGCAATTACATTAAATCTTCCTTCATCTACAGGAGGCAGGGCTTCAAGAAGCTTTCGACCTTCCATAGGATGATTTTTCATTATCTGATATTCTTCATCAGTATATTTACCAACTTTGTTTACAATACTCTGAGGAATGCGGGCTTTTCCAATATCGTGCAAAAGGGCCGAATGCATAAACTGTTGAATTTTTTCATCAGTAAGTTCTTCTACATAGTGACCTTCTGCTCGAAGTTTTTTACAGATTTCTTCAACATATTTACCAGCATGATAGTTATGCTGAACACCAAACAAATCAAAATTTCCAAAACACTTAACACCAAACTCAATTACTCTATGAAGATTTTCTGTAAGACCTGCATTTCTGGAATTTAATTCGGAATTAAGTTTTTCAATATATTCATTTTTTTCCTGAAGCTCTTTATTCGTATTAAACTGTTCCAGAGTTTTTTCATTCAAACGCTTATAAGCACCATCTTTATCGGCATTAATGGACATAAGACGGCGGAAAGTTGCATATGTTCTTTTAGAAAGAAAATCAGTTACCAGAAATACAAAAATAAATTCAATTATTACACCCGGAACATTTTCTACAAACCAGCGTAAAGGACTTTTTATCCCGTTAATAACAATTGTTACCGCAGAAGAACGCAGCCAATATGCAAGTAAAGTCAAAAGAAAGTTGATTATTGTAGTGATTCTTGTGAGCCTTCGGTTATAGTAAAAACAACTTATAAAAGGTGCAAATGCCCATGAAATTGTAATGACAATAACGCCCTTCATTCCAAGCAAAAATACAAAACCTGAAATTGCAATCAGGCCTAGATACATAGAAACATATTGAACAGTCTTACTTAAACTTCTATTTAATATGCGGCAGACAGTGGCAACTATTTGTGTATAGACAAAAACGATAATTGCATAGCTGGTAGGAACATACCAGACACCGACATAAGTGAGAAGAATAAAAAGAATAGGGACCATGCTCGCATGAAAAAGAATTTTATCTATTGTTTTATTGATATTTACAATATTTTCGATAAAAAAAGAATCTTCTTCAGTAATAGGCATAAAAACTCCTTATGAAACCTTTACTCATCCGTCTATTACTTTTTGAACTTATCCTTTTATTATAACACAGGAAAAACGTTTTCGCAAATCATAACTGGTGACTCTAAATAATTTCCAAATAATGTCACCATTGAATTAATACAAATACTTCTATATACTGAAACTATACTTAAAATATTGCGCACTACTTAAGGACGCAAAGGAGAAAAGGAAAATGGACAAATTAAAAATTTTACTTGCCAAGGGCAGAATCTACGAGTCAGTTTATGAACTTTTGAGCGACGTAGGTATATCAATCCATCTTCCAGACCGCACCTACTTCCCTACTACAAATCAGAAAGATCTTGCTTTTCAGGTTGTAAAGCCTCAGATTACAAGCCTTCTTCTTGCAAATAATAAAGCTGATGTAGGCTTTTCTGGAAAAGACTGGGTTTATGAAAATCAGGTAGAAAATGATGTTGTAGAAATTATGGATCTTGGATTTGATCCAGTACGCATTGTTGCCGCAATTCCAGAAGCACGCGATTTTGAAAAACTTCTTAAGGGACAGGTTACAATTGCAACTGAATATCAGACTTTGAGTAGCAAATGGGTAGAAGAAAAGAAAATCGACGGAACAATTTTCCGCACCTGGGGAACTTCAGAAGGATTTGTTCAGGACAACGATGATTCTATCGCACAGATTTTGATTGATAACACTTCTACTGGTTCTTCTCTCAAGGCAAACCGCCTCAAGATTGTAGACACTCTTATGGAATCTTCTACAAGAATGTACGCAAGCAAGGCAGCAATGGAAGATCCTGAGAAAAAGCAGAAAATCATGGAGCTTAAAATGCTCTTTGAAACCGTTTTGAATGCACGCAGCCGTGTAATGCTCGAAATGAACTGCGCCGAAGATAAGTTTGAAACTTTGATTAAGGGAATCCCAAGCATGAAGAGCCCTACAGTTTCGCCACTTTTCGGAGGAAACGGCTATGCTATTAAGATTGCTGTAAAGAAGTCTGAAGTACCAACTCTCTTGCCAAAGCTCCAGAGCCTCGGTGCTACAGATATCGTAGAATATGAACTTAGAAAGGTGATGTTGTAATGAGAACCGCAACAGTAAAAAGAACAACTGGTGAAACACAAATTGAACTTACCTTGAACCTTGACGGCACAGGTAAATATGATGTTGAAAATCCAATCGGCTTTTTCGACCACATGCTCCGCAGCTTCTGTAAGCACGGACTTTTTGATTTGAGTGGAAGCATTAAGGGCGACCTCAATGTAGACCAGCACCACACAATAGAAGATACTGGAATTGTACTTGGAGAATGCTTTAAGCAGGCTCTTGGCGACTGTGCCGGTATCTTCCGCAGCGGTTTCTTTATTTACCCTATGGACGAAACTCTCGCTCAGGCAGCTGTAGACTTTGGCGGCCGCCCATTCCTCGTTTGTAACTCAAACCTTACCGGTATGCCTCTTGTAAGCGTACAGGATGGCAAGCGGGGCTCATTCCAGACAGACTGTTTTGAAGACTTCTGGCAGGGCTTTGCTAATGCTGCTTTATGCAACCTGCACATTGACGTTATAAGAGGTCGCAGCGATCACCACAAAATCGAAGCCTGCTTTAAGGCCGTAAGCCGCGCTATCCGCAGTGCAACAGAAATAGATGCTCGCCGCGGCGGCACCGTCCCAAGCACAAAGGGCGTGATTGTCTAATATGTCATTGTCGGGCTTGACCCGACAATCTATTCAGGAGATTCCTATGAAAATAGTAGTTTTCGGCGATTCAATTCTCAAAGGTGTAATCACAATTCCAAACTCTGGAAAGTTATTTGATACAACAGAAAACGACTCCCTCACACTTGCCCAGAAAGAACTTGGTTTTGAACTTGATAACCGTTCAATCTACGGAAACATCACAAGCAAAGGTCTTGTAAAGCTTCAAAAGTTCTTTGAAAAAGGCGGCGAGGCTGATTTCTGTGTTATTGAATTCGGCTCAAACGACTGCGACTACGACTGGGGAACTCTTGTACAAAAAGTGCCTCTCGAACAGTATCTGGAAAATCTGGCATCCATGGTAAATCTCTGTCGCACAAATAAGGTAACCCCTCTTATGATGGGACTCATTCCTTATGTGTGCGACGACTGGTTTAAGACAATCATAAAAGGCCAGGATGAAGCTGCCATTTTGAACTTTCTTGGTGGCACAGCCGAGACACTCGGCAAAAATCAGCTTATCTACAAAAATGTACAGGCAGACTTTGTTCAGAAAAACAATGTACAGTTCTTAGATCCGTGGACAATTTTTGAAGGCCATAAAGAACTTATGTGCTATGACGGAATTCATCCAAACGAAAAAGGCTATGAACTTCTTTCCAAAGCCTGGATTAAGTTCTTGTCAGAAGTAAAAAAGGAATTTTAATGAAAGAAATCACAATATACACAGATGGCGGATGCCACGGAAACCCTGGTCCTGGTGGATGGGGAATCGTAGTAATTGCCGACGGAGTTGCAAAACAGCTCTCTGGCGGCGAAGAAATGACAACAAATAACCGCATGGAGCTGATGGCCGCAATCACAGCGCTTACTGTTGTTCACAATACACCTGATTTTGCAGGAGCACACGTAACCGTAAATATCGACAGTCAGTATGTAAAAAACGGAATCACAAGCTGGATAAAAAGCTGGAAAGCTAAGGGCTGGAAAACTGCAGACAAAAAGCCTGTAAAAAATCAGGATCTCTGGGTGCAGCTCGACTCGCTGAACGCAGGTCTCAACGTAACCTGGAACTGGGTAAAAGGCCATGCCGGAGTTGAATACAACGAGGTGTGCGACCAGCTTTGTCAGGCAGAAATTGCAAAATTTGAATAATTTTTCCAAAACATTGCACTAAATCGTAAAACTCATTCTATATATATAGTATGAGTTTTTTTTATTTTAAATGCCGCCAGGCTCTACCCGTAATCCTTTTTCTCGCAATGCTTTTTGCAAGCTGCACTCTTTTTGATGCAAATGCGGACGAAGAGTCCATATCAATCAGCCTGCCAGACTGGCCACCGCAATCACAATTAGAAGTTCCTGCAGATTACCCGCCCCTCTCCCGCTGGAAAATCACCCTTGCAAAAAGTGACGGCACATCAGTTTTTTACACCTCGCCAAACGACACAATCGAAATCACAATTCAAAAAAACTGTCCGTTCAGCATTCAGGCCAAACCCATCACTCTGCTTCAAAACGGGAATGAATGCATTTATTTTCATCCTGCGGGTTTTGTATATCCTTCATCTTCACAAAACAAAGCAAGCTGGGAACAAGGCTTTGCAGCATTTATTATGGAAGGACTTTATAAAAACTGCAGACAAAACGGAATTACTCAGGGACAAGCTGCACTCTACGTAAGTATCTTCAACTGGCAAAAAATGATCTCCGTAAGTCAGGAAAAATCAAATCCCTGGCTCTGCGATTCTGGTCTCATAATCAAAAATCTATCAGAAGAGACTTTCCGCGCATCACTACTTACACCATCATCCTGCTATCAGCTTTCGCTTCAAAAAATCTATGAAAAAACGAGGCTAGTCGTACTCTCTCCTTATATCCCCGAAAATCAAAAAATCACACAAAATGGGCAAATCACCATCAAAAAAGACTTTCCCATGCTACTTTCTGACGTAAAAGAATTTGGCATATTTATTACATATTTAAGTGCAAAAAATATTCATATCGAGTATATTTATATACCGATATATAAAGAAGAGACATGAAAAAATTTACCCGTTTTCTTTTAACAGCAGTTTTCCCTTTGTGCCTTGCAGGTTGTAAAAAAAGCCCTCAGAATGCTAATATTCCTGCACAAAATGCTGTTTCTGTTGAAATCACAAAGAAGAATCATTCCTGGTTTTATTTTTCAAACCTTACATTTAATCAGATAGATAAACCTCAGCATGCACCAGCACAAGCCTTAAAGCCCTGGACCGAAACTATACGCATTTCTTCTGCAAATAATTCAGCAGAAACAAATGATAATATTACGGCTTTTGCAATCGTAAACAGACTTGGTGTTCTTAAATTTAATGGTGATGAAATCTTTCTTTCGCCGGATGTAACACTTTTTACCGACCGTACTGCCGGAAACCTTGTGTTCATGGGAAACGTTCCGCTGTTTTCTGTATATAAAAGCTCGTTTTTTAATGACACAATTGTAGACCCGAATTATAAAAATGATGATTCTGCTCACCTCTTTCTGGTGCAGTTTGATTCAACTGCAAAAATTTCTTATCCGCTTATCAATTCAAATAATCTTACAACAAAAAAGAATTCCGAAGTTACAGATTTTTACTGGAACGGCCGCGAATGGTGTTGCAGCGTAAAAACAATTTCTGACACTAAGAATGAATTTTCTTATATAAAGTTTAAACCTCAGATTCCTCTGCTTGCAATTTCGCCGTCAACTGCAAATGAATCAATTCATGTAGAAGAAACTGATGTTGATTTCTTCCGTGAATGCAAAAAGCAGATTGATTATAAAGACGCCCCAGATAGAATTAAAAAGCTGCTCGCTGGCTTTGACACAAAGCTTCCTTTTTCAATTGCAGTAAAAAATGCAGGAGGATTTTCTCCTCGTATTTACGAAAATACAGTTCGAAACAGCAAGGAAAAAGAACTCCATGCCACTGCAATTCTGTCACAGAGCTGGAGTGCGGCACTTTTTGAAGATGGCACTTTGTTTCTTGAAGGCGCATTACCGGGACGTCACATTTTAAGAAGCGGCATGCCGGTAGCAATTCGTTTGCCAAAATTGCCTGTAGGTTATGTTTACTCTGATTTTGTTATTTCGGGCACAACTCTGTACGCAGCGTGGGAAGAATCTACTTTCTATAAAACCGGACGAGCAGGCTTCCTTCAGGTAAATCTGGACCGCACTCTCTACAGCAGATTGATATAGGGGCGTTGAGTGAAGAAAACTCTTTTATTTCTTGCAACAGCTTTAATATTCTCAGCAGTTTTTGCACAAGAAGCTGAATTGCAGGAAGATATACAAAATGAGTTCTCTGCACCTCAAGATGAAAAATCGACATCTCCCCTTCCCTTTGATTTTGTTCTTCAGTTTGAACCAGCCCTTTATCTGAATACAGAAAGCACGCTTGTAAGTGCGCCTTCGCCTATTGTTTACCCAATTTCTTTTGGCCTTCTTTGGCCTAATTATTCAAAAATTGCAGTACAGCCTACACTAAGTTTTTTTATGATGAACCATCTTCTTTATGATGGCAAAGCAGTTCCAGCAGAAATAGAAAACCGCACAACAACTACGCTCTCCTTTATGCTGAATATTCCTGTGGTCTTTTCATTTTTTCTGAGTAACAGCCGCTTTCAGGTGTGGACTGGGCCAGCTGTTTTGATGAGATTTGGCTTATTGTCTCCAGGTGTAAAAGAAACTGATTCTGGCTGGCTTGGTTCGGCAGGAGAAGATGTATCTGCCATTAATTCCTGGTTCTGGAATGGTGCAAGATGGTTTTATTTTACGGCTGGAGGAAGCTGGCTTTATAACCTTACTTCAAACCTCCGTGCAGGTCCCGTAATGCAAATCAGCATACCAGTGGGCGGTCTCATAAGCGACCAGAACGCACAAGGTATGCTGATTTCTTTAGGTATTAAGATTTGTAGATAAAGTCGGCAGGCACAGCCTACCGACATTCTATTAATACATACCACCCATATGTCGCACGCTTGCGCGTGCTTCCGAGTTTTCGCTATGCGAAAACTCGCTTGTGTTAGTACATCATATTCGGATCAGCTGCTGGTGCTGCCGAGGTCTTTGGCTCTGGGATGTCTGTAATAGCACATTCTGTTGTGAGGAGAGTTCCTGCTACAGATGCAGCGTTCTTCAAAGCTGAACAAGTAACCTTAGCTGGGTCGATAATTCCGGCCTCAAGCATATTTACCCATTCACCAGTACGAGCGTTATATCCAACACCCTTCTTTTCTGATTTAGCACGTTCAGCAATTACGCTTCCGTCAAGACCAGCATTTTCTGCAATCTGGCGCATTGGCTCTTCGAGAGCGCGGCGTACAATCTTAAATCCAACCTTTTCATCTTCTGTAAGGTCAGCTGGGATTTCGTTCAAAGCCTTAGAAGCTTCGATGAGTGCAAGTCCACCACCAGAAACGATACCTTCTTCAAGAGCAGCACGTGTAGCAGCAATTGTATCTTCTACGCGGAACTTCATTTCCTTCATTTCTGTTTCTGTGTTAGCACCAACGTTGATTACAGCAACACCACCAGCGAGCTTAGCAAGTCTCTTCTGGAGCTGTTCCTTGTCATAAGATGATGTAGACTTTTCGATAGCAGTCTTGATTTCTGCAACACGGTCTTTGATAGCCTTAGAAGATCCTGCACCACCAACGATTGTTGTGTTGTCCTTGTCGATCTTAATTGATTTAGCCTTACCAAGAACTTCTGTTCCAGAAGTTTCAAGTTTAAGACCAACTTCTTCTGATACTACAGTAGCTCCTGTCAAAATAGCGATATCCTGGAGCATATCCTTTCTACGGTCACCAAAGCCTGGAGCCTTAACAGCACAAACTTTGATTGTTCCACGGATTGTGTTCAAAACGAGAGTTGTAAGAGCTTCACCTTCAACATCTTCACAGATGATTACGAGAGCCTTACCTGCATTTGCAACCTTCTCAAGAATTGGGAGAAGATCCTTCATTGCTGAAATCTTCTTGTCGTAAATCAAAACGTAAGCGTCATCAAAATCAGCTTCCATGCGCTCGCGGTCTGTTACGAAGTAAGAAGAAATATATCCGCGGTCAAACTGCATACCTTCAACAGTATCAACAGTCATTTCCATGTTCTTTGATTCTTCTACAGTAATAACACCGTCTTTTCCTACCTTTTCGATAGCGTCAGCAAGCATCTTACCAATTTCAGGATCGTTGTTTGCAGAAATTGTAGCGATGTTTGTAATATCATCAGCACCCTTTACAGGTTTTGCATTCTTTTTGATTTCGTCAACGGCAAGTTTTACAGCCTTATCCATACCGCGTTTAATTTCGATTGGTCTCATACCAGCGGCAACAGATTTAATTCCTTCACGAACGAGAGCATATGAAAGAACTGTAGCAGTAGTTGTACCATCACCGGCATCATCGTTAGTTTTGCTTGCTACTTCGCGAACGAACTGAGCTCCCATGTTTTCATATGGATCCTGGAGTTCAATTTCCTTAGCAACAGATACACCGTCCTTTGTGATTACTGGTGAACCGTATTTCTTATCCATCATAACCATACGTCCACAAGGACCAAGTGTTGTTTTTACAGCCTTCGAAATCTGCTCAACGCCACTCAAAAGCTTTTTTCTAGCATCTTCACTAAACAATAACTGTTTTGCCATTTTCTATATACCTCTTTAATTAGTTTAAAATTGATACTTATATAATAAAATATAGAAATTTCTGTTAATCGGCAAGAAAAATCGTATATTTTTAAGTTGAAGGGCTTACTCATTATAAATGATTTAGACAATGTTGGCGCGAGGGAGCGGGGCGTGGTTCAAAAACACTCTTTTTGTGGTGCCGCCTGGCGGCAGTTCCATAGTTTCTATGCCACAAAAAGCGTGTAGCGCATTATTGCGCGGTTTTGAATCACGCAGCCGTGACCGGGAGCCAGAGTTTCGTGACTTTGATTTTAATGAGGAAGCACTTCAACTTAACGAACTCGAAGTTTTATCTTTTCGATTATAGAATTCTATGATATTATATAAGAATGAAAAAGGTATTGATTGCTGACAGTCATCCGTTGTTTCGTGATTTTTTGAAGCAGAAGCTCTCGGAAGACCAGATTGAAGTTATTACAACTCAGGAAAACCGCGACATTTACACCAAGGTCCTTTCTACCCTTCCTAACCTGATTATTCTTGACATGGAAGAAGACAATGCTATGGAAATGGAATTCCTTGAAAAAAAGATTCAGGATTCCAACTGTGCCGATATTCCTGTCATTATCACTGGACCTAAACAGGACCGTTCGAATATTGCCGCTTTCGCAAAATATGGCGTAATCAAATATTTTGAAAAACCAGTTCAGTTTGATATGTTCTTCAAATCAATTGGAACTGTAGTTCGTGTTCCACTTTCAATGGACACAACACCTTGTATTCTTGATCTTCACCGCAACAATAACCTTATTTTCATTGAACTTGCACTTGGACTCAACCGCGAAAAAATTGCCCTTCTTCAGTTTAAGCTTTCAGAAATGATTGAACGGGAACGAATTGAAAATCCTAAAATCATTATTATGCTTACAAATCTGGAGCTTACCTTTGTTGACGGCTACAATCTTGAGTTCCTTATAGATAACGTTCTTGCCTGCCCTAAGGTTCACGCTAAAAACGTAAAAATCCTTTCTCTCAGCCAGTTTGTGCGAGAAATGATTAACGGCCACTCAAACTATTCTGGAATCGAGATGGCTTCTAACCTTTCCCGCGTTCTTAATGATATTGTTGATACCTCTGTTACATCAGACGTATCAGACCTCATTACAAACAAATTCCTTACACCTTCTTACGAAGCAGAAGACATGGCTTCAATTGCAACCCGCTTTTCTTCTGATTCAACCTTTAAGGATGCTTCAGCAAAATCCGGTACCGTACTTACAATTGCAATCATAGATAGTGATGCTTCAAATCTTGAACTCACAAAAAATATCTTTGAACAGGCCGGAGCAACCTGCTTTACCTTCACAAAAGGTCAGGAATTCCTTACAGCCTACGAAGATGATAAGTTTGACCTGATTATTCTTGATGTTCTGCTTGCAGATCAGACAGGTCTTTCACTTCTTCAGAGACTTCATGGAAAACCTCATTCACCTCCAATTGTTGTTTACTCACAGAGCCTGCAAAAGGATATCATTGTAAAGGTTTTGAGTGCTGGTGCTTCAACCTATCTTGTAAAACCTCAGAAACCTAATGTACTTGTACAAAAAAGCCTTTCAATTCTTAAATTAAAGGAATAACAATGAACGCCCAAAAATGTAATTTTCATACTCATACAAACTTCTGCGACGGAAAAAACACAGCAGAAGAAATGGTTATTGCAGCTATTAATGCCGAAATAAATGTACTTGGATTTTCAGGCCACTGTATACATCCTCTTAATCCGGAATTTTACAAGCCTGTTGATGATATCTGGCACATGCCTTCAGATAAGATTCAGGATTATGTAAACGAAGTTCTGCGGCTCAAAGATAAATATGCAGACAAGATTCAGATTATGCTCGGTTTTGAAGCAGATTATTTTTCTGCTCCAGAATATGGAACCGCAATTCCTGATTTTGATGCATACAGTCAGTTTTCCCCAGACTTTTTGATTGGCTCAGTTCATTTTGCAAATACACCTAAGGGCTTTTACACAGTAGATCACAAAGCTGAAGTAATCAAGGAAAATCTCATAAAGCTTTATTCAAAACCAAACGGCGAGATTGATGGCCGTGCTGCTGTCTGCGATTATTTCCAGGCACAACGTGAAATGCTTCAGAAAGGTAATTTTGATATCTGGGGCCACCCGGATTTAATGAGAAAACGCAACGGCCTACTTAAGTTTTTTGATGAAAATGAAAGCTGGTACAAAGAAGAATTAAGATTGACTGCCATGACCGCAGCTAAAACAAATGTTATTGCAGAAATCAATACTGGTGCAATCGCGCGCGGAGCAATGGATGACACCTACCCTTCTGCCGAATTCCTGGAAATAATTTACGACTTAGGTATTCCAGTCTGCATTAATTCTGATGCCCACACAACAGACGGCATAGACTGTGCCTTTGACCGCGCAATTCAACTGGCAAAAAAAACAGGATACACCGAACTGGTATATCCTGGTAACATCATAGTTGATTTATAGGCTATCGGTTCTTGCGTTCCTGTGCACTTGCGCAGTTTACACACATAAGTGCATAAGGAAGAACTTCAAGACGCTCCTGTGGAATCTCTTTACCGCATTTTACACAGCGACCATAAGTTCCCTGATTAATACGGTCAAGGGCACTGTCAATCTGCTGAAGTCTATTAGCATCCTGAGCACCAAGAGCTGTAAGCAAAGTTCTATCGATTACATCAGCTGCAACGTCAGCTTCATCTCCTGATTCTACAGTTTTAATAAGATTGCGCATATCTTCACCCTGATCAGCAAGTGATGCCAAAAGGGTTTTTCTCTGCTCAAGCAGATATTCTTTCATTTTCTTTAAAAAAGCTTTGTCCATTTTTCAATATCCTCCCAAAACGATTTTTTACTTGTGTTGTCAAATCGTGGTGTTTTGTATATAATAACTAATATAAATGCAAATTGGCAAAAAGACAAATTCTTTTTTGCAAATTTATGAAATTTTATTTTTTTTTATTTTAAGGATACCTATGGCAAAAGAAGAAGCTATTGAAGTACAGGGTGTAGTAAAAGAAGCTCTCCCAAACACAACCTTCCGCGTAGAACTTGAAGGCGGACACGTAATTCTCGCTCATCTTTCTGGAAAAATGAGAAAGCACTACATCAGAATCGTTCCTGGCGACAGCGTAAAAGTTGAACTTTCACCATATGATTTGAACAAGGGACGCATCGTATTCCGCGAGCGCTAATTTTTTTAAGGAACATAATAATTATGAAACACACAGTCCGTTGGGCACAGAAAATCAATTCCTCTACGTTGGCTTACCTTTATTATAGCTTAGATTCTCTCTGTTCTTACGGAAAACGCAAGTAATCTTGCGCTGTGTTACTAACAATGGTAATTACAAGGCTTTCCGTAAAAGGAAAGCCTTTTTTTTATATAGTAAATCATAAACCTTGATAAATAGGAGAAAAACAAAATGACACTCTTTGAAGACTTGAAATGGCGCGGACTTATTAAAGACGTTGCCGGCGAAGAAGCTGATTTGCAGAAAGTACTGGATGGAGCTCCATTCGCCTTTTACTGGGGAACAGACCCTACAGCAGATTCTCTTCATCTCGGCCACTACTCTTCTCTTTGTATGGCAAAGCGCCTTGCAAATGCAGGACACCATCCGGTTCTTTTGTGTGGTGGTGCTACAGGTCGTATCGGTGACCCACGCCCAACAGCAGAACGCGAAATCATCAGTGAAGAAGCTGTAAATGCAAATATCGGTGGAATCCGTGAGCAGATTAAACGCCTTGTTCCAACAGCAGAACTCGTAGACAACTACGACTGGTGGAAAGACCGCTCATTCCTCGACACATTACGCGACCGACACATTACGCGACATTGGTAAATACATCAGCTTGAACTACATGCTCGACAAGGATATTATCCGCCGCCGTCTTGAAACAGGTATTACTTTTGCTGAGTTCTCATACATGCTTCTCCAGGGCTTTGACTTTGTTCACCTCTTCCAGGAAAAGAAATGTATTATGCAGGTTGCAGGTTCAGACCAGTGGGGTAACATCACAACTGGTGTAGATTTGATCCGCAAAATGCTCGACGGACAGGCTTATGCCTTCACAATGCCACTCATCCTCGATGCAACAGGAAAGAAGTTCGGTAAGTCAGAAGGAAACGCTCTCTGGCTCAACAAGGATAAAACTTCTCCATATGCAATCTACCAGTACCTCATCAATGCAGATGACAACCTTGTTCTTGATTACCTCAAGGTATTCACATTCCTTACAAAAGAACAGATTGAAGAAGTTTACGCTCAGCAGCAGGCCGCTCCAGAAACACGTATCGCACAGAAAACTCTTGCCTGGGAAGTTGTTAAAGACCTCCACGGAAAAGAAGAAGCAGACAATGCCGTTATGGTTTCTGAAAAGCTCTTCAAGGGCGAGTTCAAAGGTCTTTCTGTAAATGATATTCTTATGGGACTTAAGGGAGTTCCAAACTTCCAGTTCAAGGAAGAACTTCCACTCGTTGATGTACTCGTAAACAACGGTATGGCAAGCTCTAAGCGCGAGGCTCGTGAGTTTATTAAGAATAATGCTATTTCTATTAATGGTGAAACTGTTAATGATGAACAGAAAGTAATCACTAAAGATATGGCACTCGAAGGAAAAATTATAATTTTCCGCCGTGGTAAGAAGAAGTATTATATTGGAATGATCTAGTTCTATAAAAAAGCTGATAGGCTCCCGCTGTGAAACGACTCGCTTCGCGGGGATGATGCTTCGCGAGGTCGTTTCACTGCTCCGCCCGTCAGCTTTTTCAATAAAAGTGATTAAATATAATTCTTCGTGTCCCCAGAAAATTATATTTTTCTGGATGAACGGAATAGGCCTTTAAGAGCTTTTATTACCCCACTTATTCCATTCACAATTACACCGATGCAGATGATTGGGCCGAATGGAATTATAATCCATGAGAATCTAAAGAAGGTGAAACCTACAAAGGTTTGCAGAGCTTTTAAAAACAACTGTGAAAAATAATTGCGCTTTGTTTCAGGCTCATTTGATGTGCGGTTTGAATAATCATACTGGTTATAATAATTATTTGTATTCTGTGTCTGCTGATTTCTTGAACGGAATTGAGCACTATTAAACCATTCCCAGAAATTATCATCACCAAAAGGATTTGAATAAGTATACTGATACTGTCGTTGATACTGCTGATTTCCTGCGGTCTGTGAACTTGAGTAACTATCTGTAGAATATCCCATATCATACTGTCTGCGCTTAGCTTCATCACCAAGTACATCGTATGCGGCACTTATCTGCTTAAATTTCTCTTCGGCTTCAGCATTGCCCGGATTTCTATCCGGATGGTATTTAAATGCAAGGGTTCTGTAAGCTTTTTTTATTTCATCTGCTGTGGCTGTTTTTGCTACACCAAGTGTCTCGTAATAGTTGCTCATATCTATAAAATAATAAAAACTCAGGCAAGTTACAAGGAAAAATATATCAAAATTTTGTTAGAATACAAATCTTACACCAACACTAGTCAGACAGAAACCTATCAAAGTACAGCCAAGAAAACCTGGGAAATTTGTTATGTTCAAATTCTGAATATCGCCCTCTACCCTTTCTGCAGGCATAATCATAACAGGAAGCTTAACTCTCCACAAAAGTCCAAAGACCTTATTAAAATTATAGGTTCCCTTATAGAACAATGAAAGGCTATGAACACCTGGAAGTTCATCTTCATCTTCAATAGTATTATTTTTTTCAACCGTTTTGTTCAACATATTTGTATAAGATGGAGTCAGATACATATATTCAAGACCAAATACAGCAGAAGTTCCTTTTTCAAATGGATTTGTATTATAGGCAATAGAAAAAGAAGGAGCAACTCCAAACTTTTTTCCATCCAAACCACTGCTGAATGCACAAGCACCTTCAAGTTCAAGATTATAAATATTCAAAGCAACAGTAGGCTCTACACCTAATACTGAAAAACGAACGCCAGGTGCGACACCAAAAATCTTATCAGATCTATTAGTAACTTCATATTCATCCGGTGAGGCAAACACAGCCGGCAAAATAAACAGCGATAAAATCATAGCAAAAAGAATCTTTTTCATAAAAAAACCTCCATCGGTCAATTATTTTTGTAAAAGCTTTGAATCCTAAGAAAGTTTACACCCTCTATAGATAAAAGTCTACTTAATAATTTAACAGATGAAGGTTTCAAATATGTCACTGTATATCAAAAAAAGTCAGTCTTTGCTAACAAACTTCTATTTAATTCTGTAAGTCTCCGGCGCGCCAAGATAAGATTTTGGCATCTGCTTGTTTGCCTCGTGAATTACGATTTTTTCAAGAACGATGTTTGGAGTTACAGGACTCAGTTTTACAGAATTCAATCCGGCATGACAATCTGCATAAACTGTTGCAATTCGAATATTGTTAGGAATATCTTGGCCCCATGGGAACTGATTATCACCTACTGCAAACTTTTCTGGATCAACTGCATCTTTAAGAATCTTTTCGCCATTTACATCTGCAACAAACTGAAGTTTATTATCTTTGTAAGCCGGATTTGATGGATTGATATAGAAGTCGAATGCCATAACTCCGCCTGTCTTTTCTACAAAATCCGGAGACAGGGCAAAAGCATATTCAACAAAAGGAGCATCCTTAGCATCTGGAGCAAAGGTTCTGATTGTATCAGATGCCTTTACTGCACCAAGAGTTTTTCCATAACCTTCAAGCAAATCAAAACCACTTGAACGTACAAAGTGAGGTGCCTCAATGCTTACATAATTTGTTGTCTGAACAAAGGTATTCTTCACCCCGTCATTCTGAACTTGTTTCAGAATCTCAGGCACGTTAGCATCAATATGAACCTTTACAAGGATTTTAGCTCCGTGACCGTCGTTGCCTTCAATTTTGAGGACAGCAGATTTATCGTTTGCAGCGGCAAGCTTTTCACGGTCAATCTTAATTCGGATTGTATCAAGACCGGACTTTCCGTCTGTAGTCAGTTTTTCTACATCCTGCTCAACAGCAAAACAAAGCCATTCACATTCTACGCTAGTTGTTAAATCACAGCCAGCTTCACTGCTTACAGCAATTTTTACCCAGGCTTCTTCTACATCCGGATTCTTAAATGCATCAAGATAAAGATCTCGAACAGTCCAATCCTGACCTGTAGTTGTAAATTCTGTATCATCTACCCAAACAGTAATTCTGTTCTTGCGGGTTGGTTCAACATATTCATAAACCGGATACTGATTATAAGCTTCGCACCAGTTTCTGAATCCAAAGTGTTCAGACCAGGCCATTCCATAGAAGCGGCCATTGCCAACCTTATCACATTCATCAACAATTGCTTTGTCTGCCTTTACACACTCACGAACCTTGTCTGCATAGATATTTGCAACAAGAGCGTTGTGCTGAGCAAACCAGTGGTTCTTACCGCTGTAAAGCTGCATAAGTTCAACATTCATTGTTCCAACAACTGGCAGATATACCTGACTGAAGAAGCCTGCATCCTGCTCTGCCGGAACAAGTGCACGCAAAGCCTTAGTGCGTTCAATAAGAGCCATTGCACGGCTGATAATATAATCAGCTTCACCAAAATTTACAGGATGGAAGGTTGTTGGCTTAAGAGCTTCTGTACGGCACATGCTTGTGATTTTATTTGATTCATAAACTATATCAGAAACCTCTTTCTGCTGTTCAGCAGAGAAATAAGGGAACTGAGCAGCAAACCAGGCATCGCTATAAGCCTTAGTATCAGAATTATATTTTTCGTAGTCGTAACCAAGATTCAGGAAGTAAGAAAGAGGGAACTCGTTTGTAAGAATATCACCAACGTTTACAATCCAGAGATCGCGGATTCCAAACTCGTAGGCAGCAGACATCTGTTCTCTTGCTTTTGGAAGATAGCTTGTATTGAGCCACTCGTAGCTATAAGGCCATCCATGGTAGTCAAAATGATAATACATACCATAACCGCCCTTGTGAGAGCGCATAGCCTCAGTTGGAACAGTACGAAGATTTCCGTGGTTATCATCACAGAGCATAAGAGTTACACCTTCAAGTTCCGGATCACCCATCAGGCCCTTAGTGTGTTTATCACCATAGAAATATGGTTCAACTTCCTTGTAAAGGGCAAGCATACGTGGCACTTTGTCGAGGTCTTCATTTACATTTTCGCGGATAAGACGATTCTGAGTTTTAAGAACGTCACGCAAAAGGTTAATGTTGTCTGCAAGTGTAGCATTCTGCATGATAGCAGTATCTGCCTCGCCGCGCATACCTACTGTAATTACATTTTCAAACTTGCCGTTGCGCTTTAAGCCGTCTTCCCAAAACTTTGTAATACCTTCACGGTTTTTCCAGAAGTTCCAGGCATCACCATAAATAGAACCAGGACCGCGAACATATCGGTATTCCTCACCGTTTCTGCAGCATGGTTCGTGATGGCTGGCACCCATAATAACGCCCATTTCATCAGCGAGTTCTGCATTTGCAAGGCCAGGACCGTCCAGACTGAACTGAGCAGACCACATAGCCGGCCACAAATAGTTTCCTTTAAGGCGGAGAAGGAGTTCAAAAACATGCTCATACATTTTGGCATTAAAGCCACCAAAGTTATGAGTAGTAAAGTTGCCGTAAGCAGGCCATTCGTCATTGATAAAGAAACCGCGGAAGCGTACAGAAGGCTCTTTTGTTACAGTTACACCCTCTTCAAGTTCTACTACATCGCGTTTTGCAGGTAAAACTCCAGCCCAGTCAACGAGAGGAGAAACTCCCATGAGTTCAGAAAGATGGAAAAGTCCGTAGATTGTACCACGTTTGTCGCTACCGATAATAATGATTTTGTCTGATTTTACAGCGAACACGTAGCATTCGCGCTTACCAGTAATTTTAGAAACTTCGGCAGAAAGTCCATTCTCTGAAGCAAGTTTTTCTGCAAGAGGAGCCTTTCCGAGTGTTGCAAAAATAACAGCCCCTTCAAGAGTCACAGTACCCGCACTCACAGCAGGCTTCTTACCAGTTACCCTCTCAACATCAAGACATACTTTATCAGCGATTTTTTTTACGCCTGAAAATTCACTCTCATCACAAACAAAAGCATTTTTTCCATCAATTTTGAACATAGACACCTCATAAAAAAATCCCGTGTCCGGCACGGGATTTGACACCTGCTTATTATAACACACAGTTACACACTAGTATACAACATAATGACCGCTTAACGCTAAAATCGCAAAGAAATATAAGCAGTTGTCGTAGTAACGGCGGCGGCCAGTACGCATTGGAGTATCCCATAAGCGTTTTACAGCCCGTTCAGCCGCAGCACGAGATTCACGGTCGTCACTCTTTACAGCCGCCGCAGCCTCGGCAACAGTTGCAATCAAACCAATCGGATGGCGCGCATTTTTTTTGAGCTCGGTACCATCAATCATATAATCTTTAAGATCATCAGCTTCTTTACCATCAAAAAAGTTTATGATATTTGAAGCAATTTTCGAAAGAGCAGCATTTCCGCCAAACCACAAAGCATCAAGCCCGATATTAGCCGCAACACGGTAAGAATCACTAAAGAAAGTTCCATGATATTTAGGAGGCAAAGGCTGGCCTTCATCATTTGCATATTCAGCAGCAAGACCTGTTTCCGGATGACATGCCTTTACAAGATATTTACGGCTCGCCTTAGCAGCGGCCTTCCAGTATTCCTTATCTTCAGGATCAGCATATTCAGCAAAAAGTTCATAAAAATGAGGTAAATGATAAGAAGGATCTGTAAACGGACAGTTTGGCACAAAGCGGATATGATGATTTTCTTCAAACCACATTTTATTGTCACTATGAATGGCTACACGAAGAATCTCACGACCCTGCTCGGTATAATTGAAGATGCCTTCTCCATTACCCCAGCGTCGAGCTGCAAAAAACAGTGCCATTGCAAAATACTCTTCACCATCAGGTGCAGGACCATCAGCATTTTTAGTTCCATCAGGCTTATTAGACCAGCAGAAATAACCAGCATTCGGGCCGTTTTCCATAAACATATTCTTTTTTGCCCATTTCCAGATGCGGTCGAAAATATCTTTACGGTTCATCTGTACGGCCATCATCATGCCATAAGACATACCTTCAGTACGGGCATCATCATTTCCGGTATCTTCCATATAGCCGGTGTTATCTTCAGCTTCAAAATAAAAATGATTAGGATTTTTCTGGTCAAAAATATTATTCCAGCATTCAATCACACGGTTTTCAATATCAAACTTCGAATAACCAAACTCTTCCAATATACTTTTCATACTAAAAGAATATCACTGTATTGGACTTTTAACGATAAAGGAATTTACTTATAAAAAAAGGAGGGCTTTAGCCCTCCTTTGCATTATTTAGCCTTCTTTTGCTCGCTTGGCTTAGACTTAGCACCAGCAACAGCTGCTGCCATCTTTTCGAGTGCCTTTTCCTTGTCATTAACCATAAGAATTGGCTGACCAGTAGCATCCAGAGTATCGCGCCAGAGTGAACCTTCAGGATCAACAGCATTACGGTGAGCAGTTACAGCCTTGATTGGAAGGTGAACGAACTTGTCGTGAACAAGACCAATTACACACTTTGTTTTTCCGGCCATAGCAGCGTGAACCGCATTGTTACCAAGACGCTCACAATAAATTGAGTCACTTGCTGTAGTAACAGATGCACGAACCTGATATGAAGGATCAATATATTTAAGGTTGATTTCGATATTCTTGGCCTTGAAGTATTTTTCAATTTCGCTCTTCAAGAATACACCGATATCAGAAAGTTTCTTATTTCCAGAAGCATCAGTTGCACCAGTAGCCTGAAGAAGATCCTGACCTGCACCTTCTGAAACTACGATTACAGCATGTCCGCGTTTTGCAAGACGGCGTTCAAGGCAAGCAAGGAAGCCATTATCACCACCCATTTCAAATGGAACTTCAGGAATAAGACAGAAGTTTGTTTCATGGCTAGAAAGAGCAGCTGCTGCAGCAATAAATCCTGCTTCGCGGCCCATAAGCTTTACAAGACCAATACCGTTAATCTGGCTTGCAGCTTCCATATGAACAGCGGCAACTGTTTCCTTAGCGCGCTGAACAGCTGTTTCAAAACCGAATGAGCGGTCAATAAACATAAGGTCGTTATCTACAGTCTTTGGAACACCAACAACGGCACACTTAAGACCACGTTTTTCAACTTCACAAGCGATATCATAAGAACCGCGCTGTGTACCGTCACCACCAAGAATGAAGAGCATATTAATTCCGTCGCGTTCAATGCAGTCAACGATTTCTGTAACGCGCTGTCCGCCACCACGGCTTGTTCCAAGGTATGTACCACCAATCTTGTGGATTTCATCAATTAAATAGCGGTCAAGCTCAAGAGGTTCATATCCGCTGTCTGGGAAGAATCCGCGGAAACCATACTGATATCCCTTAATTGTTTTTACACCATAACGTGTATTCAAGCAGCGTACAATGGCACGAATTACATCATTCAAACCAGGGCAGAGACCACCACAAGTACAAATTCCGGCCTTAGCATGAGTTGGATCAAAATAAACCTTCTCGCGAGGACCAGCTTTTTCCATAAGATTTGAAGAATCAAGAACGATTGGTTTTGATTTATCAAAAACGTTTACGTTTGCAAGAACATAAGAATCATCGCTTACATAATTTGCAGTATAATCACCATGAACTGTAGAAAGTTTAATTGGTGATGGAATTGTACAAGGTCCCAAGTTGTCTATAGTGAAATCAAATTTCTCTTCTGCCATTTTACACCTCAAAAAAATAGATATAATAGAATATAACGAAAACGTTCTTTTTTCAACTATTTACTTTATAATCAATTCTGCCAGAGCAACAAAACTTGGCAAAAAGACCATACATAAAACACTTGTGAAAGAAATAATCAAACTTGCATAAGTCTCGTCACGATTAAACAATACAGCGAATCCTGGAATTGTAGTTGCAGCCGGACACATAGAACAAATCAAAACTACAAAAAGCAAAATGCGGCAATCTGGCATATTCGGGAAAAGCTTCCAAACGATATAAAGCACGCCAATATTTACAAGCGCACAAATTACATGGCGGAAAAGGCTCACCTTTGCAATTTTCAGCGCATACAGTTTTCCATCTGTAGGCTTAAAGTTTGCAAGAAGAATACCAATCAAAATCATACTGACTGCAGTATTAAGATCGCCAATCATTGTAACCGGGCGGGCAATAAATTCTGGCAAAGTCCATGGGCTGCAGAAAATTGCAATTCCCAAAATAACGGCAATGATATTCGGATTTGTGATGATTTTTTTTAGATTGATGGAACCACTCATTATATAGTAGCCATAAGTCCAGATTGTAACATTGAATACAACCAGATAGCCCATCAGATAAAAAACACCAGCATCACCAAAAACACCGCGAATCAAAGGAATGCCAATAAATCCGCAGTTTGTAAAACAGACAGCAAGACGATCTACCTGTTCTTTACTTGAAAAGAATCCAATCAGAATCATTATTCCGTGGATAGCTAAAGAAATTGCAAAAACAAATCCAAGCTGAACAAGCTTATCTGCATCAAATTCAAGATTAAAGGATTTAACAACCATAAATGGATTGATTAAATACAATAAAAGCTTACTTATAAATTTCTGCTGTGATTCTTCTACCTTAAAGATTTTTGCAAAAATGAATCCTGCAAGCGCAATAAGAAACATTGTGATAAGCTGTTTCATTACAAGAATGTACATTATGACCTCTACTTTGCAACTGCAAAAATTGCTGAAAACAAACCTAAACTTCCCGCCATCATAATAAGCCCCGCAAGTAAAACGCCAAGGGTAACGGCAATTACTGTATCACGGAATTTCATATCTAAGAGACTGGCAGCAAGAGTTCCTGTCCAGGCTCCTGTTCCAGGCAAAGGAATGCCAACAAAGAGCAGAAGCGCAACAAAAAGTCCGCGACCTACTTTGCTCTGCATTTTTTCGCCGGCAGCAGTTCCTTTTACAAGGAAGAAGCGGCAGATTCCGCCGATGTATTTTTTATCCTGTCCCCATTCAAGAAATTTACGGGCAAAAAGGTAAATAATTGGAACCGGAACCATATTGGCAACTATGCAAACAATATAAGAAGGAACAATCGGAAGCTGCATTGCCTGTGAAACCGGAATTGCACCGCGAAGTTCAATTAGCGGTACCATAGAAATAAAGGCAATCCAAAGATATTTAGTTAACATACGCAGATTATAATAAAATCCACCCATCTTGAAAATATCTATTTTTTCGTATATGATACAAGAACTTGCCGGGATGGCGGAACTGGTAGACGCCCAGGACTTAAAATCCTGTGCTGAGCAATCAGCGTGCCGGTTCGACCCCGGTTCCCGGCAGGAAAGCCTCTCTGGAAACAGGGAGGCTTTTTTTATGGAGAAAAAAATGACACCACACGTTTATCCGCGCCAGTGCGCATTCAAATCAATTGAAGATATCAAAGGAAAGAAAGTTACCATTATGGGACTTGGTCTTAACGGCGGCGGAGAAGCGGCTGTACGTTTTTTTCTGAACAAAGGTGCATACGTTACCGTAACAGATATGAAAACCGAAGAGCAGCTTAAGGCTACTGTTGATAAACTGAATTCCGACACCAGCCTTGACCACAGCCGCCTTACCTACCGACTCGGCGAACATCGCATAGAAGACTTTGAACAGGCAGATTGTGTTATCAAAAATCCGGGAGTAAAATTCGAAGGAAATAAATATCTGGCAGCGGCTCGCGCAATAGAAAGCGACCTCAGCATTTTCCTGCGTTTTACTAACTGTCCTATAATTGCCGTAACAGGAAGTAAAGGAAAATCTTCTACAGTAAGCGCAATTTATTATGGTCTTACACAGGCCGGCTATACAGCTTTCCTTGGTGGAAATATCACTGTAAGCCCTCTTACATTTTTTGATGAAGTAAATGGCGACACACCGGTTGTAATTGAATTCTCTAGCTGGCAGCTGGCAGACTTGCGTGGACGCGGAGTTTTACGACCTCATATTTCCGTAATCACAAAAATCGTACCCGACCACCAGAACTGGTATGGCAATATGGAATCTTATGTTGCAGACAAACGCCTGATTTATGCAGACCAGACTAAGGGTGACTATTCTATTTTTGATTCTGATGACTGGGGCGATTCTTTTGCAAGCGAATCTAAAGCTACAGTTTTGAGATACGGCGAAAAAGCAAACTGGAAAATTGATTTAGGTAATCTTCTTGTTCCAGGCATTCATATGAAGACCAATGCTCAGAATGCAGCTCTCGTAATGCATCTTATGCATGTTTCTGATGACCGCATCAAAGAGATTCTCCAGAACTGGCCGGGAATTGATCACCGACTTCAGTATTTCCATAGCTGGAAAAATGCTGCCGGTACAACTGTAAAATTTTACAATGACTCTTGCGCAACAGTACCAGAAGCAGCCTCAGCAGCAAGTCAGGCCTTCGAAAAACCAGTTATTCTTATGACCGGCGGAACAGACAAGGGACTTGAACTTACACCGCTTATAAATACTCTTACAAAACCAGACAGCACAACAATTTCTGTAAAAGATCTGTATCTGCTTGCAGGAACCGCAACAGAAAAATTACTGCCAGAACTGGATAAAGCCGGAATACAATATCATGGACCATTTGACGGACTTGAACCACTTTTGAAAGAAGCAAAGGAATCTTTAGAAAATGAAAAAAGCGCCGAAGAGATTTTTGTTTTCTCTCCAGGCGCTACTTCTTTTGGGATGTTTAGCAACGAGTTCGACCGCGGCAATAAATATATGGCCGCAGTCAAAGACATATTCTAAACCTTAAACAAATCTACCTGAGCACCAATCTTTTCAATGGCACCCTTAACCTGACCAGAAATCTCGCTAAGGGTTGCTCCCGTTTCATTAATCTTTCGGGCACCAACAGCCATCTCTTCCATACTGGTGTTCATCATATCAGTTGAATTTTTAAGAAGTTCCATATCTTCAACAATCTGCTTATTACGTCCAGACATTTCCTGTGAAGAATTACGAACCTCACTGGTAGAAGAATTCAAATGACGAAGAGCATCCATAATCTGCTTAGAACCTTCGTTCTGTTCTTCCATTGCTGCCTGAATCTGAATAACCAGTTCATCAGTTTCCTTGATTCGGGAAGAAACTTCGTTAAGAGCACTACTAGCCTCATTTGATGAACCTACAACATCTGTAATAGAAGCCATAATCTTTCCAAGCTGTTCACCAATCTTCTTTGACTGTTCAGAAGAAGTTTCAGAAAGCTTACGAATTTCATCAGCAACAACCGCAAAGCCCTTACCTGCTTCACCAGCATGAGCCGCTTCAATTGCCGCATTCATAGCAAGAAGGTTTGTCTGTTCAGCAATTGCAGAAATTGCAGTATTTGCTTCCTGCAGCATTTCAGACTGACCTTCAATCTGGCGAACCTTCTCATTTACATCTTCCTGTTTAGAGAAGCCGATTTCTGCATTGTCTTCAAGAGCTCTGAACGACTCCGACATCTTTTCTACAGATCTATTTACAGAATTAATATTTCCAATCATCTCTTCTACCGAAGCAGAAGCCTGAGTTACACTTGAAGACTGATCTTCAATAAGCGCATCCAGATCTGTAATTGCATTAGATATATGCTGAACTGAATCACTGGTTTCTTTTACACTCTTATCCTGGTTGAGAATCTGTGAATGAATACTATCAATATTAGCAATAATTTCTGTAATTGAGCTGGAGGTATCTTCTGTACCCGCATCAAGATTTTCACCACTGGTTCCAAGATCTGCTTTAGAATCTTTAAGGTTCTTTACGATGTTATGAAGCTTATCCATAAATTCATCAAAATTGATAATCAGGGAACCGATTTCATCACGAACATAAAGAGCACAGCGCTTTGTTAAATCTGCGTCACCAGATTTTAGTTCTTCAAGAAAGACTGTAACATTATTAATTCGCTTCATAATCCAGCGAACAAAGAAATAACCGATAGTTGCAAGAACCAGGAAGAGCAAGATTGCAACTGGAACAACCATTTTTACAGTATTGTTTCTTACAGCACTAATTACCTGCATAGACTTAGCAACAAATACCATTCCCTTGATTTTTCCAAAACCATCTTCAAGAGGAGTATAGATTGTAAGATATTCTTTTCCTACAATCATATTTCTACCAATATATTGTTCACCATTCTTAAGAACCTGATCTGCAATTTCTTCATTTTCAAGTTCACTGCCTACCATAAATAGGCCAAGGGTTGTTGCTACACGTTTTTTTCCATTGAAAATAGTACAATCAACAGAGTGATGTTCATGTACTATTCCTACATAACCATCCTTACCCATAGTACCAATATCATAAGCTATTACCAGAGTTCCAAGAGTTACTCCTTTTTTTATAACAGGAGTTGCAATAATTAAACCATAAGTCAGAGTTCCGATTGGATCATATGTAAAAATCTTTTTTCCAGAAAGGGCTGTCTGTATGATTGGAGAATTTATTTTTGTACCTGGTGAAATTTCGTAACCTGCTGTAACAGTACCTGTAGTATCAGTAATTGCAAGAAGATCCACGGCACAGATTTCTGCTTTTTCTTTCAAGTAAGCGTTAGCATCATCTGTATAAGAACCATCAAGATAACCTTTTATATGGTCCGTAGAAGCCAGCATATCTCCATAGCCGCCAAGAGTATCAAGCCAGTCTTCAAGAATCCAGTTAACACCTTCTGTTGTATGCTGAAGTTCTACAACAGTCTGATCATTTACACCACGTGAAAAAACTGCCATGGCAACAGCGCCAGAAACTGAAACACCAACAATGCTGGCGCCAACAATCATTGCAATAAGCTTAGTTCTTAACGAAACATTTTTTTTAGGATTAGGATCAAATCTATCCAGCTCTTTCATTCGCAAACTCCTTCGATAACACATCTATTATCGCACAGTTTGTTAGAAATGCAATTTTTATTTGAAATTCAGAGCTGAGACTACAGCGGCAATACCGGCACGACCAACGTTGGAACTCTTACCAACACCCCATACCTGTTCACCATTCTCTTTTGTAATCTGAACATAAGCCATAGCCTGAGTGTCAGAACCAGAACCAACTGAGTGCTCATGGAAGCTTGTGATATTAAAGAGAGGAGCTGGCGTCTGCTTCATTGCGCTTACAAATGCATCCAATGGACCGTTACCATTTGCTGCAATTGCATAACGCTTACCTTCCCATTCTACTGTTGCCATACCAGCTACCTGTTCTGGTTTGTCAGAACCACGCTCACCTTCTATATGACGTTCGGTAATTTCAAGGACATTGAGAGGATATTTTGTATGAATCCATTTTTCTGCAAAAATATCGTAAACTTCTGCAGGGCTAAGCTCACGCTGCAACTCGTCTGCATAAGCTTTTACTACAGCACCAATAACCGGATGCATTGCCTTTGGAGCGATAATACCAAACTTTGTTTCGAGAATATAAACTGCACCGCCCTTTCCGCTCTGGCTGTTAATGCGGATAATGTCATTGTATTCACGGCCAATATCATGCGGATCAATCGAAAGGTATGGAACATCCCACAAAGTATTTTTATCAGCACCATGTCCCAAAGCTTCTGCTTCAAGACGAGCATTAATTGCCTTGCGGATTGCATCCTGATGTGAACCACTGAAGGCAGTAAACACAAGCTCTCCAGCATATGGTGAACGCGGATGTAACGGCATTCCTGTAAACCTTGTGAATTCTCCTGACAAAAAATCCAGATCAGAAAAATCCAGTTCCGGGTCTACACCCTGTGTATACATATTAAGTGCGACAGTTACTATATCAAGATTTCCGGTTCTCTCGCCGTTTCCAAAAAGACAGCCTTCTACACGTTCTGCTCCGGCCAGAAGTCCAAGCTCACACTGAGCTACACTTTCGCCACGGTCATTATGATTGTGAAGTGAGATTATGCAGTTTTCGCGCTCAGGGAAATTACGACAAAAATATTCTATCTGATCTGCAAACTGATTTGGCAAACTGCATTCTACCGTAGCCGGAAGATTCATAATAATCTTATTGTCTGGAGCAGCACCCCACTCTCTGGCAACAGCACCACAGATTTCCATTGCATAGTCTATTTCGGTCTGCGTAAAGTTTTCCGGGGAATATTCAAAACGGAACCGAGCTGGTTCTCGTCCTTCAGATTCTGCCTCCTTAGTAACAGCAGAAATATATTTTTTTACACATTTTACGCCACTAACAGCCAGATCTATAAGTTCTTCTTTTGATTTCCCAAAATTATACTTTCGCTGAGCAGGCGATGTTGCATTATATATATGGAAGATTACGTTTTTAGCGCCATCAATTGCTTCAAAGGTTCTTGCAACAAGATGTTCACGAGCCTGGCACAATACCTGAATCCAGACATCATCAGGTATCAGTTTTTCCTCGATAAGGCGGCGTACAAAATCAAATTCTGTATCTGAAGCAGCAGGAAAACCAACTTCAATTTCTTTAAAACCGATTTTTACAAGAAGCTTAAAAAATTCGATTTTCCGTTCAATGCCCATTGGATTAACAAGAGCTTGATTTCCGTCTCTTAAATCAACGGAACACCAGACAGGCGCATGAGAAATTGAATTTGAAGGCCACTTTCTGTCTTTTAAAGGAATGGCAGCAAAGGGCTTATATTTTCCAGCCGGATTCATATATTCAATTTACCTAAAAACACACAAACAGGCAACAACCTGTAAGCGATTACTAACAACGTAATGGAAACAAAGCCATTATCTTCTTGAAATCCACTGTAAATTTATAGTAGAATTAAAACAATATTAAAGGAGGAAGATTATGAAGAAAGTAATTAAAGCTTCATTGGCACTGCTCGCAGCTGCCCTCATTTTCAGCGGATGTTCAAAATCAAACGCTAAAAAAGATTATATTCTTGCAACAGGTGGAACAAGTGGAACTTATTATCCATTTGGTGGCGCTATTGCAAACATCTGGAACACAAAGATTGCTAACATGAACGTTACAGCTCAGGCAACAGGTGCTTCAGCTGAAAACCTCAGACTTATCAATAAAGGAGAAGCTGAATTCGGAACAGTTCAGAACGATGTAATGGACTACGCTTACAATGGAACTGATATGTTTGCTGGTGAAAAGCTTTCAAATATTATGACAATTGGAACTATGTATCCAGAAGTTGTACAGATTGCCGTTTCTGAAAAGAGCGGAATCAAATCTGTTGCTGACTTCAAAGGAAAGCGCATTTCTGTAGGTGATGCTGGTTCTGGAGTTGAATTCAACGCTAAACAGATTCTCGAAGGTTATGGTCTTACATTTGATGATATCAAAAAGAGCAACCTTTCATTCAAGGAATCTGCAGAAGGTATTCAGAACGGAACTTTGGACGGATGTTTCATTACAGCCGGTGTTCCAAACTCTGCTCTTCAGGAACTTGCATTTACAGCTGGTTTGGTTCTTATTCCTATTGAAAAAGATGCAGCTGATGTAATCTGCAGCAAGTATGGATTCTATACATACACAACTATTCCTGGTGGTACATACAAGGGAACAGACACAGATACTCCAGCTCTCGCTATCAAGGCAACACTCGCAGTTAGCTCAAAACTCGACGAAGACACTGTTTACGAAATGACAAAGGCTTTGTTTGAGAACCTCGACGAACTTGCTCGTGGCCACGCAAAGGGAAAGGAAGTTTCTGCTGAATCTGCTATCACAGGTGTTTCAGTACCATTCCACCCAGGTGCAAAAAAATACTACAAAGAAATCGGCTTGAACATTAATTAATATAGGCATAATGGCGGACATTGCATTTTTTGTGAGGTCCGCCATTATTGTATCTGCAAGCATTTATGATTAAAAAGAAATCTTTAATTTTTACAGCAGTTTTTATTGTTATTATTTCTCTTATTCTATTTTGCCCTGTTCTCAACGTACTTTCTGTTAGCAGTAGAAAACTTGAATCCCATCGTTTTTATTCAATTAGCGGCTATACTAAAGGCTTTGTTATTTCTTATACACACTCTGTAAATAAAGGCCGTGTTCACGACTATTACAAACATACACCAGAAAAGAAACTTGAACTCTATAAAACTTCATTTGTTTCTTACGGAGCAGGTATTCCCGAACCAGAAGAAACCCCGGGTGCTGTTTTTTCAGTTACCGACGATCACTATGTAATCACGGGAATTAACCGTGTAGTTCCACGCCTTGTTATGGCAGTTGGCCTTATCGCTGAACATTCCATTACCTTTGACGAAGCATTTGAAGTTGGTCAGAAAGAATTTTATCTGACAGAATTTTTTGAACCACAAACAAGCATTATTTTTGAATACAAGAGGGTTTCCCTCATAACATATATATTACATCGTTTATAAATACAAAATATAAAAACTTTATAAAAAAAGGAGGTCCCAATGGACACAGAACAGACTGACGAAACTCTTGCAACCCCGGAAGTCACAAGCAGCACGATTGACAATATTCTTCCAACTTCAAATGAAGAAGAAATGAAGAATCTGATGAAAGACTTGGATCGTGAACAAGCTTACCGTGAGCATAAATGCTGGCGACAATATATTACTGTAATTATTTCAATTATTTTTGTTGCTTTTCAGTTATATGCAACTCTCTCAGGAATAATTACAGCACAAATTTTACGTGCCACACATCTCGCATTTGTTCAACTTTTGGCATTCCTTCTTTTTCCTGCAACTAAAAAAATGCCGCGTAATACATTGCCATGGTACGATGTTGTTTTAGGCCTTGCTGGTGCCAGTTGCTGGATGTACATAGTTATCAATTTCCAGACTCTTGTTCGCCGCTCTGGAAACAATACTACACTCGACGTAATAATCGGTATTATTGGTATTTTAATTTTGTTTGAAAGCTGTCGCCGCATTGTTGGTGTGCCTATTATGACAATAGCTGCAGTGTTCGTGCTTTATGCCTTCTTTGGTAAATATCTTCCGGGATTCTTGCACCACAGAGGCTATTCACTTCAGCGCATAGTATGTCATCTTTTCTATAACACAGAAGGAATTATGGGTACTCCAATCGGAGCCTGTTCAACCTTCATCTTCCTGTTCATTCTTTTTGGAGCATTGCTCGAAAAAACTGGAATCGGACAGTTCTTTATTGATGTATGTAACGCAATTGCCGGAGGCGCAAGTGGTGGGCCTGCAAAGGTTGCTGTTCTTTCTTCTGCCTTGCTTGGTACAGTTTCGGGTTCTTCTGTAAGTAACACTGTTGGTTCAGGTTCATTCACAATTCCAATGATGAAAAAGCTCGGATACAAAGGTGAGTTTGCAGGAGCTGTTGAAGCCGCTGCATCTACCGGTGGACAGCTTATGCCTCCTATCATGGGTGCAGCAGCCTTCCTTATGGCAGAAAGTCTCGGCATGCCATATATCACAATTGTAAAAGCAGCTGTTATTCCTGCCCTTCTTTACTTTACAGGAATCTTTATTACAGTTCATCTTGAAGCAAAGAAACTTGGTCTCAAGGGACTTCCTCGCGAACAGCTTCCACGCTTCTTGCCTCTCTTTTTGAACAAGGGCTATATGATTCTTCCTTTGATTGTAATCATCTGGTTCTTGTGTTCTGGAAAAACAGCCGTATTTGCAGCCCTTATGGGAATTGTTGCATGTCTTTTGATTGGTATTGCAGTTTCTATTGTAGACCTTGCAAAAGGCCGTAAGCCAACTTTTGGTTCACGAGATCTAATTGATGTAATGTGTGCCGCAGCTCGCAATATTATCAGTGTTGCAATTGCATGTGGAATGGCTGGTATTATTATTGGTGTTGTAACACTTACCGGACTTGGACTTAAGCTTGGAGCTGGTCTTGTTTCACTTGCTGGTGGTAAGCTTTTCCTTACTTTGATTTTCACAATGCTTGCTTCTATCATCCTTGGTATGGGAGCCCCAACAACTGCAAACTATCTTATTACTTCTACAATTACTGCCGGTGCCATTATTCAGCTTGGGGTACAGCCACTTGCAGCTCATATGTTTGCCTTCTATTTTGGTATTATTGCTGATGTAACACCACCTGTAGCACTTGCCGCAATTGCCGGAGCCGCCATAGCAAAGGCACGGCCTATGAAAACGGCCTTTAATGCAACAAAACTTGCAATTGGTGCGTTTATCATTCCTTATATGTTCGTTTATAATTCGCAAATGCTGATGATTGATGCTTCAATCGGACGTATTTTGTTTATTATTGCAACTGCTCTGATTGGTATGTTTGGAATCAGTGTTGCACTTGAAGGATACGGATTCAACTTTACAGGTATTCTTCACGGAACAAACAAACCTGTAGCACTTGTACGAACCTTTGATGGAATTGAACGAGTTCTTTTTGCAACAGCTGGAATGCTTTGTGTAATTCCAGAAACCCGCTCAGACATCATCGGACTTAGTATGATGGCAGTTCTGATTGCATATCAGATTGTAGTAAAACGAATTTTATTGACGAAGAAACACTAATATTATTAATTTATATATAAGAGGTACAAAAGATTATGAAAATCAAACCATTAGCAGATCGCGTTCTCGTAAAGAACGATAAAGCAGAGACAAAAACTGCAAGCGGACTCATTATCCCGGAAGCCGCACAGGAAAAGACTCAGACTGCTGTTGTAGTTGAAGTTGGACCTGGAACTGATGAGAATAAAATCACAGTAAAGAAAGGCGATAGAATTATGTATGACAAATATGCCGGAACTCAGGTAAAGATTGATGGTGAAGATCACCTCATTCTTCGCATGAGTGATATCATTGCAGTTATTGAATAGACTGGATTTTTAATCTGTCTTTCAGAATTGATGCCCTTGCGTTTTCAGGATACAAACTTGCTGCGTATTCTGCGGAACGGAGGGCATTTTTTATATCCCCATCAGCAGCATAAATACAGGCAATTCTATAAAATAGTTCAGAACGTTTTACATTATTACTTTCGCGGCCAGCAGCCTTACCATAAAGGTCTAAAGCCTTTCCTTTCTTTCCAAGCGAAACATAAATATTTCCCAAGTTCATACAGATTGCAGTAGAGGCTGTTTGTGAAAGGAATCCATCTTCCAGCAATCCTGCACTTTCGTACGCACAATATTCATGTAAACGTATAGCTTCATCTGTACGCTTAGTATAAGCAGCAAACCAGGCACCAAACTCAACAATTGAGAGTTCATATCCGCGTGCCTTTTCTACAAACTGTTCCCAGAAATCACGCTTTGAATCAAAAGAACTAAGGTCTGTTACATGGTCATAGAACAACTTCCAGGCATCATCATACTGCTTGGTTCGTAAAAGGAAATTTAAAGCATACTGTACCATCAGACTTTTCAGATTTCCATCTTCATTCAGACTGTTTTCCAGCATGTTCCAGAGATCTCGGTTTTTATCTTTTTCAGAAATAGATTTATCTGTTTTGTATCTTAAATCTAGCTTTGTAATATTGAGATATGGATCATTTGTATGTCGCAAAGCTTCATCAATTCTATATACAGCATCACTTAATGGAATCTTTCGACGGTTATCATAGCGTTCCATTTCAAGAGTAGTAATTCCAGCCTTACGAAGTGCAGCAAGTTCAGCATCTTCCTCGCGCTCCAGATTTGAACGATAAGCAAAATCTGCATACAAAATAAGCCCCGGAACATTGTCAGGCCATCGGTTTACAACATAGAACAGAAGATCAGCATTCTGATCATCCATTCCCTGATTTCCTGCCCAAATTGCACTGTTTATAATGATATTTGAGAGAAGATTTTCATCTGCCTTGCGAACCTTAAGCTCATCAAGATTCAAAACAATATTGCGACGGGCAGCTTCAGCAGCTTCCATCTCGCTTACAGCCATATATGCGTCTGACTCTAATGCCGACTGTTGAATTGCAGATGTCTTAAATGTTACAACACCCTGATAGCCAGTCATAAGCTGTTTTGAACTTTCGATTGCATCAATTGTGTTATAGAATTGTCCTGCATCGTAGCAAACCATTGCCCAGAAAAAAGCATCGTCTGCATCTAAGAATGCTGCTGGATAAAGAGAAGCGGCAAGCGCATAATCTCCATTTGTAAGATTAAATACGGCGCAGTTACGTAGCCATACAGGATTTTTGGAAGTTTTATATGCATCCAGATAAATCTGATAAAATTCTTTTTTACTGTAATAGGTAAATGCTGTAGAATTACCACCAGCTTCAATTGCAGCAGCAGCCTTTTCTGCTGAATCACGCAGAATGCACTCAGAATAAATTGAGGCATATTTAGTTCCGCGCAACTTCTCCGCCACCTTCAGGCAATCGCCGAGGCGGCCTTCCCTCATTAAAAAAACAGCGTACACAGCAAGCAATTCTTCGTTTCCACTGTTCTTTTTCAGGGCCTTTTTAAGAAGCTTTTCTGCACGTACCGAATCACCAATAGTAATATAGCGTTTATAAATACCAATGAAAGACCACGAATCATAAGCACGCTTTTCGGCCTTTTTAAGTTCCTTAAGCGCCGACTGCATCTGATTCTGCATTACAAGAGCATCAATAACATCAAATTGGCTTGTTAACGAGTTTTGTTCTGCCCTCATTCTACACGAAGAAAAGCAGAACAAAATCAAAGAAAATAAAACTAATGTAAATATGCAGCTTTTAAGCTTTTTTTGCTTCATCTTTTCCTATTTTATCAAGCACCGCATTAATAAATTTATAGGAATCATCTGTGTCAAAGTCTTTGGCAATATTTACAGCCTCATCAATGACAATTTTTGCCTCAGCACCATTCTGGAACAAAAGCTCATAAATACTTGTACGCAGAATCGCAAGTGCAACACGGCTTATGCGATCCATACTCCATGAAGCAGAAAGATGATTTTCTATAAGCTTATCAATTTCGTCTATATGACTGATTGTACCAGCAATTATAAGGCTTGCAAAGGTGCGTTCTTCTTTTGCAGTTTCAGAAATAGGAGTTTCCTGTTCCTGAAGGCCAGCTTCAATTTCAGCATCCTTCTGCAACCACGAAAATGTAAGCAAATCATCAAGAGAAGATTTACTTACATCCCATGAATACAAGGCCTGAAAAGCAATTACTCTACCATTTCTTCTAGACAATTATTTACCCCACTCAAGCAGCTTATCCAAAGCGGCACCTGTTTTTTTCATATCTACGTTCTCTGCAGTATGAAGTTCTTTTGCAACAGTGTTAGCAGCATTATTTACATAAATCTGCTGTTTCTGCTGAGTAAGGCTTGAACGGATATAATCATATACAGTTACAGTTGTTTCCGGCTGAACTAAATCGCCGATAGCAAGCATTTTTGCATCATATTTTTTGATAACACTAAGGAAGCGGAAATCTTCAGAAGTTTCTTCTACATCAGAAGTATAACCTTCGCTCTGATTGAATACAAACATAAGGTTCTGCAAAGACATTCCAATTCCAGCAGCAGCAGCTTCTGTCTTAGGGAACAAACCAACGCCAGCCTGGAAGCCAGAATTTTCTGCCTGTGACTGAACAGCAATCTGTTCTGCTGTAAGTGCCTTTGATTTATATTTGCTGAGGAAATCTACAGTCTTCTGTTTTGCTGCATCAGGATTATTTCCCTTTGGAACAATTACAAGCAGCATTTTAATCATATCATTCCATACGAAAGAAGACTTATTGCTTTCATATGCCATGCGGATTTCATCATCTGTAGCAGCAACCTTCTGAATTTCTGCCTGATTTTTCTGAACTACATACTGCTGCATAAGAAGTGTATTTTTAAGCTGATTTTTGTATTCAGCTTTATTCATTCCTGTCTGTTCTATAAGAACATCATCCAAAGATCTTCCCTGCTTCTTAAAAAGCTCGTCGAGATCTTTTTCAGTAACAGAAACACCAAGAGTCTGGCTCATATACTGTGCAAAATACTGATCTACATAACTATCAGGAATAGAAATACCATCTTTAGCAGCTGCCTGAACAATAAGACGTTCTTCAATAAGTGTATCAAGCACCTGTTTTTTCTCATCAACAGTAAGAGTTCTGCCACCCATCTGCTTTTCATAAGCTTCGCAGCGAGTCTTCAACTGTTTAAGTGTGATTGATTCGTTCTTTGTAAGCTTTACAACGGCAAGCACCTGCAAATCAGACTGAGCGAAAACCGCAAAGCTTGTGAGCATTAAAACTGAAAGAACTGCAATAATTTTTTTCATTTTATAATCCTTAATAATAAGTTTCGTTTTAGTGTCCGTATATGTATAACAAGGGGAGCGCCCAAAAGTTACACTATTTGTCCAGTGGAAGGCCACCAGAGATTACCGCACGGATACGGCGTACACCAGCTGAGCTAGACTGTTCCTTCTGAATCTTGAAGTCACCAATCTGAGCTGTGTGCTGTACGTGTGGACCACCACAAACTTCCTTACTGAACCAGTCGTTGTGAACGTCACGGCCGATTGTGTAAACCTTTACATCCTCGCCATACTTGTTAGTAAAGAGAGCGCGTGCACCTTCTGCCTTAGCCTTATCAAGAGGCATAACTTCCATAGTAACAGGAAGGTCTTCCTTAATCTTTTCGTTTACGATGTCCTCAACCTTCTGAATTTCTTCCTTAGTCATTGGACGCTCGAATGTAAAGTCAAAGCGCATACGCTCGTTGTTGATATTTGAACCTTTCTGAGCAACCTGGTCGCCAAGAACGTTTACCAGAGCCTGCTGCAAAAGGTGTGTTGCAGTGTGATACTTTGTTGTGATTTCAGACTGTTCTGCAAGACCACCCTTAGCTGCTCCTGCATCTACTGTCTTTGAAGCTTCCTGATGCTTGCGTTCAGCTTCCTTAAAGCCTTCTACATCAACAGTGAAACCGTTTTCTGCACCCAACTCCTGTGTAAGCTCAAGTGGATATCCGTATGTTTCGTAAAGATTATAAGCAACTTTACCGCTGATAATCTTTTTAGGATTCTTCATAAGATTTGGAAGAAGCTTCTGGAATTCTGCCTCACCCTTCTTGAGAGTCTGGCGGAACTTTGCTTCCTCTGCTGTAAGCTCTTTGTAAACCTTTTCACGGTTAGCTTCGAGCTCTGGGTAAGGTCCCTTGAAGTTTTCAATTACAGTTGCTGCAACCTCAGACATAAAGTCCTTTTCGATTCCAAGCTTCATCCCGTGGCGAACTGCACGGCGGATAAGACGGCGGAGTACGTAACCAGCACCTACGCGGTCTGGAGTAACTCCTCTCTGGTCTCCAAGAATGAATACTGAAGAACGTGTGTGGTCAGCAATAATACGAACTGACTTATCTTTTTCTTCATCTGAACCATATTTATAGCCTGAAAGATTTTCAATTGTCTTAATGATTGGCTGGAAAACTTCTGTAAGATAAACTGATGTTTTTCCCTGGAGAATACAGTTTGTACGTTCAAGTCCCATACCAGTATCAACGTTCTTCTTTTCCAATGGGAGAAGAGTTTTTTCGTCAACGCGGTTGTACTGCATAAATACGTTGTTCCAGATTTCCATCCAGTTTGCGCTGTCAGTACCCTTGTTTGAACCTACAGGTGGCAAGCCTTCGCCTACCCAGTAGAAAATTTCTGTATCAGGACCACAAGGACCTGTTGGACCTGCTGCCCACCAGTTGTCTGATGCAGGAAGGTAAGCAATCTTATCCTCTGGCATACCGTTTTCTTTCCAGTAACCTGCAGCTTCTTCGTCGCGAGGAGCGTTTTCGTCTCCGGCAAATACAGTTACAGAGATCTTTTTTGGATCGAGAGCAAGCCAGTCTTTGCTTGTAAGAAATTCGTAAGAATAAGCGATAGATTCTTTTTTGAAGTAATCACCGAGTGACCAGTTACCAAGCATTTCAAAACAAGTAAGGTGAGATGGGTCACCTACTTCTTCAATATCGCCTGTACGGATACACTTCTGATAGTCTGTGAGACGGGTTCCCGATGGGTGCTTTTCACCAAGAAGATAAGGAACGAGAGGGTGCATACCCGCCATAGTAAACAAAACAGATGGGTCATTTTCTGGAATTAATGACTGACCCGAAATCTCAACATGATTTTTACTTTTAAAAAACTCAATATATTTTGAGCGAAGTTCATTAGCGTTCATAAACTTGCATTATAATGAATTTTCTATATTATGTCATCACTCCGCTGTTTCACGAGTCAAAATATAACTCTTTCCCTCTATGGCAAAACAGTCTGTTGAAGTGATTTTTACCGGAGTAAAGGTGATTGTATCGTAATCTGTTACTACTTTTTCTACGGTTTTACGCTTTACGGTTTCTGTAATTGTTTTTGTTCCAAACTGCATTGTATAAGCTTCGCTTAAAAGTGATGCTTCAAAATCAGAACGGAACTGAATTACATCGTAACTACCGATTTTTCCTGCGGCGAAAACTCCATTTTCTGTAATGCCGCTGTTTGTGAGGCTATATGTGAAATCTGAGAATTGAATCGAAACCGTTGAATCTGCAGTGGTCCAGACATCACCTTTTTTCAATTCGCGATAGTACTCTCCAACCTCTTTATTCTCAGCATCTCCAAAAGTGCCCTGCAAAGACATTTTTTTATAGTTTCCATCCCACTGGGTATTTTCGCTGATAATAAGGTTGATATCATCGCGCAGTGTGACTTTAACTTCATCAGTATTAATAAGGGCAATATCAAAACGGCGGTGCAGGTTCATAATATCAGCATTTACCGCAGTCAGATAAATACCGTTATGGCGGAGCTTACTGTCTTCCCATTCGTAAACTTCCTGGGTGTCTTTGTAAAGCTGAATGATTTCATTTTCCGGATAATTAAAATAAAGGTAGCGGATATTTCCATCAGAGTTAGAAGTTTTATACCAGAGTCCTTCAAGGAAAGCAGCAAAGGTTTCTACGGTCCCATCCTGAATGCGGGAAAGCTCAGTTGCAGCAAGACGACCTGCGGTTACCTTAATTTCGCGGGCAAGTTCATACTGCTGGTTTGCAGGGTTCCATTTATATTCCTGCTGAATCTGATTTTGTCCTACAGATGCTTTCTGTTTCCCGTCTGCTGAATCAGGTTTTGCTGTATCCGATTTATAAACCCATACAGAAAAGCTTTCGCCTTTTGAAAGGGCAAGCGCATAAGATTCAGAACGTTCTGTCTGCTGAATAAATACAGTTCCATCGCAAGAAAAATCACCAATATTTCTAAGAACGTTTCTGCCGCGCTGCTCTACACAAAGGTAGATTTTCATAACATAATTGCCATCATCTGAAACACCCTGATAAACCAGAGCATTTTTATGTTCACCAGTTACATCAAGCCCCATATAAGAGAAGGTTCGTGTTCTTGTAAACTCAGTTTCGATAGGTTCAAGACGTTCATAAAGTCCGGATTCAGAATCAATAAGCGCTGCAACTACCCAAAGATTCTGAGAGTTTGCTTTGCGCACAATGATTACTTCATCATCATAACCATCATTATTGATATCGATTGTAAGGGTACTGATTAAAGTTTCTCCGGAATATAACGGAACAAAGGTTTCATATTTTTCTGATTCAAACGAAGAAGCAGAGGTTTCATTTTCTGCATTACCGGTTGAAGAAGATTTTGGTGTTACAATGCGGGCTCTAGTAGATGATTCATCATCTTTTGATAAAAGTTTCTGCGAAATAAAAAATAAGCCTGCAATTAAAGCTGCCGCAAGCACAAACAATATCGGCACAGTTTTTGACTTCATATTCTAAAAATATAATGTGTATTCCGAATTTTCACAAGGTATAGACTTGATTATCATTTTTATGCTATTTTATTGCGAAATTTCCATTTATCTTGCGAAATATTCAATCGTTTTCGTTTATTTTCAATAAATAAAAACTGTATAGAAATATATAAATCTTGTACAACCTTATATTATAAAAAAAAATTACTTACACAATTTGGATTTATTACTATATAATATAAAAGACATTAAAAAGTTCGTGCTGAAAGTTTTAGATTGAGAGTTAGTAGAGAGTTTTTCTTTTTTTTCAGGGGGATGCACAATGAAAAGAAGAGGGTCTGTTGCTGTTCGTGTAATCGGACTTTTGATAGCCGGAATGATAATTTATTCTCTGGTACTTTTTACTGTAATAAACAGACAATTAACCGAAGGTTTTCTGAACTATATAGAAAATACACTTGTTTATCAAAGTGAAGGCGTTCAGAACTACATTGATGAAATTTCCGCAGATTTAAAGCGTTCTACTGCCAGCTTAAAAGAATCATTCTATGAAGGATACCCTGAAAATGGATTTGAGCCTCGTTTTGTAAATGACGTATGTCATCAGGTTATAAAATATCATGATGCAGAAGGCGCAATTATTGTTGATAACACCGGCAATAAAGTTACCACTACAAGCCTTGGTTCTGTAGATTTTTCAAGATTCATAAAACGCGCAATTGCAGGAGAAAATGTTTCTTCTATATTTATTGATGGAAAACATCTTTATGCTGTAGTTGCAGAACCACTTGTTGTAAATGGAGCCCAGGTTGGAGCAGCTGTAACTAAGCAGCGTATTTCAGATGATAAATTCGTAGCAAAAATCGCTTCTCTTTATGATGTAAAAGCTGAATATTATTCTGGTTATACACGTGTTTATTCAACTTATACCCTTATGACAGGAAGTAAAATTGAAAACAAACATATTATTGACAGTGTTCTTAAAGGCCAGCCTGTAAAAGCTATCATAAACGTAAAGGGTGAAGAATATGTTTCATACTACTTCCCTATTCGCGACTCAGAAGGCAATGTTCTTACATCATTCCACATTGGAAAACCAATGTCTGACGTTGTAACAATTGCAAAGGGAATTTTTATTCCGCTGATTATTACCGCTGCAGCAATTACAATTGTACTCGTTGGTTTGATTATTCTTTTGATTTATCAGTCTATTCTTAAACGCCTGACCTTCGTTGGAAAATCAATTAAGACACTTTCATCTGGTGATGCAGACCTTACTCTCCGAATTCCTGAAAAGGGAAATAACGAATTCACCGAACTTGGAGCTGATGTAAATGCATTTATCGAAATTCTTCAGACCCTCGTTAAAAAGCTAAATGAAGCACAGCTTTCTTTGGAACAAATTGGTGCTGAGCTTGGTGTAAACTCTCAGGAAACAGCAAGTGCTACCAGCGAGATTATGGCTAACATTTCAAGTGTACGAATGCAGGCAGAAACTCAGTCGACTGCAGTTACTGAAACAACTACCGTTCTTGAGCAGTCTGGAGAAAGCGTAAATGAACTTGTTGAACTTATTAATAATCAGGTTGCAGGTATTACACAGGCATCTGCTGCTATTGAACAGATGATTGGAAACATTTCGGCCGTATCTAATTCTGTAAATATAATGGCTCAGAGCTTTAAGGTTCTTGATTCAAACGTAAATGAAGGAAACTTTAAGCTTGAAAATGTTGGTAATAAAGTAAACCAGATGGCTGATCAGTCTAAAATGCTTTTACAGGCAAACAATATGATTGCCCAGGTTGCTTCTCAGACTAACCTTCTTGCTATGAACGCTGCAATTGAGGCCGCTCATGCAGGAGAAGCCGGAAAGGGATTTAGTGTTGTTGCCGACGAAATCCGTAAACTTGCTGAAACAAGTTCTGTACAGTCAAAAAATATTAATACAGAGCTTAAGGAGATTTCTGCTTCAATTCAGGATATCGTTACACTTACCGGCGATGCACGGAACTCTTATTCATCAATCGTTTCCCAGTTGAATTCAACTGATACAATTATGGAACAGATTGCAAATGCAATGGCAGAACAGAGTCTTGCTTCTACACAGATTCTTGAAGCACTTGCAGATATGAAGGGGCAGTCAACTTCTGTAAATGAGAAATCTAAAGGACTTCAGCGTGGCATTGAAAACGTTCAGAATAATATGAATGTTGTAGCCCAGGTTTCTGATGTAATTCTTGGAAGTATGGATGAAATGACTGCAGGTTCACAGGAAATCAGCACTTCATCACAGAGCGTTTCAAATCTTGCTCAGCAGACACGCGATAACATTGAAATTATGGATTCTTTACTTAAACAGTTTAAAGCGTAATTTTTCTACTTTTTATAAATTAAAAGAGCGGTTCCTTGTACTTCGGAGCCGCTCTTTTTTTTAGTTATTACCAGACGGTAAGATTAGCGTAACCACTGCTCTGATAGCCTTCTACTTCCATAATCTGATAATCCCACTGATTACCAAGATTCATTCCGCATCTAGCCCAGGCATTAAAGTGATTTGCTGTTGTGATTGTGTTGTTCTGTCCCTGAGGACGTTTTTCACGTCTTACACTCCAGTACTGATCAAAGGTTGCATTGCCGATAATTGACGGCTGATTGTAACGGGTAGTCTTGTATATGTCATACCATGCACCGTCGGTATATACATTTCCCATGTAAGTTCCTGTAGGACGATAGTTACCCCAGGTATCAACGATGTAGTATTCTACAAGCTTACTGCCCTTTGTCCATCCATAAGCGGCAAGATAACCGTTTCCAGATGGATTCCATGCACCTGCATTATAGTTGATGTTTCTGTAAGAACCCTGATTCCAGCCTTTACCTGCTGTGAAGTTTCCGCAGTTCTGCCACCATACAGAATAGTTTCCTCCGTCGCCCAGAGTCATCTGTACGTTTCCGCCGCCATCAGTCCAGAAGGAATAATACATTCCTCCATTCCAACCAGTCTGATTCCAACTAACGGTAGCAGCCCGTGAGGAAGCAGATGCGCTTGATTCTTCAGATACATCGCCAGCTAAGTTGTTACAGCTGGAGAGACAAAGCATTCCTACTACTGCTGCTATGGCAGTTATGAATACACGTTTTTTCATTTTGGATTTACTCCTAATAGTTTTTTTTGAACTTTATCTGCAGATTAGGTTCCTACCATTAATTATGAAGTATAATCTCCAAAATGAAATAAGAAGTGTTTCTTAAGAGATTTACTCCAGTCAGAGATTTGTACTATCCCTGATTGGAGTAAAGTTTGAAAGCGAAAAGATTAGTTTACTGAAGGATTTGCAAGAAATTTTATTGAAGTGATAGTGCCGTTAGCACCAGAAATAGTAAGCCCCTTTGATTTCCATGCAGTTGCATCACTTGCAGTTAGAATATAGTAAAATTCCGAAGCTGTTACATTAATATTTGTCCCACTAGCCTGTCCATTTAACATATCGCCAGTATTGTAATCGGTTTTCCAATCTGCACTAGTTAGTCGTAAAGTTGCTCCACTTGCAGTAAAAGAAACTTTAAGAATCGAACCTTCTTTAGCATTTGCAAAGGATGATGCAGAAGGTTTGTATTCGCTGTTCCAGTCTATTGTTTTTTGTTCATTACTTACCGTAACTGCATTACTCTCATTCCAACCAATACTGCTTGCTGTTGGAGCAACATATTCAGGAATTGAATAACCTGTTACTCCAACTGTATCCATCATTGCTTTAATGATTGAAGGGAAATACCATGTTCCAGATTTTCTATTTAACCATCCGTGATGTTCACCGTTATATCCACCTTCAACATTTTCATTTCCATCCGGATCAGCAATCATATTATCCCAGAGAACTACAGGAATACCGGCGTTTTTAGCTTTAGTAAAGTAGTCATTAACCCACTTAATACGTTCGGCAGTGTTGTTTTTATTTGAAGCACTTGCTTCACCCATTACAACACCAATTCCCTTGTCTGTGTAATTTGTTTTGAGAAAGTTAAAAATTGATGTAAGGGACGCTTTGTCACCCGAATCGAATGTAGTATCGGAATACGCCATTGCAAACTCATTCGGGCTGTAAGCATGAGTTGAAAGCAGAAGTTTATCCGTTGCAGTATCTGTTGGCAATGTGTAATTACTTAAAGTTACCTGCATAGTTCCACTTGCCGCATAGGAAGGTACCATTATATAGCGATATTCGTTATTTCCCCCTGTTGAACGGATTGCAGAAATACAAGTGTTTTCATAGTCTGTAATTACATCACAATAACTTTTTGCTTTAGTTGAGTCTTCCATGTACCATTCGAATGCACTTCCAACATCGCGTGGCTCATTTAAAACTTCAAAAATCAATTTTTCATCATAATCTTTAAAGGTATTTGCTATCTGAGTCCATACTTTTCCCAAATAGGTTTTAGATTTATTCTGAACAGTTGTACTTGTTGTAGAAATTGCAAAACCGAATTTTCCAGCGCCAGTTGCTATATTTGAAGCAGTCTGATTATCGTGATGAACATTTAAAATTACATACATACCATCTTCAATTGCCCAGTCAACAATTTCTTTTACACGAGCCATCCAGTCTGAATCAATTGTATAATTTGTTGTGTCTGTAAGGTGATTATGCCAGCTTACAGGAATTCGAATTGTTTTAAAACCTGCAGCAGCTACTGCATCAATCATATCTTTTGTTGTATACGGCATTCGCCAGGAAGTTTCTGCAGAAAGCCCAGAGTTGTTTGATGAGTCATTATATGCATCCAGCGTATTACCAAGGTTCCATCCAATTACCAGTTCCTTTGCAAAATTTACGCTTGTTTTTATAAATTGTTCTGCTGGAGTTGCAGAAATTATACTTGATTCATAAGCATTTTCTTCACCGGTAAAATATGCTACTGCTTTAAAGTAATATTTTTTATCATTTGTAAGCCCAGTAACCTTATATGAGGTAGAACCATCAGTTATTTCAGTTATAAAAGTTTCAGGCGGATTAGTATCTCCCTTGTAGAGTTTAATAGATTCAAATGTAGATGCCTGAGGATTAGTCCATTTGAGAGTTACAAACCCATTATCTGCGTAAGCCTTAAAGTTTGTAACTGCCGACGGATTTACGACTTCTTGTGGAACATCAACATTATTCGAACTACAGCCCGTAAAAACAGCAAGTAAGAAGGTAACTGTAAACAATGATACACTAAATAACTTTTTAATTGAGGTTGTATTAATTTTCATATTCGCCTCCATAAGATAATTAATATACGTAATGATTATAAAAGCATACTTTTAATAATGCTATTCAAAAAGGTTAAATAATGGAGTTTTATTGAATAGATAAAAAAAATCCCCGATGCTAAATCGGGGATTCGGACGGCTATTGAATATAAAATTAAAGAACAGGTTTCATTGCAGTCATATACTCGCGAAGTTTTCTACCAACCACTTCAATTGGATGATTTCTAATTTCTGCGTTTACTGCTACGAGTTCTGCGTTGTTTACGCCGTTATCTTTTGCATCGAGGCCTTTTCCAATAACGTCTGTGTGGAGTTTTGGCATAAGGTCTTTTGCCATCATTGGAGCTGCAACGCGGCTGAAGAGGTAACATCCGTACTCTGCTGTATCAGAAATTACGCGGTTCATTTCGTAGAGGCGCTTGCGGTCAATGAGGTTTGCGATAAGAGGAACTTCGTGGAGTGATTCGTAGTAAGCTGATTCAGGTTTAATTCCAGCATCAACCATAGTTTCGAATGCAAGTTCACAACCAGCCTTAACCATAGCAACCATCAAAATACCTTTGTCAAAGTATTCCTGTTCTGTGATTTCATCACTAGCTTCTGCGTTCTTCTCGAATGCAAGTTTACCTGTATCTTCACGCCAAGCGAGCAAATCTTTGTCACCGGCAGCCCAGTCCTGCATCATTGTGCTAGAGAACTTTCCGCTGATAATATCATCCATGTGCTTCTGATAGAGAGGAGCAAGGAGCTTTTTAATATCTTTAGAAAGCTGATTAGCCTTAATTTTTGCAGGGTTAGAAAGGCGGTCCATCATATTTGTGATTCCACCCCATTTGAGAGCCTCACAAATTGCGTTCCATCCGTGCATAAGGAATTTAGTTGCATATTCAGGAGAAATGCCTTCTTCAATCATCTTGTCGTAGCAAACGATTGTACCAGCCTGGAGCATACCACAGAGAATTGTCTGCTCGCCCATAAGGTCAGATTTAACTTCTGCAACGAATGAAGATTCAAGAACACCAGCCTTTGAACCACCCATACCTACAGCGAGAGCCTTAGCATATGCCCAGCCCTTTCCTTCAGGATCGTTTACTGGGTGAACGGCGATAAGATCTGGTACACCGAATCCACGCTGGAACTCGTGCCAAACTTCTGTACCTGGTCCTTTTGGAGCACACATTACAACAGTGATATCAGGGCGAATCTGCATTCCCTCTTCAATCATATTGAATCCGTGGCTATACCAGAGAGCAGAGCCCTTCTTCATTTTTCCCATTATGTCGTTAATAACTTTTGAGTGCTGTTTATCTGGAGTAAGGTTTCCTACGAGATCGGCAGTTGGAATCATTTCATCGTAGTTACCCACTTTAAATCCGTTTTCAGTAGCGTTTTTCCAAGACTGGCGTTTTTCTGCAATAGCTGCATCACGCAAAGCATAGCTGACGTCCAAACCAGAATCGCGCAAACATAAGCCCTGGTTTAATCCCTGAGCACCGCAACCAACGATTACGATTTTCTTACCTTTAAGTGCGTTAACACCGTCAGCAAATTCTTCCTTAGCCATAGAGCGGCAGTGACCAAGCTGAAGACGTGCCTCTCTCCATGGAATTGAGTTAAAATAGTTGTTTCCCATTTTGAAGCCTCTTTTAAGTGATTGTTAATATCTTTAGTATAATTGAAAGTTATAATTGCGTAAAGTAGAGTTATGAATTATGTGAGATTATTATAGAAAGAAATAGTAATCAGATATGCGAAAACGTTTGCGAAAAACATGCTTTTGGGTGTACAATGGTAGCGACAACGTTTTAGTGGAGGCGTATATTTTGGTTACGCTAAAAGACATTGCTAGGGAATGTAATGTTTCCTTTTCTACGGTAAGTAAGGCGCTTAAGGGAAGCCCTGAAATCAGCATTGAGACGACAGAGTTTATTCAGAAAAAAGCACATGAGATGGGATATCACCCGAACATTGCGGCACGAAGCCTTCGTACTAACCGCACTTATGATATTGGTGTAATTTTTGAAGATAAAACCGGGGCGGGTTTTCAACATCAGTATTTTGCTACTATTATAAGTGGTATTCAAAAGGTTGCCTTCAGCAAAGGTTATGAAATGACTTTTGTGAGCGGCGATTCTACAAAAAATTACGACTACTACTCTCACGCACTTGCACGTAGTTATGATGGAGTTGCTATTCTTTCTTGTGATTATACCTCCTCTGGAATTACACAACTTGTAAAAAGTGACATTCCGACAGTGACTCTCGATTATTTTTATGATATTGATCACGCTGCAGTTTTGAGTGACTACTCAGCAGGCATCGATGAGCTTCTTGAATATGTAATTTCTTGTGGCCACAAAAAGATTGCTATGATTCACGGAGAAAAAACCTGGGTTACTGAACAGCGTATTGCAGCATTTAAGGCTATCTGCGAACGCCACGGTATTAAAGTTCCGCCGGAATATTTTGCAGAAGGTCTATATCATGATCCTGTAACAAGCTCGGCAGCAACAGAAGTTTTTCTTTCACTTCCTGAACCTCCAACCTGTATTTTTTACCCGGATGATTACGCAGCCCTTGGAGGTATTCGCGAACTGAACAGCAGAGGGCTCACACCTGGTAAAGATATCAGTATTGTAGGGTATGATGGAATCGCCCTCACCTCTATGATGATTCCACCACTCACAACTTACGAGCAGAATGGGGAAACAATTGGCCGCACCATAGCAGAAGCACTGCTTGCAAAAATCGAAAATCCAGATGCAGCGACACCACGAAAAGAAATGGTTACAGGCCGGCTCATAAAGGGTGGCACGGTTGTAAAGTTGTAAAACAGATTACGCCGTCATTGCGAGCACAAAGTGCGATGCAATCCATTCAAATTCATTTGCATAAAAATTAATCTTACGCTATACTTTTACTACAACGTTTTCGCTTTTTTATGAAAACCACTAAAACAAACAGGAGATGCACATGAAGTTCGGACACTTTGATGATGCAAAACGCGAGTATGTAATTGATACTCCGCGCACACCTTACCCTTGGATTAACTATCTTGGTACTCAGGGATTTTTCTCGTTAATTTCTAACACAGCCGGAGGATACAGCTTCTATAAAGATGCTCGTCTCCGCCGTATTACACGTTACCGCTACAACAACGTACCTATTGATATGGGCGGACGTTATTTTTACATCAACGATAACGGTACAATCTGGAACCCTGGCTGGTCTCCTGTAAAGACTGAGCTCGACTCTTATAAATGCCGCCACGGTATGGGCTACACTGTAATCACTGGTAAAAAGAATGGCCTTAAAGCTGAAGTTACTTTCTTTGTTCCACAGGACTACGATGGAGAAGTTCAGCAGGTAGTTCTTACTAACGAAAGCGGATCAGACAAGACTTTCAAATTCTGGTCATTTGCAGAATGGTGTCTTTGGGATGCTCAGGATGACTGCACAAACTTCCAGAGAAACTTCTCTACTGGTCGTGTAGAAATCAAAGATTCAACAATCTACCATAAAACTGAATACCGCGACCGCCGCAATCATTTTGCATTCTATTATGTAAACGACAAGATTGACGGATACGATACAGACCGCGACACCTTCATTGGGCTTTACAACGGCTTCAACAATCCTCAGCAGGTTCTCGACGGAAAGTGCGGAAACTCTCTTGCTGACGGTTGGTCTCCAATCGCTTCTCACTTCAAGGAAATTACACTCAAGGCTGGCGAGTCAAAAACTCTCGTATTCATCCTTGGTTATGTAGAAATGCCTGTAGACAAAAAGTTCGAAGCAGACGGCAAGACAATCAACAAAGAAAAAGCTCTTGCTATGATGGAAAAATATAACACTCCAGAAAAGTTTGCTGCTGGTATGGCTGAGCTCCGCGCTTACTGGGATAAACTCCTTGGTATCCTCAACGTAAACACACCAGAAGACAAAGTAAACCGCATGGTAAACATCTGGAACCAGTATCAGTGTATGGTTACTTTCAATCTTTCACGTTCTGCTTCTTACTTCGAGTCAGGAATTGGCCGTGGTATGGGCTTCCGCGATTCAAACCAGGATATCCTTGGTTTCGTTCATCAGATTCCAGACCGCGCACGCGAAAGACTTATCGACATTGCTTCTACTCAGCTTGAAGACGGTGGATGCTACCATCAGTATCAACCACTTACAAAGAAGGGAAATGCAGACATCGGTGGAGACTTCTCTGATGACCCACTCTGGATGATTCTTTCTGTATCAGCTTACATCAAGGAAACTGGCGACTGGTCAATCCTCGACGCAAAGGTTCCTTACGATAACGATGAGTCAAAAGCAAAATCAATGCTCGACCACCTTACAGTAAGCTTCTATCACATTGTAAATAACAAGGGACCACACGGACTTCCACTTGCAATGCGCGCAGACTGGAACGACTGTATCAACCTTTCTTGTTTCTCAGACACACCAGGTGAAAGCTTCCAGACATATACAAACCCTAAGTTCAAGGCAGAAGGCGGCTACTCAAAGGTTGCTGAATCTGTATTCGTTGCAGCTTTGTTCACATACACTGGTCCAAATTTCGTTGGCATCTTGAATCACCTTGGAATGAATGACGAAGCCGCTAAGGCTCAGGCAGAAATCGACAAGATGAAGAAAGCTATGATGGATTCTGCATGGGACGGAAACTGGTTTATGCGTGCTTACGACGCTTACGGCAAGAAGATGGGTTCTAAGGAATGCGAAGAAGGACAGATTTTCATTGAGCCTCAGGGCTTTGCAATCATGTCTGATATCGACAAGGATGCAACAAAGAAGACTCTCGCTGCTATCGACGAGCGCCTTAACACAAAGCACGGTCTTGTTTTGAACAACCCTGCATTCAGCAAGTACTATGTTGAATACGGTGAAATCTCAACATATCCAGGCGGATACAAAGAGAACGCTGGTATCTTTACTCATAACAACGCATGGATTATCTGTGCAGCAGCTTATGCCGGTGAAGGAAACCAGGCTTTCAAATATTACTCAGAAATTGCACCTGCATACACAGAAGAAACTTCTGACATCCACAAGACAGAACCATATGTATATGGCCAGATGATTGGTGGTAAGGATGCAGGTTCGGACATCGGACAGACAGGTAAAAACTTTGGACAGGGAAAGAACTCTTGGCTTACAGGTACTGCAGCATGGAACATGGTTGCAATCAGCCAGTACATTCTGGGTATTCAGCCAGACTTCGACGGACTCAAGGTAGATCCTTCTATTCCTTCTGATTGGGACGGCTTTACAGCAACTCGTCTCTTCCGCGGTGCTAAGTACAACATAACAATCAAAAACCCAAGCCACGTTTGCAAAGGCGTAAAGAGCATGGTTGTAGACGGCGCTGAAGTTAGCGGATGCGTAGTTCCATTTGTGGAAGGTAAGAAAGAAGTTAATGTTGAGATAACATTAGGCTAAGCCTAAAATCGAAAATCCGTTAAAAAACGAGCCGAAAGGGTCGTTTTAGGATTATCGAAAGAACGGCTCAGAGGCAAGCTGTGCTTGCCGCCTTAAACGGGACCTCGGTTTACGCCGAGGTCTTTTTTTTTATTTATTATCCATTTACCAGAATTTCAGAAATATTGAAACAGTTATCGCCGATGTGCTCGATTGTACGAACAATGTCGATGTACAAAAGCTCAGCCTTAACGTCTGCGCCGCCTTCGAGTCGTTTGCGGGCAACCTTCTTAAGATCTTTTCGGAATGCATCAATACCGTCTTCGAGTTCGCGGGCAAGCTCAAGTTTTTCTGGTGTAAGCTGCTTGTTGATGTTTATGCGGATAAACTGAAGGAACTGGCGGGCAAGTTCAATATATGGCAAAAGCCGTTCCATATCTTCGCTCTGAAACTTCATCTTCTTTTCGATAGAGCGGGAAATCAGCATGATTGTTCCGTAGCAGCTGTCGCTCATATTCTCAAGTTCATCAACAATCTGAATCATGTTTGAAATGTGATTCAACTGCTTTTCTGTTACCTGAAGAGATTCACACTTAATCAGATAGTGAGTAATCTGCTCATGCATCTGGTCTGCATAATCTTCTGCAAGCTCACTGGCTTCACCGTATTTTTCTATAAAATCATTATTACGCTTTGTAACACCAATCTGAATCTTATCGAACATATCAGTTACAACATCAGTCATATCAGCAATGGCTTTTTCAGCCTGCATGATGTGGGTTGTAACACTGTCCTTGGAAAGAAGGCCGGTAAATTCCAGTTTGTATACGTTTGATGTTTTTTCCGGATCGTCTTTGATGATTTTCTTTGTAAGCGCAATAAGTGGATTCTGAAGTGGAAGAAGAATCACTGTAGAAAGAGTTTTGAAAACTGTATGCAGCATTGAAATGCGGATTGCAATATTTGAATGCTGTCCGCCCGGTGTAAGAACCATCACCAAATCCAGGAAAGGATGGAAGAAGATGAGCGCAAGTACAGTACCGAATACGTTGAACATAACGTGAATCAAAGCTGAACGGCGGGCATCTGCATTTGTACCAAGGGATGCAAGTACTGCATCAATTGTAGAACCTACGTTAGAACCAAGGGTCATTGCAGCAGCCATTTCCCAATTGATAAGTCCGTTGAAGGCCATTGTAATTACGATTGCAGAAAAGGCAGAGCTTGAATGCAGCAGGGCTGTAATCAGAATACCAATTACAAAACCTATAAGAATGGCAAGAGGTCCGTCCCCCTGAACGGTAAAGAGCCAGCCTAACTGCTCTGGTGTAAACACTGCAGAAAGTCCGCTCAAACCAAGGAAGAGCATACCAAAACCCATGAGGGCTTCGGACCAGTTTCTGTAACGACCTTTTCTGATTATTGAACAAAAATAACCGATTCCAAATACCGGAATGGCAAAGGCAGAAATCTTAAAATTGAATCCAAAGATAGAAACAATCCATGCAGTAATTGTAGTACCAATGTTAGCACCGAAAACAACACCCACAGACTGTGCAAGGGTCATAAGTCCGGAATTAACGAAGGTAACAACCATTACGGTAGTTGCACCCGATGACTGAATTATCATCGTAACAACAAGACCTGTCAAAAGAGACGCAAAACGATTTCCAGTAAGAACCGCAAGCGCACGCTGGAGCTTTTCACCGGAACTCTTTTGAATACCGTCCGACATGAGCTTCATTCCATAGAGAAGGAGGCCCAAACTACCGATAAGTTCTAAAACGGGCTGTATGACATTCATATTCTAATTTTACCGAAATAGCCCCTTCTTTTCAATAAAAAAAAAATTCAGTAATATAGAAGCATGGGTGTGGAAATGAAAATTAAGACTACCGTTCTTTTTGGCCTGCTGATTTTTTCTTTGATTCTCAGCGGCTGTAAAAAACAACAGAAAAAGAAAACTTACGACACAGACAGCATTGAATTAACAACTGATATATCAGATGAAACAAAAGCTCTTTCTGATTTGATGAATACAAATCAAAAGTGGCACCTTACAAATAAAAGAGTTGCAGTTCTTTTTGGATATGATTTTAATAACGAAGATGTAAAAACAGACTTACTTGCCGTACTTCAGGAAAATTTTGGTCTTGCAGAAGAAGGCGGATTGATTTATCCAATTACTTATCCGGAAGATTTTAAGCACGGAGTTCGCGGTTATGCATCAGACTTTGCAGCAATTTTGCAGAGTGATGAGCTGGACTGATGAGCTGGACTTAGCTGGCGTAGTTTTACTGGGTGCTCCAGAAAATACTCACATTGCGCTTGCACGTAATCAGGATAAGTGGAATCAGGAAGTGCCTTACCCGGTTGTTGCACTTTTCCCACAGGATGATGTTCTTGGGATTGAATCGACTTGTGATATTGTAGTTGATAAAGGACAAACAGCAGGACTAACCGGAGAAATTGCACCGGAAGAAAGCGACGGACAGATTCATCAGAATGCGCCTGAAATCATCGTTGAGACAATTAAATATATTCAATTACTGGATGGAGCTCCTTCACGCACTAAGGAATTGCAGACTCATATGAAGCAGATGCTGGAAGGCTTTCAGTTCCATCACTACACAGACCCGGAAAGTGGTTTGTTGTCTATAAATCATTTTGTATTGAACAATTAACATGATAGAGATTTCACAACACGCACAAAATATAATTGGCTCGAAGGAAGCGATTGATGCACTGGCAGTTAAAGACCATGCGCGGCTCCTTGTAATTTCGGACTCGCACGGTAGAAGCGCGGTACTGGAAAGTATTGTGCGCGGCTTTGGTGCTGAGTGTGACGCGCTGATTTTTTGTGGCGACGGCGTAGGAGATATAGCGACCTTATTGTACAAGGCAAAGAGTGATGAGAAACTTGCGAGTTGCGTGCCACCGGTGATTGCAGCCGTGCACGGAAACTGTGACCCATCCACCTACCCGCTCGACAAAGGCACTCTTTATTTTTCCGAAATGATTGAACTGAAAGTAAATGGCCGCGACATTTTGATTACCCACGGACACAATCAGGGTGTAGACTGGGGTGTTGAAAGTCTTGGTCTTGAAATGCAGGTAAGCGAATGTAACACTGCTTTTTACGGCCACACTCACGTTGCCCGTGAAGAGAACTTCAAAAACTTTAAGATTGTAAATCCGGGAAGCTGTTCAAGACCACGTGGTGGTCAGCCAGCAGGCTTTGCCATTGCTACAGTTGAAAAGACATTTGTTGATATTGCGTTTATTAAAATGGAGATGGATTCTAGCGGACAGACTAAGTGCAGTATATGGAATCCGTATTAAAGCATAAACCCGAAATTATCATGTCCCGGGTACACTAATGTGCCGGCCGGAACTTCCCGCTGTAACCGTGCAAGACTTTTTCTGATTTCAACTTCATCACCGCCATACATATCTGTACGACCGTATCCGCCATAATCAAAAAGTGTATCTCCGGAAATCAGCACACCTTCACCATGTTCACCAGCATCAGCTTTATACAAACAGATAGAGCCAGGTGTATGCCCCGGAGTATGAAGTACAGTCCAGTCAAAAATTGACATGCCTTCACGCAAAGGAGTATCAGCGGCTGGCTGTTCAGCCACCACACTGATTAATTCAGGAGCTCCAAAAAAATGTAAAACGGAATTATTCATTGGCCCCGGTGCACCACTTCCATTGAGTTCAGAAAACTCAGATTCGTGCAGGGCAATTTTTGCAGCCAGAAACGCAGCCTTAATTTGTGCGATTCCGGTTATATGATCAAAATGGGAATGTGTAAGGACAATGCCGGCACACTCAAGCTTGTGTGCCTTAAGATAATCTGTAACGACATTTGCATCGCCAGAAAGCGAACAGCCTGCAGGGTCAACCACAAAGCACTGACCATCCCCAAGGGGAACAATCAGTGTGTTCACTTTCAAAACGCCTGTCCTTATCACATGGATTTTCATGACATTAGTTTACGCCAAATGGCTCTTTGTCAGCAGCAGCTTTTTCTGCAGCAGCATAAGCAGCAGCATCTTCTGCAGCCATTTCTGCTTCTTCTGCTGAATATTCAGTCTGAGAAACTACTTCTTCATCTGCAGCAGTTTCTGTATCTGCAGTTGCTTCAGCTTCTGCATCTGACTTCTGGCGGCTATAGCTTACTGCGAGCTTGCGTCCGCGGTAGTCATAACCATTAAGTTTATCAATAGCTGTCTGTGCATCTTCTGTATAAAGCTGTACAAATGAATAATTTGCGAGAACTTTAATATCGCCAATGCGTTCGCGGTCAATACCTGCAATAGCAATAAGAATGCCTACGAGGTCGCGAGGGTATACGCGGCGGTTTTTACCAATACTGATGAAAATTGAAGTAGCCTGATCTTCTGGAATCTCAACACGTGGGTGACGTGGTCTTTCTTCTTCTGTTGCAGCAGGTGCTTCAGTTGTTTCTGCAGGACGTTCTGTACGTTCCTGGCGGAAGTTATTTCTTTCCTGACGATTATTACGTCCATTTCTTTCATTGCGGTCGTTACGATCATTGCGTTCAAAACGGTCACGGCGGTTATTAAATGGATGATAGTGTTTTAGTGCTTCTTTAAGCAAATATGCAATTACATACTTACGAACTGTAAGTGGTACGTTTTTCTTAAATAATTTGTTCAAATCTGAAAGTAAATCTACATTTTCTGATGTTCTTACTTTGTCTGTTGCATTCTTGAGAAAATCCTCAAGCTGTGCTTCATTAATCTCAAAATCATGATTAAATGCCATTTTTTTATTCTCCTAAAGATAAAAGATACCCGGAATTAATTTTTCTAAAGCCTGTGCGTATTAATAACGGCTGTAAAATATCCGGTGCAATAGTATTCGGGATTAAAACCCATTTTTTTCCGCAGTTCTTAAGTCTGGTAATACACATATCAATTAATTCTGTACCTATTCCAAGTCCACGGAACTGCTCAGGAACAAAAAGACTTGTAATCATTACAATCAATTCCTGATTCTGTAAAAGCGGCGATGCAGTTATACAACCTGCAAACTCATCTGAAAGGCTGAAGCAAATATAACCGGTTTGATTTTCAGAAGAAGCCCCTTCAAAATTAGACTTCCATAATCCGTAAAACGCTTCGTTAACTTCTGGTGGCAGGCTTTGGTCCTCGCACGCACCTGCAGTAATATTCAAAAGGATTGTTTTCTTGTCAGCAGCTGAATCATATTCCTTAAATGAAAAATCATCGTGCACTAAAGACTCATCAGATTCCGGCAACTGGTCTAGTTTTTCCAATCCCCATATTTCTCGCAGGGAATTATACCATTCATTGATACGTGCCGACATAGATCTGTGCTTAAAAATATGCCATCGTTTATCAATTTCAGGGTAACTTTTTAAAACATTTCTAAAATTCTTAAATACCCCCCTTCCTGAATGCATTGCGCTCTGCAATTCTTCGCGGGCTAACGGCGAGTGAAGATTATTTACAAAATCTTCGCGCAGCTCAAAACCGTCTGAAGGCCCCCACTCAGGCAAGCTGTAATATTGATCATCATCCGGAATATGACCGTCTGAATCAGAAATAACAAGCTGACCTTCCGCAGCATCGACGGCATATTCTACATCCTGATTTTCCATGGCGGAGATTATGTCGTCTATAAGCGAATCGGTCAGTTCAAATTGCATAAATTATTTAGCAGGAAGCTCCTCACGTTTTGAAACAATCTTGCTGATAAGGCCGTATTTTACAGCTTCATCTGCATCGAGCCAGTAGTCACGGTCGGTATCTTTTGTAACCTGTTCAAGTGGAGTTCCAGTTGCATCTGCAATAAGTTTATTCAACTTTGCACGGATTTTTTCCATATCTTTTGCGTAAATCTCAATATCAGTTGCAACACCACGCATCTGTCCAAGAGGCTGATGAATAAGATAACGACTGTTTGGGAGACCAATTCTGCGCTCTTTTGGAACGGCAACAAGAATAAGGGTTGCTGCTGATGCAATAAGACCCATACCAATCAAATAAACCGGAGCCTTAATAAAACGGATTACATCATAAATAGCAAAACCTGCATCTACATCACCACCAGGTGAGTCAATGTACATATAAATTGGTGCCTTTTCATCTTCTGAATCAAGAATCAAAAGCTGTTTTGCAATTGCATCGGCAAGTTCTTTGTTTACTTCGCCAGTAAGAACAATCTGTCGTGTCTTAAGAAATCTGTCTGAAAAAGGATCTGGCATTTTCTGCTTTTTTTCTTCATCCTCATCATCAAAACGAGGGCTAGTATAAATTGATTTATAATTCATACTATATAATATAATGGAAAATCGGTCAGTTTTCAATTGAAAAAGCGGCCTCTCATTCATAACATTGCTTTAATTTTTTTATTTGTTTTATTCACCAATCTACTATATAATTAAAGTATTAACGAAAACGATTTACAAGTAAAATAGGAGATGAATATGAACGTACATAACCTTATGGAAGATATTGTAACTAAAGCAGTAAACACACTTTATGACAGAGTAAAGGGTGAAAATGTTACATGGCTTACCTGTGATTGTGAAAACTGTCGTCTTGATACAATCAGTTATGTACTTAACCGAATTCCTCCTAAATACGTAGTTTCTGGTCGTGGCGTTACTCATAATGCAGAATATCTTGCAAGTTCTCAGCTTCAGGCAGATATTGATTCTCTTGGAATTGAAGGCATGCGCATTGTAAGTACAACAAAACGTCCTTTCCATGAAGCAAACCGCAAAACATCAACTGAAAAAGAATTGAAACCAACCTTCAACTTCTTTACTTTCACTGGTGCAATTCTTGATGGTACAACATTTGAACCTGTAACTGATGCAACTGTTACTCTTAAACTTGATGGTAAGATTGCAGAAATGTTTGATGCAAGCTGGCCAAATCCATTTAAGACGGTAAAAAGCACAAAGGGTGTATATTCATTCTGGGTAAAACCAGTTCCTGCAGAAAAAGAAGGAATTGCTAAAACCTTCCCGCTTAGCATAGAAGTAAAAGCAGAAGGTTATAATGATGTTGTATACCACTTTGAAGTACCTATTATGAGTGAAAATGCTGTAAGAACTGAACTTGATTCTACTTACACCCTCAAAATCAATGATCTTGTAATCTTCAAAAAAAATATATTCTAATTCACATCTAAGAGATTTCACTATGGAAAATTACAACAAAAACTCTGTGGCCCCTCAGCCGCCAATGGGCTGGAACAGCTATGATTATTACAACACAATGGTAAATGAGCAACAGGTTCGCGCAAATGCCGAATATATGGCAGCTCATTTAAAAGACCTTGGCTGGGAATATGTAGTAATAGATATTCAATGGTCTGACCCGGATGCTGGTAACAGAAACGCAGAAGGAATTCAGTACATTCCGTTCAGCCGTTTTTGCATTGATGAATATTCGCGCCAGATTCCGGCTCCAAACAGATTCCCAAGCAGTGCTGGTGGTAAAGGTTTTAAGCCACTCGCAGATTATATTCATTCGCTTGGATTAAAGTTTGGAATTCATATTATGCGCGGTATTCCTCGTTTTGCCGCACACGACCACTTGCCTATAAAAACTCACGACGGAACAAAAGTGACTGCAGATTTGGTTGCAAATCCATATTCAGTAAGCCGCTGGAATGCAGACATGTATGGTGTAGATGCAAACCGCCCTTACGCACAGGATTATTACGATTCAATTTTTGAACTTTATGCCTCTTGGGGTGTAGACTTTGTAAAAGTTGATGATATCTGCAACACAAATATGTACCCTCACGCTCCATATTCTGCTGAAAAAGAAATTGAAATGATGGCAAAAGCTATCGAAGCAAGCGGACGCAGCATGGTACTTTCTCTGAGTCCTGGACCTGCAGTAATTGAAAAAGCACATCACTACGAAACTTTCGCAAATATGTGGCGTATTACAGATGATTTCTGGGATGACTGGAAGCTTCTTAAGGCGATGTTTGAACGCTGCGAAGTATGGCAGAAGCACACAGGAAATGGCAACTGGCCAGATTGTGATATGCTACCGATGAACCGACTCGGCTGGGGATGGGCTGCACCAGGAACTCCGGAAGAAAAACGCGGCTGGTACAGCAAGTTCACTCACGAAGAAACACGCACCATGATTACTCTGTGGAGCATTTTCCGTGCGCCACTTATGATTGGTACAGACCTTCCACAGCTGGATGAGTTCAATCTGAGCCTTCTCACTAACCCTGAAATTATTGAGATGGACAAGTGTCCTAATCAGGCTGAGCAGGTAAGTTCAAGCTGCCACGACGACGTTGTTGTATGGCGGAACTTTACTGATGATGGTCATGCTTATTATGCATACTTTAACATCAGCGAAGATCCGATGGAAATTACGATAAATGCCGACAGCAATATCCGCGACCTGTGGGAACGTAAGGATATGGGTAAGGATATTTCATTTAACCTCGCGGCTCACGAGTGCAAGGTGTTTAAGATATAGTTTGCAAAAACTCCGTTAAATCACTATACTATCCGCATATTTTTTAACCGCAGTCTACGCGGGTTTTATAAGAGGAAAAAAATGGGCGGATATTTTGGTGTTGCGTCAAAAGACGACTGTTCGTTGGATTTGTTTTTCGGAGTGGACTATCACTCCCACTTGGGAACACGCCGCGGTGGTATTGCGGTCGTAAACTCGGACGGACACTTTTCGCGCTCCATCCATAATATTCAGAACTCACCATTCCGTACAAAGTTTGAAAATGATATTGACGATTTGCACGGCAAAATGGGAATCGGTTGTATTTCAGATTATGAACCTCAGCCACTTCTCGTGCACTCTCACCTCGGAAACTTTGCAATCACTACAGTTGGAATTGTTACAAATAAAGACGAGCTTGTAAAAGAAGTTCTGGATTCCGGATATACTCACTTCCTCGAAATGAGTGGCGGTGAAATCAACCAGACTGAGCTCATCGTTGCTCTTTTAAATCACAAAGACACAATGGTTGAAGGAATTAAGTTTGTTCAGGAAAAAATCAAAGGTTCTATTTCCATGCTGATTTTGACTCAGGACGGAATCTACGCTGCACGCGACAAACTTGGACGTACTCCAATTCAGATTGGTCACAAAGACGGCGCTTACTGTGCAAGTTTCGAAAACTTTGCTTATGTAAATCTTGGATATACTGATTATCACGAGCTTGGCCCTGCAGAAATTGTATTCTTCAATGCAGATAAAATGGAGATTTTGCAGCAGCCTGGTAAAGAGATGAAGATTTGTACCTTCCTCTGGATTTACTACGGCTACCCTACTGCATGCTACGAAGGCGTAAACGTTGAAGCAATGCGCTACAACTGTGGACGCTACCTTGCACGCCGTGACAAAGATTCGGTTCATCCGGATGCTGTTGCAGGTGTACCAGACAGTGGAACTGCACACGCTGTTGGTTATGCTAACGAAGCTGGAATTCCATTTACACGTCCATTCATTAAATACACTCCAACCTGGTCACGTTCTTTTATGCCTACAAATCAGGAAATAAGAAATCAGGTTGCACACATGAAGCTTATTCCTATTCAGCAGTTGATTAAGGGTAAGAAGATTCTTTTGATTGATGATTCAATTGTTCGTGGAACTCAGCTTCGTGAAACTACAGAATATCTTTATGCAAGCGGAGCAAAAGAAGTACATATCCGTCCTGCATGTCCTCCACTTGTATTTGGTTGTAAATATTTGAATTTCAGCCGTTCTAAGAGCGAGATGGATTTGATTACCCGCCGCATTATCCGCGACTTTGAAGGTGAAAACGTAAGCGAAGAAAGGCTCGCAAAATACTGCGATCCTGATACTCCAGAATACGCAAAGATGGTAGAAGAAATCAGAAAGCAGTTACACTTTACTACATTGAGATTCCACCGTCTGGATGATATGCTTGACAGCACAGGCTTGCCACACGAGAAGTTGTGCACTTACTGCTGGAATGGTAAAGAATAAGGCTAAAATCGAAGAACCGTTAAAAAACGAGTTGCGACAGCGGGTCGTTTTAGGTTCATCGAAAGAATGCCTCAGAGGCGAGACTATGCGAGCCGACTCACTAGTGTGAGCCGGTCATTTTTTTTAACCTTGAATAATTCTAAACGGCGCAGCCGGCAGTGAGTTTCTGGAATACAGATTCACAGGAGCCGGGCTGTCTGCCCACAGGTAGCGGAGTTCTTTTACATCACCAACCCCATGTGGAACATCAACTGAAACTGTCTTGTCATCAATCAATTCAGCTGAAGCAGGAATTACGCTTTCTTCACCTTTTTTGCTGCACAAGAGACTAAAGCCGTATACCTTTTTATCTTTGCTTTCCAGATTCAAATCAGCTTTATTGCCTTCAACCTTACATGCAACAAGAGAAGAGTTTCCGCAATCAAAGTGAACAAGGAATCGCCCCTTCTTGAATTCACAAATATCAGCCTTTGGAGAAGGAGAAATAAAGTTCTTTCCATAAGCAACGCGCAAAGCTTCTTTTGCAGCACGGTAGCCTATAGTCTTCTTCTTTTCCGGATGCAAATCATTCCATTCACCGGCATCGATTGAAACAACAAGTCCTGCATGACCTGCAATTTCAGCAGCATCAGCCTGAACCTGTCGAGTAACAGCCCATCCTCCATCTTTGCTTACAGAATCTTCATTCCAGCCATCGCTCCAGTTAGGAAGCTGAACAATAACAAATGGCAACTCTTTAGAACCATATACAAATTTGTGACGCCACAAATCAATCATCTTAACCAGCATACCCTTGTATTCCTGAGGATGCATAGCATCTGATTCACCCTGATACCAGAGCACACCAGAAATCGCATGTCTAAAACAAGGAGCAAGCATAGAATTATAAAGAGCAGTTGGAAGCCATTCAAAGAACATTCCGGCAGGACAATCACTAACCTGAGCATCCTCCTTCATCAACCAGTCGCCGCTCAAATCAATTCTCTCGCCATCAAGCGGATATAAAGATTCTGTTCTCTCCTCAAGATTTCTATAAACACAAGGAGCAACAAAAGTATTTTCTGTAAACAGGTAGTATGGTTTTTCTGTAAAGAAACGGAGTGGGCCATTTTTACTGTTTTTCTGAACACGAAGAGCAATAACGTTTTTACCTTCATGCAAAGTTCCTTTTGGAACAGGATAACGGCGTGGCGGATAACAGTAAGGAGTTTCCCCAACCTTTACACCATTAACCCATGCTGTATCAGCATCAACAATTGTACCCATCCAGAGCCAGGTCTTGAATGTATTAAAGTGTTCAACCTGCTCTGCAGTCAATTCAATTATTTTCTTAAACCAGAAGAAGCCGGCACTTTCTACAGGAAAGTTTGCAGGAATCTGAACCTTATCCCAGCCATCAACAGCTTCATCAAAATATGTTTCTGGAGCCTTAGCTGCACCGTAAAGTTCATTATTCCAGTTATTTTGATTTTCAGCCATTTCCTTCTGCTTAGCAGCAGCGCGGCCTTCGGCAAGATATTCAACAGTCTGATTCAGGTAGGCCTTTTTATCGCCCATTTCTTCAAGAGCCTGACGACTCAGCCATGAAGCTATTGGAGAACCACCCTGACTTGCATTAATAATTCCTACAGGCACATCGAGTTCTTTTGAAAGACGTTTTGCAAAGAAATAACCAGTACCAGACATTCCACCAAGAGTTTCAGGAGAAGCACAAACCCATTTTACACCAGAAGACATATTGTCTGCTTTAGTGCCTTCATCAGCATTAGACTGCCAGCCTACATCTACGATTTCATCTTTTTCACCATCGAGCGACCAGTTGATAGGAATTGTAATCATGCGGATGCGTTCATTGCGAGTCTGCTCAAATTCTTCCGGATAAGAAAACTTCATGCGCTCCATAGGAAGCTGAGCGTTAGACTGTCCTGAGCTTACCCAAACTTCACCAACGTAAATGTCAGTAAACTCAACACGGTGCTCATCGCATTTTACTATCATTGTGAAAGGTCCACCAGCTTCACCAGGACTGAACTCGATTTTCCAGTTACCATCTTCGTCCGCCTGAGTAATTGAGGTAGTGCCCCGGAATTCCATAATTACATCAGAATAAACTTCTGCAGTTCCGTAAACACAGTTAATTTTGTTACGCTGCAGAACCATCCCAGAGCCCATGATTCCCTTAATTTTAAATGTACCTTTCATACCGGTTATATCCTCCAAGGAGATAACCGGTAAACGAGCTTGTCAAGGCTTTAAGCGTAGCGTGCCTTGACGAGATCGTACAACACGGTAATCTCTTTTCTATTATTTTACTCAACAAATCCATTCTCTGCCACTATTTTCGTATCTAAACCAGTCAAAATCTGCAAAAAACTTTCGTTCCTGATAATTTCCGCCCGCTGTAGCAAACATACCAACTACAGTTCCTACAAATCCGCCGGCTACATCGGTACTCAAAATACTGGCATCAACATTATCGATGAGCACATACAAATTGCGTTCATCAGGACCATATTCAAAGCGCAGTTTCTGATGCTCAGCAACTACACGCAGAACAATCGGCATAGTTTTACGGCCACCAGTCATAACTTCTTCTGCAATAACCGACTCTTCACCGTTTTCAGTTTTCACAAGCTGAAGAACAATGATTTTTCCATGAAGCACTGACTGCAAACGGTAATTGTATTTTTCATTCTGATAGCAGATAAGACCTGCTGCATCTTCATTTGTATCAAAATGAATGACAACTTTTGCACTTGCTTCAAAACTAAAGCCTGTCTGACGGCGCAAAACCATAGACACATCACCCTCGCCCGAAGTTGACTCGCCGCCATAAATGCGGAGAACACCAGACTCTTCCTTACAGTTGATATATGCACGGTCACGTTTTCTCAAACTAAGCCAGTATGGACCAAGTTCATCAGAATTAAAATCATCAATTGCAGGGAACGAAACAGCATCAGCATCACCTATATCACGCTTAACGACATTACCGCTTATGCTATAAGCATTTTCAATTAAACCAGTTTCCCAGCTTACAACAGGCCAACCTTCTTCCCATTTAACAGGAACAAGGAAGGTTTCGCGGCCCATATTACATACACGGTGCCCTGCTTCACCATATGGACGGGAAGCCAGACAACACATCCACCATTTACCGTCAGAACAAACTAGATCTGCGTGACCTACATTACGAATGCCGGCAGAACTTCCAAGATGGCGGTGAGTTAGAATTGGGTTTGCAGGCTTACCGACCCACTCGCCGTCTATAGTTTCGCAGCGGGCAACACACACAGCATGATCTGGACCAGTACCACCTTCTGCATGAATTAAATAGTACATTCCGTTTATTTTGTAGATATGCGGACCTTCAGGCCAGACACAGTTACGGAGTGCACCACGCCAGATTCCTTTTGATTCGCCAAAAAGTTTTCCCTGCTCAAGATCAATCTTTTGAATCCAGATTTCCCAGTTACCGTTGTACTTTGGGCCCTCTGGTGCAGGACGAGTTCCTATATACCAGGCCGTGCCATCATCATCAAAAAACAAAGAAGGATCTATTCCTTCTGCACCCTCTATTACGATTGGGTTAGACCAGGGACCTTCCGGGTTATCAGCAGTAACATAAAAGTTTCCGATTTTATCTACCTGAGTACAAATACAGTAGAACTTGCCCTCGTGAAAACGGATAGTTGGCGCAAAAAGTCCGCGCGAAACACCAGCTCCAGTAAAATCCAGTTGCTCAGGACGATCAATTACATTACCAATCTGTTCCCAGGTAACAAGATTGCGGCTTCTGAAAATCGGCAGCCCCGGAACATACGAAAAAGAAGAACAAACAAGATAGTAATATCCGCCAGCCTCACAAATGGAAGGGTCCGGATAAAAACCAGAAAGAATTGGATTAATAATTCGTGTAGCCATAATTCTAGCATACTATCTTATGATATTTTTTTATAGAAGAAAAATCTTTTATTCATTGAATAATTCTGTAATATTGGAAATTCTAGCCTCCACCTGCTCTCAAATTAAATAGTAGAAAAATCCTCTATCCGTGTTACAATAAATAGCCGATAATAATATAGAAGATATGTATAACTGTCTGCAAAAAATAAAAGCTCATTTCTCACCAAAACTCCTCGCTTTACTCACTGTCTTTATGCTGATTTGTATGAGCGCGCAGGCAGCGACGTATTATTGGACAGGAAATGCAGGAGATGGAAAGTGGAGTAGTCCGGGGAACTGGAATACAGAACGTGATGGTAGTGGTGCTGTTCCAAGTTCCTATCCTGAAGGTTCAGATGAGGTTTGCTTTCCTAAGGCTGCAACTGTAAATGTTGATGTGTATTCATCGTATAACGAAGGTTCTCCAATTTTATTACTGAGCTCATTACAAATTCCGAATAATAATATTTCGAATGAAGATTTTACAGTAAAACTTATAAGTGACTATACCATTAATATCTATCCTGGAACTATAGAAGTCTATAGAGCCACAGGGCCAACTGCGGGAGATTCAAAGAGTACTCTCGAACTTGCTTGTAATATAATTGCATTAGAAATAATTATTCATAGTGGTGTTACTGTAAAAATTGATTCTGGACATACAGCTAATATTACAACCGTTTCTAACATAGGCAATAACGAATATCCTGCAAAACTGACTGTTGAAGGACAATTGAATTCTCAAACAATAGCGTTATCAGATAATGCAGATAGAACACTGGAAATAGTTTCTGGTGGTAGTGTAACAACAGAGAAAATAAACGGAATTAATGACACCGTAACAAATAATGGCAATTTTTCAATTACTGATACAACTCATAGTAATATAAATGTGCTAAATACAAATGGAACTGGAAAATTGTTTCTAGGTGAAAATGCTACTAACATTTATTATGTCTGGAAAGGTACTGAAAATGAGTTTTGGAGTAATCCAAATAACTGGGCAGGAGCTGTTCCTAATTCCAATACTGCAATTATAAGATTTGGAGAACCAATCAATTATACTCCTGTGATACAACAAGGTGAAACCTATGAAATAAAGTCAATCGATAACTACCGCCACCCATCCATAACCATTAATGGTAAACTTAAAATAAATGATGATTATAATTATGTAGTTGATGTAGAAGAAGAATATATAAATATAACCTCGAACCAAAATGGTACATTAGAACTTACAGGAAATCTTTCTATTATGAATAATTTCAATCGTGATGAATTATCCATAGTCTGTAATGATTTTCAATCTGATTATAACGTTAAATGTAAAAATCTTACCGTAAATGGGAATGCAAAAATAGGTACAGAAATAACTAGTTATGGCTTTCAGCTTTATAAGGGAACAGTCTCTGGAGATCTAAATGATTTAGATCCGACAGATTTATCAAATATTAAATTGATTAGTGAATATAATGCTGATAATGATTCAGACATCACAATTGAAGGTGAAATTTCGAAAATTAAAACACTCAACATTGAAAGTTATAAAAATATCGAAATAAAAAATACAATATCAAATGTTGAAAATTTAATAATTTATTGTCGAGATGAAAATGCAGCCTCAACCTTTGATGAAGAAGTTACAATCACAAAAAATCTTAGTACAACCGGCGCTACCCTTTTCAAAGAAAATGTTTATGTAGGTGGAGATGTAGAAGGGCCTTTCACTTCTGAGGCAGGGAAAAAACTTAGTTTCAATGGAGATGGGGATCAAGTTTTTCATACTGTTAATGATTTTACATATACAACTATAGAAGAAGATAAAGCTTCGGGCTCACTGACTATAATCGATGGTTTTCCAACTATATCAAATTTTATTATTGAGAATGCAATTGAAACAAATTTTAAAGATATAACTATTACTAATCTTATAATTGATAATATTGGAGATAGCGCAAAAACATATTTTGATAGTTATGTAACAATTGAAACACTTACAGATTCTGAGCATTCAGGAAATTTTATATTTAAAGAGAATGCAAATCCTGTCGAAATACAAAATATTTCTACAGATCAAACTCTAAAAACAACAGGTACAATAACATTTGAAAATAATTCTAATACAATTTTTGGAACGGCATCACCTTATTCCACATCATTCAATGATGTAAAACATGTTGCAGGAAAGACTGAAATTATCGGATACATAGGTGCCACTTCTGTTGAATTTGGTGAAACAAAAATATCACACCGGATTGAAACAGAGGGCGACCAGAATTACACGGGTGCAGTTTCTATAAATGTAGATGGAATAGAATTAGAATCAAATAATGGTGATATAAGTTTTGGGTCAACAATTGAAGCCGTAACAGATGGAAATATGGGCCTAACCATTAAAATCTGGACAGATGATAAAAAAATAACATTTGCCGGCCCTATTGGACAAAATGACAAAACTCTTAAATATCTTACTGTAATTGGTCCCTTAGAAATTGCAAGTGGTTGTAATGCAATAACAACAGATGGAATTCAAGAATATTCCTTCCCAATTACTCTTGATGAAAATGTAATCCTATCTTCAAATTCAACAATCACTATTGATTCATCAATAGATTCAAAAACCGATACAGCAAAACTGATTACTTTTGAAGTTCCGACTGATAAGGCTATTACTGTTTCGGGAAAAGTTGGTAATACAAAACCTGTCGCTATGAAATTACAACAGGCTGGCAGCATTTCATTTAACGATACTGTAAATATTACTGAGTTTACAGATTTTGCTGATTCTGGTGACATCACCTTCGCAAAAGGTGGAACAATTTCTAACACAAGTGGCACAACTTTCAACACCACTGGAACTGTAAGTTTTGGTACTAACGATACTGACATCATGATTTTTGGAACTGCAGCTTCACCTTATTCGGACCTTTCTTCAACAAAAGCTCTCTCCCACACTACAGGTCCAACAGTTCTGAACGGAACTCTTTATGCTTCAGCTGTAACTTTGGGAAATACAAATGCCGCACCTGCAACTCCCGGCACAATTTCAATTCCAACTGGAATTATCAATTCAAATGGAGTTGTTACTCTTAATGGTGAAGTAACCTCTACAAATAGTATTTCAATCACTGCAGATACGCTTGCCTTTAATGCACCTGTAAATGTAAAAAACATCACAATGGATGCCGTTGCAACCACTGATCAAAATATCAATGTCACTGGTAACTGGAAAAACAACAAAGAAAAAACAGGAACAACATATGGTTTTACAGCGACTGCTGGTAAAGTGACTCTTACTGGAGAATATCCATCTGAAGGAAAAACAGAAGTTGTTCTTAGCGGAGAAAATAAATTTTCTGAACTTATAATTCTAGACTCCGTAAAAATTTCTGACAGTAATGAAATCTCAACTTTAACTGCAAATGGCGGAACTTCCGGCCTCGGTGGTAAAATAATTACTTTTGCAGATTCAACAACACAAACAATAAATAAACTTATTTTATCTGGTACTCCAACTCCTGCTTCAACAAATCCATACAATCCACTTATTATTACGTCTGATGGAACATGGAATTTAATCTGTCCAGGAAATAATCCTTCATCCCCAACACATACACTTCAATACTTATCTGTAAAAGGTTCAAACTCAACGAATGTTCTTAAAGTAACAAATTGTACTGATGATACAGGAAACTCAAACTGGATTTTTGTTGGTCAGATATATACCTGGAAAGGTGGTAGTGGATCTACTACTAATGATAAGAAATGGGATCGTGCTGAAAACTGGGAACCCGCTTCAATTCCTGGATTAGAAGCTATAGTTATTATTCCGCAAGGACAATTAAATTATCCTGTTTTACCAGACGAGGGTGTAAGCATTGGTGATTCAACTACAGAGTTTGGAACTATAACAATTGAATCCGGTGGTTCGCTGAATTTTAATGGAAAATCACTCAGTGTAAAATCAATTACCAATAACGGAACAGTTCAATTATTGGGAACAGAAACCATTAATGGCATCATGAATAATGGTGATGACAATAAAAGTGGCACTGTTGAATATTACGGAAGCGAAGATTCTTTTAATTTTGTCTGGGATGGAAATACAAATAATTCAGACACCACATCTCCAGGAAAACAATATGGTAACCTTCTTCTAAATCGCCCTGTTACTCAATCAACTTCAGCTGGAGAGCAACTTATTGTTTCTGGCACTACCACAATTGCAGCAGCATCTGGAACAGTTGATTTGAGTAGTGAAAAAAATATTTTTACACAATCTGTAAAAATTGGAACATCTAATACCTCGGCAGCAGACGTTACCTTAAAAGCTGAATCATCAAAAACCATCACAATTACAAATGGAGCTTATGCAAATACTCTTACTGTTGAAAATCCTGTAAGTCTGCAGAATATCACAACAAAAGGAGAGCAAATCTATAAAAAGGCAGTAACAGTAACTGGTCCAAGCCTTCTTCATGCTACAGATCAAAATAAATCAATTTCATTTAATGGAGCTGTTTCTGGAAACAATTCTCTTTCAGTTCAGGCAACAAATATCAATCTAAATTGTGCTTCGATCACAACAACTAGAGCACAAACCTATACTGGAGCTGTTGTGATTGAGAAAAATGTTGAACTAATAACATCAAACTCTAATTATGGTAATATCACCTTCTCTTCGACAGCTTCAACTGTAAATTCAAAAAATGGAGAAAAATATTCTCTATCTCTTAATATCCCAACAAGCAGAAGAATTTCATTTGAAGGAGAAGTTGGAAAAACACAAACACTTTCTTTAATAAAAATTAAAAAAGCAGGAAATGTTAGTTTTACTAAAGAAGTAGTTTCTGATGCATTTGAAATAACACAGGCGACCAGCACAACTTTTTATGACACCGTCAAAATTGGTACATTCACAGATGATTCAGTAACTCCAGCAGACAATGGAAACATTACCTTCAAAAAAGGTGGAAATATTACAAACACAGAAGGAACTGTATTCAATACAACAGGAACTGTAACATTTGATATTTCCGAATCAACAGACATAATGACATTCGGAAATATAACTACAACTCCGGCTGTATATGCAAATCTGACACATGAAACTGGCGCAACAAATATAACAGGTATTTTCAAAGCTGCAGAAATCAATCTTGGATCAAGTTCAAAGCAGACAACAATTTCAAACGGAACAATTTCAGCCACAAGCATTTCTGCAGGTGCTGTAACAATAAACGGAGCAAACACAACAACAATTACAACAAGTGGAACTCAGTCATATACTGGAGACTTCAACTTTAGTGGTAATACAGAATTAACTGCAGGCAACAATATCAGTTTTGGCTCAACAATCAACGGAAATAAAACATTAACTTTAAGTGTACCTCAAAATACAACAACACCAGATGAACTGGTGACGCTACTCAAACAGATATAACAAACCTTCCTTCTTTAGAGATTAAAAAAGCAGGAAACGTTACCTTCAATGATGGCGTAACTACTAACGGCTTCGTAATTACACAAGCAGATAATGTTAAATTCAAGGAAACAGTTAAATCTTCAACCTTTAATATCACACTGGCAACAAGTACGTCTTTTGATAAAGCTGTAGCGATTGGTAATTTTTCAGATGAGACAAGCCATACCGGAACTATCATATTCTCTGAAGGCGGAACTATTAATGACTCGGTAACCTTCAACACACCTAATGAAGTATCAATCACAGGCACTATGAGCATTGGTTCTTCAACTGCTTTCGCAGACTTTACTCATAATGCAGCTTCTGGTGATTCAATAACAACTATAGCCGGTACCCTCAATGCAGCTAACCTTACACTTAAGAATCTTGTTATAAATGGTACTACTAACATTACAACTACAGGCACTCAGACATACAATGGAATAATTAACGGATCCATTGTAAATACAGATATTTTAAATCTCAACTCTAATTCTAATCAAATTACCTTTGGCGGAGATATCGGTCAAACCCAGCTCAGATTAATAATACTCTAATCTTTACAGCAGATGCTTTAACTTTTAAGACCAGTTTGAAAAGTACGACAAATCCGGCCTCTACACTAACTGTTTCAAATTGTACTGATTTCACTAATCCAGCAGCAGCATCAACAGTTTCAGACATTAACTTTATCTTTACAGGTACTTCTGGTAAAACAACAAACTTTATCCCAGGTGCCTCTGAATATGGAAACATCACGAATGATACAATTAAACTTGATTTCGGAGATAATGCCTTCAATCAAAACCAGAATGCTTCATTTACAGTAAACTCTGGAACTGTAAAAATCGGGACAGGCGGATTTAATGGCGGCAATCTTATTGTAAATAACGGAACTTTTGAACAAACTGGAGAAGCTATTGATTCTGTTTATAGCCTTGAACTAACGGATGGTAGTCTTATTTGGGATGCGAGTGCAGTTGGTGGCTCTCTAACTATTAATGGCACTGTAACAGAGGGGCCAGATCGCCATATCAACTACAACAAAAAGAATGTTCAAATAGCAGAAGATAATACAATTAGAGGTGTCTTCTGGAACCTCACAATTGCCGATGGAATAACTATAACAAATGGTGGCTCAATAAGAATTCGAAAGAATTTTGTTATTAATGGAACCTATAAACACAATAATAATGAAACAATTCTTGGTCTTGATATGACTACAACTCCAGCGGCTAATGATTCGACAGAAGATGGAATTGTTTCTAACATTAATTCGACAAAAAGCAATCTTGGAAAAGTATTTATTAATAAGGGTGCTTCGCATTCCCAGACTATAGCATCAGATTCTGCAGATACAATTCTGCAGTTTACAGACCTTGTAATTTCAAGTGGTACAATTACAATTCCTAATGAAAAAACAATTCAAACAGAAAACCTGAATAATGTTGCAAGCAGTATAATCTCAAATGCTGGTACAATTTCTATAACAAAAAATTTCACAGACTCAGGTTCATACTCTGGCGATGGTCTCGTAGAATTTACAGGAAGTGCTGAGCAGATATTTACTTCTGGCTTAAGCACTTATAAAAACATCAAAAACACTTCTGCAAACCCGCTTAAGATAAATGGTGACCTCAAGGCAGAAAACGTGATAATTGCCTCTGGTAAAACTACAACCTACAACGGAACCACTGAAGTAACTAGTCTGACAATTTCGTCTGCGGCAGAGACTACATTTGAAGATAGTGTAAACATAACAAACTTTTTTGATTCGGAGTATGCCGGAAATATTAATTTAAAAAACAGTGGTATCATAGCTACTGCAACAGAGTTCCATACAACTGGTGTTGTTACAATCGGTGATAATGAAGAAGATCTAATGACTTTTGGAAATGCTTCTGCAAAAGAGGATTTCATACATACAGCTGGATCAACAATCATTACCGGTAAGTTAAACGCTAAGGATATTACTTTAGGTGATACAGTAAACGCCGTTACAAAAATAATAACAGGAACGGTTAATGCAGAAAGTCTTACAACAGGCACACTCGAAGCCGAAGGCTCAATCACAACAACAGACCTTCAGGAATATAATGGAACTGTAAATCTTACTAATGAACTTTCTCTCAAATCTGATAACAACACTATTACTTTTGATTCGACAATTACCGGAGCAAAAGTTTTATCAGCTGATTCAAAAAATGGTACAAGTTTTGGTGGAGATGTGGGAACTCAAACTGAACCTCTAACCTCTCTCTCAGTAACCGGTCCTGCAACAATCGGCTGTTCAAATATTTATACATCTGGTATTCAAAGTTTCAGTGGGGCGGTTAATCTCACCACTACCCCACACACCTTGACTGCTAGAACAATCACTTTCGATGTAAACTCGTCAATTGATGGCTGTGCTGACCTTGCTATGGTTACTACCGAAGGCACAAGTTTTGACGCAACAGTTGGTCACACATCACCACTTGCTTCTCTTGAGATTAGTGGGCTTACAGCTGTAAACTGCGATGAAATTACAACCAATGGAAATCAGCATTATAAAAACGCCGTTGTTTTTGATTCTGATTCACATCTCACTTCTACTTCAGGAAATCTCAGTTTTGATTCTACTGTAGACGGAAATCAACTTATTACCCTCAAGGTTCGGGCTGATGCTTCTAACACAATTACTTTTGCAGACACTGTTGGTGCTTTCGCAATTCCTTCTCTTACTATTGAACAGGGTGGCCACATAAGCTTTGCGAAAACTGTAAATGTAAATAATTTCATCATCACAAAAGCAGATAATACGGTATTTTCAGAAACAGTAAATATCTCTACCTTTACTGATAATAATAACGCCGGCAATATAACTTTTAATAATGGCGGAACTATTTCTGATACAACTGGTACCGCATTCCTCACGACAGGTCTTGTGACTCTTGGTGATGCCGAAACCGATACTATGAACTTCGGAACTGACGAACAAATCGCAGATCTTATTCACATAGACGGCGACACCAGCATAACTGGTAAACTTAATGCAGCCACTATTACTCTCGCAGAAACCTCTGGCGGCCCAATGAATATCAATAACAACGGGCTCTTTAAGATACTAGATACAAAAGCTCTTACTTACACCTCAAACTTCACTCAAAGCGGTTCAGGAAACACTGTGCTCGGTGGAAGTTTTACCGGTGACGGCAATGCTGATTTCGCAACCAGTGTTCTGCTTTATGGCTCGGCACAGGCAGATTTTGGAAGTGCAAATAAAAACATCTCATTTGTTAGAAATCTGATAATCAACCGAGATGCAACCGCCAACCTCAACATAAACAGTAGCCTCAGCATATCTGAAAATCTTGTCTTATATAAAAGTCCGGTTATTGCAAATGCAAATACTTCAGTCGGAAAAGATATTCTGATTCTTGGCACTTCATATTCTGAAAAAGACACTACAACTGGAATCACAAATGAATACGCATACACTACTCCACGTCATTCAGACTGGAGCCAGCCGAATTATACAGAAACTACTTTACCGGATGGAAGTGATATTCCAGCAGCGCCAGACTTCAGTGCAACCCTTTCAGTTACATCAGGAAAAACAATTTCTGCTGGTAAGAATTTCTATGCAAATGGAACTGAGCTCAATCTGAATGGCACAAACGGACAGTGGTTGCTCAAGCTTCCAGATCTTACACTTCCATCAAACGGTTTTGCAGAAGCCTACCATTCGGTAGTTTCCGGATGTAAGGTTATCTGCAATGATGGAACTGAAAATGGATCAAAGACTCGTCTCGCTGCACTCGAATGTACAGACGACAGCACTATTGCCGAAAACTCAAACGTAGAATTCGAAGACTTCAAAATCACTAATGCTTACACTGTCCGTGACAATGCAATCTACGTAGAGTTCAATCAACCAATCCGCTATCATCCAACAACTATTAACTCACTGAAATTCCATAACAGCGACGACACAGTTGCTTCAACTACAAACTTCCTTGGTTTCTATTCAGACCCAGATTGCCAGAATGAAATCACACAAGACATTACTCAGTCTTACTTCTATATAAAAGCAGAACCACAAGACTCTGCTACAACAGGTGCATGGAACACAGATGCCACAGGTAATTATAATGGGGCAGCAGATGCTCACAGTTCAGACCGCGATGGTATTCATCATACTTCTTTACCTTGCCTGGATTTCCCACGCTCACTCAAGAATAATGATGGAACTCTTATTTCATTCATTATCACTGATATCTGGGGTAAGCGTCTGAACAATTACAGCAAGAGACCTTCCTCAGCATCAATAGAACCTGCCTATGGCTCTACAGATTCAACAAATGAAGTTACCGACAAAACAGGCCCTGTACTCTGGTCTGTTCGTACTGGTCAAGAACTCCACACTACTTATAACGCAAGCACTGGTGAAGGAAGCCAGCACTCTTACGATTCTCATAACTTCCTTGAATTCAGATATTCTGAACCTGTTGAATTCTACGAGGAAGGCACTCTGCAAACTATAACTGAAAACTTCCAGGTTTCAGACTCACTCGGTGCAATTTATGAAGACATAACAAAAGAACACGATACTCTAACTTTTAAGGGGCTTGCAAAACTCAATGCTCCTTCAACCTCAAAACTAAAGCTGTATACAGGCACAAACGGCGCAACATCAAAATACATGAATGCCCTATACCGTCCAGACAACTATTCAGTCCGTCTCTCTATTGCAGGCTGGACAGATGGTACAGTTTCTGACTATGCCGGTAACACATATAAAAAATGGCCAGGCTATATTGAAGAAGCTTCTCCATTTACAAATGCCACTGCAATTGCTGTAACAAGCGATAACATTTCTGTAAAAGACCTGAATCAGAATAACCAGATTGAATATGCAGCAGGAAGCAGAAAAGAACCTGTTGTTCTTTCTGACACTTCAGGAAATCATACAGCAAGCCTGCTTCCAACTTCACCAGACCTATATAGTAAATGGGATCTCTCATCTCCATACTTTACACCTTTGCGATTCCAATCAAGTGCAGCAGCTGGAAACGATTCAGATAATCCATGGTCTAAAACTAACGAACGTTCGGAAGCTATCGGAAATACAAACGGTACAGGTTCAACCCTCGATCGAATTGACTTCCACTTCTTTGATAACACACCAATGTTTGATGGAACTGATGAAGCTGAATGGTTTACTGAAGTCGGTTGGTGTTTACCAGGTTCAATAGGCTCTAGAGAAAATCTTAAAGCAGACTACACCTACGCAGCCGATATTATTGGTGGTGCAAGACAATTCGACGAAACTGCAGCACGACGCACCTCTGGTGGTATTCGTCTTTCAACAAAGCTTTCTGTTGCACAAGGCTTTAAGTATTCTTCAGAACAAGATGAAACTCCAGACACTCCTTTTGCAACCGGGCTGGATCAGGTTCACTCTACTGTAGTCTCTCAGCTGTTTACAGGCTCTGCAAAACCTCAGCATCTTGCAAATGATCCGGATGGACTTTATCTTGGTCTTGGAATAACAGACACTGCTTTGCCTGTAGAAACAACCTTCTCCTTCTCTTATGATTCTAGTAAGGCATACCTAACAGACCTTGCAGGTAATCGTCTCCGCAATAAGACTTCAAAAACTATCGATCGAACTCCGCCTTCTTTCGATATTATCTTGAGTCCTGTAAATCAAAATAAGATTTATATTGTATTTGTTAAGCAGATTGTTACTTCTCTTGAAGGACTTAGAATCTATAATGAAGATGGCAAAACACCAGAAGAAGTTTATCCAGCAGGAAACCTTCTTTCATTACTCCCAGATTGTTTCCAGCTGATAAAGATTTCTGAAAATGGATCATATACTCCAGCTGATGAGAATGACATTGCAATTGACTCAGCTGTTCCGGCTCAAATTATTGAAAGATACAGTGACACTCACTTTACCTGCGTATGTCTCCAGACAACACGTAATATTACATATGAAGATTTGTGTACTTTACACCTGCAATTAAAGAATCATAAAGGCTGGCCTGAAGAGTCACAGGATATCTTTACAAGTAATACAAATGCACGTGTAACATTTATTCAAGACAGTTCACATAACTACATGTCTATGTCTTCTGCCCACGCCCTCTCAGACTTCGCAGTAAATTATGTGAACCCGCTTTATGCCTACTCTTCTGATATTACCGAAGATGAAAATCCTGTTATGAACGGTCTCTATGAAAATGGAAGCTGGGCTGTTCACAACTGGAATGCCGATCAGAATAAATACGGAACTCTGCCTGCAGAACACAGTGCTGCAATTGTTGCAGAGACAAACGGAGAAGAAACAGCAAATCTTCGTGTATACATGTCTTCTTCACCAGATAAAGATTCTGTATCAACACAGTTCAACAAAGACTTTAAGACCTCACTCCGCGTATGGCTTCCTGATCTTACAGATGGTATTTTCCGTGCTCTCACTGCAAAGAATAACAGCAACTTCAGTTATGTTGACAGTGAGCCTCTTGAAGAAACTACAGACTCCGTTAGCAATCTGATTTTCAATATTCCATTAGAGATGATAAATACCTGGAAGAGTGGCGATCAGATTTCATTTATGTTTGGTATAACTAACGATAATGGTACACCAGTAAAGATTTATAATAATCCATATTACGATATCGAACACGACAAATATGATTTCTCTCATAATATTCCTGTTCCACTCTACGCTCTCCGCATGCACGACACAACCGACATCGGTAGCCTCGATCTCTGGTCATTCCGATTAAAAGGAATTACAAGTCAGCGCGGTGGCGTAACAATCCTCAACAACGTCATCAACGCAAGCCATGGCGAAAAAACAGTAATCAAAGTTGATGTACCTACAGAAGGAAAACTCAATGTAATTGTTATGACTCTGGATGGAAACATCATAACTTACCTTCATAAAGGAAATGCAAAGGCCGGCGAAAACTACTTCACATGGGATGGTAAAAACAGAAACGGAAGTCTCGTTGCACGCGGTATGTACTTTGTCCGCGTAGTTGGCAGCGACTTTGACGAGACCAGAAAGGTTATGGTTGTAAAATAAGGTTAAAACCCGTATACTGTAACAATGGAACAGGAAAACCGCCAGCACATACGTTACGAAGAAATTGGCCGTGTTACCGCGCCAGAACTTTGTGCGCTCCCGGGCATACTCGACGACATCAGTTCAGAAGGATGTAAGGTTCACTATACCTTCCCTGTCGTAGTTGACCTGGAAACTGAATATGAAATTAAGCTTTCTCCTCTACATGGTGCAAACAGTTCTCCACTAAATTTGATTTGTATTCCACAGTGGGCAAATGAACATGGCGGAAATACATACATTGGTTTTAAGATTAATTATTCGCCAGATGCTCATCGTCTGGAAGAGTTTATCAAACATCTAGAATCAATCTCAAAGGATGATTTTCCTGATATAGTTTAATATATGAACACTAAAAATCTTGCATTTCTTGCATTTCCAGAGATGGTTGAACTTCTGATTTCAGAACTTGCAGGCCGTTTTGGAATTACCCGTAAACCAGACGAACGCTACGGCGACCTTCTCTATTATGAAAATCTTGAGCTCCCTGCAATGCCATATTGGGCACGCACAGTTATGCTTGACCCTGTATACATCAAATTTGATTCTATTGGCGAAGCAGCTGGCGAACTCAAAAAAATCCAGCGAAACTGGGCTCCATATCAGTACACCTGCTTTCGACGTGCAAATCTGATTCAGGAAAAACTTCCTTATATCAACCTCAAGGACCGCTCTTTTCCGGTAAAAATTCCGGATTCTCCTATGGGTCTTTATACTTTGATTGATGAACACACAATGCTTGCAAGCAGCAAAACTACAAGCACCCTTCCAGCTGGAACCCTGCATTTTATAGAAGATCACGAAAACCCACCTAGCCGTGCATACCTGAAAATTCAGGAATCACTCACAATGGCAAACCTTTTGAATGGAACAGAACTCCCTCATGAAGGTCAAAAATGCTTTGAAGCAGGTGCCTGCCCTGGCGGATGGACCTGGGTACTCGTAGGACTCGGTGCTAAAGTTCACGCTGTAGATCGCGCTCCCCTGGCTGATTCACTTATGAATAATCCGCTTGTGACATTTCAGGCACATGATGCATTTACCCTTAAGCCTGAAGAACTCGGCCCTGTAGACTGGGTATTTTCTGATGTAATCTGCTATCCGGAACGCCTTTTTGAATGGATTAACAAGTGGCTTGAGTATAAACCAGACCTTAACATGATTTGTACAATCAAAATGCAGGGTGAAATTAACTGGCCGCTTATTCAGCAGTTTGCAGACATTCCAGGAAGCCGAATTGTGCATTTAAATTACAATAAACACGAATTGACATGGATTCATACTCACTAAAATAACATAAAGTTAATTAACTTTAACTCTTGCGTTTTGGGCTATTATCCGATATATTATATAGGTAAAGCATTTGATAGCTCAGCTATCGAGGAGAGAAACATGCCAACATTACTCAAACAGAAAGAAGCTTATTATTCAGCCGTCGACAACACAAATTATCCACCAAGTATGAAAAAATACATCAAGAATCTTATTTCCAACTGTGGATCACCAGAAGAGATTTTCCAGCTCACACTGTTCTATCTCTACAACTGCAACTGCGCAAGTGAGACAGCTTAGTCATTGTATAAAGAATTTTACATTTAAACTTTTATTTCTCTTAGCACTAACGCTCGTATTCAATTCCTGCGTTAGTCATCCTTATATAGAACCAGAACAGGAACTGGTTTTATTCCCCGAAGAATTATATATTCCACAAACATTTGAATGGAAAGAACTTGATTCAGATCATGATATTGAATATCTTGATTTTGAAAATAAAACATTTCCAATAATTTACCATGCGGTAAAAATCAATCTTCAGGATCCTGATTTACAAATTGAAGCCTTTCCAGGCACCCCCGACATCCCTACCCTATTTAAGAGTGAACGCACACTGGAATTCGCCCGTAAAACCGACTGTACAGTAGCAATAAATGCCTCTCCATTCTGTGGAAAAAGCGGAAAATGGGATTTAGCAGCAAAGCTTGGTTCTACACGCCAGATAGTTGGCACTCACATTATCAACAGAGTAGAATTTTCTCCACCAAATCAAAGATATGCGGCCCTATCCTTTACTAAAAACGAAACAGGCTGGAACGCAAAAGTTATCCGTTCGCAGACAGAAGAAACTCTTAATAACTGTGATTTTGCATTTGGTGGCTTTTACGTGATTCTGGAAAATGGAATTGAACAGACCTTCCGCGCTGCAAATCATGATTCAAGAACAGCAGCCGGACTTTCAGAAGATGGAAAATACCTTTTTATACTCGTTGCCGAAGGCGAATTTCCACACCAAAGCAAGGGACTTTCATTCCAGCAATGTGCAAAAATCTTCAAAAAAATGGGCTGCTCCAACGCACTCGAATTTGACGGTGGCGGCTCAGCCCAGCTTTGTTTAAACGGAAAAAGTGTTTTATCTTATCCGAATCTGCGCTATCAGGCAAACAGCTTCGGATTCAGATATTAGATTCAAATAATTACAACGAACTATATGGTATAAGCGAACCACCATGCGCATAAATCATAATTGTAAACAAAGAAGTAATTATTGAAAGAATTGTCGTAATTACAGGTGCATACTGATTAAAATAGAACAGGAAAGAATTAGTTTTTGCTGTAATTGTTGTTTCTGGTAAAATGATATCAGTTTTAGAAAGTTTTTTTCCATCAACAGTTTTGATTTTAACAGATTCACGAGCATTCTCAGTAGTTTTAAATCCACCTGCAAGACCTATATAATACTCATAAGTTTTATTTGGAAGATATGGGTAACGTCCAGGATTATATACACTTCCTGCAACAGACACAAAGAACTGAATAAATGGTATCTGGAGAACATCATTTGGTTCAACAAGAATATCACAATAATAATCAGGATCATAAAGAATTTTAGAAATATCAATTGGAATAATCTGATTGCCACGCTCAATGTAAGCATTTTTAATATCACTTACAGGTGAAACAAACCAGTTTTTTCTTCGTCTAAGGAATGAGCCATAATTTTCATCAAGATTAAATGAAACAGTAACCTTTGTAGAACCTTCTGCAAGGACAAAATCTGCATCTCCTGTATGCTGAGAAGATGACTGCATAACAGCTCCCTCCATAAACATAACAGGCATACGGTCGCTAAGAGTATCAACATAGATAGAATCATAATTTTTAAGTTCATAATCCTTATCCATATTTTCAAGATTCAAGAATATTTTCTGGCCGGTTTTATCTTTTGCATCAACAATTCGTGTAATTTCAACACGGGACAAATCAGCCTGTTCCTTAAAGCCGTCACCATAATACTCTATAAGCTGAATAAGATTTTCCCCATCCTTAAGTTCATAACTACCGCCACGCTTTACAGCACCACTAATGCTTACTTTGCGGTCAAATTTATTGATTGTAATTACATCACCCGGTCTAAGATATGGGTTCTGCGACATATCACCAAAACGGAATGCCTTATACAAGTCATAATTCTTTACAGTACCTGCAGAAGAAGTTACGGTAATATTTCTTTGAGAAGAATATGCTGTAAGATGACTTCCCAAAACAGTACTTAAGCGGGTCAGCGCCCAGGCAGAATATTCATAAGTTGAAGTAACTTCACCCTTTACAATAACACTAAAAACTGCTGGAGTAACCAGAGAAAACTGAACACCACTCATCGGATAGTTCTTAGAAACAATTTCTTCTACCTGTTTTTTTAAGGTAAGAAAAGTTTTTCCTGAACCATCAAGAACTGCAAGGTTTGCAACACGAATCTTATAGGTTGCATCAACTACGATTTTATACTCAAGGGTGTTTGAACCAACTACAAAAGCAAGTCCATAGATATCACCAGGTGTTACACGATAATCTGGATTAGAAATTGCAATCTGACCTCTACCTGCTTCATCTGATGTTGAAGTTTTTGCAACTGCTTCAATATTAGCCGCTCCTGATGGATTATCTGCAAACAGTAATGCAGAGATAAGAAGTAAACTAGCTGCAATAAGTATAATCTTTTTCATAAAAACTATTTCCTTTTACTATTTTTTCTTTGTAGCCGTAAGCTTACTCATTGCTTCCGAATCGTTTTTAATATTTTCAACTGCATTCAAAGCAAATGCCAGGAATACAGAAAGGAAGAATGCTGCAAAAGTAATGATAATACAAAGCTTTCCACGGCTTGGACCAGATTTTTTGTCTGGAACTTCCGCATACTCAAGAATCTGGAATACAGGCTGCTCACTTGCCATTGTAACCTTAAGAGATTCATACTGCGCCTTAAGCTGAGCATAAATCTGTTCCTGAACATTGAGCTCCATTTTAAGAAGAGTTGAATCAAGCATGATTGATGGAGCTGCATTTGGATTATAAACATTAGATACAGAACCTTCGAGAGTCTGAATCTGTTTCTGAAGACTCAAAATATTGTCATAAGAATTCTGAATGTTTTCTTTAAGATTTGCTTCAGAAAGTTTATTTTGGTCAATTCCCAGGTCCAGAAAACGCTGCTCAAGTAAATCAACAACGTAGTTTACAACTTCCTGCGCAAATTTCGGATCAATATCTGTAAAGCTTACGCTGAAAACACCAGTATCGTCATCATAATTAGATGAAAGTTTTTTCTTAAGAGCTTCACGGCTGGAAGCGCGCGGAGATTTTTCGATTTTATATCGAGTAATAAGATCAAACTTATCTACAACTGCATCCTGAATTGTATTACTGTTTACAAGATATCCGGCTAAAGCGCTGTTTGAAGAACCACCACTTACATTTACACCAGCAAGATTTGCAAGACTTCCAAGTCCACTTGAACTAAGCATAGAAGAAAGGCCGCCAGATGAAGAATCATTATTTATAAGCATCTGAGCTTTTGGTGTATATTCATTTGGTAAAAACGATTTTTCTGGAGGAAGCTTAAGTGATAAAATTGAAATTACAACTGCAAAAATCATTGCTGCAACACAAATTCCAATTATCATCCATTTACGGCGCAAAAGCACTGCAAGTAAATCTATAAGACTGATTTCATCATCTTCTTTTTTAACTGTAACTGAATTTTCGTCCATTGGAAAAACTCCATTTTACAAATTATATCTATACAATTATACAATAAAATGGGCTTTAGTTTAAGCCTTTTACAGAAAAATCTTTTGGGCAAAAAAAATCCCGCCCTTGCGAGCGGGAAATGTACAGATTGTCGGGTCAAGCCCGACAATGACAAGTTATGTTATGCCTTATTGAGGCGTGACTCGAGGTCATCGAGAATTGCAGACAATTCCTTTGGAAGGTGCTTACCGAACTTAGGATAGTGGTTTTCGCGAATATCCTTAACCTCTTTCTTCCATCCTTCAACATCAACCTTGAGGATTTCTGGAAGAGTCTTCTTGTAGCAGTCAGCAAGACCATCAGTATTGATAGCGCCTTCTTTTGGCATATATCCGATTGGAGTATCAACACAGTTATCAACACCGTCACAGCGGTCGAAAATCCACTGGAGAACGCGGCTGTTGTCACCGTATCCTGGCCACATGAATCCACCAGGGAGGTCAGCATTGTTTTCGTCCTTGCGGAACCAGTTAACGTAGAAGATCTTAGGAAGCTTGTCCTGATCAGCCTTAGCACCTACGTCAATCCAGTGCTGGAAGTAGTCACCCATGTTATATCCACAGAATGGGAGAATAGCAAATGGGTCACGGCGGATCTTACCAACTTCAGCAGCGTTGATTGTAGAAGCAGCAGTGATTTCTGAACCTACGATAGATCCAAGGAATACACCGTGGTTCCATGAACGAGCCTGATGTACGAGAGGTACAGTAGAAGGACGGCGTCCACCAAAGAGGATAGCAGAAATAGGTACACCTTCTGGAGATTCCCAGTCAGATGCGATACATGGACACTGCTTAGCAGGAGCTGTAAAGCGAGCGTTTGGATGAGCAAATTCTTCACCCTTAGGAGACTTGTCCTTAGGAAGAGCATCACGAGTATTTCCCTTCCAGTCAACAAGCTTACCCTTTGCAGGATATCCAATTCCTTCCCACCATACATCACCGTCTTCAGTAAGAGCACAGTTAGTATAGATAGTATTCTTTTCAGCAGAAATAAGAGCGTTCTTGTTAGATTCAGCAGAAGTTCCTGGAGCAACTCCGAAGAATCCTGCTTCTGGGTTGATAGCGTAGAGACGTCCGTCTTTTCCGAACTTCATCCATGCAATATCATCACCTACAGTTTCAACCTTCCATCCTGGGATAGTAGGAATCAACATAGCGAGGTTTGTTTTACCACAAGCACTTGGGAAAGCACCTGTTACATATTTTACTTCACCCTTAGGGTTTGTGAGCTTAAGAATAAGCATGTGTTCTGCAAGCCATCCCTCTTCGCGAGCGATAACAGTTGCAATACGAAGAGCGAAACACTTCTTACCAAGAAGAGCGTTTCCACCGTATCCAGAACCATAAGACCAGATGAGATGCTCTTCTGGGAACTGTGAAATGTATTTGTGCTCAACATCAGCACAAGGCCAGATTCCGCCGTCTGTTTCGCCATTGTTGAGTGGCTTACCTACAGAGTGGAGACATGGAACCCAGTCACCATCAGTACCAACGTACTGCCATACCTTTTCACCGGCACGAGTCATGATGTCCATGTTCAATACAACGTATTCAGAGTCTGTAAGTTCAATACCGTACTTAGCGATTGGAGATCCGAGTGGACCCATGCAGAATGGAATTACATACATTGTACGACCGTGCATACAACCTGTGTAAAGTCCCTTCATTGTAGCCTTCAATTCAACTGGGTCAATCCAGTGGTTTGTAGGACCTGCATCTTCTTCTTTTTTAGAAGAAATGAATGTACGTGATTCAACGCGAGCAACGTCGCTTGGAAGAGAACGGAAAAGGAAGCAGTTCTCTTTTGCCTTCAAAGGAGTAGCGAGACCAGCGTCTACGCACTTCTTCATAAGGCGGTCATATTCAGCTGTAGAACCGTCAACAACAACAACATTGTCTGGTTCACACATCTTAACACATTCTTCAACCCATGCTTTAATTCCAGCATGTTTAATATCAGAAACGTTCATTAAAAACTCCTGTCAGCCTGCCCTCTCAAAAAGCAGCAGACCAAATTTCTGTATATACAAAGCCCTCACCAAGAAAACCTCGTATACCAAGATATAATTTAATGATTTTTTATATTTCGTTCAATAGAATAAGTGTTTTTTCCTATAAGCTTTTTTGAATAAAAAAAAGGACCAGATAATCCCAAGCACAGCTCTAAACGCATACCGCTGCTGGATTCCTCCTCTGACGGGGTTTTGCGATAGACACTTGAAGGGCATCTGGTCCAATGACAAAGAATTTATCAGAAATAGATTATCGGGTCAAGCCCGATAATGACATAAAGTTAGCCCAGTTATTCATAAACGGCAAAGCGCTTGTCTGGATTGGCTTTTGATTTATACAACGCAATATCAGCCTTCTTAAATAGTTCTGAATAATTTCTTTCTAATCCATGATAAATGGCAACACCAATACTTACGCTGATTGTCTCTTCTTCTACAGGAAGAAGAACATTCGCAGCAGCACCCATAGCTATTTCTTCTGCCATTTTACGCGCCGCATCCAAATCATCTGTATCTTTTATAAAAATAATAAACTCATCACCACCAAACCGGCCTACAATCTCATTATTAATGAATAAAGTACCCAAAAATGCTCCAAGCTGACTGATTACGCTGTCCCCAATATCATGACCATAGGTATCATTAATCATTTTGAATCTGTCGATATCCAGCATAAACATAATACCTTTAGTTTTAGTTTCATCTTCAAGGAACTGATTAATTTCCCGAGTAAGAGCACCTTTGTTCTTTAATCCGGTCATTTCATCCATATCCTTTTGAATATTAATTGTCCTTGTCAGAACAAATTCCCTGATACGAATGGCGTTTGCAATTACATTAAGAAAAATACCAACTACTGTAAAAGTCCCAACATTCACTAAATCTATATACCAGATATTTTGAGGCTTTATTCCATGCATGAATACTAAAAATATGATGGCAGCTATACTTAATTCTATTGCCATAAAAAAGGGCTTATCTATCATAAATAATGGTGCAATTAATAGAAAAACAATGAAAGTTGTAGCCGGAACCTTAGGATTATTTAAACTGACTAAGCCTCCAAGCAGAAAAAGCAGGGAAATTGAGATGTAAATGATAAATTGTGCAATCAAAGAATCTTTTTTAAGAATAAAAAATAAAATGATTACTAAAACAGAATAGCCTGCACCCACTAAATATATTATTGCATTTTGTCTTACAACATTACTTAATAAGGCAATTACATACAAAGCAATGAAAGTCGCTGCAATCAAAAAGTGAAGGCTTCGCCAGATTACAAAATTCGAAACATAAGCTTCTTTTTTTATTGCTTTATACTCCTTCCCATCAATTCCGCAGTAAAAAAAGTAGTCTCGTAATTTTTTTAGAAAACTCATTCCTATACCTCATTATATTTTCTTGGCGGTTATTTTCCGCAGAACTTTTTTAACTCCCAATTGAAATATAAGGGTATTCGTCTATTATAACATACTTTTAATATTTGTACAAAAAAGTGTCGTACAAAAAGTGTCGTACATTTTTCTTATTCACAATTCTATTCTTCCACACTATACTTTTTGCTATGAAAAATTTATTCAATGATGGCTGGCAGTTTGCTGAGCTTGGTTTAGATGAAACTTCGATGTTTAAGGCTGGTCCTTCTGGGAAGGAACCTATTCTTTTTACGCCAGATCAGTTTTTTGATTCCGCTAATGAACAGACATACAGACCGGTAAGTATTCCTCACGACTGGCAGATTTATCATGTAAAAGATTTGTACCGCAGCAGCGTAGGATTTTATAAAAAAAGTTTTTCTCTTGAACAGAACGAGTGTACCGGCCGCTATATTGCGCTGAACTTTGAAGGCGTTTATATGAACAGCGCTGTCTGGGTAAACGGGAAAAAGGCCGGTGAATGGAAATATGGATATTCGGCTTTTGAATTTGATATTAGTGAACTGGTACAGGCTGGCGAAAATGAAGTGCTTGTGATTGTTGTTTACCAGAACTGCAACACACGCTGGTATTCGGGCGCTGGAATTTTCCGTGATGTAAATTTGATTAACAGTCCTGCTGCACACCTTGTGAGTGACGGAGTTTATTTTTCTGCACGACCAGTTGATGAGAAGAAGCTGGATGGTGAATGGAAGGTTAGGATTTCGAGTGAGATTGTCGGGGAGCCCCCCATTGTACACACCATGACTTCTCCAGACGGAAAAGTATTTGCTCAATTTGACGGTGATGGCGAGTTCTCAGTAAATGCTCCTGAACTTTGGGATATTGATTCACCTTTCTTCTATATTCTCACAACAAAGTTGATTGCAAATGATGGCACTGTACTTGATGAAACTTCACAACACTGCGGATTCAAGCTTGCACAGTTTACAACTGACGAAGGATTTTTCTTGAATGGCCGCCATGTAAAGATTTACGGTGCGTGTCAGCATCACGATTTGGGAGCACTTGGTGCGGCATTTAATAAGACCGCGCTGCGACGACAGTTTACTCGTCTCAAAGAAATGGGTGCAAATGCAGTTCGCTGTTCTCATAATCCACCGCCAAGAGCATGGATGGATTTGTGTGATGAGATGGGCTTAATGGTAGACAGCGAAGCTTTTGATATGTGGGAAAAGCCGAAGACTCAGTTTGATTACGGCAACTACTTTAATGAATGGTGTGAACGTGATGTTGCTTCCTGGGTACGCCATGACAGAAATCATCCAAGCCTGATTATGTGGTCTATCGGTAATGAGATTTACGACACTCATATGGGTAACGGTCTTGAAATCACAAAGAGACTTTATAATGCAGTTATAAAAAATGATCCTGAAAGAAATGCACCGGTAACAATTGCTTCAAATTATATGATGACAGATGGAGCTCAAAATTGTGCCCAGAACATTGATGTCGTTGGTTATAATTACCTTGAGCGACTTTATAATGAACATCATAAAAAATATCCGCACTGGAAAATCTACGGAAGTGAAACAGGTTCTACAGTCCAGAGCCGCGGAATCTATCACTTCCCGGATTCACTTCAGCTGGTAACTTTTAGCGACGGTCAGTGTTCAACTCTCGGAAACTGCACAACTCCATGGGGCTGTGCTAACACTCAGACAGTTATTGCAAATGACCGCGACTGTCCCTTCAGTGCAGGACAGTTTATCTGGACAGGCTGGGACTACATTGGTGAGCCAACTCCGTATCATTCTAAATCATCTTTCTTCGGACAGATTGATACAGCAGGCTTTCCAAAAGATACTTATTATTTATATAAATCAGAATGGGGCGGAAAGAAACTTGCACCGTTCGTACACCTGTTGCCATACTGGGATTGGAACGAAGGCCAGCTGATTGATGTAAAAGCTTATACCAACGCAGATTCAGTTGAGTTGTTCTTTAACGACCAGTCGCTTGGCAAACAGTTAATAAACCACAAGGATGGAGCAGCTCCATTTGGACAGTGGCAGCTGGAATATCACAAAGGTGAAATCAAAGCTGTGGCTTATGATGCAGATGGAAATGCAATTGCCGTAGACACAAAGCGTTCTTTTGAAGATCCGGATCATATTATTTTGAAACCGGAAGAAAATAAAGGCGACGAAGCAATCCACTTCATTCAAATCATGCTCGCAGATAAAAACGGCACACTCGTAGAAAATGCAAGAAACTACATCACCTTCAATGTTGCAGGCGATGCTGAGTTGTTAGGTATGGATAACGGTGACTCAACTGATTATGAAGAATACAAACCGGAAGGAAGCAGAAGTCACACAAGAAAGCTTTTTGCAAACCGCTTGATCGCAATCGTAAAAAGCAAGAAAAAGAGTTCTTCATTTGTGATTACCGCAGCGAGTGCAGGACTCCAGAATGTTTCTATGAAATATAACGGTAATGCTCCGGCTGGTCAGGACAAGTGGAGCCTAGTTGCTCCTTACTTTGCAATCCGCCCGGAAATGGATTTTGTACCAACACGTAAGATTGAACTGATTGCAGATGGCTCGACTAAGTTAGACACAGCTAACCGAGAAATCCAGGTAACCGCAAAAGTTCTTCCAGGAAATGCATCAATCAAAGAAATTAACTGGAACCCGGTTTTTAAAGAATGCATTTCGAGTGATAATATTGAAGTATCAGGTGATGGCGAAACTCGCATCATCCGTGCGGCAGGTGACGGTGAATGTATTCTCCGTTGTACCGCACAAAACGGCACTAAGTATGATGAAGTAATCAGCGATTTGCCATTCACAGTAAGTGGCGTAGGCAGCTGTCGGCTGAATCCATATCAACTGGTTGAGGCTTGTCGCTTTACTGGCTGGGACGAAACTGATGGAAAAGCAAAACCAGAAATGTCCCTTGAAAGCGGAATCTCAAACCGCAAGTGCGGTCCAACCTGGGTAAGTTTTGACAAGGTTGATTTTGGAGCAGACGGTGCAGACACAATTCATCTGCCTATCTTCAGTTTTGCAACAGAACTTCCAGTTCAAGTGTGGGACGGCAAAGGTACTGGCAGCGACAGCGAATGTCTTGGTGAGTTCACTTACCGTCATGAATCAATATATAATACTTATTCAGAAAATGTGTTTACATTGAACAAACGATTATTCGGCGTTCACACAATCACAATCAGTTTCCAGATGGACTTGTATTTACACGGATTTTATTTTGACCGTACACCTAAAGCCTTTGCGCGCCTCCGTGCCCTCGATGCAAATCTCGTAGCTGGAGACAGTTTTACAAAGACAGAACTCGCTGTAGAAGGAATCGGTAACAACGTAAACCTCGACTTCTCAGATATGGACTTTGGTAGCAACACTGCGACAAGTCTTACAATCTGTGGTAAGTCAAACACAGAGAACAATACTATTAACATCAAGTTCTTTGCCGCCGACGGAACTTCCACAACTCAGGTTATCGAGTTCGCCCACACCGACGCTTACGAAGAAAAGACCTTCCCTATCACGCCAGTTAAGGGACCACAAAAAATCAGTTTTGTTTTCTTACCAGGCAGCAATTTTGATTTTAAGTGGTTTGAGTTTAAATCAGATAAACAATAACACCCAGAACAGCAAGCAGCACGACATTATACGCAGTAAACACAGCAAAGTAATTGTCGTGCTGTTCTGCGCTGTACAACTTGAAAGAAATAACACTTGCCATGCTGGCAATCAAAGTACCAAGGCCACCCACATTCACTGCGAGCAAAAGCATTGCGCCATTGTCTGTGAATCCGCTGAGTAACAAGGCTGCAGGAACATTGCTTATAACCTGACTTGCTGCAATTCCAGTAATATAAGTTTTCAATGGCGAACTCAACAGAGAGTTTACAAAATCAGAAAAGGCCGGAACTGTAGAAAGTGTTTTTGTAAAAATGAAAAATCCTACAAAGGTTAGAAGCAGGCTGTAATCAACTTTCTTAAAAAGCCGCCAGTTACAAACCGCCATTACAACAATTGTAAACACCAGCATGAAATAAAAATTCACAACATGAAAAACTGTCAAAAGACAAATCACAAAATCTGCAATGTAAAAAATCGTACGAAAATCAACCTTGAGTCGTGCAACCTGAGTCTGCAAAACATTTCCAGCAAGTTCGTGCGGCTCTTCATATCCGCCATGTTTTGCAAGCTTCTTTCTTGTCAAAAATAAAATAATCACAGCGAGGATAAAAAGCGAAGGAACTGCTATCTTAGCAGTGAGAGCAAAAAACTCCAGAGCACTAAAACCATAATAAGAAAACAGATACAGGTTCTGCGGATTTCCCATTGGCGTAATGCAGGAACCAAGATTCGCTGCCAGAGTTTCCAGCACAACAACATGCAGAGCTGGTAAACCAATCCGCTTAAAAATCAGAAGTGATATTGGAACAAAGGTCAAAAGCGCAACATCATTTGTTACAAACATCGAACTGAAAAATACAAGATAAGTCAAAAGAAAATAAAGCGAACGTCGAGTCTTACAAAGTCGCAGAAGCCGTGCCGCAATTACATCAAGAAAGTTCTGACTCTGAAATGCCTTTATCACAATCATCAGCGAAAACAAAATTGCAAGCGTACGAAAATCAATTGCCTTCAGGCAAATCTGAACACCCGGTCTTACAATACAAACCGCGACAATTGCAAGCACCAGCGCCGCAAAAAGAACCGGCTCACGCTTTATAAAATTCTTCAAAAACACAAGAGGATTTTTCATAGTGAAAAAAGAATATCACAAAAGCAAAAACATAGGAACAGATAATTTTTTTGCAAAGTCGGATTTTTCAATGTACAATTTAAATACAATGAAAACTACTGTAAAAGAACTTTCGTACGATAAGGTGAAGACGTTGCCTCTTCGCAAATTGGAAAAACCTGTAAAGCCTGCTATGTTCTGGCGATGGCTGATTAAAACTCTTGCAAAGGGTGATTTGAAAGCTACTCATTTTAAGGCAAATTTTATTGGAATGGAAAAGCTCAGCAAAAAAGAGCCATGTCTTGTTTTGATGAACCATTCCTGTTTTATGGATCTGGAAATTGCGGAGACGGTTTTGTACCCGCGCCCGCTTAACATCGTTTGCACGAGTGATGGATTTGTTGGAAAAAACTGGCTTATGCGAAGCATCGGCTGTATCCCGACCAACAAGTTTATTGCAGATTTTGTGATGGTCAAAAATATGAAGTACGCGCTCGATACACTCAAATCATCAGTACTGATGTATCCTGAGGCAAGTTATAGTTTTGACGGAACTGCTACTCCCCTGCCAGAAACGCTCGGCCGTTGTCTTAAGCTTTTGAATGTTCCAGTTGTGATGATTCGAACTTACGGAGCATTCGCAAGAAATCCTCTATATAATAATCTGCAGGTTCGCAAGGTAGATGTTAGTGCAGATGTAAAATATCTTTTGTCGCCGGAAGATATTCAGCAAAAATCAGTTGATGAATTGAATGCAATCCTAAAGGAAGAGTTCACCTTTGATAACTGGAAGTGGCAGCAGGAAAATAAGGTTGTAATTAACGAGCCGTTCCGCGCTGACTGTTTGAACCGCGTTTTGTACAAGTGCTGTGTTTGTGGTGATGAAGGAAATATGGAAGGCTACGAAACTGAATTGAAGTGTATGCATTGCGGAGCAAAATGGATATTAGGCGAAACCGGATTTTTGGAAATGAAAAGTAACGGTCATGCAACTGAAAAAGGAAGCACCACTCCATTCACCCATGTTCCAGACTGGTATAACTGGCAGCGAGAACAGGTACGCAAAGAAATTGACGAAGGTATTTACAGAATTGAAGCAGATGTTGATATTTATATGATGGTCGACACTAAGGCGATTTACAAAGTTGGAAGCGGTCATTTGACTCATTCGAATGATGGATTTGTGCTGGACGGTTGCGAAGGAAAACTCCACTATGAACAGAAGCCTAAGGCCAGTTACAGTTTATATTCTGATTATTACTGGTACGAAATCGGCGATATGATCTGCATTGGTGATATGAAGACGCTCTATTACTGTTTCCCAAATGGCGCGGGAGATATTGTTACCAAGGCTCGTATAGGAACCGAGGAACTGTTTAAGAAACTAAAATAAGATTTTTTTAATTTGCCGAAACCTTTCACTCGTTAGTATATTTTATATATAGAATGACTTTTCATGTATGAGCAAATAAAATGAGTGATGATACAATTATTGAAGAGCCGGTGCTTCCGCCATCGGTTATGAACAAGCTTGCTGTTTCTGATGATTTTTATAAAACGGCCTTTCAGTTTCAGCAGATTATGATGATTTATGAAAGTGCTATCAAGCAGATTGAAACAAAACTTGATATTTTGAATAAAGAAAGCAGCGTTAAGAGAACTCGAAACCCTATCAGCACAATCAAAAGCCGAATTAAGAGTCCTGAAAGTATTGCAAACAAACTTCAGAAAAAGGGCTTCCCAGTAACTTTTGATTCAATGATGAAAAATCTGAACGACATTGCCGGTGTACGCGTAATTTGTCCCTATATCTCGGATATTTATTCTGTGCGCGACATGCTTTTAAAGCAGCCAGATTTAACGCTGATTAAGCAGAATGATTATATTGCAGAGCCTAAGGAGTCGGGCTATCGCAGTCTGCACCTGGTAATGGAGATTCCTGTTTATCTTTCGAAGACAGAGCATCACGTTAGAGTCGAGATTCAACTGCGAACAATTGCAATGGACTTCTGGGCCAGCCTCGAACATCAGTTACATTATAAGAACAGCGCACATGTACCAGACAGCGTAAGACGCGAATTGTTTAGATGCGCAGAGACAATTGCGATGACAGACAGGGAGATGGAAGAAATCGCAATTGAATTGCAGGCGTTGGATTAAGTATGGGCATAAAAAACCCAGCCAACAAAAAGATGTTGACTGAGTCTTTTTTGTAAACAAAAGTCCAATATTTCGGAGCTTATATTATAGTGTCATAAACATTCACTATTAATCTTCATCACCAAATAATGGTATAGATGTTGATGCCTTCTCATAACCAGCTTGGGTAAGAACTACAATCTTTCCATTAGCCTTTAATATATAATCAGTATCTTCTGTTAGCTTTCCAGCTGCAAAATCATACATAGATTGTGTAATTGGATAACAAAAGTTTTCTGGTTCATATACAACAAGTGCAGCAATTTCATATGTAAATCCCTCTGGCAGCTCTCCACCATATTCTTCTGCCATTTCCTCCAACATCTCGGCTTCCATTATTGCAATAAATTTAGTCAATCCAGAATCAGTCAATGTAATTGTAGTACCACTTATTGTATAATCTGTATTCTCCGTAAACGTATTACTTGTTTTTATTTCATTATAATCCTCTTGGTCCAATCCAGAAAACAATGTTACATCATCACAGACAATAGTATAAGTCTTTTTTTCACCACCAGCATCATTCTTACAACTTGCAAACAAACCTACCAGTGCCAAAGCCAAAAGTACGGCGATACCCTTCTTCAACAAATTTGTTTTTCTCATAAAATCTCCTCTGAAAATACACGTGGTATTTTCAATTATGAATAGTTTCTTCTATATTACCCCCCCCCGTATTATTTGGTCAAAATAAATTTCCGTTATATTTTATTCGTATCAGTCCTACCATTTCACTTAATTCATTTTTTTAAGTCGGAATATTTACACATACCAGGCCTTTTTCCATCTACATTCCCCAGAGTCAACTCATTTCAGAAGTTTTATCTGTAATCTGCCGATATTCAAAATATGAAAAGATTATTTTGCCTAATGCTAGTTACTCCTATTCTATTCTTCACACACCCAGCACTCTTATCCGCCCTCGAAGTCTACAAAACCGGTGTTACAGCCTCTTATTATGCTGAAGATTTTCACGGCAAGCGAACCTCTAACGGGGAACGTTTTAATATGTACGACTACACCTGCGCTCATAAGTCACTGCCTTTTGGTACTGTGCTGCGGGTAACAAATCTTTCGAATGGGAAAACTTGTGATGTACGTGTGAACGACCGCGGGCCTTTTGTTGCTACCCGCGAAATAGATCTTTCAAAAGCGGCTGCAGTAAAACTTGATATGATTGGAAGCGGCACTGCAAAAGTAAAACTGGAAATTGTAACACGTGGAGCCGATACAAAACTCAGTCAGCAGACTGCGGCCTCAGCCAGTAAGATTATGGCAAAATTGGGCGGGAACAGCAGCACGGCCAGTTCAAAGACCTCAACTACTCCAAAGAAAACTGCAAACTTAGCACCTGGCACCTACTGGGATATCCAGCTCGGAGCCTTCAGTTCAAAAGAAAATGCAAAAGAGTTTGCCCGCAAACTGTCACGTGCCGGCTTCAAAGACATTGTGCTTCAAACTTCTGCCAGTAAAGGCATAACCCGCGTGGCCATAAAAAAAGTGCCGGCCAGCAAAGTGACCGACACTCAAAATCAGCTTGCCGCAGCCGGCTTCAAAGACCAGACCTTGCGACAGCGAAAGGATTAAACCAATCCCTGAGCAACCATAGCGTTAGCAACCTTAACAAAACCAGCAATATTAGCGCCAGCTACATAGTTAACCCAGTTGCCTTCTTTAGCACCAAACTTAACAGCTGTGTTGTAAGCGTTGTCGTGGATGTTAATCATAATCTGGTGAAGCTTTTCATCAACTTCTTCTGCAGACCATGAAAGGCGCTCGCTGTTCTGAGACATTTCGAGACCAGATGTTGCAACACCACCAGCGTTTGAAGCTTTTCCTGGAGCATAGAGAATCTTTGCAGCGAGGAACTTATTTACAGCGTCGATGTTAGATGGCATGTTAGCACCTTCTGCAACAAGTTTTACACCGTTCTTCAAGAGTTTATCTGCATCTTCACCGAGCAATTCGTTCTGTGTAGCACATGGGAATGCACAGTCAACTTTAACTTCCCAAACCTTCTTTCCAGCGAAGTATTTAGCTTCTGGGAACTTCTTAACATATTCAGAAATACGACCGCGTTTTTCACCCTTGAGCTTCTTAACCCAGTCAAGTTTCTTCTGTGTAATACCAGTTTCATCGTAGATGTATCCGTCTGAGTCAGAAAGTGTAACAACCTTAGCACCAAGCTGAATGAGCTTCTGAGCAGCGTATGTAGCAACGTTTCCAGAACCAGAAACTGAACATACTTTTCCTTCGAATGTATCGCCAACTTTCTTGAGCATTTCCTGAGCAAAGTAGATAAGACCATAACCAGTAGCTTCTGTACGAATCAAAGAACCACCGAATGTAAGCCCCTTACCTGTGAGAACTCCAGTGTACTCGTCGCGGATTCTCTTGTACTGTCCGAACAAGTAACCAATTTCACGTCCACCAACGTTCTTATCACCAGCTGGAACGTCAGTATCAGCACCAATATGGCGATAGAGCTCAGTCATGAAAGACTGACAGAAACGCATAACTTCTTTGTCTGATTTTCCATGAGGATCGAAGTCAGAACCACCCTTTCCACCACCCATTGGGAGAGTTGTAAGAGAGTTTTTAAGAACCTGTTCAAAACCAAGGAACTTAAGAACAGAAAGGTTTACTTCCTTAGAGAAACGAAGACCTCCTTTGTAAGGTCCAATAGCACTGTTGTACTGTACGCGGAAACCACGATTTACGTGATACTTTCCCTTGTCATCCATCCAAGGTACTCTGAACTGAATAACGCGCTCTGGCTCAACCAGGCGTTCAAGAATTGCGTTTGGTTCAAGTTCTGGCATTTTAGCAACAACAGGATCAAGAGTTGTCAAAACTTCCTCAACAGCCTGCAAGAATTCAGGTTCGTTTGCATTCTTTGCTTTTACTTCTTCCCATACACGGTTTACGTAAGCATTTTTCATTTCGTTTTACTCCTCGGTAAATGCACTAGCAAACGGCAATTCAGCAATCGGCAGGCCTGAGCCGCATTTTTGCATAATTATGCATTCCCAAGGAATAAATATACCACAAACTATGTTTCTATGAAAAGTAGTAAAGGTCAAAAATTGATTAAATTTTAATAAAGTTTTTTAGTAATGATAAAGAGAGACTTATTTCCAGCTTTCCCAAATCTTCTGGCATATACCAACAGTTGCCTCATTTTTTCCATTGCGGCACACCGGCTGTTTCAAAAGCTTAGCCTGATTTTCAAAAAGTTTTTCTTCTTTTTCACTGTCATCAAGATAAGCAATACTAGCGTAGTCTTTTGCCTTTTTATCAATCATTGCATCAATTGCAGCATCACGTCCACCCTCAGTTCGAGCCATAGCCATCACAACCGAATCAAACTCACCGGCAGACATCTCTTTTTCCTTGAGGTCCACAAACTGAAAAGGAATACGGCGTTCCTTAAAAAATCTCTGCGCCGTCTTGCAATCAAAACTCTTATTTGTACCAAAAATCTGAATCATAAAATAAGTATATCAGAAAAAGCAACTATAAGTAACCAAATTGCAACCGACATTTGGTTTCCGGAAGGAAAATTGTATGATATTATTATGTCACAGAGGTAAACATGAACTTTTCCGAAAAACTTCAGATCCTCAGAAAAAATAAAGGACTCACTCAGGAAGCCATGGCCGACAAATTAAATGTTTCCCGCCAGGCCGTAGCAAAATGGGAAAGTGGACAGGCCTATCCGGATATCTCAAACCTGATTCAGATAAGTGACTTGATGAGTGTGACTGTTGATTATCTTGTACGCGACCAGCAGTGTATGATGAACATGCCAAACGATAACTCTCAAAATACCGACATCGACGAATTAATAGAGTTCCGTCTTGAAGCAAATGTAAATACCTACGCCGCCTTTATGAATGAAACTGATTCAACTCGTCTAGACTCCCACGATTTCCGCTACACCAATGGCGACTACACCTATCATGATACCTACGTTGGCGGAGAACAGTTTGCTGGCGAAGAAGCAATCTGGAAAAATGAAAAAGCGAAATATGCGATGAACTATCTTGGCAGAGTTCTCGAAAAAGAATTCAGCGGCAACTTCTTAAAAGAAGCCTTACGAGCCGCTGACCGAAAAATGCCATACCGCGGCCCAGAATATTACCAAAGTGGCGAATACACTTATAAATGCTCAGTAAACGGCGACTTCACCTGGTTCCAGGGCTACGAAGAAATCTACTGGCACGACAAAAAAGTTTACGAATGCTTTTTCCACGGCGGAGTAATGAAATGACAACCGTCACACATCCAATTCCACCGGTCTGGAACTCAGAAAGCAAAGTATTGATTCTCGGCACCATGCCTTCACCAAAAAGTCGTGAAGCAGGATTTTTCTATATGCATCCGCAAAATAGATTTTGGAGTGTAACAGCAGAAGTTTTTGGGGAATCATTAAAAAACTCAAATAACTCTCCCGACCATACAACTACCATCGCTGAACGCCGTAACTTTCTCCTTCGTCATAATCTCGCCATGTGGGATGTTCTCGCTTCCTGCGAAATCACAGGTGCCGCTGATTCCTCTATAAAAAATGCGATTCCAAACGACTTCACAAAAATCCTAGAAAACAGCCAGATTCACCACATCATCTGCACAGGAAAAACCGCCTATAACTTGTGGCAAAAAAATTGCGCGGCCAAATACGAACCGCGCTACAATCTCATCGCCCACTGCCTGCCAAGTACCAGTCCCGCAAATGCACAGTGGAGTAAAGAAAAATTGATTGAAGAATACAAAATTATATTGAAGCTTCTTCATTAATAACCTGGTCGCAATTTGCGACCAGTTATTTATTCTTATCAACAAATCCGATTTTTCTATCAGTTTGTGGCTGATCAATCAGATTGTTCAAAACCTGTATAATCTGATTAATTTTCTTATCCTGTTCAGAAAACTTTTTATCACAATGGTCTATATGTAATAAAAGAAGCCGTCGGATTTCCGCAAGTTCAACCTTATCATCTGTTTTAACAATCTGTGAACTAACATAATGACGAAGTTTTACAAAAGCATCCATTATTCGAATACTCACTTGAATTGCAGTAGGACTATGAAGAACTGCAGATAGCATAGCAACGCCTTGCTCGGTAAAGACGTAAGGCAAATACTGTCTTCCACCGCGAGTTTCACTATCCTCATTTTTTGAGGTCGCAAATTGCGACCTCAAAGACACATATTCTTCAGCAGTCAACTGAAATCTAAACTCTTCAGGAAAGCGTTCTATATTTCTCTTAACGGCTTCCGTTATACGTTTAGTTTCCACCCCATACAATTCCGCAAGGTCACGGTCTATCATCACCTGCTTGCCGCGAATGAGAAAAATCTTACTTTCCACTAAGACTGATGTAATTTCATTTTCCATACCATAATTATAATCCGCACTTAAACGAAAAACATTAAGTTAGAAACTTAATGACAAAACAATCATGTAAATTGATTTCTTGCCTAACCGCTAGGAATTTATTATTTTTTATGTATGCGGACTGATAATGCTTCTGATTTTTCAATTCCCACTATTGATGTTGTAGCAACATCACAAAACCTTAAAAAGTTGCGTGAGAAAAATAACATTACTGTGTCTCAGATTCAGAAACTCTTAGGTATGGAAAATCCTCAATCAATCTACATATGGGAAAATCCAGAGAAAAAATATCTTCCTCGCATTGATAATCTTATCGCCCTTGCAAAACTATATAAAGTTACATTAGATGAAATTGTAATAATCAAAGAAGAGGAAACTTCAGACCTTTTCTTGAATGAAAAAGAACCAACTTATGGAATCCCAAAAGAGACTCTAGATTTTATTGCTAACAATACAACCCCAAAGACAAAATCCGCACTGGAAAACTATTATAGATTAGCCATTTAATCTCCATAATTCAACGACAACTTCGCAAAAAAATCTTCCAGCAAATATCGCGAATCGATATCTGTATAAATCCGGATTATCGGGTTCCCTTTACCGAAGCTTGAAGAGGTATCTTCGTTGATAAAAGGAGCCTCGTGCTCAATGTAATGACCGCAGTCTGGATTCAAGGCAACACCAATTGCGGGTGAGTCACCAAGCGACCAGCTTTCGCCCTTTGTCCAGCCAGCAGCAGGCGAATTGTTATAGGTAATCATATTTTCAAAAAGATGACGTCCTATTTTTCCGCATGGATAAACTTTCTGCTGAAGTTCGGCGAGCCCCACAGTGATTGTTGCATAAACGTTAGATGGAATAAGCCACAGATTTTTTGCATGACTCAAAACATAATTTGCTGCAGCCACATCATTTCCGGAATTGAACTCGCGCCATGGTACTTCAGCAAGTCCATGAGTTCCAATCCAGACAATTGTCATTCTGTTCAAAATCTCCGGGCACTTTTTGATTGCAACTGCAACGTTAGTTATTGCTCCCTGACACAAAACAAAAAGCGGAACCTCATCGTCACGCATCGCTTCCTTAATCAAAAAATCAGCAGCCGGCGAAAGCTCTTCCTCACCACTCGAATTTTCAAAATATCCCGCAGACTTCGCGCCAGTCTCTCCCATAAAAACCGGCACTTCATTCATATCCATTGCATCAAGAATCGTGCAGACTTCATCATAACTTCGCTGAACAGAACCTTCGGCAGCAAAGTGTTCTGCAAGAATTCCCCTCACCATCAGTTTTGGGCTCATCAAAGCCTGAGCAATCGCAAAAGGATCATCCGCCTCACAGGCAGCATCAGTATCAATAATCACACGCAGCTTCTTATACTGCGGAACGTCGAATAATAGTTTTGATTTCATTTTTGTAATCTCCACTTTAATTTTATACCCTACATTAGAACTTAGCAATTACAGAAACGCTCTTTGCATGTTATAATTTCCATATGAAATCCATTTTCACAAATACAATAAAAATCTCAGTTGCAGCCATTCTCGCAATTCTCTGCGCACAGGCACTCAAATTAGACTTCGCAGTTTCAGCCGGAATTGTCGCAATTCTTTCAGTTCAACCTACGAAAAAAGAAACACTGCGAACAGCCATTGCCAGACTTCTGGCTTTTGCAGTTGCCCTCGTAATATCAATCGCACTGTTCAATCTTCTTGGTTTCACTACCCCTGTCTTTTTTCTTTACCTTGTGAATTTTATTCTTGTCTGCCAATGGCGCAAATGGATTTCTGCCATGGCAATGGATTCAGTTCTGATTTCACATTTTCTTACGTTCGGCAAAACCGGCCCAATGGAAATCAAAAATGAAGTTCTACTTTTTATACTTGGCGTTGGATTTGGTATTCTCGTGAACCTTATCCTTCACAAAAATACAAACTATATAGAAAGATTAAAAAATGAAACCGACGAACAGATAAAGCTGGCCCTTCACAGAATGGCAATGCGTATCCAGAATCCCGACCTTGCTGAGTACGACGGCTCTTGTTTCGCCTCACTGAATCAAAGCATTTACACCGCAAAAAAGCAGGCCGAAGAAAATTACAACAATCAGTTTTCAAAGAAAGATACCTTCGACAGCCACTACCTCGAGATGCGTGAAAACCAGACAAAGATTCTTTATGAGATGTACAAAGCCGCCCGCGCCCTTCACACCGTTCCATCTACAGCAGCCCTTCTCTCTGATTTTCTTGAAAAGGTCTCAACAGAATATCACAAAGATAATGATGTAAAATCACTGTTGGATGAACTCGCCCTGATTCACGATAAAATGAAAAACGTCCCACTACCTCAGACTCGCACAGAATTTGAAGACCGCGCAAATCTTTTTACACTCATGAAACGTCTTAAAGAATTCTTACAGATAAAACGTGATTTTATGATTTCTCAGAATACTACAGCGGAGCCTCAATCGTAATCATCTTAATTGAAAATCCGTTTCGCTCGTAAAAACGAAGACCCGCTTTGTTCATAGGAAAAACTTGAGTGCGGAAAAAATCAGCTCCTTTTTCAGTTCCGTATTTTTTCGCCTCATTCAAAAGCAAAGTTCCGATTCCTCGATTACGATTGTCCCCACTAACAACAAGATCCTGAAGATAAATATTTGTCTGCGGCTTGAGACAGGAGAAAGCTTTCACACCCAAAAAAACAACATGCGCAAAGCCAATCACAACATCCGACTCATCCACCGCCACCAGCATCACCTGATTTTCATTTTTCAAAATCTCTTCCAGCTGGCGCGACCTTGCACCCGAAGGACTCAATACAAAATGCTCGCACTGATACATAACCGCATCTTTTTCAAGCTCAGTATACAAAGCCTCAATTGCAGCAGCGTCTTCGATTTTTGCTTTACGAATTGTTGTCATTTTCTTTCTCCTTTTTTTTAGATAAAAAAACTCCCGTGAAAACGGGAGTTTGGTCGGCAAGCATAACCTGCCTCTGAGCCATTCTTTCGATTAGTGGTGGAAAAGTCTAATTCCATTAAATGCCATAACCATTCCGTATCCGTCTGCAGCCTCAATTACGAGGTCGTCGCGAACAGATCCGCCTGGCTGAGCGATAACAGTTACACCGCTCTTCTTTGCACGATCGATGTTATCACCGAATGGGAAGAAAGCATCTGAACCAAGTGCAACGTTAGTATTTTTAGCAATCCATTCTGCCTTAGCTTCGCGTGTGAATACTTCTGGTTTTACCTTGAAGATATTCTGCCATTTGCCTTCAGCAAGAACGTCCATATATTCTTCGCCGATGTAAACATCAATTGCGTTGTCACGGTCTGCGCGCTTAATGCCGTCTACGAACTGGAGACCGAGAACCTGAGGAGACTGGCGCAGCCACCAGTTATCAGCCTTCTGACCGGCAAGACGAGTACAGTGAACACGGCTCTGCTGACCAGCACCAATACCAATAGCCTGACCATCTTTTACAAAGCAAACTGAGTTAGACTGAGTGTACTTCAAAACAATCAAAGAAATAATAAGATTGCGTTTGTCATCTTCACTCAAAGTCTTGTTCTTGGTTACGATATTAGACAAAGCCGAAGCCTCATCAATTTTCAAGAAGTTGTGTCCCTGTTCAAAAGTTACGCCAAAAACCTGTTTGCGCTCAAGCTCAGCAGGAACATAATTTGGATCAATCTGAATTACACAGTAGTTGCCATTCTTCTTAGCCTTCAAAATCTCAAGGGCCTTGTCAGAATAGCCAGGAGCTATAACACCATCAGAAACTTCCTTCTTAATAAGAAGAGCAGTAGCTTCATCACATTCATCGCTCAAAGAAATAAAATCGCCGAAAGAGCTCATGCGGTCTGCACCACGAGCTGAGAGTGTCAGAAAGAGGAAGTCCAACAGCAGCACCAGCAGGAGAAACGTGCTTAAAAGAAGTAGCAGCAGGGAGCCCAGTTGCCTCCTTCAATTCCTTTACAAGCTGCCAGCCATTCAAAGCGTCGAGCAGATTGATGTATCCCGGTCTTCCGTTTACAACAGTAATAGGAAGATCGCCATTTTCCATAAAAACCCTAGCCGGCTTCTGGTTCGGGTTGCATCCATATTTGAGTTCGAGTTCTTTCATGCGGACATAATAGAATAAAATAAGAATAATTTCAAATGTATGAAAGGAGGGCGGAGCCCCGCCCTACGCCTCAACCGACTTCGTCGTTTTCGGCTACCCCACCCAGCGGGGACACCCCGCAACGCCCCGATTAATCTTCAGAGTTCTCTTCCGTTTCTTCTTCCACAGGTGCCGGATTTTCGAGTTTCACAAAAATATCTTTTACCGTAAGGCTCACAGTGTAAAAAATCACAACAGGCAAAATCACAAATCCAACAAAAAAGGCGTATCGAGTAAAATATAAAATAACCAGTTCAACAACAACAATTACAAGAGTCTTCAAACTAGAGTTAACATACTGCAAAAAGAGGGCAACAGAATTTCTGAGTGTATTCACAAACGTATTAGAATAACGTGCAATCAGTGGATACGAATACATATTGAAAACAAAGGCAAGAAGTACATAACCTGCAAAAACAGCAATTTTAATAATATTAAATCCAGATTCCTGGAATGCTTTGAAAATAAAATATCCGCCAGCACCACATGCAAGAGTAAAAATCAAAATCAAAAATCCCTGAAGCAAATCCTGTTTATATGCTTTAAAGAAACGTGCCGCAATTCCACGCATACTGCTTACTTCTTCATCCTCATCTGCGAGTCTCAAAGTAACAGCATAAGCTGCGCAGGTTGAAACACCAATTGTAATAACAGGGATACAGCCTATCAGCCACAAAATATTTAACCAGAATAATCTCGGAAGTTTTTTTATTAAATTCATTTTTTTCCCTCGTTAGCCCACATCTTCTGCAGATTTCTTGCAACTGTTGTTGTGTTCACCTTTGCAGCCGGGCAATTAGATAGCACTATTATAGAAAGTTTATCATCAAAATAAAAGCCGTCATAAGAATTAAAAACATTTGTTACACCGGTATGAAAAATAGAACCTTCGTGGCAGTAAACACCATAGCCGTAAGATTCAGAATCAATCATCTTTTTAAATGTCTTTTTCTTTACAATTTTACCGCTGGTAAAAAGAACATTCCATTTGAAGAGGTCTGTCACACTCGAGTTCACATCCCCGCAGCCAAGGGCAAACGAAGCTGGAATGCTGTAATAACGTCCCTTGTAATCATAACCGCGTGTATCCGTTTTCTGGAACTCAAGATTTGTGCGTGCCATTCCACAGCGGTCAAAAATATTTTTCTGCATGTAGTCGCTGAATGACATTCCACTCACCTGCTCAACTATTCGGGCAAGCAGAAAATAATTTGTATTACAATAGAAGTAAGTTGAATCAGGTTCCGCAAGAAGTGGTGCTTCGTTCAGATAATCCAGTACAAGATTTTCTTCGACAGGCTCACATGCCATCTGTTTTAATTCTATACGCCGGTAAACATTTTTTGGAAAAAAGTCATCTGCAGAATTAATATGGTCGGTAAGCCCCGAACGCATATTCAAAAGCATTTCGATTGTGATTTTATCACCCGCTTCAAAGTCCGGAAAGTATTTTGAAACCTTATCGTCCACCGCCAGCTTCCCAGCCTGAGCCAGCTGCATCACCGCGGCGGCAGTCATCTGCTTACTTATAGACCCGGCCTCAAACGTAGTGTTAATTCCTATCGGAAACTGGTCGGGGGCCGCCGCCTTCTCATCACAAACGCCGTACCCCTTTGCAAAGGCAATCTTCTTTCCACGGCCTACGAGCACCGCGCCCTGAAATCCCGTCTCACACAAATATTCATCGGCACGCTCTGCAAACTCGTGGTACTTTTTATCGACAATTACCTCGTCGTTCCAGGTACGTTTTTTTACGCTGGAACATGAAGATAAGTTTAAAATAAAAAAAGAGGTCATAAAGAAAAAAAAGTGAAATGCGCTTTTTTTCATTATAAACCTCCTTGCGAAATCTTAAAAAAATTGGCTCTCGGGGGAATCCGGCACAAAAAAACGGAAATGATGTTTTTTTATACCGGTTCCCCCTACGCCAATTTTTTCACATTATCGTACTATTATCAAAAAAACGCATTACACGTTTTTGTTCAAAATACGCTCTTCGTACTTACCAGTTTCAAGATCAATAAAACGTACAAACAACGAAACCTTATTATCTTCATTCAAAGAGTTCCAGATTTCGTTTGTGAATTCTTCGATTCCGCCGCTTACCTTTACTTTTACTGGTTCGCCTTCAAAGCTTGGAAGAGGATTTCCGTCTCCCATGTAAGTGTGAATGTAGTGACCTTGGCCATTCTGTGGATTATCGTAGGTGTAAGTAAAACGAAGAGTATTGTCGCCGTTTCCACAGTCGCTCTTCAAAATAGAAAGTGCATAAGCATAACCGCCGTCAACGCCACCCTCAAGGTCAATCAAAGAAGAAATACGTGGGGTGTAGTTTGGAGCATCGTGCTCGTACTTGCGGCTTCTCAAAGACTGTTCAAAAGTTTTTCCTTCTTTCAAACCATCAAAAATTGTATCTGTCTGATCACCGTTTGTTACGATTGTTTTTTTACCGAGTTCACGAACTGCAGCATAAATAATCAGGCTTGGATCACCTGCAATCAAAGACTCATCAAAAGCCTTTGTGCGAACAACTTCAGTTCCGTTTTCTGTATCAGTTACAAAAACACGATTGCGGCTTCCTGCGCTGCGGCCCATTGTCCAGTATGCAGCAACAGCCTTTTTTCCATCTTCTGATTTTCCAACAATAATACCACGTCCTGGGTATGTTGTAGATGATAATTCGTCTTTGATTAATTTCATATTTTCCTCGAATCGTTTGTCATGCTGAACTTGTTTCAGCATCTATTTATTAGATTCCGAAACAAGTTCGGAATGACTCTCTCCATTACAGTCCCGTCACTTATTCGTTATCAGGTCCATGCTGTTTCTCAAGATATTCCATAACCGCATCAACAGTTTTCTGTTTTGGGTCTGCTTCATCAGCTGGAAGACTTTCCAGAATCTTATTTCTGAATTCTTTACAATCAATTACAGGGCTTGCAGTGAATGTACACTTACCTGGCTCAAGAATATCAGCAAGCATATCATCAGGATTTTCTGGATTAATACGCAGGCAGTTTCCGTTGATTGAAACAAGAATCATCTTATCAAAAAGACGAAGGTAACTGTCAATTTCGCGAAGTCCACGTTTTGTTTCTGGCTTTCCAGGACGATAGCGTGTACCACTTGGGAATACAAGAATTACCTGTCCGCGTTTCTTACAACCATCCATTGCGCGCATAGCGGCAAAGTTGATTTTACGAGCTTTCTGCTCTTCTGCAATCTTTTCTTCCTCTGAAATGCCCTTATCTTCAACTGCATTCAAAGAACGTGTAGGATAAATTACTACGCGTGTAAAACCTTCTGTAAAAGCACGAACACCAGGATTAGCTTCGTTAAGCTTCATACCTGCAACTGCAACAATTCTTGATGAAAGATCTTTTGCCCAATCTTCGCCTTGTTTTTCAAGCAGGTAAAGAATTCCAGGTAAATCAAGATTTGTAAAATGCTCCATAAGGATAAGGCCTGTTTTTCCTTCTTTTACAACAGATTCATAAAAGGCCTTGTAGTTTTCGATGTTTCCCAAACCAGATTCAGCATTAAAAGCTTCATCCAAAAGCTTCCACATGTAAGGTCTAAGCTCCATGTTTGCTTCTTCGTAAACTTTTGTCTCATCGATTTTTGCAGCAGCATGTGATTTTTTCAGCATTTCTGCAAACACACTGCCAAATTTTTCTTTCAACATCATTCCCATAAATAAGATTCCTTATTTTGTGTAATTGCCGTGCCACCACGACAACATATAAATAGTCGAATTCCATTATAGATTATTTACGACTTCAAGACAATAATAGAAATATGATGAAAAAACTTATGATAATACTTGCCGCAGCACTTGTAATTTTCACAGGCTGCAGCGAAAAACAACTCGACGCTCAGGTTATCGAAAATAAAGATGGCTCTGTGAGCATTACACGAATTGATGAGGATGGAAAAGCTATTCTCTTCAATAAAAAATTTGCCGGTGCTGAAAATGTTACTCAGGTAAAACTCTCTGAAACTTCACGCGCAAATCCAGTTTCAATTGATTTGTCTGCTTATGAAGGAAAAGATGTTGATATTCAGTTCTCCTGCGAAATGTATGTTGAAAATAAAAACAGCAGCGATACACAGATTACCTGGATGATTAATGAACTCAATGAAAATTTTCCAAAGCTTTATGAACGCAAAGTTCCAAACGGCAAATGGTTCAATGTAAACAAGCATCTTACAATTTTTCTTTCTGGAAAAAGACAGCTTTATGTTTCTGGAGCCGGAATCGATAAAGACAACACAACTATTTACATAAAGAACTTTAAGCTTACCCTCAATGGCGAAGGCCTTACCAGCGACGCACCTCAGCCAGTTTCCTGGGTAGACGCTCCAAGCATCAAAGAAGCTTATAAAGATTATTTTGATTATTTTGGAATGTGCGTTTCTTACAATAACACTTTCCGCGAAGAGCTTCTCCAGAAAGGACTTCCATATCAGGCAGACTGTATCACACCAGAAAATGAGTTTAAGCCAGACTTTATTTTCGGCTGGGGTAAACCTGGGAAAATGACAGAGTTCCATGGTGAAGATGGCAAACTTTATGAAGTACCTGCTGAAATTCCAAACTTCAAACAGATGGACAGCATTCTTTCTGATATGCAGAAGCTTGGCCTTAAAATCCGCGGTCACGTTCTTGTTTGGCACAGTCAGACTCCAGTATGGTTCTTCCAGACAAATTATGGCCGCAACGGCGAATCAAATTTTGTATCTCCTGATGAAATGAATGCCCGCATGGAATGGTATATCAAAACCGTACTCGAACACGTAGCAAAATGGGAAAAAGAAAACAACAATGGTGAGCATATGATTTTTGCCTGGGACGTAGTTAACGAAGCTGCATCTGATAATGCAACTGAGGCCAACTATCTGCGCGACGCAGGTTCAAGCAACTGGTTTGCAATTTACAAAGACGTAACCTTTATTGTAAATGCCTTCCGCTATGCAAATAAATATGCACCAAAAGATGTAAAACTTGTTTACAATGATTATGGTTGTGCTTCAGTTAATAAGAATAAAGCAATCTGCAAAATCATAGATGCAATTCAAGCCGCTCCCGATGCCCGCATTGATGCAGCCGGAATGCAGACCCATATTGGAATAAATGATTCAGCCGTAAACTTTGAAAAGGCCGTTAAAAACTTCCTTGCAAAGGGAATCAACGTTCAGATTACAGAAATGGATGTTGCAAACGGAAATTCAAACTATAACGCAATGAAACTTAAAGACTGCTATAAAACTTACTTTAAGATGTTTATTGAAAACCGCAAACAGCCTGGCAAAAACGGAATTGAAGGAATTACCCTCTGGGGCGTTCGCGATGAATGGACCTGGCTCAACGGAATGCACAAAGGTCACACTCAGTACCCTCTTCTGTTCAAAGGCGAAAACTTTGCCTGCAAACCAGCCTTCTACGGAGTTCTCGACGCAGCCGAAGAAGCAAAATAAAAATCCACGGGTCAAGCCCGAGGATGACATTGATGTCATTGCCCGACTTGATCGGGCAATCTTTTTCTAAAGTAAATCCATTTTTCATCCGATAATCTTATGAGGTAGTTTTTATGAAAAAGGGAACTTCATTTTTAACAGTTATTTCTATTATATGTCTGGTATTCTGCGCTTGTAATATAAGTCTGGAAGATACTGAGTTAATGCGTAAGCCGGACATTAACCGTTCACCAAAACAAGTTACTTTAACAATCCATAAAATTAATACTTCTACAGATTATATTAATGTTTTCCGTAGTGAATCAGGCGGAAGTGAAATATCATGCGGACTTATCTATACAAAAGATCATCCTAATGTAACAACATATCCATTCTTTGATTCACTTATAAAGGATGGAAAAAAATATAAATACCGTGTTAGATATCACGACTCTAAAGGATATTACTATTCTGCCTGGAGTGATGAAATCAAAATAGAAGACACAGAAGCATATAATTCTTCAGATGTACTCACTTATGAAAGCAATAGCGCAAAATTTACAATTAGTACTACAGATTATACTATTGGCTTAACAACAGCATTATCTGCACCAACAGAAATTGATGATTTTGATAAATACATTCCAATGCTTATTGTTACCGCCGGAGATAAAACACAGGTATTTGAAGTTACAGATGATTTTATCTCTGCTACAGATACGATTTCTTTACGTGGACTTCTTCCACTGGATTTTATGGACAGAGACATTACCCTCTCTGGAATTCTAGCCCAGAAAAAAGAATTGTTTAATCCAAGTGAGACCGACGAAAATAAACAGAAAACAATGTTCATTATCTGGACAGAACCTGTTGAGCTGAAAATACAGGGCAAAAGTACTAATGTAATTAATGTCCCTTCACAATCTGGTGCTGAAGGATATGACTACCGCAGCGCGCAATAACCTTTCAATAATGACAATTGAACAAAATATGTAAAAATGGTATTTTAGACCAGTATGAATACTCTGGTCGCATTATGCGCAGTCGGAGCCGAGCGAATTCTCGGTAACGAAATTAAACATTTAGGTTATAAACTCAATGGCAACGCACCTGGACGCGTTAGTTTTCTTGGTGATGACGATGCTTTTTTTAAAGCAAATCTTTGTCTTCGTACAGCAGACCGTGTTTACCTCCAGCTTGCAGAATATGACGCTTTAGATTTTGATGCCCTTTATGATGGAACTTACGCAGTAAACTGGCAGGATTTTTTACGCAAAGATTCACGAGTCATTGTAGATAAAGTCCGCACTTACAAAAGCAAACTCAATTCAGAACATTCCATTCAGGGAATTGTTCACAAAGCAATTTACTCAAAACTCGGTGATGTGTGGAAAATGTCTTCCATGCCGGAAACAGGTGAAGAAAGCAATATCCGTGTTTATGTTGATGAAAACAAGGTTCTTGTTTTGCTTGATCTTTCAGGTCTTCCACTTCACAAGCGTGGTTACCGTGTAGACGGTGGTATTGCACCACTCCGCGAAACTCTCGCAGCAGTTCTTCTTCAGGAAATGATGTGGCGACGCAAAACTCCTCTTCACGATCCGTTCTGTGGTTCAGGTACAATTGCAATTGAAGCAACTCTTTACGCATTCAATGTAGCACCTGGATTTGGTCGCCGCTTCGCTTTGGAAAATCTTCCTATTTATAATGCAGAACGTGCCCAGCAGATTCGCGACGAAGAAGCTGCAAAAATCCGAACGGATGTTGAAGTCCGCATTACCGGATCTGATATTGATAATGCCGCAGTTGAGCGCTCAAAGAAAAATGCAGAATATGCCTGTGTAATGGCCGGCCGCGCACTTAAATCAATCGGAATCAGTGCACATATTCCACGTCCAGATTTTATCCAGTCTGATTTTGCAGACCTTGCTGCACCATATGATGAAGGTCTTATTTTGTGTAACCCTCCATACGGTGAACGTCTTGGTGATGCAGATCAGGCTCGAGAGCTTTACAAAAATATGCAGAGCCTTTGGACAGACTTCAACGGCTGGGATATCGGAATCATTACCTCAAATGAAGAGTTTCAGGAAAATTTTGGTCACAAGACTTCCGCAATCAAAAAACTTAAAGCTGGAAATCTTGATACCTCTTTCTATATTTACAGGAGATAAGGAGAAAGTTAAATGGCAATTGTAGTTGAGCACGATAAGCGCAAGCAGGAAATACTTCAGAAATCGCTCGATGTTTTTATTGAAGAAGGTTACGAAGATGCAACCTTCCAGAAAATTGCCGACCGCTGCGGAATCACCCGCACTACTCTTTATATCTATTTTAAGAACAAACATGAAATCTTCCTTGGAAGCATAAAGGAACTTCTTTCCGAAGTTGAAATTGCCCTTAAAGCAATTATGACTGATTCAAACCTCAATTCAGAACAGGCATTACGTAAAGTTCTGGAAACTCTAACAGATGCCTGCGAACACAATAAAAAACTCTTCAGCGTTCTTTTGAATTATCTTATGCAGCTCAAAAAATCCGGAGTAGACACAAGCGAACGGGTTCGCCGTCGCGTAATTCGTGTACGTCACCTCTTGAGCACAATTTTGATTAAAGGAATTCAGAAAGGTGAGTTCAAAGAACTCAATGTAAAAGATGCAAACGAAACTTTGTATGGGCTCATGGAATCAGCTATTTTCCGAATTGCAGTCTTAAATCAAGACAACCTCGCCGACATCAAAGCCGCCCTCAACACAACCGTAGATCTTTATAAGGCATAAAAAATTTTCTCATTCTCAGAATATGCTGTATAATTTAACAGAGGTATTCTGATGAAAAAGAAATTTCGTATTTCGGTTCTTGGACTTGAACTTATTTTAGGCGGAGTTATTTTTGGTGCCGTAATGTGTTTTGTAAACAGCTACAACGGCTACCGCGAATTTCAAAAAGAACTCGAAGTAATTTACGGCAATGTAACAGAACAGTTTGCACAAACAGCCGCAACCTATGTTAATGGTGACAAACTGGAATACTGGCTTGCAAATGGTCCTGATGAAGAATGGGAAACGACAAATCAACGGCTCATAGATATCACAGAAGCCTCAGAACTTGTATACGTTTATGTAACAACAATTGCCCCAGATTATAAATCACGAACCTACGTTTTTGATACCGTAAACAGTAAAGAAAAAAACAGTAAAGTAATTGAACTGGGCTATGTTCAATCTCTTGAAAAAAAAGATGACTACTATATAGGAAAACTCCGTGGCGTTATTGAAGACGGAGAAAATTACAGTATGTTTTCCTATAAGAAAGGTGGCGGCCACGTAACAAGTGCAGTTCCACTTATAGGTTCAAACGGAAAGCCCTGTGCAATTGTCAGTATTGTAAAACCAATGCACGAAATCAAATCCTACAAAAAGAAATTCCTTACTTCCATAATAATCTGGGCTCTTGTAGTTACCGCAATTTTTATTGCCCTCTATGCACTCTTTTTATATATGGGAATTATCCGCCCTATCCTCTTTGTAACC
>CADANN010000022.1 GCA_902789325.1 uncultured Spirochaetaceae bacterium
GCAGCTGGAGACACTCCTTGCAATAAAGGAGAAGGCACTCAAAAAAGCGCCCGAAGGAAGTCTTCGGGTTTCAAAATCCCACGGTGCGGTTCAGTATTATCACAAGACAAATAATGATGGAAAGAACGGGCGCTACCTGGACTCTGCCCATAGAGATCTTGCGCAGAAGCTTGCACAAAAAGCCTATAATATCAAACTCCTACCGGCAATAAAAAAGGAACTTGCTCTTTTACAGGCTGCTCTCATTCAAATCCAGAAAAACTCACAGGGGCGTGAAATCCCCTTTAATGTCCTGGAGCTGGTAAACCTGGAATGCCGCGCTCTTGTAACCACCGCAACCCTCTCGGACGAAGAATACGCCGCCGTCTGGCTCTCACAAAAATACAAACCCAAGCCCTTCCAGCCGGATTCGCCCGAACTCTACACAGCCCGTGGCGAACGAGTCCGCTCCAAGTCCGAAGTAATAATCGCCGACACCCTCAACCGGCTGGGCGTTCCGTACCACTACGAATATCCCTTGTCACTCAAAATCGGCGGACGCGCCCCCAACTCTCGCGCAACTACTTCCCGTGACATCCCCACCTCCCGCCGCGCCGCCAGGTCCCAAGACCTCACCACATCCAGCACCAACACACTCACCGTTCACCCCGACTTTCTCTGCCTCAATCTCCGTACCCGCCAGGAGTTTATCTGGGAGCACTTCGGCCTCATGGACGATCCAGACTATGCAGCAAAGGCCGTACAGAAACTCCAAACCTACAACCAAAATGACATCCACCCAGGCCAAAGACTGATAATTTCTACCGAAACTACCGATTTCCCACTCAACGCAAAGCATATTGAGAATCTTATAAATACATTTCTGAAATAAAAAACGCCGTACACCAGACAAGTGATGTACGGCGTAATTTGTTCAATTAATAAGTTAGCGTGTAGCTCCCCAATTTATTGTAGCTTTTGCAGGAGTGCTATATGAATAATAACTCCATTTTTCATTCCAGCCATCAGGTTTAGAAACTGCTTCGCAATTAATAGTCTGGTCTTCAGTCCAATCTTCAAAAACTTCTGATGACATAGATGTAACAGAAGCAGGAATAAAGATTGAAGTCAGTGCCTTATCATATGCAAATGCATACATACCGATACTTGTAACTGTGTCTGGTATAGTAATAGATGATAACTTTTCACATCCATAAAAAGCCATACTTTCGATTTTGGTAGCCTTTGGAATTGAAACTGTTACTAATTTTGGGCAAGAAGCAAATGTGTTTTTTGTAATAACTTCAATATTTAATGCTATGATTTTTGTTAGATTTTGGCATCCTGAAAAAGCGTATGCATCCAACTCCGTTACTGTTTCAGGAATTGTATATTCTGTTTTCTCTATAGCGTTAGGGCAGCGAATAAGTTTACTGCCATCGTAGGAATACAGAATGTCATCAATAATTTTAAAATTCTTATTTCTTTTATCAACTATGATTGTATGGAGCTTCGTTGTATCGAAAGATTGTGAAATAAAAGACCCGTTTTCTATTGTTTCTACATCTTTTCCAATATTTACAGATTTCAGATTTATAGCACCTTCAAGAATTTCAGTTTTTAGGGAATGAGCGTTTAATGAAATATCTGTTAAACTATCACAGAAACCAAATGCCAGACTTTCAATTGTTTCCATCTCATCAGCGAGTGTTATTTCTGTTAGCGAGCTACAAACATACAGCGCTCCAGTTTTTAGTGTCGTAACTCCAGGTGCATAAAATTTTGTCAGTTTCTTACAATTGTAAAAACAGTATCTACCAATTGTAGTCACACTGTTAGGTAAAACAAGAGAAATAAGAGGTACACCAGTATAATTGTAGTTTACCTTATTAGTAAACGCTTCCTCACCCAGTTCTGTTAATCCCGTAGTCTTGCTCAAATCCAAAGAAATCAGTCTGTTCTGGTCTGTAAGCATAGCGTTCTTGATATCTTCAATATCAGCTGCAGTTATAGCACCAGAAACTTTAATTGTGTAAGAACCGCTTCCAAGAGATTCAATCTTAGCAGCTGCTTCTGCGACTGTTACTTCATAAAAGTCCAGCCACTGAGCATAAAGAGTTGTAGATTCTGTAAGAGCAAATTCTCCGTCTTCATAAGAAGTTCCGCTTCCATCGTCCTTTGTGTTCCATCCGCCAAATGATTTTTCTCCATTTACTAATGAAAGATTTTTTACAAGTGGAATAGTTGAGCCGTAAAGTCCTTTATGAACGGCACTTGAATTTCCTCCAATTGTTCCACCATTTGCGTCCAGTGTGATGGCAATGATATTACGTGTGTAATAAATATTTACTACATAAGTACCGTCTGGCTGTTCTGCTAAAAACAGTCCTTGTGCTGTAAAACCTGTGTAAGATTTTTTTAGTGATGAAAGGCTTGTTCCTGCTGCTACAGACTTTGTTTCTTTTTCAGCAAACTCATAAACAGTTCCATCAATGTTTTGCTTAAAATGTAATACAGCAGATGCAGTTTTTTCTGTAACGGAAGAATTTTCTGTTGAAATTGTAATTGTTCCACCAGTTCTTGAAATAGTTACAGAAACTGTATTGGAAGTAACATTTCCACACTTTACATAAAAACCATAACTTCCATCTGTCAATTCTGATACATCAATGGTAATCTTCCCATTTGAAACTGGTGTGTCTGAACTTACAGGATTAACTCTTCCCTGCAGATATACATCAACTTTCGTTGGCGTATCGGCATAATTAGAAAATGCAATTGTTAGTTCAAGAGTATTTTTATCAACTGAACTTGTTGCACGTGAGGTTAGGGTGATTGTTTCTAACTGAGTTGATTTCTCAATGTTAGTTGCATCAGAACAAGCCGTGTTATTTACGGTTAATGCGAATGCAAGCAATAAGCTTAAAATAAATGAATGTACTTTTTTCATATTTGTACACATCTCCTTTTAAATATAATAATTTATTATATCATGAAAAAAAAACGGCAACAACTTTTTAGAAATAAAGACTAATCAAAAAAATACACAGATAATAACAAAGATTTATAAATGTTTCTATTGACAGAAACGTAGTATATGCGTTAATGTTACTACATATAGAAACGTTACTATAAATAGTAACAATACAGTTTTTTATGGTATGTAAAAATCTCGGAGGTAAAAATGAAAACTAGAATGGATTTGATTTACAAGTGCATTTCAAACTCGCGCTATACACCTTATCTTCTTGCAAAGAAAATAGGTGCTACAGCTATTCTGGAATCTGCCAGCTTTGCAAAAGGCCGCGAACGTTATTCAATTTTGATGACAGAAGAAGCGTTCAAAATCAAGCAGGATGAAGAACAGATTTCCCTAATTGTAGATGGAAAAGAAATTCCTTTTGATATGGAAAAAGCAATGGAGGGCGAAAAGAGTCTCGATGCTCTTGGCCGCGAAAAAGCACCGGACATCCTGGACGCTCTTTTGTATATTGCACGTCAAAATATTCTTCCGCCGGGACCTTTGTGCGAGCTGCCTCTTCCTGCCAGCGGACTCGGATACCTCAGTTACGAGTTTGCAAAACACTGCGACAATATCCGCTTTTTTGAGCAGAAAGATGATTTGAATATTCCGGAAAGCCTTTTTATCACCGGCCATATCTACATAATCTTTGATCATTTTACAGAAGAACTTCATATTTTCGGCTTGAACTACAACGAACATCAGATAGATTTGAATGCTGCAATGGACCGTATTCTCAAACGCCTGAATGACATGGATTTTTCTTATGTTGAAGAAGATAACCAGAGCTTTAAATACAAAATGCTTACTGATATGGAAGCAAGCAAAGCTGAATACATTCAGAAAGTTACAGCCCTCAAAAAACACATTGTTGCCGGAGATTTAATTCAGGCCGTTCCAAGCCGTCGCGTTCAAATTGAGTGCGAGGCTGATGCTCTGGCTGTTTATGGAAAGCTCCGAAAGGTAAATCCATCTCCATATCTTTTCTATATTGATTTTGGTGATTTCCAGTTTACCGGCCAAGGGCAAGGCTGTAATTCATCCGATTGCAGGAACTATCCGCCGTGGAAAATCAGAAGCAGAAGATGAAAAACTCAAGATGGAACTTCAGAATAATCCTAAGGAACAGGCAGAACATCTTATGCTTGTAGACCTCGCACGAAATGATTTAGGCCGCGTATGTGAACGGGGTAGCGTAGAAGTTTCTCAGTATATGGAATGCGAACTTTTCAGTCACGTTATTCATCTTGTAAGTACAACAGAAGGTAAGGTTCGTGAAGGTGTAAAGCCAATTCAGGTTTTGCGCGCTTCATTCCCTGCAGGAACAGTAAGTGGTGCTCCAAAGATTAGTGCCATGCAGATTTTGAGCGGCCTTGAAAAAACAAAGCGCCGTTTCTACGCGGGTGCAGTCGGTTACATTCAGCCAAGCGGAGACCTTGATTTCTGTATTTCAATTCGTTGCGCACTACGACAGGGAAAGGTCTGGAACCTGCAGGCAGGCGGCGGAATTGTTTATGATTCCGAACCGGAACGCGAGTTCACCGAAACCTGCGAAAAACTCGGCGCATTAATAGATACACTTACTAAATAAGGAGACAAATTATGATTTTAGTTATCGACAATTACGACAGTTTTACATTTAATGTTGTTCAGGCACTCGAATGTGCAACAAAAGAAGAAATAAAGATTGTAAGAAATGACGAAGCAACTGTAGAACAGCTTGCCGCAATGGAGCCTTCAAAACTGATTGTTTCACCAGGCCCTGGAAATCCAAGCTCAGCTGGAGTTAGTGTTCCTGCAATCCGCTACTTTGCTGGCAAAATCCCAATCCTTGGAATCTGTCTTGGACATCAGGCAATAGGTGAGGCCTTTGGTGCAAAAATCGTTGGTGCGAAATTTATTAAACACGGAATCGTAGAAGAGATTGATCTGGATGGTCGTGGAATCTTCCGAACGATCGGTAGGAGTATGAAGTTCACTCGCTACCATTCGTTAGTTATTGATGAAGCAACTTTGCCATCTGATTTTGAAGTTACTGCACGTGCAAAAGATGGTGACATTATGGGAATCCGTCATAAGACTATGCCAATAGAAGGTGTACAGTTCCATCCGGAATCAATCGCAAGCAATGCGTGTCAGGATCTGTTCAAGGCTTTCTTAAATTATCGTCGTGACAATCTTCCAGTAGCAGAATATCTTAAACAATTGATAGACGAAAGAAAACCATTAAACCGCGAACAGGCTTCTTTCTTTATGGAAAATCTTACTGATGGTACAATGGACGAAAAAGCAACAGCTTCCATTCTAACAGCAATGGCTGCACGCGGCTTACCTACTGCAGATGAAATGGCAGGGTGCGCATCTGCTCTTCTAAATAAAAAGACTCCGTTCCCATTAAACAAATCATCAGAAAAAAATGGAACCGGGCTTGCAGAAATTGTAGGTACTGGCGGTGATGGAAAAGGCAGTTTTAATATTTCTTCAATGTCTGCTCTTGTTGCGGCAAGTTGTGGCCAGCCGGTTGCAAAACATGGAAACAGAGCCGTTTCATCAAAAAGTGGAGCAGCAGACTTTTTTGAAAATCTCGGAATTAAAATAATGGCAGAACCAGATAAAACTGCGAGCCTTGTTCAACAGACCGGATTTGGATTTTTAATGGCCCCTGTGTATCATTCGGCAATGCGTTTTGCAGCTCCGGTTCGTAAGGCCTTGGGAATAAAAACAATTTTCAATGTACTTGGACCACTCTTGAATCCGGCAGGTGCAGAGTATGAGGTGCTCGGGGTTTACAGCAAAGATTTGATGGAAGATTATGCACATGCAGCAAAGGCTCTTGGTGCTAAACGCGTTATGGTAATTCATAGCCGCGATGGATTTGACGAGATTTCTCCATGCCAGCCGACAGATGTTTTCCAGATTAATGAAGATGGAAAAGAATATCGCTATGTAATTGATCCTTCAAAGTTTGGAATCTCAGGTACCAGCGAAGATGAACTGGAAGGTGGAACCGGAGCAGACAATGCAAAGCTTGCAATGGAAGTACTTAATGGTGGTGGCCGCAAGACAATTCGTGCTGCAGTTGGATTAAATGCAGGAGCCGTACTTTATTTGAGCGGTAAAGCTAAAACCCTCAAGGACGGTTACGATATGGCTCTTGCCGCAATTGCAAGTGGAAGCAGCCTTGCCAAGCTTCAGGAAATCCAGAGAGTGAGTGGAGAGTTAGTTGCATAATGACTGATATTCTTACAACCATAGTAGAAAAAAGAAAAGAAGATATAGCCCGCCTTGGTGTTACCTTTGGTTTCAAAATTCCAGAAAAACGCCAGCGTCCTGTTCATCCTTTTCTCATGCAAAAAGGCGTAATTCTCGAAGTAAAGCGTGCCTCTCCAAGTAAGGGCGACATTGCTCCAGACTTGAATGCAGCAGAAACAGCCCGTTCCTATGCAAGTGCCGGCGCGGTGGCCATCAGCTGCCTAACCGAGACAAATTATTTTAAGGGGACTCTCGGTGACTTAATGGCAGTATGCGAAGCAGTTCCAGACACAGCAGTTTTACGAAAAGACTTTCTTATAAATGAAGAAGAGGTTGAAATTGCCTACCGTGCCGGAGCCGATGCAGTTCTTCTGATTGCCCGCATTCTAGAGTCAGATATGATGATAAAAATGGCCAGCGTGGCAGCGGCTCATAAAATGACTTCGCTGGTTGAAGTGCGTAGCGACGAAGATATTGAAAAACTCCGCGCGGTAGCAGCTGTAGTTAATCACGAGTTTATCGTGTGTGGCGTAAATAGCCGTGACCTCGCAACCTTCAAAATTGATTTGCTCAAGCCGTGCGCATTGCTTAATAAAATCCGTGCGGTACTAAGTGATGACGCCCGCGTAATTTTTGAAAGCGGAATCAGAACTCCGCAGGCAGCAAACTTTGCCGGAAGCCTTGGTTTTACCGGAATGCTTCTTGGTGAAGCCGCTGCAAAAAATCCCGAGCTTCGCAGCGAACTCGTAAAGTCTTTTGTGGAAGCAGAGACTAACAAGAACGCAGAGTTCTGGAAGGCCTACAATAGCGCAGGTACGAAAATAAAAATCTGCGGTCTCACCCGCGCAGAAGATGTGCTTCTTGCTGATTCACTAGGGGCCGCTTTCGTGGGCTTTATATTTGCCGCAGGCTTTACCCGAAACGTTTGCGGCGAAAGATTTGAAAAAATCCTTCCATCGCTCAAAACTGTCAAAGCAAAAAAAGTTGCAGTGATTACAAATCCAGACTCTATGGAAGCAGAAGCCGCTGCCCGCTATGTAGAAGACAGAACTCTGGACTGCCTTCAGCTCCACGGAATTCCTTATGAAAAAGTTCCGCAGCGCTTTCTGGAACTGCCTCATTATTTTGCAATTACAGAAAAATCGGGCAATTTAAAAGAAGCAGCAGAAAAACTTTTCCTTATGGGAGAACCTCGTTTCCTGCAGGATTCAAAAGCACAAGATTATGACACAAATCACAAACTCTGGCTTGCAGGGGGCATCACTCCTGAAAATGCCGCAGAGCTGATTCAAAAATACAAACCGGAATTAATCGACGTCTCAAGCGGAATAGAAGATGCTGACAAGTCCGGAATTAAAAATCATGAAAAATTGAAAAAAATACTGGAGATAATAAAATGACACATTCAGATAACGGATTTTTCGACACCTTCGGCGGAAAGTATGTTGCCGAAGTTTTGCGCCGCCCGTTGGACGAGCTTGAGGGTGCTTTCAACGAAGCAATAAAAGATCCTGATTTTATAAAAGAACTCGAAACAATTCAGCGCGATTATATCGGCCGCGAAACCCCTCTGCTTTTTGCTGAAACTGCAACAAAGCTGCTTGGTGGCGCTCAGATTTATATAAAACTCGAAGGCCTTGCAAACACCGGTGCCCACAAAATCAATAATGCAATAGGGCAGTGTCTTCTTGCAAAACGCATGGGCAAAAAGCGAATCATCGCTGAAACAGGTGCCGGCCAGCATGGAGTTGCAACAGCCGCTGCCTGCGCAAAGCTTGGTCTGGACTGTACCGTTTACATGGGCGAAGTTGACGTTCGTCGCCAGCAGCCGAATGTAGCCGCCATGGAACTCTATGGTGCAAAAGTTCACGCCGTAACTTCGGGAAGCCGCACCCTCAAAGATGCTGTAAACGAAGCAATGCGTGACTGGGCTGCAAATCCAGACAGCACACATTATGTTTTGGGAAGTGCACTTGGGCCAGCGCCTTTCCCAGATATGGTCCGCGAGTTTCAGAGTGTAATTGGCCGCGAGGTTGAGCGCCAGGCAGCAGAACGTAAACTTGATGTTGCCGCAATGATTGCCTGCGTTGGCGGCGGTTCAAACTCAATTGGATTTTTTGCTCCGTTTATCGACAAAGCAAATCCACGTCTTATTGGTGTCGAAGCAGGTGGAATTGGTCCTGGTGTTGGAGAAAACGCAGTTCGCATGAGCGGTGAGGCTGCCCGCGACGGAATTATGCACGGTTATAAATCACGCTTCCTTCTGGATGAAGATGGGCAGGCTCTTCCAACACGTTCAATTTCTGCCGGGCTTGATTATTGTGGAATTGGTCCGCAGCTTGCAACTCTTGGCCGCCAGGGGCGTGTAGAGTTTACTTACGCAAGAGATGATGAAGCTCTCAATGCGGTAAAGTTTTTTGCCCGCAACGAAGGCGTTCTTTTTGCAATGGAAAGTGCGCACGCAGGAGCAGAGGCAATTAAACTGGCTCCAACACTTCCAAAAGATAAAGCAATAATTGTAAACATGAGCGGCCGCGGTGATAAGGATGTATTCATTACCTGTCCGGTTTTCCGCCGCGACGAATGGCTGGCCTTCCTTCACGCAGAAATCGACCGCCTGGAAAGTGATACAGACATTCATAATGCAAAAATCATGGGAGAAACAAAATGAGTAAAATAAGTTTAATGAGTCACCTTGTTGCCGGCTATCCTACAGAAGATCTTTCTTTTACCGCAGCCCGCGCACTTGTAGATGGTGGTGCCGACATTCTCGAAATCCAGCTGCCATTTTCAGATCCAAGTGCAGATGGCCCTGCAATCCAAACAGCCTGTACAAAAGTTTTACAGCGCGGTTATCGTACAGCGGACGGTCTTGCTTTTATTGCAAAGCTCCACAAAGAGTTTCCGAATGTAAAAATCTATCTGATGAGTTATGGCTCTCTTATTTATACTCCAGGTGTAGAAAACTTCTGCGAACGAGCTGCTGCAGCCGGAGTTAATGGAATGATTATTCCAGACTTGCCTTTTGATAATGATGAAGGGCTTACTCAGGCCTGCAAGAAAAACGGAATGGTAAATATTCCAGTTGCAGCCCCAAGTATGTCACCAGAAAGATTATCAAAACTTGCCAATGTCGGATTCCCGTATATTTATGCTGCTCTTCGCACAGGCATTACCGGTACAAACACACAAATTGATGATAATACTTTGCAATTTTTGAAAGCAGTAGGTGAGGGTGGTTCAAAAATCTACGGTGGTTTTGGTATTTCAAACGGAGAACAGGCAAGAGCCCTTGCAGATTCAGTTGAAGCGATTGTTGCAGGTTCCGTTTTTGTGCGCCTGATAACAGAAAATCAAAATAACCCGGATGCCTTGTACAAAGCAGTCCGTGCAAAAGCCCAGGAACTTACAACTGGAAAAACAATATAGGTAAAAAAAATCCTGAAGGCGAAAACCTTCAGGATAGTGGAGAATAGGGGACTCGAACCCCTGACCCTCGGAATGCAAATCCGATGCTCTGAGCCAACTGAGCTAATTCCCCGTTGGTGAGTGCTATATTATAGTATTTTATAGTTTTATGCAATATACCTCTGCTTAAAATCTTGCGAATCCAGGTATTATGCCTTATAATTATATAATACTATAGGAGATGCTTTATGAGTGATGGTTTGGATCCTGAAATTGCTGCGCTTTTATCTCAGTCTGGTGGTAGTGCACCTGCTGATGATGGTCCTGTTGAAGCAGAAGCTTTTTCTTTTGATACTTCTTCTGGTGGCAGTTCAGCTGGTACATCAGGCTCATCTTCTAATTCAAATAAATCTGTACACGATGTAGATTTGAGCAAAAAAGAATTTGCTCCAATCGAAAAATTCGTTATGGACACTCCATCTGAGGTTTATAACGATACAAAATATTATAAGACTTGTCTTACCGGCGAAAATCAGTCGGCTCAGCGTGTTCATCAGGTACTTTCAAAATATCTTACCTGCCAGGACCCCAAAGATCGTGCCGTTTACCGTCAGCAGATTGTAACTGCTTACTGGGAACTTCTTCGTGGAATGGTTGGAAAAATGGGGTATCCGGACACTCCAATGCCAAAAAAGATGCTTGTTCGTTTTGGTGTTCTTCTTCCGTCACTTTTCAAACAGGAAACAAAAGAATTCTTTTCTAAAATTTTCTTTGAAAACCGTGAAGCAGAACCAATTATGTATGTTGACGAATGGTTCAAGGAAATTGCTTCAGGCCGAATGAACAACTCTGCAACTGATGAAAAGAAACAGGTTAGTACTAAAAATATGACTCCAGATCAGGCTGCTTCAGCTGAGCAGGCTCGACTTATGCAGCTTCAATCAAAAAACTCTGGTAAACTTCAGAATGCAGAAAACATTCTTGGCATCAAAGAAAATGAACGCCGAATGCTTGAGGTAGAGCTTAAGCGAAATATAGAAGATTTGTGTGAACATAATCCTATTCTTGGGCTCGAAAATCACACTGCAGGTTATTCAGAAATGCAGCGAAAACTGCTTCCTGAAATAACAGATCTTTTACACCGGCTTTCTAAAAACGATAAGGAACTTTCGAAGGTTCTTGAGGAATTCAAGGAAGCAAAGGCAACTTACGACAATGTTCAGGATAAAATCAATCAGGGTGGTGGAGCTTCTGTTACTACAAACGACACCGAAGCCGTTAAGATTGAATTTGAAACCGTACGTCAAATGGCAAAAATGACCGTTGGCCGCCGTGGTAATCAGTTCCCTATTTTTACACGTGAATTCTACCATTGTACAGAGCGTGGTACTGGTACCCGCGAAAATGTAATTGATGTTCTTCGCTGGATTGAATCTCTTGATCCTGGTGTTTTCCATCGTATTCATAAGAATATTCCAAACCGAATTGTTCCTTATGTTCTGCTGGTTCCAACTTATGGTGACCGCGGATTCTGCTGGGAACCGTTTGACCGCTATAACCGCGTAACAAGCCGTGGACGTATCGTTGTTCCAATGTATCCTAAAGATTTGAAGATTGCCGTTCTTACCGCTGTAGCTGATTTGCGCTGGCAGGTTGCTAAGGAAAAGGCTTCTTATTATTGGATGGAGGAAGGTCTTACTGGTCAGTACTATCAGCACGTTGAACAGCTCAAGCTTAAGGGTGACCTCAAGGAATTCTTTATTGAAGATTACATTCTCTGGATGACTAAGGAATCTACTGGCGTTCAGCGTCTTGATAAAGATGTTCGCGGAATCTTCTGGCGTAACATGCCGTTCCCTAAAGCACTCAAAGAAGACCTCCGCAAACGCTCACTAGTTTACGACGAACTCTGTAAGAAAGACGCCAACCGCGAGATGTCTGATGGATACTAATTCTTGTCACCCTCGGGCTTGACCCGGGGGTCTATTTTTATTCCCCACTCAATGCAATAACAGGATCTAACTTCGCTGCTCTTCTTGCCGGGTTCAATCCAAAGAAAATACCTACAAACACAGAGAACACAAAAGAAATTATACAAGCGTTCCAGTTGATTATCAGTGCATTCGACTGCACGTACTCCACCGCAAGGGCCACTGCAATTCCAGCAATAATTCCAATAATTCCGCCAAGCAGAGTAATGCTTGCAGATTCAATCAAGAACTGTTGTCGAATATCTGCGGGGCTTGCACCAAGTGCCTTTCTGATTCCTATTTCCTGCTTTCGTTCGGTAACGGTAACAATCATAATATTCATAATTCCAATACCGCCGACTAAAAGCGAGATTGCCGCAATAGCACTGAGCATAATACTCATTGTGCTGGTAATTTCACTCATCTGTTCAAGCATAGATTGCATGCTCATAACATTCACTGAATATTCAGAGCCAGTTTTTTCTGTGTAATAGCTTTTGATTTCTGTAGCAAGGTTTACAGCCTTATCAGCAGAAGTTGCCTGAACCATCATGTTTGCTGCAGCCGGATTTGGTTTGATTTTTTTTGCATAAAAACCGCGTGGAATAAATGCCGAACCATTTTCCATTCCAGTGGTCTGTTCTTTTAAAACCCCGATTACTTCAAAATTAAAAGTAGTTTTGCTTGCAACAAGAATTACCTGTTTTCCAACCGCGTCTCCATCAGGAAAATAATTTTCTGCAGTATCATGGCTCAAAATGATTTTCTGGGTTCCTTCTTCATTATCAGTTACGGTAAAGAAACTTCCTTTTTCGAGTTCAAGATTATACATTTCAAGATAGCCGGTTTCTATGGCAGAGCAGTTTACAGAAGAAGAAGTTTCACCATAAGTCATGGTTACGTTCAGCGTATTCTTATACCAGATTTTTTTGATGTTTTTGATATTATCAAATAAATCAGTTCGTGCCGCTTCATCAAAAGTAACAGAAGACGAACTGCCGCGGCGGCTCATAAAACCGGCGCTCACGTTTACAACATCAAGTCCAGCGCTTCCAAAAGTGTTTTCAATCTGTTTGGTAGAACTGCTTCCCATACTTGTAATTACAATAACCGAAGCAACACCAATGATAACACCAAGTAGAGAAAGAAAGGTTCTGGTTTTATTACTCTTAAAGTTTTTGAAGGCATTAATAAAATCTTCTAACATAGTTCATCCTTAGTCAGTAATCTGGCCGTCGAGAATCTTAATACAGCGTTCAGTCGACTCTCCAATTCTCGGGTCGTGGGTTACAATGATTATGGTTGTATTGTTTTCCTTGTTGATTTTGCGGAACATTTCCATAACCTGCTTTCCAGTTTCTGTGTCGAGCGCACCAGTTGGCTCATCGGCAAGAAGAATCTTAGGCTGAGTTACCATGGCGCGTGCAATTGCAACTCTCTGTTTCTGTCCACCAGAAAGTTCATGCGGTTTATGATGAATGCGTTCTCCAAGCCCCACTGCTTCAAGTGCAGCCTTTGCTTTTTCGACCCTCACAGCACGATCAACCTTCTGATATTTCAAAGGAAGCATTACATTTTCCAGAACATTCATTGCCGGAATAAGATGATACTGCTGAAATACAAAACCAACTGTTTGATTTCGCAATACAGCAAGTTCCTTTTCGCTCATCTTTGCAGTTTCTCTTTCGTTTATCTTTACAATTCCGGAAGTAGGGCGGTCAAGACAACCAATCATATTCATACAGGTAGATTTACCTGAGCCGGAAGGTCCCATAATTGAAACAAACTCTCCCTGCTGAATATCAAAGCTGATTCCCCTGAGAGCATGAACTTCGTTTTCTCCCATAACGTAGGTTTTGACTACGTCCTGCAAGCTTACAACAGTTTCCATATTAAGCCCTCCTTAAGATTACATCGGGCCGCCAGGAAAGCCACCGCCTGGGAAAGGTGCTCCACCGCCATTTTTATTTGAAGTGCTGCTCTGATTTCTATTGCGGTTTCTGTTCATTCCAGACTGTTTTGGAGTTGACTGCTGTAAAAGAACTTCACCACCTTCAAGTCCTTCGAGAACTTTTACATATTCCATTCCATAAGGCTGGATTTTTACAGATTTTTTCTGTTCGCCTTTTGCAAGAACTACATAAGGCTCTTTGTTTTCATAACCAATTGCGTAGCGGGAAACAACAACATATTCTTCTGTAGGGCTGATTTCGATTTTACCAGTGAAAGAGAAGTTTGGAAGAATTGCTTCCGGATAATCATCAATTCTAAGTTTAACCATTACAACAGTTGCTCCACGAGAAGTTACTTCACCGATTGCAGGCCATCCAACAACATAACCTTCTACAGTTTTTTTGCTGAGGGCGGGGAAGGTGAAAGTTACCTTCTGTCCAACTTCAAGCTTTGAAACATCAGTTTCTGTAACTTCAACTTCTGCGGTAAGATAATCAATATTAACGAGAGTTCCTACAGTGTCCTTAGCTTCAAGAGAATCTCCAACTGCAACGTCTAAATCAGCAATAATTCCATCAAAGGTTGCAATAACTTTGCGGTCTTCAACTTTCTGAAGCAGGGAGTTACGTTCAGTTTCCAAAAGCTTGCGTTCACGTTCAGAAGCAGTAAGGCGTTTTGTAGCCATGTTATATTCCTGTTTTTCAAGGTTGTAAAGCTGTTCTGAATCATCCAGTTGAATGATAACATCGCCTTTTTTTACCTTGTCTCCGGCTTTTACATAAACGGCAGTAACAGTTCCTGCACTGCGAGCCTGCAAAGTCTGCTCCTGAGCGGCAGCAACAGTTCCTGAAATTTCTATAATATTTTCATAGGTCTCAACATTTGCCGTATAATAAACCTTTTCTGTTCCTTTAGAACTAAGTACGGTTTTTAGTACAACAAGCCCAGCGGCAATCACTACAAGAGCTGCAACACAGATTAAAATTATCTTAATTTTCTTTTTCATATTATCCTGCCTTATATATTGTCATGCTGAACTTGTTTCAGCATCTTTAATATAGATCCCGAAACAAATTCGGGATGACATTATTTCTCACTTACAAAATTCGAAATAACATCATCATTATATATAATCAAATCAATCAGGTTCGAAACCTTTTTGATTATGTTACTATTTAAATCATTCTTAGTAGAAAGATATTCGGTTTCGCTGATATAGCCCTGCTTAAACAACTGGCTCATATCGCGTTCAAGATCTTCATACATAGAAAGATTTGTTTCTGCAGTTCGTTTTTCCCAAAGCAGAGTGTCGAGCTTTTGCTGAAGTTCAACAACTTTTGTTTCATAAGCATCTTCAGCCGATTGAATTGCTAAAAGTTCCTGTTCTTCTGTAAGTTCATTCTGCTGTTTTGTAATATTATTCTTTCGGAATGTATTTGGAGTAAGCGTTGCACTGAAGGTAAACGACGGAGAAGTTGAATCTCCACCAACCGGCATGCTCACTCCAGCTCCAAGACTTACTCCACCAATTGAACCACTAAGGCCTGCATCTACAGTATCAGTTTTTGTATTTGAATTATCAAAAGTATAACCTGCATTTGCCGAAAGGCTATAGGTCTTTTTAGAACTTCTTTCCATAGAATTTATTGTGTAGGTCCATACTGCGCTTTCAATTTCTGTATAAAGTTCTTTGTCATAGCCTGATACATCAACTGGTTCTACAGCTTCAATATCAGATGGAACAAGGCTCATCAAATCTACGTATTCATCAATCTGAATATCAAAACCGCATTTTTTATAGAAGACAACGCTGCTATAAATCAAGGAATGCATTGCACTTTCTACATCATGCTGGTCTGAAATAACCTTGAGTTCAGCCTGTCTGTAAGTAGAAGAGCTTTTTGAATAGCCCTGAATCTTAATTGCTTCAAAATCAATTTCATCAGAATACAAAGTTTCTCGCTTTGAGATTATCGAACTTACAGAGGTTAAAAGTTTTTTGAGTTCAGTATAAAATTCTTTTTCTGCAGCAACTGCACGCTTTTCGATTTTTCTCTGAGCTTCTTTTACAGAACGTTCAGCCTTTAGTTTTGTGATTTTATTAGTAAGAGTTGAAGAGGAAATTATATCAACTCCAAGGGAAAGAGAAGTGTCGCTGACTTTTGTATCAGAACTGTTAGATGCAATATTAGTCTGTCCTGTAAAAGAAAGATTTGATGCCTGTGGAAGACTTGCTTTTACAGAAGGTTTTGCGGTCAACTTTGAACCGTCATCACTTGTTTGTAAGGTAACGGTTCCAGTTGAAAGAGAGATATCAAATCCATTATCAATTAATGTAGCATCATAAGAAAGAGCTGCTTTTTTTGCCGCAATTGTAAGATTCTTAAGTTCTGAATCATTTTCAACATAAGACAAGAGCAGTGAAGTTGTATCTGGAATTGAAACTTGCGGAGCCGCTTTTTCTGGTATGGCTGCAAATCCAGATGCAGAAAAGAGTAAAACTGATGTAAATAAAATAAGGTGTTTCTTTTTCATTTTAGCCTCGTTTATAAAATAAACCGAAACGCCATAAAAAAGAAACACCTTTTAACAAAAATAAGAAATGTCTTATGTGCAAGGCCGCTGTCATCCTCGGGCTTGACCCGAGGATCTATCAACCAAGATTGCTCAAAATTCCTATAATATCTGCGCCACCAATAAAAGTACCGATTGTACTTCCAATAGAAGACAAGATAAACACAAGAAGTGCTCTCAGAATACGGTTACGGTAAAATCCGCGCAAACTTGTTACATCATCCTGAAGATTTTCCATGTCGCTTACTTTTGGCTTGCATACAACTGCCTGAACAATTGCGGTTAAGAAGCCTACTCCAATAAATGGACAAAGCGAAGTAAATGGAGCTCCAACAAAGCCAACAAGAATAGCAAGCGGGTGTCCCAATGCAACTGCAGTCAAAATTGCGGCAGGAATTGCATTCCACAAGAACCAGGTAGAAAGAATCTGAGCCCCGGCATGAATACCACCGTAAATAAAGCCTGCAACAATGAGTCCAATAATACAAGCTGGAATCAGGAAGGCAAAAAGTTTTCCCAAAATTCCAGGTTTTGGCAGTTTAGAAATTTCTTCAACATCAGATTTTTCGGTGCCAGCGCCAAGCTTTTCAAGGTGAGCCTGAACTCCTGGTAAATGTCCTGCTCCGAGAACTGCAACAATGTTATTGCCTTCAGAAGCCCAGATTTTTGAAGCAAGATACTGGTCGCGCTCATCAATCAAAACTGTTTTGATAACAGGCATATAATCTGCGAGCTCAGACATCATAGAGTCCATCTCGTTACGCTCTTTGAGCTTTTCGATTTCTTCCGGTTCGATTTCTTCTTTACTGAATGCGCTGGAAAGCAGGGTAGCAAGCAGTTTGCATTTTCCCCAGAAAGAGTTTTTGCCCCAGGCGCGTTTTAAGGTAATCTGAATAGGGCGGTCAACGAGAGTACAAGAGATTCCACCTTCATCTGCGGCATTCATAGCGGCAATCATCTCATCACCAGGTTTTACTCCGGCATTTAAGCCCATTCTGCGCTGGAAAGATGAAAGCATAAGGTTTGCAAGAAGCAAAAAGCCTTCTTTGCGCTTAAATACTTTAACAAGGTCTAACTGACTGTAGCGTGAAGGATTTTTAATAGAATCTGCGCGCTTTTCATCAAGTTCTACTGCAACACAATCCGGTTGCAAATCTTTTATAGTTTGTTTTACTTCTTCTACACTTTCTTTAGAAACATGAGCTGTACCTACGAGAGTAATTTTTCGTCCAGCGAGGTCCAGCTGAATCTGAGTCTGGCTCATTGCATCAATCCCCATTCGGCAATTCTGTATTCAAAAAACATTGGTGCCTTTAAATTTGTGACTTTGGCGTAGTATTCCTTTGCAAGTTCATCTGCCTTGTTCAACTCGTAATAAAGTCCCATGTAGAATAACATTTTACCGCGGTTATTGCTATTACCTTCTTTCAGAACCTTCTGTACAAGATTTGATTCTGCGTTACGGTTATATGAATCATTAAAGAAGCGTACAAGCGCATATTCTGTCGAATTAGGATCAAGTTTCTTAAGCTGTGCTGTAAGAATCTTTTTTGCTTCAAGAGGTTTGTTAAGTTTGTAATAGCAGGCTGCAATCATAAGGCTGTAAGAATAGCTTGGGCTGAATTCATAGGTTTTTGTAAAATACTTAATTGCATTTTCATAATTGCGGGCACGGTATTCCAGAATAGCTGTAGATTCGTATGCATAAAAATATTTAGGGTTTGTTTCAATTACCTTGTGATAGTTTTCAAGTGCAGCATCCCACTGTTCAAGGTCATCATAATTTCCTGCGAGGTAAGCATAAGCGAGGAAGTAAGATGGATCAAGCTGAGTTGCTTTAATCCAGGCCTTTGCTGCATCATCAAATTTTCCCTGATAGCGGAGATAAGTTCCATAATCCATCCAGTAATCATAATTGTAAGGATCCTGTTTTAATGCCTGCTGAACAAGTTTTGAGGCTCGAAGATAGTTATCATCATCATAAGCAATCTTTCCCATATAGGCGAGGGCTGCTGCATTTTCAGGGTCTTTATCAAGAAGCTTCTGGAAGGTTTCTGAAGCGGTTTTTACATCATCAGTGTAGTAACACATCTGTGCATAGCCAAAAAGTGCATCTGTGTTTTCACTGTCGCCGCGCAAGGCCTTTTTATATGAGTCGCGTGCAAGCTTGTATTTTTTGTTCAAAACATAATCTTCTGCCTTCTGAATGTTTACGGCAGCGTTGTATGGATCTACTGCAAGAATTTTATCTGTAGATTCTTTGTAAGCTTTTTTATCACCTTTTGCCTTGTTACACATAGAAATAAGCTCAAGCGCATCCATGTTTTCCGGTTCAATGGCAAGAATTTCTTCTGCTGTTAAAATAGCGTTATCATACTGAGCGTCAGAATAATAAAGAGCGCCAAGAAGGTTTTTAAGTTCAATATCATCCTTCAAATCAGCTGGAATCTTTTCAAAATGTTCAATAGCACCTTTTGTATCGTTTTTAGCAAGAAGGGCTTTAAGCTGTTTTACAAATTTTACGTTCGGCGGGTCCTGTGGTTCTTCTTTTACTTCTTTTTTTGTAACTGAAGGAGCTTCTGGTGTGTCACTTTCTGCTTTTGGAGCTGAGCCACAGCCTGTGAGCCCTGAAATAACAGCAAGTACTGCTCCTGCCGCAAGAACTGGTAAAAGTTTTGATTTAATCATCTTAATCATTTTTTACTTCCCTTATATAGTTGAAATTAACCGAATCATTGGCTAAACTGTTAATACAATGAGCATTCGGATATTAAAAAAAGCATTAGGACTGCTTATTGTCGATATCGTTATAATCATCGGCATTTTTGTCCTGCAATTTAGAACTGATTCAAATATAATCATGAAAATTGGAAACCTTCAACTCACCCTGGAATCACAGGAAGAGATCGATGGAGTTATCATTTATAAAAACAAGGTACGACTCTCCTATAACGGCATAAATTTTTTCTGCGATGATACTAATCCGGTTTATGCAACTAAGGCTGGTCAAAAAGTTGCCGTTAGTTTTACCGGAGTAGAGCAGAAAGAACCGCTTTCCTATACTTTAAAATTTGATAAAGATATTAAGGTTACATTTGAACTTGCTTCTGAAGATGCTTCTGCCTCTCTTGCAATTTTAACTGATTTGCCAGATGGTATTTCTGAATTAACTCTTCCATATAATTATTCTTCAAATATGACTGTTCAGAAGGCCGAAAAAGACAACCTTGTTCTTGCTGGAAAACGCAATGCCTGGGAATTTACAGCTCATGCCCTTTCTGCTGAACGATTTGGCTTTACAGATCGCAATTATTTAGCAACTTATTCAATTTATGATGCAAACCAGAAATTTACATTTGATTCTATTATTGATTTACCAATTGCCAGCGCCGAGGAATATTCTAAGAACGTAGGGCAGTTTAAGCGAAATCTTATTTCTTCTTTTGAAAATAATAATTCTGAAGCAAATATTACTGAGCAGATTGCAGTTTCTTACGTTGCGGCTCAGGCAGAAACAGGTAATTTTGCCCGTGCTGTAGAAAATGTTCCAGACAGCATTAAAAAAGGCCGCCAGAGAACCTATCTTTCTGCACCATACTTTAATACTCTTGAAGATATGAATTCTAACCTCGAAAAGGTTATGAAGGATTACGAAAGCCGTATTTCTGAGAGTGCTGTTAAGCAGACCTTTGATTTGTTTACAGTTCATAAGATTGCAGATTTCATTTACCTGCATTCTGGACAGAACACTGTTCTTAAACTTTTGAGCAATGCTGCAAATGCAGATGTAGATTCGCTTTCAATTGCACAGATTACAGGAATTCTTCAGGTTTACGTAGATTTAGTTCCACTTTCTCCATCTTATGCTTCAATACTTGAGCCTATGCTCGAAGATTGTGTAGACCGAATTACAGCTGCCTGCAAATATGAAGGAAACATTCTTACTATTTCTGAAAATGATACCTTCCTTTCTGTAATTCAGGCTGTAGAAACTGGTATTGCACTTTTGCGATACGGTCAGATTACTCAGAATGAAACTTATATGAGTGCTGGTTATGCGCTTGTAAACTCTTATCTTGCAGAAAGCTCTTCATTTGATTTGCGTACTCTTGGAAATCTTTACCCTGTAATTGCTTACGATAATTTCTTCTATCCACATCTTGAAAAGATTGCTGATTCAGGCGAAAACAAAGTATGGGCATGGACATGTGCTAAGTCTATTACTCTTGAAAAAGATTCTGATGAAAGTACCTTTACAGTAGAATATCCTATGGGCGACACTCATTATATTATTATCAAGGGTGTTACTCCGTTTAATTCTATCTATATATATGATATGGCATTCCGTACAGATCCTCGCTTTGAATCATATAATTCTTCAGGATACGTATACAAAAAGAATACCAGCACACTGTTGCTTAAGTCACGCCATAAGTCTGAGTTTGAAACTGTAAGACTTGTTTACAGACAGCCGGTTGAAACTCCTGCTCCAGCTCCAAAGGTAGAACCTGCTCCTGCTCCGGCAGAAACAGAAACTCCTAAAATTGAACCTGCAGTAACTGCTGCAACAGAAACTGAATCTGAAGCAGCAGCTGAAACAGAAGAGTAATAAAGATAGAATTAGATTTCTTCGATATAGTCTTTTGAATTTACGCGCTTGAGGACAATAAGTGTAACGTCATCGCCAAATTTTTCGTTGCCTTTAAAGTCTTCAAGCTTATCCATAATTCGGTTCATAATCATAATTGCGCTTTCGTTATGATACTGCTGCAAAAGTTTGATTATGCGTTCTTTTGTAAAATCATTGCCATGGCGGTTTTTACAATCTGTTAGTCCGTCTGTAAAGCAGACAATTATATCATCTTGTGCTGCACGGAAATTGATAGGCGGGAATGAAACTTCAAGACCTTCTACACCAAGAATGCCATATTGCTTTTCTTCATCCTGCTTAAGTTCAATAACCTTATTTTCGGTGGCACTGTAAAGAAGAGGGTAAGGATGTCCTGCATTTGCAAATTCAACGCTGCAGACATCCTTCTTGTTAAATTCACTGAATCTGAAGAGCAGACCAGTAATATAGTTTTCAACATTTACCTTTTCTTTGATATAAGATTTGTTGATATCTTCCAGAACGTTAGAAAGAGGTTCTGCCTGAGTTTTACCAGTAATAAAATGCTGGCTGATAATACTCTTTGCAAGAATTGTCATCAATCCGGCTGGAATTCCATGGCCAGATACATCAAAAATTCCAAGACCGTCGAGTATTCCATCGGTGAAATAATAATCATATAAATCACCAGAAACATTATTATCCAGAGCGTTATATGAAATGGAAAGTTCCCAACCGCGGAAGGTTTTATTTTTTACCGGAAGGAAATTCTTTTGAACATGGGCTACAGTTTCAAGACCTTTTGAAAGTACAAAGTTTGCCTCAGAAAGCTCCTTTGTTCGCATTGCAACAACTTCTTCCAGATGCGTATTAAATTCAGAAAGTTTTGTGTTAAGTTCAGAATTATGCTTGTACATATTTCCAAAGCGTAAGAGCAGGGTAGCCAGGAAGATGTAAAGGGTAAACTGCCAGCCATAAATCGTAAAGAAAGGCAGGTTAGGGCTTAAATTGCCTCCTTTGAGAATTAAATCTATTACTACTCCAACAAGAACTGGTGAAAAGCCTGTTAAAAGTCCCAGAACATTTGCTCTGGTATCCTTTTTAATAAAAGAAATTATAAGACGTGGAATGGTAATGGCAAATTGTAATGAATCAAAGACAATCAGAATAGGAATATATGAATTTAACTTTTTTGTAGAATTCAGTGAAAAGGCTATAAACATTGGAATAAATAATAGTGCAAGTCTAATTATCACAATAGGTTTAGAGTCTTTTTTTCTCAGATAGGTCATTACAAAGGAGTTTGCAAAATAGCCGGTGACAAAGGCTCCTCCATAAAAGAAAACTTTGATTACTGTATTATAGGAAAGCCAGATTGGTTTTGCCCAGGATACTTCTGAAAAGAAGAATGGCAGAAGAAAGTGTACTGTATAAAGATTAATCAGGGCAAAGAAAAGATACACATTTTTGTTTTCAGCTTTCTTCATTACAAAGTAAAGGAAGAGGTACATAAAAAAGATGACCATCATAACCCCGGCAAAAGCCATGGTAATTTTAGAGTTTAAGAAAGTCATTCTTTCTGCAGAAAAGAATATATCCGGTTTTTCGCTCAAAAAGATTTTTGAAGCAATACTAGAAAAAGCATCTGGCCAGACTTTTATTAAAATGGTATTAAGGCTATCCTGCTTTATCATTGATGGTGTAAACATAAAGTACTGAGCAGTAAAGCCGGCACTGCTTGCTCGTGGTGGAAATTCTCCATATTGTCGTACGGAGGTATTATTTATCCACAAAATGTCAGCACCACGAATATAGCCGATGTAAAGACCTATCTCTTTATTTTTTAATTCTTCGGGAATAAAAAACTGAATTTTAAGCCATATATAGTTTTCATCTTTTGTTGTAAGCTTATTGAGATTTTTCATCTCTTTTTTACTTAGAGGTAAAAAATCTCCCTGACGTGGAAGAACATCCCCAAGTGTATATTCTGGAGGTGTTTCCATGTAGCTTACAAAATTAGAAACATCATATCGTAAAAATTTTTGATTGCGGCTACAAGATGAGAGAGTTAGACTTGCTAAAATAAGGATGATAAACGCCGTTAAAAAATTCTTCTTCATCTTAATTCTATAGTATACACTAAAATAAGAAAAAAAGCGAATTTTATTAACGGCAATTCATTAGATTAGAAGCGTTCTGCCTTTTTACCTGATTTTTTGTAAGCTGCAGCGCCGCCGCTTTTGCGTGATGAAGAGCGTTCGGTCTGGGCATGTACATTAGGTTTGTTGCCCTTTGCCTTGAGTCTGCCTCGTGGTGATTCACGGTCGCGGAAGGATTTTCCGCCCTCTCGGCCATCTCGTCGCTCGCGTCTTCCACCGTTACCGCCTTTACCGCCGTCTTCGCGTTCACCGCCAAAGTTGTCTCTATGAGGTTTTCGTGGGCCACGGCCTTCTTCCTTGTCGTCAAAATGCATGTGAGGAAGCTTGCGGTTTGACTTAGACATCTCAATTGCCTTGCGTGCAGAAGCAACTGGAAGACTTACAAGAGAGAACTGCTGAGCAACATCAATGTCGTCTACCATACGTCCTGGAATGTGAAGAAGTTCGCTGAAGTAGTCTGCAATTTCCTTTGCACGGTAACCATCGCGTTTTCCAAGAGAAACAAAAATACGCTTCTGGTCGCCGCGTGGAGCACCAGATTTTGTGTTGATTTTACCGTAATGCTTTGGAGAAAGCTGGTCGCCATACACAATCGAAAGTACACCAGCCAGAACCTGCTGAGCATCCTGATTTTCGCAGAGGGCTGCAGCAAGATCGCTGAAAACTGGAGTTAGGAGTTCGTCGCGAAGAACTGCAGTTTCAACTTCAGTTACAGGTGTCTCTGATACATCAGTCTGATCTTCAGCAACAACAGAAACTTCAGCGGCTTCAACCTTTATCTGGAACAACTTTTCCTTGAGTTCAGAAATTACGCGTTCATTCTTTACGTTAAGAACTTCGTTTACGCTAGGAATCTTTCCTTCTTCAAAATCACTCTTTGTTGCCTTTTTTATGTTCTTAGAAAGGAAGCCCAGCTTGCGGCGTTCTTCCGGGCGGACAAATGTAACAGCAATACCTTCAGTTCCGGCACGGCCTGTACGACCAATGCGGTGAACATAAGTTGCAGTATCAAAAGGAAGCGAGTAGTTTACAACGTGGCTTACACCCTTAATATCAATACCGCGGGCTGCAACATCAGTTGCAACAAGAATGCGGGTTTTCTTAAGACGGAATCGTTCCAGAACCTTTTCACGCTGATTCTGCATAATATCACCATGAAGGGCTGCTGCCTCGTAGCCTCTCATATCAAGCTCGCGTGTAACACGGTCTGCGTCAGACTTAGTCATTGTAAATACAAGACCGTAGAAGTCCGGAGAAATATCGATGAGTCGTACAAGAGCTTCGATTTTTTCGCTTTCTTTTACAATCCAGTATTTCTGGTCGATGAGGAGGGCTTCATCAATTACCTTTTCTTCTTCGATAATGTCGTACTCGCCCATAAAGTCGCCGGCAATCTTTAAGATTGGGGCAGGCATAGTTGCGCTGAAAAGAAGAATGCGGCAGTCTGGATTTGCATGGCGGAAAATCTCTTCGATATCGTCAATAAATCCCATGTCCAGCATTTCATCGCCTTCATCAAGAATGAAGTATTTGATTTTGCTGAGGTCGAGAGTCTTGCGCTCAATGTGGTCTTTAATACGACCAGGAGTTCCAACTACGATTTCAGTTCCGCGCTTAAGCTCTTTAATCTGATTTGAGTAAGAGGCACCACCATAAAGAACAGTTGTACGTGGATATGCTTCAGTTGCAAAAGACTGCATTTCTGTGCAGGTCTGAACGGCAAGTTCACGAGTCGGTTCAAGAATCAAAGCTTCAACGTGGTCTGATTTTCCGCGTACGTTCTGAATAATTGGTAAGCCGAAGGCGGCTGTTTTACCAGTACCAGTGCGGGCACGTGCAATCAAATTTGTGTCGCCAGTCAAAAGGCGTGGAATTGCCAGCACCTGGATTGGAGAAGGGGTTACAAAGCCTTTTTTTGTTACGGCTTTTAATGTGTATTCATCAAGTCCTAAATCTTCAAATGTTACAGTTTCTGGAGTTTCGTTTTCGATTTTTTCGTCAGTGAATGTCGAGTCTGCAGTCTGATCTGCAGAGTTTTCAATAATATCATCTATCATATAAGTCTTGTAAATATACAAGAAATTGCAAAGTTAAGCAACAAATGTCAAAGTTTTCAAGAGATGTCAATTATTGGCCTTCCTTGAAAAAAGTTAATAAATACTGTATTTTTATGATGAAATATCACTTGTCTTGACCTTGAAGGTGTTTTGGTTCCGGAAATCTGGATTGCATTTGCTGATACTGTTGGCATTCCTGAGCTTAGAAGAACTACCCGCGATGAACCTGATTATGACAAGCTTATGAAATATCGTATTGCTATTTTGAAAGAGCACGGACTTGGACTCCGCGAGATTCAGGATACAATCAAAAAGATTGACCCACTTCCAGGTGCAAAAAAATTCCTCGATGAATTGCGTTCATGCTGTCAGACAATTATCCTCAGTGATACATTCAGCCAGTTTGCAGCACCTCTCATGGAAAAACTCGGCCAGCCTACAATTTTCTGTAATGAACTGGTTGTTTCTGATTCTGGTGAAATCACAGGTTACAAAATGCGCTGTGAGCAGAGTAAACTCACTACTGTTAAAGCACTACAGTCAATCGGTTATGAAACAATTGCTTCCGGCGACAGTTTCAATGACCTTGGAATGATTCAGGCTTCAAAGGCAGGTTTCCTCTTCCGCTCTACAGAAAAAATCATCAAAGAATATCCTCAGTATCCTGCATTTACAGAATACTCAGAACTGCTTGACGCAATTAAAAAATATTTGTAATTTATTTCGCAATTAAAAATACAGTCCAATCACTGTACCAGGGGTGGCGGAGAATTGTGAGACGTCGTCTCAATCCGCCTGAGATTATACCCTTAGAACCTGATCCGGATAATACCGGCGGAGGTAGGTATGAAAAAAGTTCATACTCTCTTCATTATAACTTCATTGGTTTGCGCTCTTTTTGTGGGTTGCAAAAAATCATCAAAAGCAAATGTAGATCCTGCTCGTCTTCAGGAAGTTGTGGTTTACACTTATGACTCCTTCTGTGGTGAATGGGGAAGTGGTCCTGAGATTGCCCGTCTCTTCGAAGAAAAAACTGGAATCAAAGTAAACTTCATCGACTGTGGTGACGGTGTACAGATTCTTTCAAAAGCACTTATCGAAAAAGCTGATCCTTATGCTGATGTTCTGTTAGGATTGGATAACAACCTTACAGACAAGGCTGTAGAAAGCGGAGTTTTCGAAAGCTTTAAGCCATCTAATGCAGATGTTCTTGCTGTAGGCCTTGAAGATGCTCTTGGTGGAAACTGGCTTATGACACCTTATGATTACAGTCCGTTTGCAATCATCTGGAATTCTCTTTCTGGCCTTGAAGCTCCAACTTGTCTTGAAGATTTGACAAAAGATATCTACAAGAAAAAACTGATTTTGATGGATGCACGCACAAGTACTCCTGGTCTTGGTTTCGAAACCTGGGTAAATAAAGTTTATGGAGATAAGGCTGCTGATTATATGAAGCGTCTCGAGCCTTCTATTTTGACTATGGCTCCAGGCTGGAGTGTAGGTTACGGAATGTTCACTGATGGAGAAGCTCCTCTCGTAATTTCATATACAACAAGTCCTGCTTATCATATTGAATACGGCGAAGGCGATCAGTACAAAGCACTTACTTTCTCTGATGGTCACGTTATGCAGGTTGAAGGTGCGGGGCTCGTAAAGGGCGCAAAAAATCCTGAAGGTGCTAAAAAGTTCATCGAGTTCCTCATCAGCGAAGAAGCTCAGAATGTAATTCCAACAACTCAGTGGATGTATCCTTCAAATGCAAAAGTTGTACTTCCAGCATGCTACGATACAATTGAGATGCCAGAGATTTTGAAATAATACGTCATTGCGAGCGCAGCGAAGCAATCTATTATGTTTCATACATATTTTTACACCCTCGAAATTGCGCTTCTCTCAACACTGGTTGCCGCTGCGGCTGGCATTCCGATGGCGTACTTTACTGCACGCCGCCGTTTTCCAGGCCGCCGCCTCTTGCTTTCATTTTCTGCAGTTTCACTATGTGTTCCTTCCCTGATTGTTGCGCTCGGCTATGTAAGCTTCTGGGGAATGAACGGAACTGTGAATCGCTTGTTCGGAACTCACTTTTCTTTTCTATATAGTACTGCAGGAATTGTGATTGCACAGGGCTTTTACAATGTTCCCTTTATAACAGGCATTGTAAGTGAAGCCTGGGAACGCCTGCCACATGAACAGGAAAATGCCGCAAGGTTGCTTGGGGCTGGCGAAGCCCGCATTTTAAGAACTGTAACTCTGAGACAATTATCCGGTGCAATTGGCGCTGCCTGCATTCCGGTTTTTCTATTCTGTTATTTCAGCTTTATGATTGTACTGCTATTTTCTCCTGTGGGGCGGTCAACGCTTGAGGTTGAAATTTATCACTCAATAAGAACAACGCTGGATGTTGGCTCTGGTGCTAAGCTTGCACTGCTTGAAACTGTAACAGCCTTTGCTCTTGTGTTTGCGTATAGTTTTGTTGCACGCAGGAGCCAGACGACTTCGAGTGGTGTAGAATATGTACCGTTCGAAAGGCGCGGGCTGGGAGCGGGTGGAGCATGGATTGCTTTTCTTCCACTGGTTTTGCTCGTGCTGATCTTTTTGATTTTTCCACTTGGCTCGGTTTTTGTGAGCGGAGTTGGGGAAGCCGGGAAACTATTGCGCGGCGCGTCGTTCTGGAAGGCGGCCCTGCATTCGCTGGAATGTGGAGTGGCAACGGGCGCATGCTGTACTTTGTTAGGCTTTGCTTACTCTGTGGGGGTAAAGCTGGGCCGCCGGCAGGGTAGCGTCTTTTTGCAGACGGTGCCGGTGCTTCCTATGGCGATTTCGTCGGTAGTAATTTCGTGGAGCGCCACTTTGATTTTTCATCGCGGGAACGCGGCACTACTTGTTGCGCTGCAGACCGCGCTTTACTGGCCAATCGCTTATCGGCAGATTCAAAACGGAATTAATAGAATAAGTTATGAGACTGACGCTGCGGCCCGCCTTTTGTCGCGAGGATGGTTTGACAGCGTGTTGCGTGTGTATCTGCCAGCCTGCCGTCCCGTTTTGATATCAGCTTTTGCATACTGTTTTGCAGTGAGTCTTGGGGACGCAACTATGCCCTTAGTTTTGTCTATCAGAAATTTTGACACGCTTGCCTTGTATACATATAAACTTGCCGGTGCATATCGTTTTAGTCAGGCTTGTGCCTGCGGTGGAATTGTTGCTGCCATCAGTATGATAATTTTCCTGGCTGGAAAGAAGTAGGTGAAAATGAGTTACTTTAGTATTCGCAATATTCATAAAACCTGGGAAACCGTAACTGTAGATTTTTCTCTTGAATGTGAAAAAGGAACTATGACCTGTCTCTTAGGTCCGAGTGGCTGTGGAAAATCAACAGTTTTGAATATCATTTCTGGCTTAGAAAAAAATGACGAAGCCTGGCAGGAAAAGCTTGAAATTGAACTTGATGGCCAGCGGATAGAAAAGCTTCCACCACGTTCACGCAATGTTGGTATGGTTTTTCAAAGTGGCGCTTTGTTTAATCATATGAACGTAGTAAACAATGTTGCTTACGGGCTCATCTCTCAGGGAATGAAGAAAAAGGAAGCTCTGGCTCGTGCATCAGCCTTCTTGCCTGAGTTTGGACTAGAAGGTTTTGACCGCCGAATGCCGCAGACTCTTAGTGGTGGAGAGCGTCAGCGAGTTGCTCTTGCCCGCACCCTTATTACTGAGCCAAAACTAGTTCTCTTAGATGAACCTCTTTCAGCCCTTGATGCAGATCTTCGTCGTCGTCTTGCTCAGCAAATCCGCCAGTGGCAAAAGACTATGGGCTTTACCGCAATTATGGTAACTCACGACCTTGCCGAAGCAGAAACTGTTGCAGATAAGATTGTAAGATTTTCAAAATAATGCTATGTTTTCGGAAAATAACATCCGGAGGCACAGCATGATAACAAAAAATGACTATCCTGTTTTAGAATTTGATGACGACAAAGACGCAGTTGTAAGTCCGTTCAAATGGAACCTTGAACCTTTTTCCAGCGACAAACTTATTATTACATTCTTTCCAGAAGTAATGAATGATTTAATGGAAAATAATCAACTTGAACTTGAGCGCGAAATTGCTGGTGAAAATCCTGTTTATGTATATCGCTTCAAAGATCAGCCGGAAATCCTTATTACCCTCGGTTATGTTGGCTGCCCGGCCTGTGCAGGAAACCTTGAGTTCTTTGCTGCCTGTGGCGTAAAAAAGGTTATGTTCTGCGGAGGTGGTGGAGTTCTCGACAAAAATATCAAAGTAGGCGAACTGCTTGTCGTAGAAGGCGCAATCCGTGACGAAGGTTTTTCATATCGCTACATTGAGCCATCCCGCTATATCTATACAGATAAAAATATCACAAAGAAAATTACAAGTTATCTCGAAAGTCATAAAATACCGCATCTCACTGGAATCACCTGGACAACTGATGCAATGTTTCGAGAGACCCGTGCTCTCGTAGAACAGCGTAAAGCCGAGGGTGCAAAAATTGTAGAAATGGAGCAAGCTGGTTGTATTGCAATTGCCCAGTACCGCAATTTTGATTACGGCGCAATTATCTATGGCGGCGACGATGTTTCGCAGGAAGAGTGGGATAACCGTTCATGGAACAGCCGCAAGGGTATGCGATATAATCTTGTTATGCTGTGCAAAGAATTGGTGAAAGAAATTTAATTCTTCATATACCAGTAAGAATATAATTTTTCAAAGCCTAACTTCTTATAAAGGTTCACTGCAACGGTGTTAGTCTGAACTACCTGAAGGTAAGAATGATGAACTCCAAGCTCTCGAACCTTTTCAAGAATTGCGCTGCAAACTTTTTTGCCAAGCCCGAGCCCGCGAAGTTCTGATGAAACTATAACATTCTGCAACAAGGCATTGCCATTTTCAATTGCGACAGACGAGCAGGCTGCGGGCTTTCCGTCATACATAAGTGTACAGTAAATTGTATCAACCAGAACCTTTGAAACCATTCTTGTGTAAACATCCTGGTCGTGGGCATCATTTATTTCGTGAATCTTAAAGAAGATAGGCAGCCATTCATCTGGGGTAGCGGAAAAGATATATTCAATTTTTGAATCATTGTCCGGCTTGACCGGACAACCTGAATCACACACCATCAAATCTGTTGGTGTTGTTACCTTATACCCACGCTTTTCAAGGAAATCGTTGAACTCAGTATCAAATTCTGTTAGTTTAAACTGACAAGGCAACCCCTGTTTTTTATACATGTTCTCACAGAAAGCAACCTTTTCTGCAATCGGCTTTGAAGAAGGGTAGAGTAGGCTTACCGAGTTTGCACGGCCTGTATAGCCTTCAGAAAATTTCAGAATCCAGCCGTCATAAAAAAAAGTGTTCAAGGCTACATGTCCGTTCAGACACATTTCTTCATATTTTTGAATCTGTTCTTTCATATAAGCCTCAAACATTTTTTTCGTTAGTAAATCATTGTACCAATACCAGTCGTAAAATTGCATTCGCAATTTTACTAACGAGTTTGCTACGCAAACTCGCGGATTAATATATCATAGTTCCTATACCACGATCTGAGAACATTTCTATTAAGAGGGAGTGTGGAACACGACCATCAATAATATGAGTTCTTGGAACTCCGCCCTTAAGTGCAGTCTCACAGCAGTCAATCTTTGGAATCATACCACCGGCAATCACACCTGTAGCTTTAAGAGAACCAATAGCAGTGCGCTCAATTCTCTTAATCAAAGTGCTAGGGTCGTCGATGTTGCGCAAAATACCAGGAACGTTTGTGAGCTGTACGAACTTTTCTGCATGCAGAGCAACCGCAATCTTTGCAGCAGCTGTATCTGCGTTGATGTTATAACGTGCGTAATCGTTCTGTTCGCCAAGAGCAACTGTAGAAACAACAGGAATAAAGCCTTCGTCCAAAAGGGAAGTGAGAATCTCAGGATGAACCTCAGTTACCTCACCAACAAAGCCCAAATCCTTTTCAGTTTTTACGGCACGAAGCATACCTGAATCTACACCAGAAAGTCCTACAGCCTTTCCGCCCTTCTGCAAAAGAATGCCGACAATGTCCTTGTTCAGTTTACCGGTAAGAACCATCTGAACAATTTCCATAGTCTCTTCGTCAGTGTAGCGAAGACCATCAATAAACTTACTTTCTTTTCCAACGCGCTCCAGCATGTGGTTAATTTCAGGACCACCGCCGTGAACAAGCACAACCTTAATTCCGATTGTGTTCAAAAGAACGATATCTTCCATTACGGCCTGCTTGAGTTCTTCGTTGAGCATAGCATTTCCGCCGTATTTTACTACGACGACTTTGCCGCACCACTGCTTAAAATATGGAAGTGCCTGAACCAGAACCTCAGACCACTGTGTTGTTGTTAAATCTTCGTTATTCATAATTCCCCCGTAACATCCCCAGCTAGGTGCGATAATCCCCATTAATTTTAACGTAATCATATGTGAGGTCACATCCCCATGCAGTACCGCAAGCGTCGCCGTCACCACACTTAACGAGAATCTCAACCGCTTCCTGACTCATAATCGACTTAGCGAGGTCCTCATCAAAATCAGTTGGAACACCGTCTTTGTATACCTGAACGCTGTCTTCACCGTGAACCTCAAAATCATCATAATTATCAAAGTAGCGCTTAGCACCTTTTTTACTTGTGAACCAAATGCTTGTCTTGTCCGGATCAAATTCAATTCCGCTGTAACCCATAGCACAGAGGAATCGACCAAAGTTAGCATCGCTACCAAACATAGCAGCCTTTACAAGACTAGAACAGATGATTTCCTTAGCAAGACCACGAGCCGCCTCAACCGAGCGCGCTCCCTTTACATTACACTCAACAAGGCGGGTAGCTCCCTCGCCATCAGCTGCAATCTTACGAGCCATAACAAGGTTCATCTTATTCATAGCGGCAAGGAAAGTATCATAATCCTCACCAGCAGCAGTAATCTCTTTATTTCCCGCAAGCCCGTTAGCAAGCACAGTCAGCGAGTCGTTAGTCGAAGTATCACCATCAACGCTGACACAGTTATAAGTTCCCAAAATTGACTCGTGCAGCGCCTTGCTCAACATCTCCGAGCTTATAGCACAGTCAGTAGTAATCATAGAAAGCATAGTTCCCATATTAATGTGAATCATGCCCGAGCCCTTGCACATAGTTCCCATGTGACAAACTTTTCCGCCAACAGTGAACTCAACAGCGCACTCCTTAAACTGAGTGTCAGTAGTCATGATTGCAATGCGGGCCTCTTTATTACCATCGCGCGAAAGCCCCTTAGCAAGAGCCTCAATATTATTTTCAACCTTAGTAACATCCAGCTGTGCACCAATAACGCCAGTAGAATAAACAATAACATCCTCAGCCTTAATTCCAAGCTGATCAGCCGCCGCCTTAGCCATACGCAGTGCGTTCTCAGCACCCTGAGCGCCAGTACAGCAGTTAGCGTTGCCAGAAATAGCAATGAGTGCCTGAGCCTTACCGTCCGCAAGGTGCTTCTGAGTCAGCTTTACACTTTCAGCTTTCACTCGGTTCTGAGTAAAAACGCCAGCCGCATTACAAGGCACCTCAGAATAAACAAGCGCAGTATCATTCTTAGTTCTGCTCGCCTTAATGTGGCAAAGCATACCATTCGCGGTGAAGCCCAGAGGAGCACAAACACCGCCCTCTATAAATTTAATTTCATTTTGCATAAATATACATTCCCTTTGTATATTTATACCGTTAAATCATTTTTTATTCAACAAAAAAATAATTATCATGGCGTGTCCCTCCGCGCCAGTTTCGCTACCGCGAAACCGCCGCTCCGGGCCGGGCTTTGCGCCATTCCGCTATCGCTTCAGCCTCTTCCCTCGTCATTCACTTCGTTCATTCCTCAGTCCAGTGGCCCTTCGCAGCCGCTGGCTGCTCGGTGGCTCCAATCCCTCACGCTGCAAGCTCGCAGGCGGGCCATGTCGCGGCTCCGTAGACCATTTTCAGAAAATTATCGGAACTTTAGAACTCTCCTGGCAAAAAACAGTGATTTTATTCCGATAATTTTCCGAAGTCTCCATTTTTATCGGAATCCCCGTATGCCACTAACTTCCCAAGCTCTCAACCAGGTCTTCTCTGCGGCTCCGCAGCCCGTTCCCCGAGTTCTTCCGTCAAAAGTTGCATCTTACCAGATTTTGACGGAAAATATCTCGTCCCCTCAAAACAAAAAACTCAAAAAGTTCCGTCAAAACACCTCTATCCCATATTTTTGATGGAATATTTTTCATAGTCTCTTCATTTCCAGATATATCTTCACAATTCTTCCATTAAATTATTCTGTTTTCTTCCGTGAAAAAATAAAAGTTCCGTCAATCTTGACGGAACTTTACTATAAGATATCTCAAATTATTCTCAATTACATCCGTCAAAATCCAGACCCCTGCAACTTTTGACGGAACATTTCATTTCCAATGCTTCTAAAACTTAAACCACAGTCCAGTTCTGGCCGTTATCTTTCATTTCTACACCTTTCAACTCAAACAACTTCGGTGCAGTCACAAACTCAAAGCCCCTCTCTTTCAGAACTGGAATTGCACGGTCAACAACCTCGCGAGTTGCATCATTTCCTTCATTTACGTGAAGCAGATACATAACGCCATCCTGTGTATTTTCCAACATCAGTTTATAGCGCTCGTCTGCTGTGCGCTCAGGAACCCAGTCTTCGCAACCATGTCCACAGATAAACGGAGTATGAATAACTTCGTGCATCAAATCATTTACGCAGATGAAAGGAGGGCGGAACAATACAGGCTTTTTGCCAGTAATTTTGATGATTGCTTCATCACATTTGTTGTACTCTTCAATCATCTGCTCGCGTGTAAGTTTTGTCATATCCGGGTGGCTCCAGGTATGATTTTCGATGTCACAGCCCATTTTTACAGCCCGTTCAATAACCGCAGTGTTTTCAGCATTGATTTTATTTGCAATCAAAAAGAAAGATGCAACAACTTCGTGTTTTTCAAGCACATCAAGCATCTTATTCATTGTGTTGTCACCGGTAAAATTTGGGCCGTCATCGAAAGTAAGGCTACAGTACTTTTTCATAATCCCATTCCTTCATCAATACCCATCATAATGTTCATACACTGAACTGCGGCACCACTTGCACCTTTTCCAAGATTATCAAAACGTGTGGTAATCATAATGCGGTCGTCATTTCCATAAACAAAGACCTGCATATTGTTTGTACCAGCCAGTGTATTGGCAGCAATAAACTGCTCTGTAAGAACGCCTTCGCCCATAAATCCTGCAACCTGAACAAAGCGTGAACCTTCATAATGTGCAGCAAACATTTCCCACACATCCTTTGCAGTCACTTTCTTTGCAAGAAGTCTGGCATGCAAACCAACAGTAACAGTCATTCCCTGGAAATAATCACAAATATAAGGATTAAAAACAGGTTCAAACTCAAGCCCGCTGATTTTCTTAATTTCTGGCAAATGCTTGTGCTGCTGAGTCAAAGCATAAAGGCGAGGAGAATCAAGTTCCGGATTTCGCGCTGCATCTTCATACTGAGCAATAGCTTTCTTACCAGCTCCAGAATAACCGCTCACTGCGTGAATCACAATCGGGTAATCTGCTGGCATTATTCCAGATTTTACAAGAGGGTAGCAGATTGCAATAGAACCCGACGCATAGCAGCCAGGAACAGCAACGCGGTTAGAGCCCTCAATTTTCTTTCTGAACTCAGCCCCCAGTTCTGGGAATCCATAAGCCCAGTCAGGATTAGTACGATGAGCTGTAGAAGCATCAATTATACGTGTTTTAGGATTTGTACAGAGAGCCACAGATTCAATTGCAGCAGCATCTGGTAAACACAAAAACGTAAAATCCGAAGCATTAATCATTTTTGCCTTTTCTACAGGATCTTTACGCTTGTCATCATCAATAGTAATAATTTCAATATCATTGCGCTTTTCAAAACGCTCAAAAATCTTAAGGCCAGTTGTGCCTTCTTTTCCATCTATAAATACTTTGTAAGCCATGTATTTATTATAGAAAAAAGCCAACTTTATAACAATATAAAAGTTTGACCGCGCTCATTTTGTAGATTATAATATTTTGTTAAGGAACTCAAACTTTTGATACAGATATATCAGTATGCCGTGGCGGCTCTTTTTATAGAAGCAATTGTAATTTTCTTCTATTTTCAGAAAAAGAGCCTTCCGACATTTCAAAATATAGTCTTTTTGATAATTCTTTCTGTAATTACCCTTGCAACAGTTGCTGAACTTGGCGCAGGATATCTGGAAGAACATTCAAAAGAAATGTCTCCGAATTTACTCTGTGTGGTCGAATGTATTTATTTTACATTGAACACATCCTTTGGATTCTTGTTTACAATTTACAGTTTTTCAGCCTTTGATATCTATGGAAAACTAAAACGCAGAACAATCCATGCGCTTCAAATAAGTATACTTATTCCATATTTTTTAGGCGTACTGATTATCTGGCTCACACCAATTCTAAAAGATGTTTATGTTCTTGTTTTTTCGTTTGATCCGGTTAATGGATATCAGCGTGGAAACAATATCTGGTTTTATGCCATCTGTTTTACAAAAGCTTTTTACATTTTACTGACTTTTATTGTTATTATTATTTTTTATAAAGTAATTCCGCATTCCAAATTACAAATCCTTTATTTTTATCTTATTGTCGTTTCTTCAACAGCTTTAATTCAGTTATTCAAATATGGTCTTTTAGTTGAATCTTTTGGAATGGCTCTTGTGACTCTGGTTTACTTTTTCTTTATTCAAAAGCCGGAAGAGCTTGTAGATACAGCAACCTATACCTTGAATCAGACCGCACTTTTGCGAACTCTGCGATACAATTTGAGTATAGGAAAGAATTTTTCATGTATAGCAATTTATGTTGATGATACTATGTTTATTGCCAACACCTTTGGTATAAATCAAATGAATAACTTCCTTACAGATGTAGGAAACTTCCTTAAGCAGAACTTTTCTTATGCAAATGTTTTCAGCAGACAGCAGGGATGTTTCTGTATTGTCTTAAGAGATTGTAATGAACAGAAACTGAACGAAGTTATATCAGTATTAAATCACCGCTTCCAAAAGGCATGGGAACGCGATAATGTTGAACTAAAACTGTATATCCGACTTTGTATAATACACTGTCCGGCAGATGCAAACTCTGCAGAAGAAATTATAGATATTGTTAATATGATTTCCACAGACGAACGCTACCGCCAGAGTGTAGTTTTTGCCAGTGAAATAGACTTAAACTATCGCCGCCGTTCTATTTATATAGAACATGCTTTGCGAAACGGTCTTACAGAAAATCGTTTTGATGTTTTCTATCAGCCAATCTGGTCTACTTCAGAAAAAAAATTGATAGGTGCCGAAGCTCTTATCCGCTTAAAAGATGATCAGGGCCATTTTATTTCACCTGAAGATTTTATTCCCATCGCGGAAAAAACAGGTGCAATTTTGCGTATCGGTGAATATGTTTTTGAATCAGTCTGCCTGAATCTTTCTCAAATTGATATAGAAGAATATGGAATTAAAAAGATAGATATAAACCTCTCTGTAGCTCAGTGTATGCAGGAAATTCTTGCAGAACAGATTTTGAAAATCCAGAGCATCTACAAAGTGCCAACCTCTGTTATCAATCTAGAAATTACAGAAACAGCCGCCGCTCATACACCAGAAATCCTTTTGAAAAATATGCAGGATCTTGCAGCAGCCGGTTTTGAGCTTTCTCTTGATGATTATGGCTCAGGCTATTCAAACATGAGCTATATGTTGAACCTTCCATTTAAGATGATAAAGATAGATAAGTACATTGTCTGGGCAGCTTTTTCAGACAAGAGAGCAGAGAAGGCGCTTGAAGCTACAATCAGAATGATAAAATCAATTGGAATGACAGTACTTGCAGAAGGTGTAGAAACTCCAGAGCAGGCAGAGTGGCTTACAAATTCCGGCTGCGATTTCCTTCAGGGCTTTTATTATTCTCGTCCTATTCCTAAAAAAGAGTTCCTCGCAATCATGAAAAAAACGGCTGAAGACTCAAAATCCGGCGAAAAAAATAATTAAAAAAAATGTAAAAATGCATTACCATTCTATTGACACAAATCTCAAAAATGTATATATTATTAAAACATTCGCAAGAATGGATGGGCTACTAGCTCAGTAGGTAGAGCAACGCCCTTTTAAGGCGTGGGTCACTGGTTCGAATCCAGTGTAGCTCAGTAAAGGACTTTCAGTAACGAAAGTCCTTTTTTTATTTAACAGCAGAACCACCCAACCAGGCAAATTTTAAATTAATAGAAAGCAAATGTATGATTTCCAATAAACCTGAGAGCTGGGCTATAAATATGACTATTAAAGCGCTTATGGAAAGACTCTTCTTCACAGCTAATTATTTAAATACCGTTTTAGGTAACTGTAAAAAAATAATTAGCCGGAAGAGTTGGGGAGGGGAGATTAGTATTCGTCTGCACCAGAAGGTGAGAAGATGTATTCAGAATCGTTTGCGAGTATCTGCTCTGTTATTTTTTCTTCAGACAGAAGATTACGCAGGTTTCGTAATTGTGATTTTGTAAAATAGTATTTTACAAAAGTAGATTTACGAGTTGTCGCATCTCCTGCTCTTTCGTAGTAAATATTATCGAATTCATAATTGTAAATTACAAAATATGGAGAGCCTTTTACAAATTCATAACCACAATAGCCTTCTCCGTAGCCATAATTAGGTGTAGAACTGCTTATTGAACCCCAGCTTAAACGATATCCAATTTTTCCGTATGCTCTATCTGTTTTTTTACCCTTACGCTGAAGTCTTTTATTATCAAAGTCAGAAAAATAAGATTCAATAGCTCTGGAAAGAGTTGCGCGGTTGTCTTTATCAAACAAAACGTAGTAATACATTAGCGAATTGTAACTGCCAAAACCGGCCATATGATTATCATATCTGACAACAACTGATGCATTTTTTTCGGTCATTCCAGTGATTTCTTTTGTATAAACTGTTGTCTGGTCATAGAAAATATATTCATCTTTGTTTCCGAATGTAAAGAAATCTTCTATGGCATTTTTCTTTTTCTTAGTGGTTGCTGTTTTTGGTGTGACTGTTTCTGCATTGCCAGATTCTTCAATAACAGGTGCTGCAATTTCTTCTTCGGAAGTGTAGGTGTCTGGAGCTGATTGAATCTCCTTTGTACTTCCACAGGAAATAAAAACTGCTGCAAAAAGGGAAAGTAGTGCAGTAGCTAAAATAGTTTTTTTCATATTTGAAACTCCATAATTTATTAATTTGTTCTATATATATTATAAAACTTTTAATGAGTAAAGTCGTTACTGAAAATTAAAGAATTTTATGATTTTTTATAAAAAAAGCCAGACTTCATTAAAAGGTCTGGCTTTCATGTTATATCACATCACTTAATTAGTGAGCGATTATTTTTTTCCAGTTTTTACACCTGCTTTCTGCAAACTGAGCTTACTGTCAATTTTGTCGTCGTAGAGGAACTGGACGGTTACATCAACGATAGGCTTTGCTTTAACCTTGTAAACAAAGACACCCTGTGCCACTTCTCCAGCTTTAATGCCGGTGATTGTCTGGTACTGACTTGAAATCTCAAGCCAGTAATTTGCTTTTTGTGAGTTGTCAATTACTGCCAATGTAAGGGCAGGAAGATCAACATCGCTGGTAAGCTTGTAGTGTACTTCGATTGTGTCTCCAGAGACCGGCATGCTGTTCTTAAAATATTTTGTAAAAACAGCTGGTGCTACGTTCTGGTAATTGGTGCCATAAGGATTCTTTGTAACTTCAATTGTTTTGATGTCACTGTCTCCCAGGTCAATTACATATGTTTTTGGTTCTGCAAAGACTGCTGCCGTAAGCAATGCAGAAATTAATGTTACTAGAAATAATTTCTTCAAAATAAAACTCCTGTATGTTTTTTATTTTTTCTTTATTTTTATGGAAGGAAGGTAATCTTCTTTACTGTAATGATTACAGTATCATCACCTTTATTGCCACCATCTCCATTTCCAGCCCACTGCCATGAATTAGCTAATACACCAATTCGAATAGCTTTTCCAGATTTACCAGTAAGATCAATTGTTTTGCTGATAGTTCCACTTGGAGTTTCTGCATCAATCCAATCAATTGCCTGTCCACCATTATAGAAAGATGCTCCAGGTCCAAAATATTTAATACCAAATTTTGGCATAACTTCTGGTTTTTCCCATGAACCTGTTTTGTAATCAAATTCAATTTCACAAGATGAATAATCTTTTAAATTGATTCCGTTTTTACCATTGATATTAAAGGTGTATCCGCCACCGCCGTATCTATACATTGCTGTATAGGTAACAGATCCATCTTCTCCATACACTCCGTCTGCCATTGTAGCATCGGTACCCCAGCGTGTACTTTCTGAGAAAGTAACTGTGATTGGTTCCACTGGTGTTGCAGCTTTTTTTGGAGCGGCAAACAGAGTTCCGGCAATCAACATTGTGATTGCGACAAGACTGATTTTTTTCATAAAAATACTCCTAATATTTTTTTATAATTTTATTCTAAATCATACTTAGGAGAATGCAATGAAAATGAGATGCTTTTGAGAAAAGATACAGATAATCTCCGAATCGGTAATTTATCCGATTCGGAGAAATCCCTTAATAAAATTAGCCTAATCCGCCAACTTTCAACTGGAAGTGACTGAATTCCATGCTAAAGCTTGCGCGGCCTTGTGTAGCAGAACGAAGGTTTGTAGTAAATCCAAACATATTTGCCATAGGAGCCTGTGCATGAATGATTTCGCCAGTAGATTTTGAATCCTGACCCATGATGTTTCCGCCGCGCTGACTGAGCTGGCTGCTTGCAGGTCCCACAAATTCCTTAGGACATGCAATATCAACATTCATAACAGGTTCAAGAATTACAGGATTTGCAGCAGTGCAAGCCTTATCAAAAACCTGGGCTGCACATGCTTCAAATGCAAATGTTGTAGAAGTCAATTCATCATATTTAATAGCCGTTACTTTTACACCAACGTCTGTACAAGGGTAGCCATAGCGAATTCCAGAATTAAATGATGACATAAAGCCGTTTTTAATAGCGTCAATAATTTCATCTGGGATTTCTGCTGTGCGGCAGGTAATTTCAAAACTGTTTCCGCTGCCAGTTTCACGCTGTTCAACAGAAATTGTAAGCCCTGCAGTATTTTCTTTTCCGGCAAGTACGCGGCTAAAGTCTTCAGTTGCTTCTGCAGAACCGCTGACAGATTCACGGTAAGTAACCTGAGGAGCACCAACATTACATTTTACGCCAAAATCATCACGCATACGGGTAACAAGAACGTCAAGGTGGAGTTCACCCATTCCGCTGATAATCAACTGACCTGTTTCTGCATCTTCATGACTTGTAAATGTCGGATCTTCACGGCTAAGGATTTCCAGAGTTTCATTCATCTTATCCTTTTCACTCATGCTTTCTGGCTCAAGTGCAACAGAAATAACCGGCTGAGGGAACTTAGGCTGTTCAAGCAAAATAGGGAAGGCTTCTGTTCCAATGGAATCACCAGTCTGAGCAAGCTTAAGGCCAATGAATACGGCGATATCACCTGCGCTTACAGAATCGCAAGGCTCACTCTTATTTGCGTGCATGCGCAAAATGCGGTTTACGCGTTCACGTTTCTTCTTATTTATATTGAAGATTTGTGTACCAGCCTGAATCTTTCCGCTGTACATGCGAACATAGCAGAGAGGTCCCATTTCACGGTCATACTGAATCTTAAACACAAGACCAAGAGGCATTTTTGAAACGTCAGTTGGAACATCAACTTCTTCTTCAACTTCTTTCTTAACACGAATTCCCTTTGCAGGAGGAATATCAAGAGGAGAAGGAAGATAATCAATTACAGCATCAATCAGAGGCTGAACACCCTGATTGTGACGTGCACTTCCCATTACAAATGGAACGAATGCGCGGTTAATAGTTCCTGCACGAATTGCCTTTTTAAGCTGATCAACAGAAATCTCACCACCTTCAAGGTAGATTTCCATCAAAGCGTCATCACTACCGGCAACCATTTCAACAAGTTTTTCACGCCATTCATTTGCCTGATCAAGACGAGATGCATCTACATCAGTTACATCAAAAGTTTCGCCTTCATCTTCTTCGTGCCAGCGGATTTCCTTCATATTCAGAAGGTCAATAACACCTTCAAAATCCTGACCTTCACCAATTGGAATCTGAAGGGCAAGGCAGTCTACTCCAAATTTTTCATGAACATCTTCCATAGAGCCAAAGAAGTCTGCTCCAATTCGGTCCATTTTGTTCATAAAACAGAGGCGTGGTACAGAAAACTCATCTGCCTGCTTCCATACAGTTTCAGTCTGTGGCTGAACACCATCTACCGCACAAATTACGGCAACCGCTCCGTCCAAAACACGTAAAGAACGTTCAACTTCTGCAGTAAAATCAACGTGGCCCGGGGTATCAATAATATTAATCTGATGGTCGCGCCAGTAAGTAGTAGTAGCTGCAGAACAAATAGTAATTCCGCGCTCCTGTTCCTGAGCCATCCAGTCCATAGTAGCCTGGCCATCATCTATTTCACCAATCTTGTGAATTTTACCAGTATAATAGAGGATTCTTTCAGTTGTTGTAGTTTTTCCTGCGTCAATATGCGCCATAATTCCAATGTTGCGCATTTTATCTAAATTAATCGTTGCCATAATTTGTTTAGTATAGTGATTTTTTGCCTGTTTGAAAAGTTACCGTTTTTTTACAAAGGCAACACTGGCAAACAATTTCATTTTCTACAAAGTAATGCGTCATCATCCGGATGCATGTAAACATCTGATTGAAATGCTCTTGAATATCAAATTTCAAGAAATAACCACCTTATGCCGATAATTCAATTGCTAATTCTAGCGTGGAATAGGCGAAATGGGAAAGAAAAAGAGTGCATAGGGAAAATACCGTATATGGCTGTTTTTATGCAAAATAACAACTTTTTTTTTCTTGACTTCGCAAATTTCTCGTGTTAGAATTAAAGAAAAAAGAGGATTTTCACATAAGAGTCGTTGACTCGTGAAGTCCACAAATAAAAAGGAGGATTTTTTCAAATGAAAAAAATCGTTGGAATTTTAAGCGCTGCTGCAGTATTGGCAACTAGCGTATTTGCAGCAGATGTATCTGCAGCAACAAAAATTAGTGGTAGTTTATTCGGTTATGATGCTGACAAAAACGTGACTTTGCTCAATGAAAGAGATGATAGCCATGAATATGCACAGCCAAACATGACATTCTCTGCAAGCGATGAAAAAGCTGGTGCTACAATCAAACTTACTACACACAACTACGGTGGAGATAATCGTGGCGTATTACTCAGAGAACAGACTATCTGGTTTAAGCCATTAGATGCTCTTAAATTGACTGTAGGTAACTTTGATGTTGCATTGAATAAGGAACAGATTGACTGGACTGAATCAGTTACAGGTCTTGGTGGAAACGGTTTCTTGGCAACAGTTGATGTAAATGGAATTACCCTTGATGCAGGTTTTGAAGCTCATGAAGGAAACTGGTTGTCAAAGAAAGATGGTGAAGATGATCCAGCAATCAAAGCTTTCTTCTTGAAGGCTGGTTATTCAGCAGATTTTGGTTCTATTGGTGCTTACGTAAAGTTCAATGGGGCTGAAAATAAATTTAAAGCAGCAGAGGATAAAGCTGATGCAGCTACAAAAGCTGCTGGTGGTGATGCTGCTAAAATAGCAAAAGCTATTGCAGATTATGAAGCTGATGTACTTGCTGCTATGAACGCTCCACATACAACTATTTTTCAGCCTAAAGATGGTGCAATTTCTTCAACACAGTTTGGTGTAGGATACAAGAATACATTTGACCCAATCACATTGTTCGTAAACTTTGTTGGATTTATGGATGACAAATTTGAATGGATTCGCCCAGAATTGTATGTTTCTGGAAATGTTGATGCACTTGGATTCCAGTTGTTCGCAGCTCCTTTAATTATTGTAGACAGCGATGTTAAAGATGGTTTGGATGCTAAAGATATCAGTCCTATCTTCTTTGAAGCACTTGCAAAAGTTACATATAAGATTGATGAAGTTACAACATATGCATACTTCAAGGATGCAAATCTCCTTGCTAAAGATTTCGCTGCAACAATCAAACTTGGTGCACAGGGAAATCTTGGTGCTATGGGATGGAACATTTGGGCACAGATCGACGCTGCTGAAAAGACAGGTTTCTCTGTACCAGTTGAGTTCACATTCAGCTTCTAATTCCAGCTTAAAGCAAATCGCTTAAAAGCAAACAACGCTCCTCGCAAGGGGAGCGTTGTTTTTTTTATAATTAAATGAAAATCTACATAAAAGAACAAATAAAAAGCGCTTCCCGTTCGAGAAGCGCTTTATGTTTCTATTATTATAGATATATATTTAAAAAATGAGATATTATCCTTCAACACCTATTTGTTTTTGCAATTCAAAAACCTGTTCAATTGGTAGACCAATACATTCAGAAATTGTTTCTACAGGAATTTTCTTTATAAGAAGATTTTTAGCATCTTCCACAGCTTTTTGCTGAACACCTTCTTTGTGTCCCTTAATAAATCCGTCTTCCTGCCAGGTTTCGATACAGGCCTGTTCGTCGTATTCTTCAAATAACATACCTATAATCTCCTCTTTCTGCTCACGGATGTAGCCTTCAAGAAAGTTTTGAGATATTGCCCAATCAACAGCTTCTCGAACAGATATATCAATTGTCATTTTTCTTTCTTGCTTGTTTTGATTTATCCGTGAAATAAATCTAATGTAATCATACAACGGTTTACACTTTTTTTGAAGAGACAAATTCTGATTTTCATTGATATTTATTACATGTGCAGTCCACTGGTAATCACCTGATTTATCTTCAGATATAAATGCATCAGATAGTTGGAGATCATATCGTTCCGGACGTTCTATTTTTCCATTATAAAAAACAATAAAATTGGGATTTGGTATTTTTTTGAGATTTTCGCTTATCAGTTTTATTTTCTCACCTGAAATATACTTCTGATATAATTGTGCAAAATATAGAAGCCCTCGCAAAGGCATGTTCGGATTTGGCGAACTTTGGTGTTCATACAGAGTCATCTGAGCATCGATTAGAAATGATACATCGTTATGCATTTTGATGAAAAGCACATTTTCCAAAGTATTGAGTTCAAGAGATTCAGGATCTGAATAATTCGAATTATTAAGTGCATTATAAAGTTCAAGCCTCCATCTTTTGCTTCGTTCTGAATCTTTTCCAAAAATTGCAATAAATAAATGGTCACGATACATAGGCTGAATGGCTGTCTCATAAGAATAGTTTTGTTTCATTAGAATACCTCATAAAATATATTAGAGATAAAAAAAACTGAAGGTGCGGTAACCTTCAGTTTCAATAAAAATCTCTATATATAATATAGACATCAAATGTATTTTTTTAGACAGATTTAGTTTTAAAAAAACAACGCTCCCCTTACGAGGAGCGTTGTTTGCTTATTCAGCAGTTAGCAATCAGCTAAAATTAGAAGCTCATTGTCAACTCGAATGGTACAGAGAATGCTGTCTTGTCAGCAATATCGAGCTGTACCCAAGCGTTCCATCCCATAGCTCCTACAGAACCTGTAGCACCAAGTTTAACTGTTGCTGCAAAGTCTTTAGCCAAAAGGTTTGCATCTTTGAAATAAGCATATGGAGTAAATCCATCCATAGCATATGTAACTTTAGCTACAACTTCACATTCAGCATCTTTGTTGAGGTCTGAGTTTGTGTAGATAAGAGGAGCAACGAACAACTGATAGCCGAATGCATCTGCTGAACCACCTGCATAGAGTTCTGGACGAACCCAGTCAAGTTTTTCTGTCAAATCAGCTACAACGTTCAAGAATGCATCAACACCACTGAAGTTGTTGCGGTATCCAGCACCGAACAAGATGTCTTTCTTTGCATCTACAGCAGGAGTTGCTGGTGTATCTTTATTTTTCTTAATCTGACCATCTTCTTCATCAAGATAGAATCCTTTTCCTGGTACAGCAGCTTTAGCAGGCTGAGCAGCAGTCAAAGTGATTTTTGCAAAACCACCGATTGTACCGAAATCAGCACCATAAGAAGCCTTTACAAAGAAAGGTGTAAGAGAAGCGTCTACTCCGTCAGCCTTTTTAATCCAGTACTGTTCATTAGCTTCGATACCGAAATCAATTCCAAGGCCTTCAACATTTACAGATGCGAGGAAACCCTTTCCACCAAGAGCTGTCTTTGATTCTGTCCAGTCAATCTGTTCCTTGTTCAAAGCAATATCATAATCGCCCACAGTAATTTTCAAAGCATCTACTGGCTTGAACCAGATTGTCTGTGTTGTTACTGCTGGAGCTGAATAAGTGTTGCCACCATAATTATTTGTAGTAATCTTTACAGTAGCACCAGCTTTGTCATCAGAAATGCTCATAGTGAAGTTTGGCTGTGCATAGTCATGGCTATCGTTTCTTTCAGTGAACAACGATAATGTTTTATCAGCATCGTAGTCAAACAATTTACCACTAATTTTTGTTGCAGCAGCGATATCTGCTGCGAATACAGAAGTAGCAATAGCTGCTGCTGCCATAATTCCAACGATTTTTTTCATTTGAAAAAATCCTCCGTTTAAATTGGAATCTGATGTTTCACGAAATGTGTTTCACGGGGTAAATTTTGGGAATTTTGAAGAAATATAACAAAAGTTTAATAACTTTCTTGCTTGCTATTTGTATAGGAGAATTGAGTTATTATTTTTAAGTCATTTGATATAACCTAAGAAAATCACTATAATATATTCTTATGAGTAACAACGAAAATCAGAATGAAAAGAGAGATCCATTGCTCTGTCACTGGGCAGATCAGATGGCTAATCAGATTATCCGCGAGAAGGGTGATCTTGATTCTTATACCTGTGCGTCAGGAATTACACCTTCGGGAACTGTTCATCTTGGAAACTTCCGCGAAATTATTACTGTAGACCTTGTTGTGCGTGCTTTGCGTGATCGCGGTAAGAACGTGCGCTTTATTTATTCCTGGGATGATTACGATGTATTCCGCAAGGTTCCTGCTAACATGCCTGACCCTGAAATCCTTGAAAAATATCTCCGCTATCCTATTACAGAAGTGCCTGATACAACCGGCCGCAACGAAAATTATGCCCGTCATCATGAGGTTGATATTGAAACTCAGCTGCCACGCGTTGGCATTCAGCCGGAGTTCCTTTATCAGGCAAGCCGCTACCGTGCAAACCGCTATGCAGAAGGTATGCGCAAGGCTATGCAGAACCGCGACGTTATCAAGGAATGTCTTAACGAATACCGCGATGACGCTCACAAAATGAAGCCGGAAGATGTTTACTGGCCTGTAGCAATTTTCTGCGGAAAGTGTCAGAAAGATACAACTGAAATTACAGACTATGACGGCGAATACGGAATCACTTATAAGTGTGAATGTGGTAACTGCGAAACTGCAGATATCCGTACTTTCAAAGGCGCAAAGCTCGGCTGGCGTGTAGACTGGCCAATGCGCTGGAATGAAGAAAAGGTAGTATTCGAGCCGGGTGGAAAAGATCATATCAGTCCAGGTGGAAGCTACGATACAGCAAAACTTGTTTCTAAGAGAATCTATGGCTGGGATGCGCCAGTTACAATGCGCTATGACTTTGTAAATCTCAAAGGTGTTCCTGGTAAGATGTCTTCTTCTAAGGGTAAGGTTATTGCTCTTCCTGATGCTCTTGATGTTTACCAGGCAGAAGTTCTCCGCTACCTCTTTGCTGGAACTCGTCCAAATACAGAATTTGCAATCAGCTTTGATATGGACGTTCTTAAAGTTTATGAAGACTATGATAAGACTGAGCGTGTAGTATACGGAATCGACAAGGCTAAATCAGAAGATCACTTCAATAAGGAAAAGCGTATTTATATGCTTTCTCAGATTGATGGAAAGATTCCTGAAACAATGCCATATCAGATTACAATCCGTCAGCTTACAACATTGCTCCAGATTTACTCTGGTGATATTGATGCTGTAATTAAGGCTCTAGGAGATGTAAAACCTGAACAGGAAGAGCGCCTCCGCCGCCGCATTGAATGTGCATGGTTCTGGGTAAAGCATTCTGCTCCAGACTGCGCTCCTGATTTCTGCTTTGAACTTCGCAACGACGGAAGCAAGGCTGACCTCTCTGGCGACCTTTTGACAGCTGTTAAGCGTGTTCGCGACGAGGTTCTCCCAAAACTCGATACTTTCCAGCTTGATAAGGAATGTCAGCAGGCTATGTATGACATTGCAACTGAGATGGGACTTGAGTCAAAGGCTCTCTTTACTGCACTTTACCAGGCACTGATTGGTAAGGAACAGGGACCACGTCTTGGAAGCTTCTTCCGCATTATCGGAAAAGAAAAACTTAATAAAATTTTGAGCGTTTATTAACAGTGACCCCTACACCTTCGCAGCACAGCTGCTCGGAGACTCGCTAAAAATGCTCCACTGGAGCATTTTTACGGCTTACAGCCGTCGCTCCCTAAGTTCGGGGTGACACTTGTTGACAAATATCTTGAAAAAACAAAATCCTATGATACAATGTATATAATACATAATGTATCATAGGATTTTTTGTTTATGAAATTACGAGGCAAATTTTCTTTTATTATTCTTCTTACTATTTTTCAGGCTTTTGTTCTCACCGTTTTATCCATCATTAATCTTAGAAACGTTCAAAGTATAAAAGATTATCAGAATATGGAAATCCGTTCTGAGGAACAGTTGAGTTCTATAATCGATTATCTTGAAAAAATGGATTACTGGGATTTTGATATTGAAAATGCCTATTCTGCATACGCTGAAAAAAAAGAAGCCATTACAAAAACCTTTACATATCTTACAGAAAATCCAATAACTAAAAACTTTCCAGAAGCTTTTGATGCAAACTTAAAGCAGGTAAAACTCACCTGGAATCTTATTGAAGCTGGACTTGCCCCAATAGAAGAAATCCTTAAAAAAATGGAAAAAATTCAGCTGACTTCTGGAGTTCGTTCTAATATAAAAAGTTTTGGAATCCGTGAAACTGCGAAACTGTATTCTGATGGCGATACAATGGCAGATTTACTGGCCTTGACGGAAGAGGGGCATCAGCAGCTTAGAAAAATCCGACTGCTTTATGTTTCATTAATGTCATTAAATGAAAAATCTTCGATAATGATAAATGAAGTAATCGAGGTAAATGAAAATCGCTTTGTTGTCTTTACAATTATATTTGCAGTGATAATGGCGGTAGTTCTTGCAGTATTGATTTTGATTGTTACTGCGAACGTTGCAAGACGAATTGTGAAAGTTCGAAACATGACAACCACCCTTGCAGAAAAAGATTTTAATGTAAAAATCAAGCCGGAAGGCAGTGATGAAATGAGATATTTAATGACTAACATTAATAACATGGTCCATCAGATTAATGACTTCTTCCTTCTTGTAAAATCAACTGCTAAAAAAGCTTTGGATGCTGAAACTTCGATTAATGAATCTGCAGGAAGTACTGCAAATGCCATAACTTTAATTGATTCAAATGTCGATGAACTTGTTCGCAAATTTCAGGATGCAGTTACTGTTATAACCAGTACAATTGGTGTAGTTGCAGAAATGAATATGCATGTTGATACGCTTGTTCAAAGCAGTTCTGTTCAGAATGAGGCAATTGAAAACAGTAATAAGGCTGTAAAAGAAGTTGTAAAGAGTCTGGCATATATCAGCCAGATGGCAGAAGATCGCGTAAAGAATGCGGGCGAAATGCATACTTATGTTTCAGATGGTGATGATAAAATTTCTGCAACAAACGAGATTCTCAGCAAGATTGCAGAACAGCTGGATGAAGTTTACGAGGTTGTAACAATTATTAATAACGTTGCCGAACAGACAAATCTTCTTTCAATGAATGCGGCAATTGAATCGGCTCATGCGGGCGAGGCTGGAAAAGGCTTTAGTGTTGTTGCTGAAGAAATCCGCTCTCTCGCAGAAGAAACTTCTGAAAATGCAGCTAAGATTTCTAAAGTAGTAAATGCAATTGTTAAGGCTGTTGAAAATGCAAATGCCTCGAGTCAGTCTGCTTTTGAAGCTTTTGAAAAAGTGAGCCTTCATGCAGACAATATTGTAGGAGCCTTGCAGGAAGTTTCTGGTGAAATTGGAAAGATTGATAATCAGATGCAGCAGATTCAGGAGCGAAGTGATGAGACTTCTACTGCGGCAGATGAGATGAATCATTATTGTGGTGACCTTGCAGATATGCAGAAACATGTTTCTGAGCAGGTAGATATTATGAATGGAGTTGTCTTTAATGGTATAAAGTCACTACATAAAATCAAAGAAGAAACAGCTGATATTGTTGAAAAAATGAATAATGTTAGATCTTCTAGTGAGGATAGTTATAAAAATCTTGCCGAACTGGAAAACGTGCTCGAAGAGTTTAAGACAGCCGAAGTAGAAATTGAGAATAATCTACCTGACGAGAATTAAAAGCAGAGAAACAAGGTAGGGCAGGGAAATCAAAAAGGATGATGAAATGCCCGAAATGTAATTCTGAATGTTGGCTGCAAAAATATCTGCAAGACAGAAGATGATAACCGCTGCAACAATACGCAGCGGCTTTTTTTTGCCTAAGAAAACGGCTGCGAGTGCCATCCAACCTCGGCCACTTGAGATGTTTGGTACAAATGAAGAAAGCCGCATTGCAAGAAAGCAGCCTGCAAGAGAACTGTAGAGAGCCGCAAGACACCAGGACAGTGTTCTGATATTTCCTGGATTTACACCTTTTGCTTTTAAGACATCCGCATCACTTCCCGCAACCCTAACATAAAGCCCGAGGCGGCTGCGCCCCAGCCAATACACCGCCATCGCAACGGCCACCGCAGTTACACATACCGTTGCCGCCCGCGTCGCGCCCACTCCAAATCTGTAGACATCTCCCGCCAATACTCCCCGAGTTCCAAAAAACGCCCATGACAGGCACGAGGTCAGAGCTCCAAACAAAAGGTTCATCGCTATGGCGGCAATAAAGCGGTTAGCGCGGAACTTTTCGACCACTGCACTAAGTCCCAGTGTTATTCCAACGCTTAAGAGACAACTCGCGAGCACTCCAACCACAGCTGAGCCACTCCAAACTGTAAATGCATAATTCAAAAAAGCCGCGAAGGAAACTAATCCATCCATAAAGAGCGCGAGACAGCCCGCGTACTCACTGAAGAGTGCGCCGAGTGAACACAAAATAAGAGGACATGAATATGCGAGTGCGGAGAGGAGACTTGTCATGAGCGGTCTCCTCGGTGAATGAGAGAGAGTCCTCTAAATGTTTGAGGTCTCGGGAATGCAATTACAAACAAAATCACTGCCTGAATCAAACTGCTGATGTCGAATCCAAAATTATTGTAAAGCGCGTAACGGTTTGCGTAGGTTGTTACAAAGCCCATAAAGAGGGATGACGGAATAAGAGCGAGAGGATTTGCGCCTGCTATAAGGGCGGCGCTGAATGCGTTCCAGCCTGAGCCTGCGTAAAAGCCCTGGTGGCAGGTGAAGTATGTTCCGAGGACGGCCGCCGCGCCGCATAGGCCGTGCATACCGCCGGAAATAAATGCGGATGTCATACTGAGAGAAGGGCACGCGAAGCCCGCGAACCGTGAGAATTCCGGCGAAACGCCGAGTACGGTGATCTGGCGGCCCCACGCGGTTCTGTTGAGTATGAACCAAAGTAATATGCAGAGAGCTATGGCTACCAGAAAGGAGGCGTTTAAGGGCGAGGGCTTTAATATAGAAGGAAGACGGGCGCCCCGCGGAATAAATGGGGTTGCTAAAAGATTTTCTGTCTGGCTTCTGGCCGGCCCGCTGATTAAGCCGTCGATAAATGGAATGATTGCGGCGGATGCTATAAACGAGGTAAAGAGAAAATCTGCGTTGCGCAGGATTTTAAGTACGGCAGATAAAAGCGCCATCAAACCAGACAGTAAAAATGCGGCGCAAAGTGCAAGGAACACTGCAGGGATTGCAGCTCCTCGCGTTAATTCTCCAAAACTTGCCAGCAATATAGCGCTTGCAAAGCCGCCAAGATAAATCTGGCCTTCGCCACCTAAGTTGAAATCTCCGGATTTTATTGAAATCAGCGCACCACAGCCGGCAATCATATAGAGCCCGGAAAGGTTTAATGCTGAACCTAAGTAATAAAGATTCATTCTGCCTTTCCTATTATGACTTTTGTACCGTTTTTTGCAAGTGCTTCGAGACGTGAATATAATCTTTCTGTTGCCTCAACATCAAGCCCATGTGTCGGATCAAAAAGATATAATTCTGCAGGATTTTCTGCAATTTCGCGTTCAAGAATTATTCGCTGTAACATTCCGCCAGAAAGACAGCTTGCCTTTTCATAAAGCTTGATGTTTACTTCTGCTTTGCGAAGTAATTCTTTTGAATATTTTTCAAGTATATTCTGCTTAAAGCTTGTGTGGTATGCTGAACACAACTGAAAGATAGTAAGATTCGGATTCGAAGCTCTGAACGTCCTGTCCGAAGGAATATATCCGATTTTACGACTGTGTGTCATTGTCGGGCTTGACCCGACAATCTCTTTTCTTAGATTCAATACTTCTTCTTCCGTTATGTCCCTTTCTTCTATAAAATCAGGCTGTGCAACTGTTTTTGTAAGCCCGAATAATTTCTGTTTTATATCTACCTCTGTTATTTGAGAGGCTGGTGTTTTTTCAAGAACAATTCCTTCTTTTAATAAAACAACTTCATCTGATTTTTCAACTGCTTCTTTAAAACTGTGGGTGATAATAATAACAGTGAGTCCGCTGTTTGAAAGTTTGCGGAGAGTTTCTTTTGCTAATTCCGGTGGTTCATCCAAAATTAATACCGAAGGATTTTTTAAAAGTGCTCCCATGAGCGAAACGGTAAAGGTCTCTGCGGGGAACAAGTTTTTTACCAGTACCGAAGGTTTTCGCTCAGGAAGCCATAGATTCATAAGTTGTGGGATACGCACTTCTTCTTTTTTATCAATTCCGATTAAAAGATTTTCACGTATCGAAACCGAAGGTGCAAGAAGTGGTCGCTGATGTACACAAACAATACCACTTTTAATTGCATCCTTTGGATTTTTGATGTTGAGTTTTTTTTCATCCAGCAGAAGTTCTCCACTTGTTGGTAAGATATCTCCACATAAAACATGCGCAAGTGTCGATTTGCCGGCACCGTTCTCTCCGAGGAGGGAATAGATTTTTCCCTTCTCGAATGTGAGGTTGATTCCTCTGAGAACAGTTTTGTAAGAATATTTTACGTGAATATCTTTTAACTCTAACATATTGTAAGCTTGTCATGCTCGGGCTTGAACCGGGCATCTATTTTATCTCAGTTTTTCCTAATCTAATATCTTCAAGTAATGCTGACATTTTCTCTCTGATGTCCTGTGGAACGGCCTGAATGTACAATGGATCATCCTGAACGAAGTCTACGAAGCCTTCTTTGATTCCGACCATTTTTGCTACTCCCCAAGGAGTGTTGCCTTCAATGAATTCTTTTGTAACATTGTAAGACATTTTTTTCTGCTCCATAACGCTGGAAGAAATGATAGTTCCAGGAGCCTTTGCAAATCCGTTGTCATCAAACCAGGTAATATAGCAACCGTTATTTATAGCAGAAGTAATTACACCCTGTGAAGCTCCGCCACAAATTGGGAGTATAACATCTACACCAATTTTTGCAACTGCATCGGCGATTTCGGCACCTTTTGTTGCATCATACCAGTTACCTACAATTCTGAATTCTACTGTAGACGCTGAGTTTGCAGCCTGTGCACCTTTTTCAAAATATGGGTAAATAATGTTGTTCATTACAGGGTATTCCTGTGCGGCAATCAAAGCAAGCTTGTGGCTTTTTGACATAAGTCCGCCAATATAACCAGTAAGGTAAGACTGTTCATACTGATTGTAGCATACAGTGTGAATGTTCTGATTTCCTTCTTTTGTAGCATCCAGAAGAATAAACTTTTGCTTTGGGAACTGCTGTAAAATAGGCTCTGCCAAATCTGGAAGGGAAGGGTTAGACGAAATGATTACATCATATTTCTGTTCTGCAGAAAGGGCAGTGAGCTTTGCCCCCCATTCAGCCTGGTTAGTACCGGCTTCCATTACAAAAAGTTCAATTTTTGCATCATCAGAAAGAGTCTGATTTTTTTCTTCTACGGCAGCCTTAATGCCCTGAACGAGCATGTTGTAAGTAGGGCTGTCATCAATAATACCAGGAACGAAAACTGCGATTGAGCTTTTGTTTGTTTTTTTTGCACATCCGGAGAGGAGGAGTGCAGCTAAAATAGTTGTAAATAAAAATATCTTTTTCATGAGAGTAAATATAGTTTTATATAAAACTATTGTCAATAGTCGTTGAGAAAGTTATTTTTAATTTTCAACAAAAATCCGAGGAAGGTGGACTTTTCTTCTTCGGTGAAGTCTTTGTAAAAAGTATCCAAGAGATCTTTTGACAGTTCCATTGCTATGGTATTAAACTGTTTTCCTTTTTCTGTTAGGAAGATGATTCTGCTGCGTTTGTCTGATGGATCTGGTTCTCCTGTTATAAAGCCTTCTGATTCAAGCTTGCGTACAAGCACGGTGGTTGTTGATTTGTCACGGTTGATTTTTTCAGCGAGATCGCCCATGGTCATTTTTTCGTTCACACTTAACTGGAATAAAATGTTGCCATGAGATGAAGCAAAATCAGGGAAGCCTCGTTCTTTTAATTTTTCAATCAAAAAATCAGCGGTAATTGTATGAATGTTTGAAAGCAATGAAATAGAAGAATTTACGTCCATAACTGTATTTTAGCATTATTTCTTCTTGTATTTAACACCAATAATTGTTAAATTTTAAATATGTTTGGTTTTATTATTAAAAAGAATTTCTTTGACGGATGGGATAATCTTCTTTCTGTCGTAATGTGTAATGTTGTTTTCCTTTTCAGCGCATTAGGATTGGTTTTGCTTAATGCAGTCGCTTCAAAATTTGCAATTCTTACAGTGCTTTCCTTCATTTTTACCTTTGTTGTGCTTTCAATTCTGATTTTTGCATATAGTGATACAGCGGCTCATATTGCTAACTTTGATGGAATCCGACATTTTGATTTCTTCAAGGCAATTCCTGGTGTATTAAAAGATGCAACCTTGTTTGGTCTTATGAATGCCGTTGTAATTATGGTTTCAACTTTTTCTATCAGATATTACTTTCTTGAAATGCAGTCGCTTGCCGGTGTTGCTCTTGGAGCCGCAATACTCTGGATTGTAGTGTTCTATTTTCTTGCAATGCAGTGGTTTATTCCGATTCGCGCTCTCATGCATAATGATTTTAAGAAGTGCCTTAAGAAAAGCTTTATCATTATGTTCGATAATACAGGCTTTACACTTTTGATGGCTCTGTACAATCTTATTCAGCTTGCAATTTCTGTTGTTTGTATCGGATTCTTCCCTTCAATGACAGGTATTCTGATTGGAAACACAAATGCACTTCGCATTCTTTTATACAAATATGATTATCTGGAAGAACATCCTGAATTAAAGACTAAAAAAGAACGCCGCCACATTCCTTGGGAAGAACTGATTTACGAAGACCGCCAGATGATGGGTAAGCGCACTCTCCGCGGTATGATTTTCCCATGGAAAGACGACCAGCAGCAGAACCTATAATTAAGCGTCATTCCAGACTTACTAAAGTACCCTTTAAAATGTCATTCCCCGGCTTGACCGGGGAATCTGTATAGGAAAGTAATATATAGATTGTCGGGTCAAGCCCGACAATGACAATTAATCATCAGGATAATAAACAAAAGAAGAACAATCTTTTAAGCTTGTTGTTGTTAATATAAACTCTTTATTGGAATAAAGATAAATTTCATCTGTTTCAAAAAAGGTAAGCGGTTTACTATTATCTGTAGTATCATCAAAAGAAAAAACAATACAATAGGTGCCTTCTTTTAAATCAATGCTTCTGCTTCTGCCTCTATATACTGGATCATGCTTAGAGTTAGGTTCGTAGGTATTTCCGTTTCTGTCACGAACATACCAGTCAAAAACATTATAAGTCGGATGGTTATTTGTAAAAGTCAATGTATGTTCTGGTTCTGTAACAATAATACAACTACTAAAAAGTGTAAGTGTAAGTGCTAAAAATAAAACTGAAATAATCTTTTTCATTTTCATTCTCCCAAAAAATAAAGTTTAGTTATTATACCACAAAAACCGGCACTTTGCTACGCAAAGTGTCGGTTTTCATCGCTGTTAGTTTTTCTGGTTTTTATTCACAGATGAGGTCAATTTCACTACCGTCTGAACCTGCAAGATACAACTGAGGTTTTACAGGAGTTCCAGCTGCACGGCATGAAATTGTTGCCTGGCGTTCATAGAGTGTGTAAATTACATCTCTGTTAAGGTAAATGCTTTCGCTGTTGAAGTAATCACTTGGATTGAGCTGATATTCATCTTCAAAAGAGAAGTATACTTTGTAGTATCCCTCTGGAAGATTCATAATCATGTCTTCTCCACCAGCACGGATTGAGCGGTTATAACCTGAGTTTGCATAAGTTACAATATTGTCCTTCTTTACACACCAGTCAGAAATTGTATAAGAAGTACCGTTCTTGCAGGTAATGTTGTACTTAGCAGTTACAGGTTGGGTGATAACTGTTGTTGTAGTTGTTGTGTCTTCTGTTTTCTGCTCAACAACTTTTTCAGAAGTCTTTTTCTGGATTACGATTTTTGGTTCATCTTCTGGTGCAACGATAAGACATCCAGAAAACATACTGATTACAGCGATTGTCGAAAGAATTGTAATAAGTTTTTTCATAAAAAAATCTCCCTTGTTTGAGTTTGTTTACATGTATTTAGACACTCGGGAGATAAAAAAAGTGCACTTTTTTTTGAAAAAAGTGCACTTAATTTTTTTGTCAGGATGACATTCAATTAAGATTTAGACATCAACAAAGTCTTTGCATCGAGGTTTACTTTTCCGTCGCCGTTTTTGAGGATAGCGAGGGAAAGTGCTTTACCTTCTGCTGCAAGGTGTGCAACTGTTGCAAAGTTTTCGAGTTTTGCAGCTTCGAGAGTGCCTTTGAGATCTGCTGCTTCATTGGTGAAACTGAACCATGCTGTCATTTTTTCAGCCTTAATGAAGTCTGCAAAGCACTTGAGGTCTGCTTCTGAAGTTTTTGCAAGATCAAGACCGTCTACAACGATAGAAGAGATTTTAGTTCCACCGTCTTTAAGAGCCTTGATTGTGTTTACTACCTTTGGAAGTGTGAATGTTTCCTGATTGAAGTTCAAAATTGTGCGGTTGCGAACAATTTCTTCGTTTACATCATCAAGATTAAAGCTCTTTTTCTTTGCGATTTCTGCAAGAATGCTTGAATACCATGCAATTACATTTGAAGACTGCTGGTCAAAAGAAACGTGTACGAGAGCTTTGTCGTTGAGAAGGGAATCGATTCCGAACTGAACCAGAATAGAAGTCTTTCCAAGACCTTTTTTAGCTGTGATAAGACCCATTTCGCCGTCTTTCAAACCTGCGTTTGTAACATCAAAATATCTCACTGGACTGTGAGCGATCAAATCTTTTTTATCCATATTAGGCCTCCTAAGGTGTGCAATAAGTATTTTTACTTACTATATTCTAAACTGTGAATGGATATAAAGCAAGCAAAATAAAAAAAAAGGCTGCCCGAATGGACAGCCTTTTAAGGTCCTCGGGTCAAGCCCGAGGATGACAGTCTGGTTATTATTTCTTACCAGCTGCTTTTGCTTCCTTGTGCTTTGCGATGAGTTCATCTGCAACAGCGTTAGGAACTTTACCGTATTTCAAGAATTCCATTGTGAATTCACCCTTACCCTGAGTTGAAGAACGGAGGATAGTAGAGAATCCGAACATTTCTGAAAGTGGAACTTCTGCGTTTACAGTAGATGTGTTGTTTTCATCAGTTGAATCAACAATTACACCACGGCGCTGGTTGATAAGACCGAAGAGGTTACCCTGGAACTCAGTAGGTGCAGTCATCTGTACCTTCATGATTGGTTCGAGGATTACAGGCTTAGCCTTCATGTAACCTTCGCGGAAAGCACCAATAGCAGCAATCTGGAATGCGTTATCGTTAGAGTCTACTGGGTGATACTGACCATCATTAATTGTGATCTTAACACCTACGATAGGAGCTCCAATCAAAGAACCTTCCTTCATAGCCTTCTGGAAACCTTTATCACAAGAAGGGATGTATTCGTTAGGAATAGCACCACCCTTAATTGCGTCTACGAACTCGTAGTCTTTCTCGTTCCATGAATCCGGCAACACGACCGTACTGACCAGAACCACCAGTCTGTTTCTTATGTGTATAGTTGAAGTCACCAGTTGTAGTGATAGATTCGCGGTAAGCAACCTGTGGAGCACCAGTTGTTACTTCACAGTTGTATTCACGCTTCATACGCTCAACGTATACTTCAAGGTGAAGCTCACCCATACCCTTGATGATTGTTTCGTTAGATTCTGGGTCTGTGTATACGCGGAATGTTGGGTCTTCCTTAGTAAAGCGGTTAAGAGCCTTAGACATCTGCATAGAAGCCTGTTTGTCTTTTGGAGTAATAGACAAAGAAATTACAGGTTCTGGAACGTACATAGAAGCCATTGAGTAGTTTACACCACCGTTTACGAATGTATCACCAGAAGCACAGTCTACACCGAAGAGAGCAACGATATCACCTGCGCAACCTTCGTTGATATCTTCCATCTGAGCTGAGTTCATGCGAACAAGGCGTCCAACCTTAAAGCGCTTCTTTGTACGAGTGTTGTACAATTCTTCACCCTTCTTGATTTTACCCTGATAAACGCGAGTGTAAGTAAGCTGACCATACTGACCATCATCAAGTTTGAAACCAAGTGCAACACATGGTTTGTTATCAACTGATTCAAGTTCTACTTCAGCTTCGTTGTTGTCGAGGTCGAGAGCAACGTTCTTTACTTCGTTTGGAGCTGGGAGGTAGCGAACAACTGCATCCAACAATGGCTGGATACCTTTGTTTACGTGAGCTGAACCACAGAATACACCTACGAACTGTTCAGCAAGAGTTCCCTTACGGATAGCAGCGATTACTTTTTCTTCTGCAACTCCGTCGTAACCCTTTTCCATGATTTCTTCCATCAAAGAGTCATCGAACATAGAAGCTGCATCGAGGAGCTCTTCGCGGTATTTTTCAGCATCATCTTTAAGGTTTGCAGGAATTTCTGCAATGCGGAGATCTTCACCATTTGGTCCGTCGAAGTAGATAGCCTTCATTCCAACGAGGTCTACAACACCTTCGAGTTTGTCTTCCAAACCAATTGGGAGTTCCATCATATATGCGTTCAAACCAAGCTTTTCGCGGAGCTGGAGACGAACGCGGAGTGGGTTAGCACCCTGACGGTCACACTTGTTTACGAATGCAACGCGAGGTACATGGTAGCGCTTAAGCTGGCGGTCTACAGTAATTGACTGTGACTGAACACCGGCAACGGCACAAAGAATCATGATAGCGCCGTCCAATACGCGAAGAGAACGTTCAACTTCTACTGTGAAGTCTACGTGACCCGGTGTGTCGATAAGGTTGATTGTGTAGTCTTTCCACTGAACCTGAGTAGCAGCAGACTGGATTGTAATACCACGTTCACGTTCCAGTTCCATGTTATCCATTACAGCACCAACACCGTCCTTACCACGAACTTCGTGAATTGCGTGAATCTTGTTACAGTAGAAC
>CADANN010000023.1 GCA_902789325.1 uncultured Spirochaetaceae bacterium
CAGATGCTCGTAGTTCTTTCACGCGAGTTTGACGTTTCTATAAATACTCTGCTCGGCTCTCCCCGCAAGCTTTTCTGCCAGTGCTGCGGAATGCCTCTCACCGAAGACTCCATGATCAGCCGAGAGCTGGACAAGACCTTCAATGAAGACTACTGCAAATGGTGCTACAACGACGGCGAATTTATTTACAAGCAGAAAGACTCCCTCATCGATTTCCTTCTGGAACACATGCCTAATCCTGACAACAAAAGTGACGATGAACGCCGCCAGTTTTACGACAATATGCTGTCACAACTAAAGCACTGGAAGGCATAAAAGCAACAGGCTGTTTCTTTTTTGTACCTCCACCACGTGTTATACTGATGTCATAAGGAGGGCACACTATGCCAAGACCAAGCACAAAAGAAGATCTGCTCAAAGCAGCACAGGAAAACTATAACACACTCATGGATTTTATCGACTCAATGACAGAAAAGGAGCTCACCACTCCCTTTGATTTTTCAGGCCAGCCAAGCAAAAAAGAAGCCCACTGGAGCCGCGACAAAAATGTCCGCGACGTTCTGATTCATCTCTACGAATGGCACAAACTCATGATGCAGTTCCCAAAGAACAACGCAAAAGTCACCGACAGCAAAAGCGCAATTTCAATTCTGCCGCCAGATTACAGCTGGAAAACCTACGGCGCCATGAACATGGTGTTCTGGAAAAACCACCAGGAAACAAGCCTCGAGTCCGCAAAAGCCCTCTTCAAAAAAAGCCACGCCGACGTCATGAAGCTCATCGAAAGCTACACCAACGAAGAACTCTTCAAAGCAAAATATTTCTGCTGGACCGGCACCGCCCCGCTCGGCTCCTACTTCGTAAGCAACACTTCCAGCCACTACGCCTGGGCGTTGAAGAAGCTTAAGGCGCATAGGAAGAATTGCAAGAGTAAATAATCATTAAGGAGGGGAAAGCCTTCCCCTGGCTCGCACTTCGTTGCTCACCACCCCTTCCAGCGGGGGATTTCCCCCGCAACGCCCCCTATTAATTCCAAAAATGCATATAATAATTAGTATTTATCATTTTTATATGCATTTCTCATAATACTTCTCAAATATTTTTATCAGAAGATTCTTTTCCTGCTCACTGACAGGTACTGGTTCATTTTGATTAAAACGAGCCCCTCTCTCTGACATGAAAATGCTACAGAAAATAAGTACATATAGCTGAAGCGCTTTTTCCTGAGAAGGATTAAGATTCATTTCTTCTTTCAGATATTCTGCATAATCCAGATCTGCCTGCATACTTAACAGAGCCATTGTTGTGAGCCCCAGTAAATAAACTTGATCTCCAAAAGTAATCCAATCCAGATCAATTATTCCAGAAAGTTTTTCTTCATGAATAAGCACGTTCTTTGTAGTTGCATCATCTAAAAAGGCTTCAGGCCGTATTGTTAAAAAGTAATCCTTAAAGCCTGGAATCAGTTCACGAACTTTTGAAGCATATTCTGTAGAAAAAATCTTATTTTCCTTTATACCGTTTTCAGCTCTTTTAATATCATTTAATATAACTTCTTCCCATGTAGCAAATATGTTTTCTTTATCCTCATAAGAATTCAGAGAACCGAAACCTCTAGCCATAGGAAGTTTTTTGATTTCTTTCTGATAACTGATAAGTTTTTTTGCAATGGCTTTCTTTTCATCTTTTGAAAGGAATTTATAAACAAGACCCAAATCTTTTCCAGGGATAAATGTCATTACAAAATAATAAGGAGCTACAGAAGTATTTTCTGAAATCACTTTGGGAATCGGAATATCTAAATCTTTTATTTTATTCAACCAATAAGTCGAACCCAAAATCAGATTTTTATCATCTGAAATTTTTACCACATATTTTTCATTGTTAATCTGTACTGTATAAACATATCCAGCCAGTCCAACATTATTTCTTATGATTTCTGTTGGCTGAGTATAAGAAACTTCTTTGCATATTTTATTTACGATTTCTTCTGTCATTTTACTTTTTAATCCAATTAGTTTTTGAAGTATTCCCACTCAATAATTTCTGCAGGTTTCATATGCTCAATACCTGTGAGAGCCTCAAACATCATACTATGTCCAACAAAAATTACCTTTCCGAAACCAGCATATTTTTCAGCAACTCTTTGCATTCTTTTTCTTACTTCATCAAAAGTCTCCCACCTCAGCTGCTGACCCTTGGGATAGACTCCTTTATTTTCATAAAACTCTTTTGCAAGAGAAAAGGCTTCTTCAGAAGTTTTATATTGATTCGTTTTATCTGGAATCCATTCGTGCAAATCAATTTCCACACAAATCTTCAAGCCGGTTTCTCTGGAAATTATTGCTGCAGTTTGTAAGGCTCTGGTGTATGGAGAAGTCACAATTATTTGGGCTGATTTTAAGCGCTGATCTTTTGCAGTTTTTTCTACCTGCTCGATTCCAGTTTTTGAAAGAATCTGCTTCGCCGTGTCTTACTAAATAGAAAAGTGCCAAGATTCTTTACCTCAATTTCTATCTATTTTCCAAACTAAAATGATAGACTCGTACATTTCCATCCATCTCTTCAGAATCAATCTTAAAGCCACACTTTTTTGTATAAAAGCTGATATTCTTTTCTTTGTCTGCCGGAGTTACTAATTCGATTTTTTTCCAGTCTTTATTTTGTTCCTTAAAAAATTCAAATAATTTATGACCAATCCCCTTTCGCTGATATTCAGGAATCACACAAAGAGTGCCAAGATAATAAAGACCATCATCCTTCTTCAAAACAGATATAGCCCCAACTGCAACCGAGCCAACATAAGCGATATATTTTGAAGTTTCATTAATTGATTTTTCCATGTCGCTGACAGACTTGCCGTATCCCGGACACTCTCCATATTTCACATAATCTTCATAGAAGGCTTTGTTATAAATATCAACGAGAAGCTCGGCATCTTCGGCTGTGGCAGCTTTAATCTCTAAATCCAAAATTACAACTCCGTATATTTTTTGCTGCTGCCACGGGCCTTGTCCACCGGATATTTTTTTTCGTTCATATCCATCTTCATGTTTACAATTTCATCTTCATCCAGGCCCAGCACGTCTAAAAGGTCGCGGCAATAAACCAGGACGTCGGCAAGTTCTTCTTTTACGTGCTGAAGGTCGTATTCTGTGTCGCTCCACTGAAAACATTCGAGCAGCTCGTTTGCTTCAATCGAAATTGATTTTGCAAGATTTGCAGGACTGTGATACTGGCCCCAGTCGCGGTCTGAAATAAATTTTCTGATTCTGTTTATTGTTGCTTCTATCATTTTATAATTCCTTTTTTATATCATCTTCCTTTTCCCGAAGATACCTAATTCTATTAAGTGTCTGTACAACCTGCTCTACGCCCATCTGTTTTTCAGCTTCATCTGTACAGGCTCCAAGGGCTCTTTGAATATTATACTCCAGCCATTCAATCCAGGTATAGGCTAGACCTAAGATTTTTTGATAATCATGAAAACCGTTGTCGTAAGCCTGATGATAACCTTCAAAAAACGACCTGACAAGATTAAGCTTGAGATTACAAGTTGTGATTCCCGACCACTGCAAAGCGAGCTGCAAAACATGAGAAGCTGGATTTCCATAATCAAGACACTCAAGGTCGATTACCAGCGGCTTCCCATTTTCCCACATTACGTTTTTTGGATCCATGTCTTCGTCGGAAATGCGGATTATGTCAGGAAGATTTTTGCGCGCTTCATTCACCTGATTTTGTGCATATTCCAGAAGTTTGAGATTTTCACCAAGCAGACTTACGATTTCGCTTTTTGATTCAGTTGCCATGTCCGCATATTTTTTCCAATCTATCTGACTGAACTCTGGCGCACCGTGCTCTGCTCCCACCTCATCAAAATCAATTGCATGAATCTTTCCCAGCGTGTTTCCCGCAAGGAAACACTGCTCCTCAGTTATATTATCCCAGTCAGTTACCTTTGCATCGTGCCAGTCAAAAATGTAAAAGTAATTTCCTTCGAAGTCCTGCATCTTCTTGCCATCAAAAACCAAAGCCGGCACAATCGGCAGTCCCGCCTTTTCAAGAATCCCTTCAAGCTTTTCTGCCCTTGCATAATTTACCTGCGCCTGCGGTCTCTTCATGATTTCCGGATTTAAATGCTTAACAGCAAAGCTCCGACTACCCTCAGTGCCACAAGCTGTCACCTTATACATCCTGTGCATAAAACCGCCGGAAACATTTTCAATCGGCAGAATCACATCTCCCAGCCCGAGTTCCTTAAATAATCTGATTATTAAATCTTTTATTTCAAACACAAAAAATCCTTTTACTCAGACAACAAACTTCTTCATCTGACAACCCACAAGTTCTGAATCCGGCATTGCCAAAAGTTCCTGAGCTGTAACCCAGCGGTAATCACAAGTCTCGCCTTCCTGTAATTTTATTGAGTCTTTAGCACAGTCAGTTACACACAAGAAACGGCAGTGTATACAAGTTCCACCGAGCGACCAGTTTAATTGTTCAAGAGTCTCTGCAACAATTCCGGTCTCTTCGCGGAGCTCTCTCATCGCACCTTCAACCGCAGTCTCACCTTGCAGCGCCGAGCCACCTGCCCCTGCTTCCCACATATTCGGATAAAGAGGCTTAGTTGGATCTCGCCTCATCAAAAGATAAGTTCCATCTATATGTCTTACAAGAACTTCACAAACAAGATGATAAACTCCATCCGGAATCTTTTCCTGCGAATCACGAATTAAAGTAAGTCCTTCAATTTTTTCAAAGTTTGAATTGTAAGCATCCCATAATTCCATTTTTAAATCTCCTTTTTTATAGCTAAAACAACTCTTCCGCTTTCTTCGCCGTCTGCTTTCTCTTTTCCAGAGTTTTATCAAACATCAAATCGGCAACTTCTGGAAAGCCTTCGTAAATCACTTTGGCTCCTTCTTCTGTGATTCCGCCTTTTGTTGCAACACGGGAAACAACATCTTCAAAAGTCATATTCTTTTTAAGCATCAACTCGCTTGTAGCAGAAACAGTTTTTAAAACCATCTGAACAATCTGCTCTGAAGAAATCTCCGTGTGCTTTTTTGCTGACTGGCAGATTACATCAAAAATCGAAGCAATGAAGCCCGGCATACAGCTCACCAGTTCCGAGCCCATTCCAATTTCGTTTTCTGGAAGTTCAATAACTTCGCCAAGGCATTTTAAGATTTCACACAACTCAGCTTTATCCGACGCTTCTACCATGTTATTGTAGCAGACAAGCGATTGCGATTTATTGATTTCGGCAGTCACGCTCGGAATCATTTTTGCGATTTTATGCGCACAATTTCTGCAGAGGATTTTTTCCAGCTGAGCAAAAGAGACGCTTCCATTCAATGAAATCACCAGAGTCTCAGCTCGTACAGAATCAGCAATTTCTTCAAGAATGATTTTTATATCCACCGGCCTTACACACAGAAAAAGAAAATCCACAGACGCAGCAACCTCAGCATTCGACAGACAAAGCTTAGCCCTTCCTTCCATCTCCTGCAGCTTGGTCAGTGTTCTGTTCGCAAGATAGAGCGAATCCTTATCTGCAATGCCCGCAGCCAGAAAATTTTCCGCAAGCATCTTGCCCATGCTTCCGTATCCGATTATTCCGATTTTCATTTTTGATTCCCTCCCATTCCCCAATTTTCCAGAGGAGGTTCATTCATCACAATAAAAACATCGGTCGCGGGAATTCCAAGTTTTTCGCACAGCAGCCCTGTGATTTTTTCAATCGCAGTTTTTTTCTGTTCGCGAGTTCTTCCAGGAAAAATCGTGAGTTCAATAATCATAAAGTTTTCAGTTTTACCTTCCGGCGCTTCCCAGCAGGATTTATCAAATTCTTCAATCCGCTGAAACCTGTCCCAGTCAGCAATTCCAAATGAGTCAATCAAACCTTCATGAATACAATCAAAAACCGTCTTCTTAAATTCGGGAGTTTTTCCCTCAAGCATATTTACTTTTACTAATGGCATATTTTTCTCGACCTTTCTTAATTTATTTTTTGAAAATCCAATAACCGTTAAATGCAACTCCATCTTTTGCTACAAGCAGCGAATCAGTTTTTTCAAAACCAAAAGCCTTCGCTGCAGCTGCACGTTCCACAGCATAAATCGGAATTTTTGTAGCAACCTGTTTACAGTCAAACATTTCAAAAATCTGAGGAACAATGAGCGACATAATTTCTTTCAACACCTCTGCTCTTTCGTAACTGCTGCCGACATCAAGACGCAAAACTCCCGACTCATTAAAAGCATCTTCCGAAAGCCGCTTGAACGATTCGATGGTTCCAATTGCCTTGCCTGTTGCCTTTTCAATTATCGCCCAGCGCACAAACCACTTTTCGCGGTAAGAATAAAGCCAGAAATCCATAGCCTTGTCCATGCGCTCTTTTGTGTCATAATAAAAATTATCGCCGTCGCAATTATCGCTGTTAAAAAACGGAAGCGCATTTTTATCGCCGTAAACCTTAATCAAATCATCCACATCCGACTTTTCTACAAGCCGCAAAAGCCAGCGCTCATTTTCAAACTTCGGACATTCCTCATAAACATTTTTCATTTTTTGCTCCTAATTTATAATGAAGGAGGGGAAAGCCTTCCCCTCGCTCGCACTTCGTTGCTCGCTACCCCTTCTAGCGGGGACACCCCGCAACGCCCCGATATTTACTTGTATCTAATTAACAAATCCGTGTGCCCCTTCTCCATTTCCGGCTTCTCGCTCAATACATTATAATCGAACTCTTCATATTCCGTAATTGCAAAACCAATTCTTGAGTTCTCGAGCAGTCCGTTAGTCTCAAGTAACTTTCGATGCTTGTCTTTATCATAATTGTGCTTATACCAATCCGGAAAATTCCCCTTTTTTCCAGATCTCACAAAATCATAACGCAACAAATCGTAAATCAGATTTTTGTCCAAGACCCGGTCAAATTCGGAGTAGCTTTCTTTCATCACAAAATCATTAATCAATTCAAACCAGTAAGCTTCCCTTCTCGCCTGCTCAAAAGCTCCCACACCACGCCCATACTCAAGCAAAGCACACAAAAACTTCCACGGGCTAGCCTTGCGGAAAACATAATTCATCGTGCGCGCAAAACTTCCCTTGTTCCAATAAGCATCGGTTACAATCTCCATATCTTTCAAAAACGCAATGTCCCCAAACGACAAATACGGCGTGGAAAAAGTTTCGTAAGCTGGACTCTCCATCCACTTCCAGCCGTTTTCTTTTGCGTATGCCTCCATCTGAGTGCCGCCAAGAATTTTCAAAAAACCCAGCTGCAAAGCATCAGGCCGTAAGTCCATCACAAAATCATAGCTGAGTCCAAAACTTTCCAGATCCTCATAAGGCAGACCCGCAATCAAATCCAGATGCTGATGTATCGTCCGCGGAATCTTTTTGATTTTTTCTGCAAGTGCTTCGACATTTATAGAACGGTTTATAGCCGCCAGAGTTTTCTTATTCGCCGACTGAACACCCATTTCAAACTGCATCATTCCTTCAGGGATTTGCTGCAAAAAATCCAGTGCCTTATCAGAAAGATATTCCGCCTCAATTTCAAAATGAAACATCGTCTTTCCGTTGTGATGTTTCATAATGTAATCCCAAATCCCGATGTAATGATTTTCATCAAGGTTATAAGTGCGGTCTACAAATTTTACAAGTTTGATATTGTGGTCAAGAAAAATCTGAAGTTCACTGCAGGTCCGCTCAAGGCTTTTAAATCTAACCCGCTTATCAACAGAAGAAAGACAATAGGAACAAGAAAAAGGGCAACCTCTGCTCGATTCGTAATAATAAATTTTATGGTCCGGGTCTGCCTGGCCCGCAACTATCTCAGGATAAGGAAAAGGAATGTCATCAAGATTATGAATTAAATCGCGGTTACCGGTAAAGGCAATCTCACAGCCGGCACCACTGCATTCACCGGCTCTATAATAAATGCCCTTTATATCAGCCAGTTGCGAAAGAAGAGTTTTTGGCTGTCCCCCGCTTTTAGAAATCATTTCGCGGAAGGTCTCTTCCCCTTCCCCAAACATGATAAAATCTAACGCAGGTATATTGCCCAGATATTTTTTAGCGCCATAGCCAAACTCGGGCCCACCAGCACCCAGCACGCAATCTGGCAAAATCTTCTTAATTTCAGGTAACAACTTACACACATATTCAGCATTCCAGATGTAGGTTGAAAAAAGAATCCAATCTGCATTAAAAGAAGCAATTCCGCGGAGCACCTCACCAATCGGCTGGTTTATCGTGTACTCCGCAATCTGAATTTCAGCACGGCCCACATCACGCAACATATCCCCACACCGCGCCTCCGCGTAATTTTTCAAATCACGAATGGCGAGGTTCGTATGCATGTAGCTGGCGTTTACCGAAACAAGAAGTATTTTCATTTTTTCACTTTTTACAGAATCCCATTCATTAATTTTTCTCAATTGTATCAGAGATTGTCAAAATCTTCTGCGAAGAAAAATCCAAGCCTTGAATTGTATGAAGCTGCTTTATCGCAGTTTCTCGTAACATCTCCATCCGTTGCGGCTGTTCAATATTTTGTTCAATCAAAATCGCATTATAACTTTCAAGATTTGCAAGAACCAGAAGATGATGCAAGTCTGCATAATCTCGTATATTTCCCCTTTTACCAGGATTATCCTTACGCCATTCTTTAGCAGTTTGACCAAAAAGCGCAACATTTAACAAATCAGCTTCATCAGCATAAACAAAAGATTTTTGTGCAGGTGTCAATTCTGGAATTATTAAGTTTTCTTTTATCGAATCAGTATGTATTTTATAATTTAGTTTTGAAAGTTCTCTGTTCAGATTCCAGTTTAACGAAAGACGGGAATTTTCATCGGATTTGAGACGACGATAGTCTTTCATTATATATAGTTGGAACTCAGGAGATAACCAGCTTGCAAACGACATTGCTATATCAGAATGCGCAAAGGTTCCACCACCATAACGCCCAGACTTTGAGACAATACCAATTGCATTAGTCAATTCTATCCATTTAGTTGGTGTCATGACAAAACGATTTGCGCCAGCTTCATTTTTAACCGTGTCGAATTGCACACGGTTAAAACTTGGGTTATGCAAAGTTTCCCAAACTCCAAGAAATTCTATCGTGTTACGATTCCTCATCCAATTCTGTATTACAAATCTTGGATCATCATCATTGCGATATTTTGCAATATCCGTAAGAGAAATAAACTCATTTTCGAAATCAGTTGTATAAATACCAATTTCTATTCCCTTTGCGTGGATTGTTTCTTTTATTGTTTTATCCATAAGCATTCCTTAAAATGAATCATTAGATTTTCAGCGCCAGTCCAACTCCCGGCCTGAATTATGGTAAAGAAAAAACGATGATATAATAAATATACAAATAATCACGTGCATACTAATAAATGCAATTTGTTCGTTGAAAGCGGTCTTCTGCACGGAATGCTTTACAGTTTTAATATACTAAAATATTAAGCGGGAGTCACCCTCTCAAACACCCCCAATTAGAGTTTAGCAATAGTTATTTTATTTTCTTTGGAAATAGCCATAATTATCTGCTCTGCTTTTTCTGGCCACTTATTAATGATCCAATTCTTTTAGGCTTACAAGGTCCTTCAGCGAATTACAAAGGTACTTTGATTAAAAGAGAGATTAAATTTATCTAAAAACAATAGTTCCAGTTTCGGCATCCATGCTTTCAATAATTGCAAGCGATTCAAGATCTATGCCCATTTCGCGAAGTTTTTTTCCGCCGTCCTGGAAGCCTTTTTCTATACAGATTCCAACGCCTTCAAGAGTTGCTCCTGCCTGTTTTACAACATCAATCAAGCCCATGCAGGCAGCACCGTTTGCAAGAAAGTCATCAATAATCAAAACATGGTCATCTGCAGTCATATATTTTTTAGAAATAAAAATATGATTTGAACACTTGTGAGTGTAAGAATAAACTTCAGAAGAATATTTATCATCATCCTGAACTACAGTCTGAGTTTTTTTAGCAAAAAGAACCGGGACTTGAAAATAGCGGGCAGTAAGGCAGGCAATTCCAATACCAGAAGCTTCAATTGTAAGAATCTTTGTGATTTTTTTCTGATAAAAATGCTTTTTAAATTCAGAACCAAGCATATCCATCAGTTCTACATCAATAAGGTGATTAAGAAAGCTGTCTACTTTAAGAACATTACCAGGTTTAACAACGCCATCTTTTTTAATTCTATCTTCAAGAAATTTCATATTTACCCTCTTTTTTTAAATTTATCTTTCTTCTCTAAAGTATGCAAGACCAAGCATTTCCGGAGCCTGATTTTCGCGTTTTTTCTTCATACTTGTGATTACAAGAACTACAATTGTTACAAGATACTGTGTCATTTTAAACAGTTCCTGAACGGCACGGCTAAGTCCCGGAATATACATGTAAAGAATGTACAGAGCACCAAACAAAAGCGATCCCAAAATTGCTTTTCGGCTATCCCAGAGACTGAAAATAACAAGGGCTACGGCAAGCCAGCCGCGGTCACCAAAGCCATTATTAGTCCAGGTTCCACCAAGGTACTCCATTACAAAGTAAAGTCCACCAAGACCTGCAATAGCACCACCGGCTATTGTTGCAAGATATTTATATTTTTCAATATTGATTCCGGCAGCATCTGCAGCTCCAGGATTTTCACCAATTGAGCGGAGATTTAACCCAACGCGGGTCTTCAAAAGGAAGAAAGCCATAGCAAAAGCAAGAATTATTGCAAAGTAAGTCAAAAATCCGTAACTGAAAAAAAGCTTTCCAATCACAGGGATTTTTGAAAGCCCTGGAATACAAGCCTGATAAGCTTTTGCTGTAGTTGCAACGCTTACCTGTCCAACTCCACCTGCAAGACGAGAGATTGAACCGCCAAAAAAGTTTCCAAAACCAATTCCAAAAGTTGTAAGGGCAAGTCCCACAGTATTCTGATTAGCCCTCATTGTAATTGTAAGAAAACTGTAGATTAAAGCGCCAAGCCCGGAAACAAGCAGAGCAAAAAACAAGGAAACTAAAAATCCAACTAAAGGAACTGGAGTTGCAACAGCGCCTTCGTAGATAAAGGCTCCCATCAAACCTGCAATACCGCCCATATACATAAGGCCTGGAATTCCAAGATTAAGATTTCCAGATTTTTCTGTAAGGATTTCGCCAATAGAACCAAAAAGAATTCCAATTCCCTGAACAATAGCTTTCTGTATAAAAGTCAGTAAAATCATAATCTATTCCTCCTTACCTGTGCTTTCGGTCTTAGCCGTAGTTTTTTTCTTATCAAAATTCAATCTATAACTTATAAAGAACTGGCTTCCAATAAGGAAGAAGATGATAATTCCAGTCAAAATATCAGAAACATTTTCATTCAAACCAAACTGGCTGGCAATCTGAATGGCTCCGTTATCCATAAGACAAAGCAGGAAGGATATTGCAACCATGGCCAGGGTATTAAAATTACTCATCCAGGCAACAATAATTGCTGTAAATCCACGACCGCCGCCAAGGCTTGTAGAAATTGTATGGCTGGCACCGCTTACAACAAGGCAGCCTGAAAGACCGCAGATTGCACCACTAAGTGCCATTGTACGGATAATTACTTTTTTAACATTGATTCCGGCATATCGCGCAGTATTCCAGCTTTCACCAACAACACTAATCTCATATCCATGTTTGGTATATTTTAAATACCAGGCAACAAAAACTGTAACTAAAATTACAAGCAGAAGATTCAAGCCATAGCGCTGGCCAAAAAGTGACGGGAACCATCCCTTACTTGAAACAGGATTAATAATTCCAACCGAGTTAGAACCGGCAGGATTTTCCCAGAATACAATGCTGAAAGATATAAGCTGTGCTGCAATGTAATTCATCATCAGGGTAAAAAGAGTTTCGTTAGTATTATATTTTGCCTTAAAGTAAGCAGGAATAATTCCCCAGATAAGACCAGCAAGGCAAGAAGTAATCATAATTAAAGGAAGCAAAACAGCATTCGGCAATTTTTCGCAGTAAATCATAAGGGCTGCAGATGCAAAAGCGCCCATAAGCATCTGACCTTCAGCACCAATATTCCAGAAGCGCATTTTAAAAGCTGGAATTAAGGCAACGGCAACCAGAAGCAAAACCAGAGTATCGCGAATTGTAACCCAGACGCGGCGTGTAGAACCAAGCGCTCCGTTTAATATTCCACCATATACTTCAAGAGGATTTAAGTCAGTAACCGAAATAATAACAACGGCGCAAACAATCAGCGAAAGTAAAATTGCTCCAATGCGGATAAGCAGCGAATTCCATAAAGGTAAAGGCTCTTTTTTGCTCAAACGAATATTAAACATTATTTTACCTCCGCAGTCATAAGATAGCCAATTTCTTCTTTTGTAGTTGTACGGGCGTTCAAAATGCCGGCAACCTTTCCATTATTCAAAACTAAAATACGGTCGCTCAGAGCTAACAGTACATCAAGATCTTCAATAATGCTGATAACAGCTGCACCCCGCGATTTCTGTTCGTTTAATTTATTGTAGATTGCGTAACTTGAATTGATATCAAGTCCACGAACCGGATAAGCGACCATCAGAACATCCGGATTGCTGGAAATTTCTCGACCAACAAGAACCTTCTGAACATTACCACCGGAAAGTCGACTAACCGGATACTCAATACTTGGAGTTTTAACTTCAAGTCTCTGTTTAATTTTGTCAGCCAGACGTCTAGGTTCTTTTCGTTGAACAATCTGCCCTTTACCTTTTTTATAGGTTCTAAGCATTACGTTATCAGTCATGCCCATAAGACCAACAAGTCCCATTCCAAGACGGTCTTCCGGAACAAAGCTGATATTTACTCCAAGCTTTTTAATTTCACGGGTAGATTTATTAGTTAAATCAATTTCCTCAAATTCATCATTCAAGAAGGCAATTTTTCCGCCTGTATATTTGCAAATACCATCAATACATTCAAAAAGCTCATGAACACCACAGCCTGCAATACCCGCAATTCCCAAAAACTCGCCAGATTTTGCAGTAAAAGTAACGTTATCCAGAGCCTTAAGGCCTTCTTTGTTGTAACAAGTCAAACCTTCTACCTTAAGAAGGTCGCGGCTGTTTACCGGCATTGAACGCTCAATATCAAGATCGATTTTCTGTCCAACCATCATTTCTGTAAGCTGCTGAATTGTGGTTTCAGAAGTTTTTACAGTATCAATATATTCGCCCTTACGCAAAACTGAAACACGATCACTTATTTCCATCACTTCATTAAGTTTATGTGTGATGATGATGATAGATTTTCCAGCCTTACGCATGTTTCTTAAAACATCAAAAAGCGCTTTTGTTTCCTGTGGTGTAAGCACCGCAGTTGGTTCATCAAGGATAAGGATATCAACACCCTTGAACAAAACCTTTATAATTTCAACAGTCTGTTTTTCTGAAACAGACATATCGTATATTTTCTGATCTAAATTAATTTTAAAACCGTACGCATCACTGATTTTTGAAATTTCAGCTTTAACAGCAGACATATCTAAAACCTGCTTGCCTTCCTGTCCAAGAATAATATTTTCGGCAGCAGTAAAAACATTTACCAGCTTATAATGCTGATGAACCATTCCTATTTTATATTTGTAGGCATCTTTTGGAGAATGAATTTCAACATTCTGCCCATTAATCAGTATTTCACCTTCGTCCGGGCGGTAAATACCTGCAATCATATTCATCAAAGTGGTCTTACCAGAACCGTTTTCACCTAAAATTGATAAGATTTCGCCACTATTTACAGAAAGCGATACATTGTTATTTGCAACAACATCACCAAATCGTTTAGTAATATTTTTTAATTGAACTACCGGACTATTCATTCTCAAATTCCAAAGATAAAGGATAAAATTAAAAAACCGGCAAATCTGAAACGACCTGCCGGTAAATATTATAATGAAAAATGAACTAGCGTTCTACAATTCCATCAATTCTCAAATCGAATGCTGGAGCAGCAAAACCATTCTGTTCATTGAATGCACCGTCTTTTACGTATGCAGCATATTTAGCATAGTCACCGCCGGCTTTAATCAAATCTTCAAGAGATTTTCCACCAACAGTGAAAGTCTTTGTGTTGAATACCTTCAAAGAACCATCTTTGATTGCAGCAATTGCAGCGTCAGCTTTTGCATTAGCATCAGCAGTTGCAACCTTAGAGTTAATCTTTGTGATATAAACAGCGTTTTCTTCGTATCCCTTTGACCAGTCTACGTCGAAGCTTTCACCTGCCATTACAGCCTTTGCAGAAAGTGTATAGAAAGCACCCCAGTTCAAAGCAGCAGATGTAAGAGCAGCATTTGGAGCTACAGCAGTCATATCAACATTGTAACCTACACATGGAACACCGTGAGCTTCGCAAGCAGATGGAGCACCAGTTGTATCAGCATGCTGTGAAATAAGAACACATTTTGCAGCGATCAAAGCTTCAGCTGTTTCCTTTTCAAGAGACATATCAGCCCAAGAGTTTGTATAGCGAACTTCCATTGTAGCAGAAGGACAAATTGAGCGGGCACCAAGGAAGAATGATGTATAACCAGAAACTACTTCAGCGTAAGGATAAGCACCAACATAACCAATTTTTGCTTCAGAAGCCTTGATTTTGCCTGAAGAAATCATTTCATTCAATTTAAGACCAGCAACAATACCAGAAACATAGCGTGACTGATAAACAGATGGCATAAAGTTGTGCATGTTTTTCAAGCCAGTAGATGCAGCCTGATAACCTGTTGCATGAGCAAAAACAATCTTTGGATATTCTTTTGCAGCCTGAATAAGGTATGATTCATGACCAAATGATGTAGCGATGATGTATGTACAACCCTGTTCAGCAAGGTCGATTGCAGCATCGTAACATTTTTCAGATTCAGGAATACCTTTCTTTTCGATTACCTGTGCATCTGTAAGACCTAAAGTCTTTTTCATTTCTGCAACGCCCTTCATGTGAGCTTCTGTGTAACCTTCATTTTCATCACCAATGTAAATTACACCAACTTTGAAAGAAGGAGCCTTCTTTTCCTTCTTACTCTTTTTTGCTGCAAACATACTACTAGTTAATACAGCCAAAGCCAAAACCAAAGCAATTGATTTTTTCATTTTTGTGTCTCCTAACACTAAAGTCATTTAAACGCAAAAAGGCGTCAGTAATTAATTATAAAAATTAATACTCAACGCCTTTATTGTTTCCATATATGGAATTTAGTAATTTGACGACATTTGGTCAAGATATAATAGAAGATGACAGCTGATTAATTACTCTTCTGCTGAATCTTCAGCGCATCTCCAAGTCCTTTGATGTGAGCCGCGTCATTAAACAACTCAACACGAGGGTGCACATAAGCTCCTGGCTCCGACGGAAAATCAACCGCAATCACCGAAGTATAAGTATAAGGAAAAACACAAAGCACATAAGGAAACGGAAGCGACAAAATGTGAGACAGGGCCACGCCACCAGACCCACCATGACTAAACAGCGCGATGGTTTTCTCGTTTTCCTGAGTACACAAAAATCTTCGCCCTTCATGACGATAGCCCTGTCCTTCTAAAAATCCATCTATCCCAGCAACAACTTTATCGTAGCACTGCATAACAATATTGTTTTTGAAATATGGATGCTCGCGCCAATCAGCTTTGAAAAAATCAAAATTGTCTTCGTTTAGCATTCGGTCAGAAAGAGTCCAGATATGACCATCATTTGGAACACCTGCGCCACCCCACGAAATCTCTCGCATAAAATCGAGCGTTGTAATTTTAAGTCCAAGTGCCTCAGCCGTGTAGCCTGCAGTTTCCTGAGCCCGTCCCAAAGGCGACGCATAAATCTCACAAATACCCTCGCCTGCCAGTCGCTTTGCAGCAGCTTCAGCCTGAAGCCTTCCGGTTGGAGTAAGACAGTCGTTTATATAATCTGGTTCACCATGCCGAATAAATAAAAATCTCATTTTCTAAATCCTTTTATACTTTATTGATGGAAACAATTATAACATGTATTCTGTATTAGTAATATTATAAAAATGGCATTCAAAATAGAAAGGAGTAATAAAAAATGTCTGATCTGGAAAAAGCCCGCGAATTTTTTAATGGAGATTTTTACGCCACAAAGGCAACCGGAATTATAATTGAAGAAGTTGGAGATCATTTTGCCTGCTGCTCTTTTGAAATTACCCGAAACCATCAGAATGCTTACGGCGGAGTTATGGGCGGCGCAATCTTCACACTCGCAGATTATACCTTTGCCGTTTCTTCAAATTTCAATCAGCCGCAGACAGTTTCTATCACAAGTCAGATAAACTTTATTGGAATGGCAAAAGGCAAAAAGCTGATTTCTGAATCCCACCTGATTAAAGATGGCCGCACAACCTGTCTTTACGAAATCAATATTTCTGATGAACTTGGTACAAAAGTAGCCTTTGCTACCTTTACCGGTATGAAACTGATTAAATAAGCATAAAAAAACATTTTTTGACCCCTCCAAAATGTGATGTTATAATATTTGTACAGTACTAAACACTGTATTCTGGAGGGCGTTTTTATGTTTATGAATTTAAAAAGGGCAAAACTATTAGCCTACTGTATTTCAGCCTGCTTTTTATTAATTCATATCCTTATGCTTTTAATTTTTTTGCAATGCAAAATTCTACCCCTTGTAAAATTTAATATTTTTAGCATCTGTTTTTATATTACGATTTTATTTGTTGTACATAAAGAATGGTTTCCATTATTTACCATATCCGTTTATCTTGAAGTTGTTGCTCATATGTCATTTGCCATTCTGCTTACCGGTTGGGAAACAGGATTTCAAGTAACACTTATAGGAATGAACGTTCTTGCGTTTTATGCTGAATACACCGGACGTTCTTTAAAACTCAAATATCTTAAAGTTATGCCTCTTTGTATTATAGGTATGCTGATGTACCTTGGTACTTATATATATCTTTATTTTTATTCACCTTTTTATTCGCTGACTAAAGACGTAGTTTTCGCACTTAATATTTTATGGGGAATTATTGTTTTTGTAATTTCATCATTAGTACTTCAGCTTCTAGTTATTATTACAAATTCTTCAGAAGAAGAGCTTGCATATGAGCTTTCTCATGATAAGCTCACCGGTCTTCCAAACCGCTATTATCTTTCTGAACAGCTCGACAGTATCAAAGATGATAAAAGCTATTTCTGGCTTTGTATTTCTGATATTGATGATTTCAAAAAAATCAACGATACCTATGGTCACAATTGCGGCGACTATGTTTTAAAAACCATTGGTGATTTACTCGCTGCCAAGGAGATTTTGTGCTGTCGCTGGGGTGGAGAAGAATTCCTTTTTGTAGGACGATTGGAACAGAATTACCCGGATCCACATAAATTTCTGGAAGAAATCCGTAAAGAAATTCAAAACTATGCTTTTGAATATGATGGCATAAAATTTCAGGTTACAATGACATTTGGTCTTTCAACCTTCACTAATGGTGATAATATAGACAATATTCTGCGCGATGCAGACGATAAACTTTATCTTGGAAAACAAAACGGCAAAAATCGATTGATTTTTTAGTCTCGTCATTGCGAGGAGCGCAGCGACGAAGCAACTAATTTTCAAAATTACTATTGACAGAAACAAAGTCTCGTTGTATTATGTTACTATAAATAGTAACCGACAGAGCCGCCCGACGGCCATTTAGGAGATAACAATGAAGTTAACCGAAAAACAGCTTGAACAGATTCGCGCACAGATTAAGCGCGTTAAGGAATTTGGAAATCCTTTTTATACAAAACGTTTTGCTAACGTAAATCCAGAAGATATTAAAACACAGGAAGATTTTGAAAATCTTGTTCCTTTCGTAACAAAACAGGAGCTCCGTGATGCATATCCACTCGGACTGGCCACAGTTCCGGAAGAAGAAATTGTACGTATCCACTCATCATCAGGAACAACTGGTGCTCCTGTAGTAATTCCTTACACAAAGAAGGACGTTGAAGACTGGGCTATCATGTTTGCCCGCTGCTACGAGCTTGCAGGAATCACAAATAAAGACCGCATTCAGATTACACCGGGCTACGGACTCTGGACTGCAGGTATCGGCTTCCAGGCTGGCTGTGAACGCCTTGGCGCTATGGCCGTTCCAATGGGACCAGGTAACACAGAAAAGCAGCTTCAGATGATGCAGGATCTTAAATCAACAGTAATCTGCGCAACTTCATCTTATGCACTCCTCCTTGCAGAACAGGTAGAAGCACGCGGACTCAAAGATAAAATTCACCTTACAAAGGGTGTAATCGGATCAGAACGCTGGGGCGAAAAAATGCGCAACAGAATCCAGAGCATTCTTGGTATCGAACTTTACGATATCTACGGACTTACAGAATGCTACGGACCTGGAATCGGAATTAACGCAGTCGGCGACGACGCAATCAGTATTTTTGATGATTACGTTTACATCGAAATTCTTGACCCACAGACAGGTAAGCCTGTGCCAGAAGGACAGATTGGTGAAATCACTCTTACAACTCTCGTTAAAGAGGGTGCTCCATTATTCCGCTTCCGCACCCACGACCTCGCAGCCTTTGTAACAACTCCGAACCCAACAGGTCTCAAATATCCTCGCATCACACAGATTCTTGGCCGCAGCGACGACATGGTAAAGGTTAAAGGAAACATCATCTTCCCAAGTACAATCGAAGACGTAATCAAAAATGTACCTGGCACTTCAAGCGAATACCGCGCCCTCATCGAGCACGTAGACGGTAAAGACAAGATGACCCTCTCCGTAGAAGTTGAAGGTGGTACAGACCGCACAGAAGTAGCCCTCGCAATCGCATACAACTTCAAGCAGAAGTACAACATGACTCCAGAAGTAAAAGTTGTAGGAATCGGCGAGCTGCCACGTAGCGAAAAGAAAACTAAGAGAATTGAAGATAAACGCTTTGATTAATCCAGATGATTATTGATTTTCATACTCATTTAGATTTCTATAATCGCAGAGAACTCGAACAGCAATTAGCAGAGTTCTCTGCGATTTTTATTGCCGCCGCGGTGGATGAAAAAAGTTACCTTGCGAATGTAGCGATTTCTAACCACACCAAAACCACCGCCCGCGCCTGCCACATCATCCCAACCTTTGGCATTCACCCGAATCGCGCCGACGAAAATGCGCCACTCCTCGACGACCCGTCCATAACACAGCGTTTTGAAAAATACCTCGCCCAATCTCCAATCATCGGAGAAATCGGCATTGACTTCTGCTGGTCAAAAAGTTCGTCCGCAAATCAGGAAAAAGTTTTCAGATGGTTTTTGGAATATTGTAATAAGACAGGAAAAGCGTGTGTAATCCACACAAAGGATGCAGAACAGAAAATCTGCGACATTCTCACCGACTACCCGAGCGCCCGCCCGATTATCCACTGGTACGACGGCCCGGAAAAAATATATCGCGAATTCATTCGTCGCGGCTATCCGCAAACCTTTGGTGTAGAAACAATCCGTTCCCAGCACCTGCAAAATCTGCTGCAGCTCACACCACTCGAGCTGCTCCTTGCCGAAACAGACAATCCCGACTCAGAACCTTGGCTCGGTGGAACCCGCAGCGACCTTGGATTGATCGCACGGGTTTACGAAGAACTCGCCGGACTTCTGAACATGCAGCAACTCGAACTCGAAAAAATCATAGAAGATAATTTCAACCGCATTATTCAAAAGCCCTGACTTGTAAAATTAATTTACACTCTCCATTGTAATTCTAATCTTCTTAGAACTTACAGTTTCTTCTCCAATGTCCCAATAGAAACTTGCGGCGCTATCTTCATTTGTTTTAAGGCCGCTTTCCTTATCATCAAATACGTGCAAAAGGAATTTTCCAGAATTATATGGTCCATACCAGAATTCAGTTACATCATCTACACCATATGCATTCTGTAAAAGCATAGAGAAACTAAATTCTTTACCCTTCATAATAAAGCCGTTGTTAGTTGCCTCTACCTTTACACGATCATTAGAAGCCTTAGATGCTTCATCTATAGTTCCAATTAAAGTATCAATTGCAGCACCAAGCTTAACCTTTTTTCCAGTAGCGTTAGTTACATCAAACTCCAATTCAAGATATTGTGTTTCTCCTTCAAAAACAAACTGAGGCTTTACTTCAAAATCAATTCCATCTGTAATCTGCTCTACGGATTTAACAGTTGCACCATCATAAGTATAAAGCGCTTTAAGCTTTCCTTCTGCATTCAACTTAGCCCAGTAATCTTTGCCATCAATATTCAAAGCAAACTGAAGTCCGCTTCCACCAAAGCTGCTTTCATACCAGATCTCGCCATCAGCACTACCAACAATATCAATTCCACCAAAGTAATCTTTTACAGCAAGAGCTTTATCAGAAATTACAGAACCGAATCTGTAACCAAGACCACCTGTAACTTCTGCAGGCACTTCATAAGAAAGTTCTTTTGTAACAGAAGCCTTTGTAGTTTCTGTAATTGTTGTATACTCTGGAATCTTAAATTCTACTGTATAAGTTTTTGTTTCAGAACTTAGATCCTGTGCCTGAACTTCATAACTTACAGTATAAGTACTTCCAAGCTTTTCGCCATAAAGGTCATATGAAATAGTAATTATTCCATCGTCGGTAATTGTTAGTCCTAACTCACTATCTGGATTGATTTCAACACCATCACACTTAAGCACTGTTTTTACAATTCTTGCCTTAGCATATTTTGTCGGAGTAATAACAATATCATCCTTGTAGTTCAAGCTTGCAAACAAATCTTTGTATTCCAGAATTTCAGGATCAAAAGAGTTTGAAAGAATTGTTCTGTTCAATTCTTCACTCTCGCCCTTCTGAATAATCTTCAAAGCTTCCAGCTGTGCTGTATTATCAGCTTCAACATGAATTATAAGATTATAAGTATGTGTTGGCTCAGAATCTTTTGATGTTGAAACTTTGATTGTATATTTAATTGAAGTTCCGCCATTCTTTGATGCATTTTCTTCAGTAAGAGCTTCTGTAAATTCTGATATACCGCTTCCTGATTTTGTATAAATACGAGTCCAGCTGTCATCATCAATGTCATTAAGTTTAACATTTGCAGACTGCCATTTTTCAAATGTGATGTAAGCATCTGAATATACAGGAGCAAATTTAAGGAGTTTTTCGCCAGCTTCAACATTGTAAGACTTAGCTAATTCATAAGTATAAACACTGTTAGTCATACCAGCTTTCCAGTTTTCTTTAAATGAATCAGGTGTCTTCTCATCAAACTCCAGAGTCTTAAGTCGTGTTTCTGTTGTGTCCGCACGAACAATATAGAAATCTCTTGTTGCAGTAACTGGATTTCCAACTGTACCATTAGTAACTTTGATTGTAAGTTTTGTTGTTCCAACAGGAATGTTTTCTACAATGTTAGTCCAGTTTGTAAGATTTGTTTTATTTCCAGCTGCACGACTAATTGTTGATTTTACATCTGTACTCTTTTCGCCTTCACCAAGAACTGTATTATTTGCACCAAGAATGTGCTCACAACTTACTACTTCAAGGATCTGATTCTGCTGCTGCGCTGTAAGAGACATATTTAATGTCTTTTCTTCATAGGTCAAATAAATGTAGTCGTCCCATTTAAGTTCGCCGTTTCCAACTCCAACATTATAAGAAACATTTTTCAAATCTGGCTTTGTGAAAGTGAAAGTTCTATTTCCAATATTTACAGTAGTTTCTCCACGAGGCAAATCTTCAGTAGAATCAACGCCTTCATCTATACTACCGATAGTTAGTTTATAACACTCTGTTGAACCATCATTAAGCTTTTCACAAGTTCCACTTATTTTTTCAAGTTTAGTTTCAGAAGTGATATTTCCATTTTCTGCATTAATTACGCTATAAGTAATTTCTGCATCTTTATCCAAAGGTCTAAAATAGAATGTCAGTACATCTGCAAAAGTTGTAATTACATCAATATCTTTCAGAACATCTTTTACTTCTGCTGCAACTTTTGTTTTAGAAATTTGAGACTCTATATTTTTAGTAATTCCATCTTCGTAAGTTACATCAATTGCAAGAGCTGTAATTCCCTGATTTGCATCTCCTGCCTTTGAAAGTAAAATTTTGTGATATGTTGTATCAGCTCTCTTTTCACTTTCATAAACATCATCTTTAATATGATAATATTCATCACTGACAGTCTTAATCCACAAAACTTTTGTGAGTGTATCCGCATCTCCGTCAGCAATAGTAACGCGCTGAGATTTCGTATTTGATTTATCAAACGACTCGCTCCAATCTTCTGGAACTTCTATAACAGAATCAGAAACGCCATAACTTACTACCGTTCGTTTGTTTGTAGGTGTCGATGTAAATTCTACTTCAGAAACATCTTTTCTACTGTCTGCACTGAGTGTCATCTTGTAATATGCATCAGCTGACTTATCACTACCCTTAAATGCTTTATTCAAATTCTTGTCTAATGCAAGTCCATTTCCAAAACCCGCTTCAGGGCTAATCAAAAGACTCTCTAATGTTGTATCTCCATCTTCTGGCTTTTCTACATAAATTGTATAAGTTCTTGCAATTCCAATTTCATCAGTTACTGTAAATGTAATTCTTGAAGTTCCACCAACAAGACTTATATTCATTCCATCAATTGCTGGAACTTCACCATATTTTGTCACAACTGTAGGATCAGAAATTTCTGCATCTTCATATTCTGGTAATACATCAATTGTAATTCTGTCTATTTCTTCATCTACAGTAAGTGTATAAGTTGTAATTGAAGGATCAAATTCCGGAGTCAATTCCACAACTTTATCTTCGTCATCTTTATCTTTTTCATCAATAATTGTAACTGTCAAATCTTCGAGCTTCGAATAATCTCCAATAGCCTCTCCCTTTTCCAGAGATTCTTCAAATTCTTCTTCTGTTACTGTCTTGTACAAATCACGCTGTAATTTAATTTTATATGTAACTGTTTCTCCATTTTCAGAATAAATTGTAGCAGTAACTTCTGTAATTCCTATTGGAATCTCAGCAACAATTTCATTTGCATCAAAATCTTCGGAATCTGTTGTATGGTATGGAACAGATTCATCACAGTTAATTTTTTTCTGCCCGCTGATATATTTGTACTCTACTTTTTCTTTTGTTCCCAAAACAGGATCTGTAATTTCTTTTGAATATGTCGAAATCTCTTTTTCAAATTCAGCAACCTGTTTTAAAATCCATTCCACTTTTGTATCTGAATCAGAAAGGTAAAAGCGGAATTTCATTTCATTATCCTGTTCTGATACATCAGTAATTTCATATTTATCCTGAACCGGATTAAAACTAATTCTGTTTAATGTTTCATCCTGAGCTCCAATAACCATGAGCTTGCGGTCAATATATTTTTTAGTAAGGATAATTTTATATTCAGTTGAATACTGTGTATCATCTGCAATAACTTTACAGTTCGCTACAGTCACACCGTAAGGAAGATCTGTAGTAATAAATGATGCACCAGTCTTAGTCTGTAAGTTATAACTAACCAAAACAGGTGCTTCCAGTTTTTCAGCATACTGTGATTTAATAGACTGATACACAACAGAGTTTCCATTTGAATCTGTAGTTGTTCTGCTTTCATACTCAGGAATATATTTCCAGGTCTGAGTTAGAGTCCACTGAACCTTTGCATTTGCATCATTTGTAAAACAACGCAACTCAACAAGTCCATCTTTACCTGTCAAAGTTACATTTGTTCCGTTTGTATAATCAACTGTAAAATCAGAATAATCCTCTGGAACTTCACCAACAAAATAAGTGCTCTGAGAAGGTGAATACGAAATCTGATTTCTATCTTTTTCAGAAGCCTTAATTACAACAAGGCCGCTTTCAATTTCTTTACCATCAACATCTATAAAAATAGTGTCATCACCATTCTTAAAAGAAAAATCATCGTTAATAATATTTTCAAAAAGATTTGAACAGCCTGCAAAAATGATTTCCGCCAGAACTGCAAAAACTAAACCGATATATCTGCGTTTCATAATAATCTCCTCCTCTATTCCTTAAGATTCTTTCTTAGTAACAATGAATTCAACGCGGCGGTTCTTCCACCAGTTTTCACGGTCTTCCCATTTTGCAATAGGATTCAATCCACCGTTACCTTCATAAGAAAGGATTTCTTCATCAAGTCCGTTTTCAATCAAAAGCTTCATAATTGTCTGAGCTCTTAATCGTGAAAGCGGAATCAGCTCAAGTTTATTTTCGCGTTCTGTATTTGAAACATTATTTGCATAACCTTCTACAAGAACTTCAACTTCACCATGTTCTGCAATTTGTTTTGTAATACTTTCCAGAGTTTCAAAATTTTCCTGACGCTGAGCTTCAGAAATTTTGTCAAAGGTTGCTCTATCTGGATCAAAGTAAATTGTATTTACAATAATCTTCCACTGCTTATCCGGAACTAAAACCTGGAAAAGAATTCCTGTTTTCAAAGAATCCTCTGCCTTTAATTCTGAGCTACCAGTTCTCTCTCTATCTTTTTCAGAAGGAACAATTGTAAGTTTTGCCGAATAATCATTTCGAGAGAAAACAAGTTCGCCTTCTTCAGACTCTCCATCCCAAACAACCTGATTTGGAACGCTGCCCTTTCCTTCAAATCTTTTGATTTCTTTATTGTTTTTATCGCAAATAGAAACTGCCCAGTATTCAGGATCTGCTTCGAGATATTCTGTTCTTATATCAAAAATTGCAACATCATTGATTCCATCTCCATCAGGAGTAAAATCTTTTTTATTTTGTGCTTTAATTGTTGCATTCGGAGCCGGCCATGAAGCAACCATCTGCTCATAACGTTCCTGCTCTCTTGCACGCTTAATATCATTAATTACTCCCAAAGGATAAGAACGAACTCCAACATAAACGCGTCCAAAACCGGCAAAACCACCGCCAATACTTGTATCATAAAAAGCATTATAGTCAGCCCCAATAAACGGAATGAACATATCTGTAATTCCATTAATTGCAAATTCAAGCCCTGCACGGTAAAAAAGACAGTTAGCTCCATCGTCACCAAGATTTACCTGATTCATGCGGCCTTCATCTTTTGCACGAACAGAAGGGTAATAATCTGTGGTAATAAAATTTACACCAAGGCCAGCACCCGGAATCATTTCCAGCATTTTAGGAAACCACTTAATGCTTTTTTTAGAAAGAATTTTTCTGATTCGTAACTCGACAATATTATTGTGAAAATTTTCCATCAGGGCATAGTCACCTTTTCCCTGACCCCACATATCATGAGTATAACTAACGCTCGTTAGCCAGCCTGAAAAATTATAACCAGCCCCAATAAAAGCATCTCCACCAAAACTGGTCATTGCAATTGTTCCCTGATTAAAAAACATCATAGGAAAATTCAGACCACCACCGGCTTCAATAAAAACATGATTTACCAGAGGCGGCTCGGCATCTGGAAGAAACTTTCCGTTATCTGGCTCAGCAAAAACAGAAAGACACAATAAGGCAACCATAAAGTATACGAGAGTAAACTTTTTGTTCATAATAAGAATCTCTTTTGTAAAATGAATTTAGCTTGAAAAACCGATAAACCGAATCTGAATATTGAAAAGGTTCGCAAATGATTAAAAACCTTGTTATTTTTTACAGCGAAAGAGACTATAGAATAACTAATTTGAAAATTCAATATATTTATCAGTCAAAAAATATTTTTTTACTTTCAAAAGGTATGAGAAGCACACATTTGTAAAGCAAATTTTAATTCCAGTCCGAAATTTGTGAAATTTTTAGAATCGTGATAAAATTAAATACACTGTTATAATTGTAAGTTAATGGAGAGATGCAAATGGATTTCCAGAAATTTGTAGATGGATTTCAGCCAATGACCTGTATAGTTTCAATTGAGAAACTTCCAGACGGTAAATACGGCGAAATCAGACTCGTTGCAGGCAACAAAGCTTATATTGATTCTATCGAAAACATGCCTGATATGCCTGCCCTCTTATCAAAAAAATTCATTCCTAACAGCCTCTATCAAAATTATTTTCCTCAAGACTTAAATTTCGAATCCTTTATATATAACAGTGCCGTTCTAAAAAAAACCCAGCACTCCTACGTACATCCCGAACGTTTCGACTTCTGGTTCAATCTTTTTTCCATGCCACTAGATGCTGATGATGGAAATCTCTGCTACTGTACCTACACACAGGAAGTAACTCATGAAGTAGAATCCGAAAAAATGTCGAATGTTTCACACGATACAGCAGCCGAAGTCTTAAGCACCTGTATCAAACTTCGCGGAACCTCAGATTTCAAAAAAACAATGTACGAAGTAATTAAAGATATACGCAATATTTGTGGTGCATCCTATTGCGCAATATTAACTATGAACGAAATGTCCCGAAGCTGTTCTCTACTTTGCGAAGATGTATCAGACGAATTCAGGAACACAAATTACAAAGATGATTGGTTCACAGATGATTTTTATGATATTGCCTTAAGCTGGGAAGCTGTAATTGGTGGCAGTAACTGTATTATTTTAAAAGATGACCAGGATATGGAAAAACTAAAATCCAAAGACCTGGCCTGGTACAATTCCCTGAAAGAAGCAAATGTAGAAAGTATTGTTCTCTTTCCTCTAAAAAATGGAATGGAACTTTTAGGCTATATCTGGGCAAATAATTTCGATACAGAAAGAGCAGCTCATATAAAAGAAACTCTTGAACTAACAACCTTCTTCCTGGCATCTGAAATTTCAAGTTATCAGATGTTTGATAAATTCCGTATCTTAAGTACAGTCGACTTGCTCACTGGAGTTCTTAATCGAAACGAAATGAACAACAGAGTTATGCAGTTAAGTGCAGACACTCGCCTTGGAAGAAAAAATATTGGAATAATTTTTGCAGATTTGAATGGTCTTAAAACAATGAACGATAATCACGGTCATTCAGCGGGAGACAAACTCATAAAAGATGCAGCAAAAATCTTAAAAGAAGTTTTCCCTGAAGACGAAATCTATCGTGCAGGTGGCGATGAATTTATGGTTCTTCTGCGTGATACAACAATCAGCCAGCTGGAATCTTCAGCAAAAAAGATAAAAGAACTTGCTGCTTCAACTGACAGTGTGAGCTTTGCAATTGGTATTTCGCTGGAAGAAGACAGCCAGCATATTTACAATGCTATGAAAAATGCAGACGTAAATATGTACGAAGATAAAAAGAAATTCTACGAACAATTTCCGGAACGCAAAAGAAGATAAAATTTGATATAATTCTTTTAATGAAAAAAATTTTTGCAATTATATTTTCGACCCTATTTCTCTTTCATCTGACAGCACAATCAAATCAAAATATAGGCATTGGAAATTTAACGTATTTCGAACGTGCTTATCCAGATTTAACTTTTACACGCCATTTTAATATCCAGGAAGGCGAATGGATTATTACAGTAAAAGTTCCAGACAAGCCAGGCGATAAAGAAGGCCCAAGTAAAACTTTTGCTTTTTATTGGGCAAACGGAAGTTTCTTACCTGCAGAAGAATTTGCAAATAAAGAAAACTACTGGAGCCTTCTTTACAGTTATCCTAAAGAACTTTCAGATCCTGCCAATTATTCAGAAGAACAACGCGAACGAATAAAGGATTTCAGCTCTAAAGAGAGTCGTAAAAATGGAGCTGGAACTCCAATGTTTTTCTTTGATGCAATTTATGATTCTTCAACTCGTCGATCTCTTGAACAGCATATTGTACGAATCACCTTTCTTGAAAATAAAACAAATGTCCATGAACGAATGATTGAGCCTCTCAAAAAAGTTGAAGAAAAAATTCTTACTCTTGCAAAAACCGATTCCGAAGTAAAAGCCTTTTTGGATAATCTGAAATCTAATGACGGTTATTACTGGCGAATCATCGAAGGAACAAAGCGAAAATCATTTCATATCCTTGGAATTGCCCTTGATATACTTCCAAAATCACATGGAGGAAAACAGATTTTCTGGAGCTGGGCCGCAGATAAATATCCGGATACCTGGATGCTTGTTCCTCTTAAAAAACGATGGATGCCTCCAGAATCTGTAATTAATATTTTTGAAGATGAGGGATTTATCTGGGGTGGTAAATGGGTTATTTATGATAATATGCATTTTGAATATCACCCGGAATTAATACAGTATAATTTTTATAAATAGGAACACGTTATGAAGAAAAACAGAATGAATGATTTTTCAAAGTTTTTGATGCTGGCTGCTCTCATTATTTTAATGGCCGGTGGTTATATTGTTAATCGTAAAAAACTGCAATTACGCGAAGCAGCTAATCTTCCGTATTACAAAGTTGAACTTTCAGAAATCGAAGATGGAATTTATACAGGAAAAGCAGAAACAAGTTTTTTACATCTGGAACTTGAAATTAATGTTGAAAATCATCAGATAAAAAAAATAAATGTTTTACAGAATGATGGAATAGATGGCGAAAAGGCTCGCCCGATTATTGATGAAATGATTGCACAGAACAAAATTGTTGTTCCGGCAATAAAAGGTGCTGAGCGAGGCAGCCTTGTTTACATTAGCTGTGCAAGCACTGCTCTCGCCCGCAAATAGATTAATTATTCAGCAGATTCTACTTCGTCAGTATCGCCAGCTTCTGCAGTGGCTTCAGCTGCCATTTCTTCTTCAGTATATTCGAATTCAGATGCATCCCAAACATCAGGAGCAGGATACTCAATTGAATAACCTTCGCTAGCCTTAATTCTAACTGCAAGACCAGAAGCCTTTGTTGTAAGAATTGAGTTAGCACCATCCTTCATAATTTCTGTTGAACTGTTAAAACAGATAATTGCATCAGCTTTGTTAAAACGTGCGAGTTCAATCAGTTTATATTCTGCGAGAGCATCTGCACGTTCAAAAACACTCAACTTTGTTTTTGCAGGCTTACCAATGAAACCATATTTTCCATCATCACCATGAAGTTTAATAGAGAGCAACTTTGGCTCCGCTGCAATTTCATTAGCCATTTCTTTAGTTATATCATCTGTAGCAACAATAACAGTATTCTCAACTGAAATCTCTCCAAGAACAATGTAGCGGTTTTCTGGTAAAGAGCCAGGCGCAAATTCTGTAAAGTGAGAAACACTTGGATATGACTGTGTAGTAGCACAAGAAACTAAAAGTAATCCTGTAATTGCAATCAATAAAAGTCCAATTTTTTTCATAAAAATCTCCTAAAACATTTAATATATGTATTTTATAGATTAACTATCAGTTTTTCTAGTCCTAGCTTCCATCTATAATCCCCTAGAACACATCTGTCATCCTCGGGCTTGACCCGGAAATCCATTCTCATTATTTTAAATTCAATGGAATCAAAACCCGCACAAAAAATCAATTATCAGAAAAAACTCGATGCTTTACTAACTAACGTTAGTTCGTCTGTAAAACCATCTTTACTACTCCACGCGTGCTGCGGGCCGTGTTCTTCCTATGTCCTGGAATATCTTTACAAATATTTTGATATAACTGTTTTATACTATAACCCAAACATCTATCCTCCAGAGGAATATCAACGCCGCCTCGCAGAACTCAAAAAATTATACGAAAGTTTTCCACCTGCTCTAGAAGGCAAAGTAAACTTAGTAGAATTAAATTATAATCCTGAAGATTTTTACGACGCTGTTGGAACACGTGAAAATCCCGAACTCGCAACAGAACCCGAAAAAGGCGAACGCTGCCGCCGCTGTTATGAGTTCCGACTCAAGCAAACTTTTGAATATGCAACAGCCCATCAATTTGATTATTTCTGCACAACCCTATCTATCAGTCCTTTCAAAGATGCTGAAAAATTAAACACCATCGGCGAACAGCTGGAACGCGATGCTCAAAATTCCACCAACTCCTCACAACAAAAAATCCCGCACTGGCTTCCTTCCGACTTCAAAAAGAAAGGCGGCTTCAAACGCAGTCTCGAAATCAGTGCTGAGTACGGAATGTACCGCCAGGACTATTGCGGCTGTGTTTATTCCAAAAACAATAAGAATTCTGCTATAATAGAAGAATGACAACTTCTAAAACGGCAGAAAATGTACGCGACGTAATTCGCTATCTTCAGAAATTCAAGAATGCTCTTCTGGTTATTTATCTTGATGATAAAACAATCAGTTCGCCACTTTTCTCATCTCATATCAGAGATATTGCCCTGCTTCATCAGGCCGGACTCAAAGTAATTCTAATTCCAGGCGCACGTCGTCGAATTGATGAAATTCTAAAGAATGCGAATATCAAATGGACTTATAACGAAACTTTCCGCGTTACCTCTGCCGAAGCAATGCCACTTATTAAAATGGCAGCTTTTGATGTTTCGAATACAGTAATGACAAGCCTTGCCGCAAACAATATTTCGGCCGTAATTGGAAACTGGGTACGTGCACGAGGCCGTGGAGTTTTGAACGGATTTGATTACGGAACTGCCGGCGAAATTGATAAACTCGAAACAGAAGCTATTCTTAAAGTTTTAGATGATGGATTTATTCCAATTTTCCCGTGTATCGGCTGGAATGCTGCCGGACATCCTTATAACATTTCTTCAATGCTACTAGCAAAACAGGTTGCAATGAATCTCAAAGCAGACAAGCTTTTCTTTATGATGTTCAACGAAGAAATCAATGCACAAAAATATATAATTCCAGAAGGCTTTGCTCTCTCAGAAAGTGGAAACATTCCGGCAATGAGTCTCGAAGAAGTTGACCGATTCATTGAAGGAAATCCATCTGCTGATTCAGAAATCAAAAATCTGCTTAAAGCCTCACAGGAAGCCTGCCGCGCCGGAGTTACCCGTGTTCATATTCTTGATGGAAATATTGATGGCGTTCTTCCTTGCGAAATCTTCAGCGGCCTTGGTTCTGGTACAATGATTTACACAGGAAATTACGGAAAGGTTCGTGCAATGGAACAGACCGATATTCCATCAGTTCTTGCAATTATGAAGCCGTTTATTGAAAGCGGTAAATTGCTCACCCGCACCGAAGCTCAGATTGCAGATAGTCTCGAAGATTATATTGTTTATGAAATTGATGGTGGCGTTCATGCCTGTGCAGCACTTCATTTTTATGAAGATGGACAAGCCGAAATTGCCGCAGTTGCAGTTGATGAAAATTACGCTCACATGGGAATCGGCCCTAAGTTGATGGATAATCTGATTGAACAGGCAATGGAAGGTCAGGCAACTTCAATCTTCATCATGACAACCCAAACTGCCGACTGGTTCGAACAGCTTGGGTTTGAAGAAGATATAATCGATTCTCTGCCAGAAGCCCGCCGCAAAGTCTGGACTCCAAACCGCGGATCTAAAGTTTACAGATTAAAGAAGTAAGCTTCTCAGAAGCCTTTTTGTGTGTTACAGCCGAAGGATGCCAATCTGCCGCTATTCCATCAGATTCCAGCTGCTGAGTAAACGGAAGGAACTCTGCACAAGACTTTGGGAAATCTTTCTTAAAAAGCTCTACCGCTTCTTTTACAGAATCATTCAGCGCCTCACCCATAATTCCAAGGCAGCAAACAATCTTAGCCTTTGGACTACGTCGATGCACTGCTTCAATCAGCTGACGGAGCTGAGCCACATATTCCAGGCGGCGTTCTTCCAATCCGCGTACCCAGCTCAAATCATTAGTTCCAAGATGAATTACAAGAACATCAGGCTCATAGCGGGAACCATCCCAAACCTCAGGTTCAAGTCCAAGTCTCAACGAAAGAGACTTATCTGTGTAGGGCCAGTTTGCCTGCATAAGCCAGTGAGTATCCGGCAGATTTACAGTTTCTGGATCAACATAATTCGAAATCAAACCGATTCCACTCCAGCTGCAAAGTTGAACCTGAGCTCCCAGTGCCTTTGCTGTAAGAAATGCATAAGCCTTGTCCGGGCGTTCCTGCTGGGTGGTAAAGGTGTCTTTCTCCCAAACACCTTCTATACCGTAACCGCAGGTAATGCTGTCACCAATAAACTCAAGTTTCAGGGGGTGATTTTCAACAGGCTCAAACACCTTCAATTCCCCATCAATCTCAAGTGCTTTTAATCCCGCATAACCAAAAGCAGCCTCGCTGAATTTCATCACACGAACACAAACAGTCTTTTCTATATCAGATTCAAAAAGCGTAATGCGGTTTTCGTGTTCTCTCAAGGTAACGCGCTGAGTAGGCTCTTCTGGAATCGCCTTAATGCTCGTATCATCACCATCAGTAACGAAAATACCAAGCACAGCTTTATTATCTTCATTCCAGGAATCCGGATCACTTAAAATTACAGCCTCGGCCCGGCGACCTTTCATCACAAAACAAAAGCCACTTGCCGAGTAATCAAAATACCGCACACCCTCGTAATCGAGATATCGTCCATTCCAGATAAGCTCATTTTTTTCAATTGATTTCATGATGTCCTACTTTAATCTTGTAATCTTAGTACAAACCGGTGACTCTTCAATCTTCACTTCCGGCAAGGCTGGAAGCACTGCATAATAGTTGTAAAGCCAGTCACCATCCTTTGCTTCATATGGATCGCCACTCTTCGGCATATTCATACCATCAGCTGGAGGAAGGAAATATCTAAGCTTAAAGGTTGTTGGCTTTTTCACTGCACTTTTGTTTTCAAAGAAATAAGGCATCAAATCAACAACTTTTGTACCAGGGGCTTTATAGAACCACCAGCCGTTAAATTCAATCATCATATTAAGCGGCTCAAGCTTATCCTTGAAATACAATTCAAACTGAACCGGACTCTTATTAAACTTTACAGGAACTTCCAGGCCTTCTGCATCTTCAGAACCACCCCAGCGAAGTTTTACAGGGAGCTCACACGCTTCCCCCTTAGAAATCTTCTGACTAAAGAATGGTTTATGAAGCTGCTTGCGGTACATTCCCATAATAGGCTGTTCAATACCAACTTCACTGTTATTAGGATCTGTGATTTCCATACCAAGGCGGCCATCATCACGGAATTGATAGAAGGTAAATGCACTAAGCCAGTGCTCTTTATCTTTCTGAAGCAAATCCATAAATTCCTTCATCATATTTGACTGAACATAAGGACCTGCAACATCACCATCTGCATTAAGCTCGCTCAAAACCATTGGCTTATCCTGCCCTGTGATTTCGCGAAGACGTTTCAAAGTCATCTTACATTTTTCGTAAACTTCTTTTACGCTATAGCGCGCATAGTTAAAGGTATCTTTTGAAACAACGTCGTTAGGCCAGCCCCAATGCAATGAAAGGTAATTATCACCAGACCAGATATCTGCAGCCTTATGTGCTTCGAGGAATATGTCTTCCATCTCGAGCTTACCAGTTGATTTCTGCCACATACCGGCACACAAAATCATTTTTACGTTTGGAGCATATTTGTGCATAACCTTGCAGGTCATAACAAAGAAATCTGCAATTTCCTGATAAGTTGCACGACGTGTATAACAGAACCAGTCGCCTGTACATTCATGATTTACACGAAGCAGTACGCGGCCATATGGTCTCAAATCTTTTGCAATCGGAATAATATCTTCTTCTTTTAAGTGAGGATCAATTGTGAGGGTAAGAACAACATCCATTCCATGACGGCGGATTTCTTTCATAAAATTGAAAGGCTCACCATCGCGCAAGCCCTCGCGGCCACCACGGTATGGAAAATAATTTTCGTACGGAGAATCCCAGGCTCCTGCCGATTCACGTCCCAAATCAATATCGCAGGCACGAGTCGGCCATTCCTTATCATTAGGATAATAAGTATACATCAGGCTGATTCCACGATGAACTTTTTTAAGTTTCTGCAGAATATAATCCTGATTCACATAAAGACCGCGTTCGCTGCCGTCGCCCATATCCAAAGCACATTTTGCTGGAGATAAAATAACCTTATTCATATCTCCATTATACAATCAAAACTATTTAAAGATATAGGGAAAAAACTAGATAGTCTTATAAATGACGCCGCCGCCAAGAATCACACCATCGCCATAAAGCACGGCAGACTGACCAGGCGCAACTGCACGCTGAGGCTGCTCAAAGGTAATCTTCCAGGGCTGCCCGCGATATTCAGTTTTATCATCTTCTGATGGAATATATTTTTCAACGTGAGCTTTAGCAGGTTTACTAGCCAGGCGGATTTTTACCATTGCATCAAAACCTTCTGTCGGCTCAACATTTCCCGGCCACACAAAGTCATCTGCAATCAATCCGTTAGAATTCAAAGCCGAATTTGGAGCCAGAACAACCACATTATTCTTAGCATCAATTGAATGAACATAAACCGGATAGTTTACAGCAACACCAAGACCACGACGCTGACCAACAGTGTAATGCTCAATTCCGCGGTGCTTTCCAAGAACATGACCATCAAGGTCAATAATATCACCAGGAACCGAAGGTTTATCAGAAAATAAAATATCAAAATATTCTTCGCCAACAAAATCCTGACTTTCTTCACGATTAGCAGCTTCAAGATTTGCCTGTCTTGCAAGTTCAAAAACTTCACTCTTTTTCATTGTTGCAAGAGGGAAACGAACCTTTTCCAAAGTAGACGAAGGAACACGATACAAGAAGTAAGTCTGATCTTTAGAAACATCCATAGCTGTAGCAATCATACAAGGACGTTCGCTGCTTCCAAAAACACCAGTTTCCGGACGAAC
>CADANN010000024.1 GCA_902789325.1 uncultured Spirochaetaceae bacterium
TTCAAGAATAACTAAAAACTCATCTCCTCCAACTCTAAAGACTGGGGAGTGGTCAAAAATCATACAGATGATGGAACAGGATCCGGTTATATATAGGTCTCCTTTTTCGTGACCATAAATATCATTTACATGCTTAAGAGAATTCAAGTCAATCATTACAAAGGCAAATTCTGCCTGCTCTTGTTTTATCTTAGCATTCAGAATTTCTACAGCCTTATCATAGGCAGCTTTGTTCTTTACATGTGTAAGAGAATCACGGAAGGCAATCATTCCAAGTTCATCTGCATTCTGCTGTAAGTCTGTAATTTTAAGCTTTGCTTCAACAATGTTTTTAGCGTAGAGTTTTATGTCATCAGTCATCTGAGAAATTGCATCGGAAAGAGATTCAACTTCATTTTCTGTATGAATTGCAGGCTGATTAAAAACAAGCTGATAAGGATCTGTCTGGTTGTGGCTTGTTCTTGCAAAATCAACTACGCTGTGCTCAAGCTGTTCAATCGGGGTGGTAATATTGTGTTTAGCCCAGATAATAAATACAAGAGAAAATATAAAACCAATAAAGCTGATGAGCAGAACATTCTGCAGGGTGTGTATCCACAGTGTTGTATAAATGTCGTGAACCGAAATATCTGCTGCCAGAACTGTGAAGGTCTTACCATCAGAAGTTGTAAGGGGCAGCATCCCTGTGTAGTCCATTCCCCAGATTGTAGATTCGCTGTCTATGTCAAAAGAAACTTTTCCGGGCTTTTTCATTGCGGCTTGAAAATTCTTAACAGTTTCGACCGGGAAATCATCAAAAACATCTCCTAAAAAATTCTGCTCATCATAATGATTTTCAATTTCATCTTTTGTCATACCCGTCATTACAGTAAGGCAGGTATGACTTTCTTCTGCTTCGAGCGGGGTAATAATATAAAGGTAATGAACGCTTCCGTTGTCCAGAATATCATTCATCAGCTGCTGAATTTCTTCGTAGTTTTCGGATTTTTCATTGGTAATCATGCATTCATATAAATCATCTTTATCAATTTTATAATCAATAAGGGTCAAAAGATCTGTAAGAAATGTGTTGTAGCGGTTAAAAAGAGCCCGGTAAAAGGTCACATAATTTACAATTCCCAGAACTATGCATAAAAAGAGAATAAAAAAAATACAGCCGATTGTAATACTGCGGTTGAGCGGTTTCTTATAATTCTGCATTATTATAATTTTAATGGATATTAATTAAAAATCAAGAATTTATTATTTTCTTGCCATAGTGGCTGGATTATGATTATATTAAAAAATGAATAAAGGAAAGTCCTGTACAGGGACTTTTGCACAGGAGGATAAAGCCCTTATGGCAAACGAACTTCAAATAAATCAGGCAATTAATCTTACAGATCAGCTTATCTCAGAGTTAGATCAGGCAGAACGTCAGCTTTCATCTGCCCGCAACTGGGGCTTTTTAGATGTTCTCGGCGGCGGCTTTATTATAGATTTGATTAAACACTCAAAGTTGAACAACGCAAAGATTTCTATGGACAGGGTGAACTATCTGCTACAGGAGCTGAAAAGAGTCCTTGGTGGCATCTCCATGCCGGGAGAGTATTCAATGAATGTAGGCGGCATTGCCACCTTTGCAGACTTCTTTTTTGACAGCGGCATTGTTGATGTATATATGACTGCCAAAATAATGAGCAGTCTGAATGAAGTGCGTAACCTCAAAAACCGCTGTTACGAACTTCGCAGCAGATTGGCTTCAGTCAGATAATTTATATTTTCGCACAGAAGTCGATTGTGACATAATCAACTTACTTATTCTGTTTTCATTCCGATGAAGGTTTTATCTGCTTCTTCTCCAAAGATAATTCCTTCATTGTATCCATCTTTGTCGTTTTTGAGATGGATTGTTATACATGTCGAAATGAGAAGCAGTATAAAATAAAGAGCGAATAATATTATATTTGCAGTTTTGATGAAGGGAGAAATCTTATTTAATGATAGTTCTTTTATTGAAATTAATGCATCTTTAACAGAAAGTTTATTACTATCTCGTTCCAATGTATTAATTGTTTTTAAGGTGACAGATGTAAAAGTTTTCACTCTTGATTTGATAATATTTTCTGCAATAGCTTCGATACCACCTGAATCATTTTTTGTAAGAGATTCTTCCAGAATGTTTTTTATTTCTTCTGTACTCATTTGCTTTTCCAGAGCATTTGGATATATTTCATTTACATTATTTTCAAGTTGAGTAATTCCTAAATCAATATAAGAATTAAGATGATTTTTGATAAAGCCTAAAGCCAGGAAAAAAAGAATAAAGGCCAGCGATAAAATAAAATTAATTGAATTCATGCATAGTCTGTAAGTTTTATTCTGAATCTTTTTTACAAATACTAAATGAAGAATTATTGGTAGAATTAATGAAATTGCTATGATAAAAAATGTCATTTGAAATCCTCATTGATATAAACTGTTGTTACTTGTTTTTTACAACTATTTCTTAATGAAATAACAAAGGGGTCTTTGTAAACAAGAAGATTTTTATATTCTTCTTCTTTATGTAAATCTTTAAGAACTGCTTTTGTAAGAAGTCTTCCACAGGGAGCTTTCATAAATACTTCAAAAGAGTCTGCTCGAAATTCGTTTTTATTTTTCCCCATAAGAATCTGGTATTTTATTTTCTTATCTTTCCAGGAAGAGAACAATTTAAATGCTTGTTTAATAAAAATTAAACAAGCAATAATTTGTGGAATAAGAAACCATAATGATATTTTGTATAAAGGAATCAAAATGGATATTATTCCACAAAAAAATAGTAAAAATGAGTAAGTATTCAAATATATAAATCTGAAAAACTTATGCATTTTCTTACTGAGCTGCAGAAATTGCTCTGTAGAATGCGTCTACTGTTTTCTGAGCTGTTTTTTCATCTGCACCAGAAAGCATTACTCTTGTTGTCTGAGTAAATCCTTCATAGTAAAGATAGAATGCTGGACAGAAACATCCGCAGGTAGCTTTTTTAATATATCCAATTTCTTTTACACTGCTTGGAAGTAAATATTTTACTGTTGTACCATTATTAATACAGTAGCAAACAATTTCTTTTGTAACTTCTACAACACGCTTGTTTGTGATTACAAGAAAGCCATTTACTTTGTGTCCAAAGATTTTGGCAATAGCTTTTCTAAACTCGCCTAATGCCATAGCTACTGGGTTTGAGCTTGTTGCCCAAAGTTCTGCCTCAATCTCCATTACAAGAGATTCACCTTCTTCAAGAACTAATCCTGATTTCAAATCTGCCATACAGATTCCTCCATTTTTTTTATTTTTTCTATAATTGCAGTTTTTCTTATGTTTTGTCTAGGTTGTTTTTCTAATAATAACAATTTGTTCTCACATATTTTAATTTGAAATCATTACTTTACCCGTCTTGTCATTGCGCGTTCACAATCTCTTTTGAACCCGAAATGTTCGTATAAACCGTGAGCATCTCTGGTAACAAGAATTCCGTGTAGGGAAGAAAAACGATTATCAGACATAATATATGTAAAAGTTCAATAGCCTGCAAAAAACGAAAAATCTCGATTTTGCAGGCTATTTTTTTTACGCATAGAAGTTATGCAAACTGAGCTTGTCTCAAAGCGTAGTACGCACCCTTCTTAGCCATCAATTCGCTTGGTGAACCACTTTCCACAATTCCTCCCTTATCAATTACAAAGATGCGGTCGGCACCCTGAATTGTAGAAAGGCGATGCGCGATTACGAAACTAGTGCGTCCCTTAAGCATGCTCGCAATTCCTTTCTGAACAAGAAGCTCTGTCTTAGTATCAATACTAGAGGTAGCTTCATCCAGAATAAGGATGCGTGGGTTACTAAGCATAGTTCTCGCAAACGCAACCAGCTGTCTCTGGCCGTTGGGCCGTGAGCTTTGTATCATAACCGTCCGGCAGTTCGCGGATAAAATCATCTGCATGAACCGCGCGGCTTGCTTCCAGCATTTCTTCTTCCGTTGCATCCAGCTTACCATACATAATATTTTCACGGATTGTGCCGCTGAAAATATAATTGTCCTGCGTCATAATCCCCATCTGGGTACGCAGACTTGTAAGTTCTACATCACGGATATCATGTCCATCAATCAGGATGGCCCCGTCTTTAATATCATAAAAACGGCTCACCAAATTAACTACCGTAGATTTACCGGCACCCGTAGGTCCTACAAGAGCAATTGTTTCACCCTGAGTCACAGAGAAATCAACATTTTTAAGAACATCTACGTCTTCTTTATAACCGAAGGTAACGTTCTTAAAGTCAACCTTTCCCTTGATTGCAGACATTGCTGCTGCCCCGTCCTTACTGGTAACCACTGCCTCGCGGTCTATAATTTCAAAAATACGTTCAGCACCACTGGCCGCATTTATAAACTGATTGTAAAAATTACTCAGGTTCAAAATCGGCTGCCAGAACATTCCAACGTAGCTTCCAAAGGCAATGTAAGTACCAATGGAAACGCCTTCGATTCCAAGCAGCTTGATTCCTACCATATACAAAGCCATGGTTCCAACGCTCCAGCACAAATCAATCCAGGAACCAAAACCGTCGCACCAGCGGACTGCGCGGAGAAACTCCTTGCGGTCGTCCCAGACCAGTTGCTGGAATGTCTTATCGGTTTCCTGTTCAGCACGGAAGCTCTGGATAATCTTAATGCCAGAAAGGTCTTCGTTAATAAATGCATTCATGTTCGAAGATTTCTGACGTTTTGCCTTCCAGTGCTTTTCTGCCATAATCGAAATCAGGAAAACTCCGCCAATCAAAAATGGAAGACTACAGAGGGCGGCCAGAGCCAGCTTCCAGTTTTTTACAAACATAATTACCATAACCGCAATGACCGTAACAAGGTTCGGAATCAAAGTGGTAACGGCATTTTCAATAATGTCCTTGAGCGAGTTAGAGTCACCGATAATTCTCGCAAGAATTTTTCCAGACGGACGCGAGTCAAAAAAGGCAAGGTCCAGACTCTGAATGTGGTCATACAATTCCTGACGCAGCTCCTGAATAACCTTGTTGCTGGTCTTAGCCATCAAAAGCATACGAAGCTTAATTGCCAAAACCGCAAGAATATTGATGGTGGCACCCAGCGCTACAATGCGGATAAGGCCCGCAACGTTGCCTGGAATAATATAGCGGTCAATGGCCCTCTCACTCAAAAGCGGATTCACGAGGTCTACGGCTGTACCAAAGGCCATGAGGGCAAAAACACCCGCAATCCGTTTTTTATATTTAAGCAGGTAGCGGAAAAGCCGCGGCATAGTTTCGAAGTTAGACTTCTGCACCTGCTGTTCGTCTATCTTATAACTGTTCATAAATCAAATCTCCATAAAAACAGCGTCATGCTGAACTTGTTTCAGCATCTCATTAATAGATCCCGAAACAAGTTCGGGATGACGTTACTTAGTATTGGCTGTCGTAGGTTTCCTTATAAAGACCGCCCTTTGCCAGTAACTCTTCGTGGGTGCCGACTTCGGCAACCTTTCCCTTATCCAGCACAATAATCTTATCTGCCTTACGAACCGCTGAGATTCTGTGGGCGATGATGATTTTTGTCATGCCGGAAAGTTCTGCGAGAACTCCCTGAATCTCCTGTTCGGTTTCTGTGTCCAGTGCAGATGTTGAATCGTCCAGAACAAGCACCGGCGTTTTTCGGGCCAGGGCTCGCGCAATTGTAATTCGCTGCTTCTGTCCGCCGCTAAGGCCGACTCCACGCTCACCAATTACTGTCTGCTCTTTTTCTTCCATCTTGTCTACAAACTCAGAAGCGTGAGACTGGTTGAGGGCCGAACGAACTTCTGCGGTTGTAATGCTCTCGCGGGCTCCAAGTCTGATATTTCCGTCAATTGTGTCGCTGAACAAAAAGATGTCCTGCATAACACAAGAGATTGCGCGCCGCAGGGTAGGCAAGGGCAGCTCCCGGATATCAATTCCATCAAGTTTAATGCTTCCGCCTGTAACATCGTACATGCGCTTAAGCAGGTTGATGATGGTCGTTTTTCCCGAACCGGTTGACCCCATAATTCCCAGTGTCTGACCAGCCTTGATGTCAAAACTTACGTCGTCGAGAATCTTGCGTGGTTCTGCAGATTCTGAAGATTCTGTAGCTTCAGAAGTCTTTTCGCTGGAATCTTCTTCGCTTTCATTTTTTTTGCCACTAACTTCGTAGGTTACATGCTCAAAAGAAATATCTCCCGCAATATCAAACTGCGAGAACATTGCGTCTGCAAGTTCTGCGTCGTCACCTTCTGTAATCTTCGCAAGCTCGCTGTTTTCTGTAATATCCGGCATCTCAGCATAAATCTTGTTCAGACGTTTTACACTTGCTCTTGCACTGGAAAGTCCGTTTGTGAGCCAGCCCAGCATTTCCATTGGCCAGATCATTCCGCCAACGTACTGGGTAAAAGCAATCAGCTCGCCGACAGTCATTTTTGCGCCGCCCTGCAGCGGATTTCCCTTCATTACAATCAAGCCACCAAGCAGCAAAGAAATCACCGAAAGCAGACGTGTAATTGTCTGGATCATCGGGTTGTACTTTACGAAGACTCTGCTCAAATCAATGTTGAGTTCATAAAACTTCTGGTTGTGCTTATGGAACTTTGCAATCTCAAAGCCCTCGCGAGCAAAAGCTTTAACCGTACGAACTCCCGCAAGATTTTCTGCCGCAGTGTTGTTCATCTCTGAACCTTCCTGCATAACAGCACCGTACAAATCATCCAGCTGCTTTTCCATCATAATGGCAATTACGCCAGAACCAATCATTCCCACAATCGGAATCAGTGCCAGCTGCCAGTTTATGCGGACCATAAAAATAATTGTAGTCACAGTGCGGATAAAAACTTCGGCCATCAAAATACCCATAAAGGCGGCAATATCCCAGATGCGGTCTACGTCGTCCTTTACGCGGCTCATAAGCTCACCGCTGTTTATGCCGTCAAAAAAGTTTGCAGAAAGACTCTGAATCTTTTGAAAAAGATTAATTCGGACTTCACTGGCAATTTTACTTCCGGCATAGTCGCATGAATATTCTTTTGTGTACTGGAAGATACAGCGTCCAACGCCTATTCCAAGAATGCCAAGCAGAAGAAAGTTCAATACTTCCATCTTTTTCGCAATCAAAACATCATCAATAATATGCTGGACAATCAAAGGGGCTGCCTGATCCAGCAAAGTGCCTGCCGTCATAGCGACAATAGCAATCAGATACAAAAAACTGTAGCGTTTAAAATAACGAAATAAATTCAGTTTGTTCATAATTCAAGTTACAAAAAATAAGCAGGAACGATTCGGTAACGAGCCGAAAACAACAAAACACACGCCGAGGTATCGTGTGGTCGATTTTGTGAGGATTTGATTTGTAAGTGGGAACTAATTCTCTTTTGTGCGAGGGAGAATCATTCCACACTTAAAATCAAAATACACAACACTGTTATCCATGGGAGTGACCTCCTTCAAAAAGAATTTCAAGAGCGCGCGAGGATGTAGCGCTCTTGTTATTTTCAATCTAGTGAGAAGGAAAAAAATTGTCAAGGGGGATTTAAATTGAAATCTTATTTATTCCCCAGTATCTGAACAGACACAACGATATTAATAACCTTTGTGTGCTGTCTGTTGTATAATCGCTTGAATTCAAAGTTCAGAGTCTTGTGGGCAATATCAGTTTTTCCGGGTTCCTTGAGTGAAGGAACTCGAATGCTTGCCTCGAGTGTTCTGATTGGGTTCATGCTTGCAATAGCACTTTCCTTAAACTCTGGTTCGTACAGGCGTTCCAGGAAGTCCTTTAGAAGGAGAGCCTTTTCTCTGGAAATTGTGCGTGCCATCAAAAGCAGAAAGTTGTAGTTTTCTGGATTAGGGCAGCCTAACAGCTTTGGTGTAATTGCGGAATATTGCGGTAGAATATTCCATTCGCCATCGAGAATAAACATTCCGTACTTAATGTTGTTCATGAAGGCGCTCAGACTTTCCATTTCAAAAGAAGAGTCTTCGAGCTTTTCCATAACCTTGTTGTATAACGCTGAAATCTGACCGATTTCTGTAAATGGTTCTTCCTTTAATCTGATTGATAAATCTCCTGTTCGAGCCTGTTGGCTCATCTTGTCGTACAAATCAAAAATAGCTGTAGAAGAACCATGCTCAACAATGTTCAAGCCCTTGTCTTCATCTGATGAAGAAACACGGAGCGGCTTAATCTTATTCAGAATGAAAAGAGAAACAAATGCGATTCCAAATGACCATACTCCGCAGACTGCAACTCCAATTGCCTGGGCCAGAAGCTGACTTCCTAAAATTGGATTTGTTCCGAGCAGTTCTGGCTGACCGAAGATTCCAACTGCAAGAGTTCCCCAGATACCTGCGGCAAGATGAACTGGAATTGCGCCTACTGCATCATCAAGTTTTAGCTTTTCCAAAAGCTTTGAAGCAAGCAGCATAACTATTCCACCGATTGCACCGATAATCGCTGCTGCTCCCGGAGTTACACAGTGACAGTTTGCAGTGATTGCAACGAGTCCAGCAAGAGTTCCGTTTATTACGAAACTAACGTTTGGTAGTCCAGATAAAGCCCATCCGATAAAAAGTGAAGAAAGCATTCCAGTTGCAGCTCCAATACAAGTGTTCATAAGAATTTGTGGAACGCGTTCTGTTACTGCTAAATCAGAGCCGCCATTGAAGCCAAGCCATCCAAACCAGAGAATGAAAACTCCGGCAACTGTCATAGGAATGTTACAACCCTGAATCTCACGAGCCGTTGTTTTTCCAGTGGCAGGATCTTCTACAAATCGTCCCTTTCTGGCACCAAGAATTATGATACCAGCTAATCCAACATAGCCACCAACAGAATGAACAACTGTTGAACCAGCAAAATCAACAAAACCAATTTTATAAAGCCAGCCTGAAGCCCCTGAAATAAATGACGGCTGAATTCCGTTCCATGCCCAGTGTCCAAAAATAGGATATATGATTGCAGAAATAATAAAAGTAGAAATGATGTAAGATGAATACTTCATGCGTTCTGCAACTGCACCAGAAACTATTGTCGCACTTGTTGAACAAAACATTGCTTCAAAAAATAAAAAGTTACAAAGATCAAAAGAAAGATTCTTAATTCCGCCTGGCAGAAAATGTGAAGTTCCAATTAAGCCACCCTTTGAAAGACCGAACATAATTCCAAAGCCAAAAAGCCAGTATACGAACAAAGAGATTCCTATGTCGGTAAGATTTTTTATGGCAACATTAATACTGTTTTTTTCTCGGGTAAGTCCCGATTCTACCATTTGAAAACCTGGCTGCATAAAAAATACAAGTGCACCACAGATGGCAACCCATACCGCATCAATCAATCCATTCATAAAAGACCTCCAGCTGTAAATTGATTTGGGCACAAAAAAAGGCGCGGAATCTTGAAATTCCGCGCCTTTGCTTGCGTTTGTTACGGTTTTATAGCATTTTTTACGGCAGTGTGTCAATAATCACTTTTCTTGCCGGCCCGGTAATCTATTACCCAGCCACCATTGTAAAAGCCGTTGTCGTTCCGTGTCGGCGACACAAAAATCACTTTTGTTGGATTTTCGGTATTATATTCAAACACATTTGTTTCCCACTGAAAGGGCTTAACATCTGCTTCTGCATAAGTAAAATTATTCTGCTGATCTACCGGTGTGTATAGAGAAATCTTGTAGCGGCCTTTTTTGAGTTTGAGATGCATTGCCATGCCGCCGCTCAGATAATATTTTTTCTTGTAGTTGTTGATGCGGTCTGGAATACTTACCCATTCGTAGGTTGCGGAGGCAGCAGTGTAGGTTACGTCATTGCCTTGTTCATCTTCAAGACGAAGGAAACAGCGGATGTCGTTGAGAACTCCGATGTTGTCTGGGCGGTAGATTATGAGAGAAGTTTTGTCGTGGCCAGCCGACAGGTCTTTTGTTGCATCGAGAAAGTCGTAGTATGAACCAGGCACCGGCTGAGCGGAAAGTAAAGAGAAGGTGAAAAATAGTAAAGATACTGTCATCCCGAACTTGATTCGGGATCTCATCAATAGATGCTGAAACAAGTTCAGCATGACATTATTTTTTCTTTTCATACCGTCATTATCTGCTGGATTTTTGCGTGGTCGGTTTTTTCGCCGCCAGCTTCATTTGCATTTGTTCTGAACGGGCAGAGTGGTAATCCGTTTTTACCATAGATAGTAACAGGTCCGTAATTAAACCAGCCGTAACGTGCAGCAACTGGGCGAGCCACCTGTTTACTCTTTACAACAATACAGTTGAGTTTTCCGTCTGTTCCGCCAAGTGCAAACTCTGCTGGATACCACACTCCATCAGTTCCGCAAACTTCAAAGCCTGTGAAATCGTCACTCACAGTATTATCCTGTCTCTCTTCCATCTTTTTATATTCTTCGAATCTTACTTCATCAGAACGAACTTCAAAGCCAAGCGGTGCATTAGCAAAACTTAAAACAATGCTGCCGTTTTCAGCTTCATTATAAACTGGCATAAAGCTTTCTAATTCCGGAGCACATGCATCAACAGAAGGAATCAATTTATAAACTTTTGCACGCGCAAGATTTTCCATTCTTTCAGCAAGTTCTTTTTTTGCACGCGGATGAATATCACTATACTGTCCCAGATCAAAAGCGCTTGTAAGCCAAACATTGTTTATAGTTGCCGATGCTTTTGCCTGCGCTTCACGAATTAAACACCAGTGTTTAAAATCCGGATCAGCTTCGTAACGGTGAACTGGTAATTGTACGCTAACGAACGGTAGTAAGTTGTCTCCCCAATCAGTTCTCCAGTTATCTACCATTGCACGGAACAATTTGTAGTAAGAGCCAGGTTTGTGATCATCACTTTCTCCCTGATACCAGAGCACACCGTTAAGGGTATAAGGAACAATCCGGCTGATCATACAATCATAAAGTCCGCAAGGACGGTATGGATTTTTACAAGACTTTGGGCCCGGCCATGGATTCTTACCCAAAACTTTTTCAGCTTCATCCCAGGTAACTCCCGGCTGCTTTTCCCAAAGCTTTGCAAACTTTTCCTGCCACTTTGCATTCTCTATTTCATAATCATCAAATTCTTTACACTGCTGTTCAATAGATTTTCCACGGGTAGCTTCTTCATATTCTGTCAGATAAGTGTTCAGGTCTCTGTCTTCTTCAAGATATTCTTTTCGCATCCAGGCACTGGCAGAAGTTCCTCCCCAATTACAGCCAACAACTCCAATTACACAATCTAAATCAGCTGCAAGTTTTTTGGCAAAGAAATATCCAACTGCAGACCACGATCCACGTGTAGGACTTTCCCAGGTCTGCCAGCAGGTATTTTTTTCTGCTTCATAAAAGTGCTCATCTTTCCAGCCAATCTTATTTGTATAATAAAAACGAACGTTTCTACCGGCATTATCATCAGACAGTTCACTTGGACCTTCTGTACAATTCTGGAGTTCAAACTCCATATTGCTCTGTCCGCCTGCAAGCCAGACTTCACCAAATGCAATGTCACTAAAAGTCTTGGTTTCATTACCACAGCTAATTACAAGTTTACAACCAGTCTGGGCTCCCTGTGGTTCAAGCTTCAAAAGCCAGCGTCCATTTTCTGCGATGGTTGAGTTCTCCCCCATCTCCGTCCCATTTGCATCAAAAAGCTGAGCTCTCACAAGCGCTCCGTCCTCTGCGCTACCAAACACCGCTACATATTTATTTCTCTGTAAAACCATGTGGTCCGAAAAAATTGCTGCAACATTAAAATCGTTCATAAAATCCTCTTTCTTAATATGTACATTATAATTAATAAATTAAATACAGGCAAATATCTGATTTTTTGGGGATTTTTTTGCTTATTAAAGTAATGTTATATTTTAAAATAAAATTTTCCATATTTATATAAGTAGTATAAAATTAATATACACTAAAGAAACAAAATGGGAGTTTGTGCTGATGATCTCTAGAAAACTAAAAATTTCCTTAATCTTTGCTGCTCTTGTAATATTGGGTGAATTGACTCTGTTTGTCGTTATTAAAAATACAGCCCGAAAACATGCTCGAGACGAAGGTTATGCAGAAATGGAAATGACTGCACGTGTAAAAAGAGCAATGTTTGAAACTTCTATGAATGAACAGCTTACACTTGTTCTTCAGTTACTCAGAATGCCAGCCGTAAAAGAATATCTTAAAGATCCATATGATGAAGATTTAAGACAAATGGCTTTTAAGGACCTGGAAGTATTTAAAGATTCTTTTAAATCAAAATCAATTTTCTGGGTATCAGATGTTGATAAGATGTTCTGGAGTGATATGCAGCCAAGCTATGTTGTAAATCCATCAGATCCAAATGATTACTGGTATAACATGACTATGTATCAAACTGATGTCTATAATTTCAATATCAATTATAACCCGCAGCTTAAGCAGACAAACCTTTGGGTAAATGCAGTTGTAAAAGAAAATGGAAAATCAATTGGTATGCTTGGAACTGGTATTCCGCTTACAAGTATGATCAATGAAATGTACGATGGAATTGATTCAGAAATTACAATGTACCTTTTCAATGATTTAGAAGAAATTACTGGTGCCCTTGATGATTCCATTCTTGAAAAGAAGATTCCTGTTACAGAAATGCTTCCTGAAATAAGTTCATTTGATTATAAGCCAAAAGATCTTAGTTTTGAATCAAACTCAAAGGGTGATTTTGTTTTTGCTTCTATTCCTCTTGTTGGATGGCATATTGCAATGAGAAAGGCTTATGATATCCACGAGTTCTTTGAACATGGAACGACAGCTCTCATTGCGGGAATTATTGTAATTATTATCGTTATAATTCTTGCAACCCAGATTGTTGGAATGCTTAATCATCTTCATATTCTTAATGATGCGGTTCTTGATTTGAGTTCAGGTAACGCAGATCTCACAAAACGTATAAAATTGAATCAGCGTACAATCTTTAAGGTTTTTGGAAGCCTTGTTGAAAATGAAAATCTGTTTATTGAAAAGCTTCAGGGAATAATTGATAAACTTAAAAATTCAGAAGCAGACTTGAATACAGTTGGTATGGATATGACTTCAAGTATGCAGAATACGGCAAGTGCAATTTCTCAGATTATTTCGAATATTGATTCGGTTCATTCTCAGATTAATCAGCAGTCTCAGAGTGTTCAGGAAACTGCCGGTGCGGTAAATGAGATTTCTGCAAATATTGATTCCCTTGAACGAATGATTCAGCAACAGGCAGCGGGAGTAACTCAGGCTTCTGCTGCGGTTGAAGAGATGATTGGAAATATCCAGTCTGTAAATATTTCTGTTGATAAGATGGCTGATTCTTTTGCTCAGCTTGAAAAACAGTCTCAGTCTGGTCGCGAAAAGCAGAATGCTGTTAATGAAAAGATTTTGCAGATTGAAGATAAGTCAAAGATGCTGCAGGAAGCTAACCAGGCAATTGCAAATATTGCAGAACAGACAAACCTTCTTGCTATGAATGCGGCAATCGAAGCTGCACATGCTGGTGAAGCCGGAAAAGGATTTGCCGTTGTTGCTGACGAAATCCGAAAGCTTTCTGAAACTTCAACTGAACAGTCTAAGACAATTGGTGATCAGCTGAACAGCATTCAGGCTTCTATTGTAGAAGTTGTTAATGGTTCTGAAGAATCTAGTAAAGCATTTACCATGGTTTCACACGAAATTGAAAATACAAATCAGCTCGTTAATGAAATCAAAAATGCAATGGATGAACAGAATGAAGGTTCAAAGCAGGTTATTGAAACTCTTCGCGTTATGAATAACAGTACAACCGAAGTTAGTACATCTGCAAAAGAAATGATTGAAGGTAACAAACTGATTTTCAATAATATTGATGGACTTAGAGAAGCATCAAACAATATGAAAGCAAGTATGGATGAAATGGCGGTTGGTGCAAAGAAAATCAGTGAAAGTGGAACTGAACTCTCTCAGATTTCAGAAAAGATGAAAGATTCTATTATGGATATGGGAACTCAGATAGATCAGTTTACTGTATAACAAAGATAATTAGAAAATCTTTTCAAACTGCATGTAGTAGTTTGGATAGTCGTTCTTGTCACTTGTAATTCGTTTAGGCTTAAATCCCATCTTTTTGAGATATTTCTCATGAGCTGGGATTTTTGTTTCAGCCTTTATATTTTTGATTCCATTCTGTTTCAGATAGCTGTATAAGAACTTTCCGGCAGAACAGTCACGATAGGTTGGGGTAGTATAGTCGAGTTTTACATTTAGAAAACCTGCGCCTTCGTCTTTTGCAATAAAAACTCCGGCGGGTATTTCAGCACAGGTAATCAGAAAGATTTTATCATCATCATCTGTGCCTGTAAAATCTGGAAAATATTTTTTTATATCGCTGCTGTTCGTGCTAAGGAAATGTCCCAAAAAACAGTCATTTGTGTTAAGAGGGATAGCAGAATATTCTTTTTCTGTATTTTTCAGTTTATATAGATTTACAATATTAATGACAATCAGACATACCTGCATTGCAGCTGTCGGATAAGAATGAATGCAAAGTGCATACCCGCAGAAAATTACTCCACCTATGGTATTGATAACTCTAAGCTTAACAACTGAAGTCATAAGCATAGAAACAATTACCAAAGCAGAGCCGAGGTAACCAATCATCTCTAAAATAAACTGTGTACTCATAGTTTTACATTAATGCTTTTTTCAGAATTTTGCTATATCTCTTATAATTTTCAGAAGATTGAATTATAATGAATAAAACGTATAAAAAATCACAAACAGGTATCACAATGGCTGGTAAAGTTCAAAAAGTAAAAAAATGTAGTTTTCTTTCCAAATATAAAATCAATATTAATTCTCCAAAATTCTTTTACTTTTTTTGCAGAATTGTTCCTGCTGCAGTTATGATTGCACTCTTCCTTTTGCCGATTGGTATGGAAAGTGTAAGTCTTGGAGAAACAGAGAGTATTCCAAAACTAATTTATCCTTATTTGCTACCGTTTGTTAATGAATCTGCTGTGCAATATTCGGCTTTACATATAGTTTTCTTTTTGATTTATTTTGTACCCTTTACAGTTCTGTTTCTTTTGATTTCGTTTTTTATTAAGGGTAAGGTAAATACATTGCTTTATGTTCTTACCTGGATAGGTTTGACTTTTTATTTATTTTGTTCAACAGCCTGTCTGGTGATTTTTGCAAACTGCATCAGATGGTTTAATTATCTTCCGATTCGCGCATATGCCGCATATGGAATTGCTTTTATATCTCATGCGCTTATGTCAGTTTTTGGAATTTTCTTTTTACGGGAAAGAAATCCGGAATTCGTAGAGTATAAGAAAATTAAGGCAGAGTCCAAACAGAAAACAAAAATCTCAATTAAAACAAAACTTACAATAACGATTATCAGTGCAATTGCAGTTATCATTATAATTTTTACAATGCTGATTTTGCATAGCTATAAAAAAATGTATACAGAGGCGGTTAGTGATGTTGGCCGCTCGCAGGCAGAACAAACCTCTAATATTTATGATTCTGCCGACGGAAAATATGATAAAATTGCATCTTATTTTACTCAGCAGCAGGAAGCCAATAGTTATGCGGATTGTCCGTTTGAACGAATTGATGTTATCACGGCTGAAGAACCTGGAAATATTATCTATCAAAAATCTGGTGAAAAGATTTCTTTTGGTAAAGATAGCGCTGGAAATGAAATCCTGTTAGAGAATATTTCTTTCCCTGAATATGAAGTTTTCAGCTATACTACAGCGACTAATAAGTTGAAGAAAATTCCTGCAGAAGAAAAGAAGATTTCTTCAAAAAAAGCTCAGGAATATTTTTCTAATTTTATGAATGGAAATTATAAAAAGCAGCCGGTAATCGATGGAACTTACTGTAAGTATATTTATCCTGTTTCTTTTACCAGAAAGAATGGATTTAAACTTGTAGGATTTTCCATTGTAATTTATAAAACAGAAATTCTGATGCGTTCATATTTTCATGTTCTGATTTATGTATTTACCATGGTTGTTATGTTCCTTTATATTTCAATCATTCTTGCCTTGCTGATTGCAGATTTTATAACAAATCCTCTTTTGTATTTACGAACTAACGTTCGTAAGTCTTCAGATATTCTTGAAGAAATTCTTAAGGGGAATTCAAAAATTACTGCAGAAAAAATGACCTTTAGTGATACAATCAAAACTCATGATGAAACAAAAGATCTTTCTAAAGAAATAAAAAATATGGTTGGAATTATCAGGGGTATAATTCCATATATATCTTTTTCTACTTTGCAGGCAGCAGAAAAGGATACTAAGAAGGGTACGACAAGTAGAGAACTTTGTTTTCTTTTTACAGACATTCGAGGCTTTACTTCTTTGTGTGAGGGAAAGCAACCGCGCGAAGTAGTTGAGATTTTAAATCATTATCTGGATATTGAAACTGAAATTATTCTAAATAATGGTGGTGACGTAGATAAGTTTGTAGGGGATGAAATGATGGCCTTTTTTGCCGGGCCTAAAAAAGAATACAATGCATGTAAGGCTGCGATGGAAATTCGTGCGGCTATGCGTGGACAGCAGAGTCTGGCAAAAAAGGATGGATCTGATTTTATTTCTATAGGAATCGGTATAAATACTGGTCGTGTCGTTTTTGGTTCTGTAGGGGCTCGCAGCCGTATGGATTTTACTTCAATTGGAGATACGGTAAATCTTGCATCACGGTTAGAGGGTGCTAACAAGGCATATGGTTCTAAGGCAATTATCACAGAATCAGTTATGAATAAACTTAAAGATTCATTTGTATGTCGTGAGCTTGATTTTATAAAAGTAAAAGGAAGAAATGAACCTGTAAGAATATACGAAATTTTACAGACTAAAGCTGCAGCTGTAGATAAACTTTTTGATATAAAAGATTTGTTTGAGAAAGGACTTTCTGCTTATCGTAAGCAGCAGTGGGATACAGCAGAAGAAATGTTCCGACAGTGTAATGAAAAATATCAGGATATGCCGTCTGTTGTATTTCTTGACCGTATATCCCACTTTAAAACAAACCCTCCTCCGAAGAAGTGGGATGGTGTTTTCGAGATGCGTGTAAAATGACCGTCACCCCGAACTTGTTTCGGGGTCTTTTTTTATTTTACCGCGATACCGCAATCCTTATGGTCGTTCTCCCAGTTCTGTGCCAGCTGAAGAATCTTCTTCTCGCTGAACATAGCACCTGCAAACTGCATACCGATTGGCATGTTGTCTGCACTTGTGCGTCCTGCAGGAACGTTGATTGAAGGAATGCGGGCAAGGTTTACGAAAGTTGTATAAAGATCTGAGAGGTACATCTCAAGAGGATTATCAACTTTTGAACCAAGCTTAAATGCAGCAGTTGGACAAGTTGGGCACAAGATGATGTCATACTTATCGAATACAGCTGCAACTTCGCGCTGAATGCGGGCACGAACTGTCATACCCTTTTTATAAGTATCTCCAGAGAACTGCTCTGAAAGAACATAGTTTCCGATTACGATACGGCGTTTTACTTCTGGTCCAAAACCTTCAGAACGTGTTTCAACATAAAGTTCATCGTAGCCCTGGCCATTGTCTACACGGCGGCCATAGCGGATACCATCAAAACGGCTGAGGTTAGAAGCAGCTTCAGAAAGAGCGATTACATAGTAAGCGGCAATTGATGCGTCAAGGATAGGAAGGTCTACTTCTTCTACTGTTGCACCCTTGTCTGTAAACCATTTACGTGTTTCTTCAAAGCATTTTACAACATCAGGATCAGCACCTTCTGTTTTAAGGAACTGCTTTGGAATTGCAATCTTAAGAGCCTTGAATTCTGTATCAGAAAGAGCTTCGAGTTTATTCAAAGTTTTTCCTTCTGGTAAATCAGCTGATGTATCATCATACATGTCTACACCGCACATAAGGCTGAGAGGTTCCGCGATATCTGCAGGAGTGTGACCAAGAATTCCAACCTGATCCAGAGATGAACCATAAGCTACAACACCCCAGCGGCTGAGTACACCGTAAGTTGTTTTAAGACCATAGATTCCGCAGTAGCTTGCTGGAAGACGAACTGATCCACCAGTTTCTGTACCAAGACCAAAGAGAGCCTGATTTGCAGCAACAGCGGCAGCAGAACCACCCGAAGAACCACCAGATACAAACTCGCGGTTGATTGGGTTACGGGTTGGGCCGTAGCATGAGTATTCAGTAGAAGAACCCATTGCGAACTCATCCTGATTACAACGTCCAAGAGGAATTGCACCGGCTTTTTCGAGGCGGTCAATTACAGTTGCGTTATATGGAGCAACGTAGCCTTCGAGAATTTTTGAAGCACAAGTAAGGCGGTGGCCTTTTGAGTTGATATTGTCTTTATTTGCAAATGGAATTCCAAGAAGTGGCTTTTCTGTAAAAAGCTTATCGAGAGCGTCGCCACCAGATGTGCGGGCTGCGGCAATTTCTTTGTCGGCAGCAACAGCCACGTCGATTGCGTCTTCGTACATTTCGATGAAGGCGTTGAGTGGAATTGGAGCGCTCTTGTCTTTGTTGAAAGTATCAATTGCGTCGCGAACTAATTTTTCGCTGGTTGTTTCGCCGCTTTTAAGGGCAGCGCGGGTTTCTTTAATGGTATAGTACATAATTAATTCTCCTAAATCGGCTCCGCGGCGCTCGCTAGTCTCGCGCCGAGCCATTCTTTCGATGAACCTAAAAAAGCCCGCTGTCGCAGCCTTTTTTTTAACGGTTCTTCGATTTTAGGCTCCTTCCCCAAGAACCTTAGGTACCTGGAAATATCCGTCCATGAAGTTTTCTGAAACTTTTTTTACGTCGCTGATTTCGAGACCATCAACAACAGTGTCATCACGAAGCTTGTCAGCCTCGGTACGTGGATATGCATCGTACGGGTTTTCACTATCATCGTACTTAGAGAGAATGTCAAAATATCCAACAATGTCGTCTACCTGTTTTTTCAAAGTCTCCATGTTTGTACTTTCTGGAGAAAGACGACTCAAATAAAGCAGATTTTCAAGAGTCTGCGCGTCAATTTCTTTATGCTGTGTTGCCATAAAGTCTATTATAGTAGAAATTGCAAGTTTAGAGAAGATGATTATTAATTTCTTATTATTTCTGTGAAAAATACTATAAATATATTTGCTATTTTGATAATTATTTCTTATATTTGTGTATGGATGGAACTTGCATGGAGCGGACTTATATAGCGATAGACTTGAAATCATTTTATGCCTCAGTTGAATGCCGGGAACGTGCACTGGATCCACTTACTACAAAACTTGTTGTCGCAGATGCGAGCCGTACGAGTAAAACTATCTGTCTGGCAGTGACTCCGGCTTTGAAGGCTTACGGACTTTCGGGAAGAAGCAGGCTTTTTGAAGTTGAAGCCAAAGCCCGTGAAATTAAACGGCAGACTGGCAAGGAACTTGAATATATTACTGCAGTGCCTCGCATGTCTCTTTACATAAAATATTCTGCGGAAATTTACAGCATATATCTACGATATTTTGCACCCGAAGATATTCACGTTTATTCAATTGATGAAGTTTTTATTGATGCTACCAGTTACCTTCCATTTTATAAACTGACTGCCCGTGAGCTTGCGTCAAAAGTGATTGGTGAGATTCTTGCGGAAACTGGAATTACAGCAACGGCAGGAATTGCGACAAATCTCTATCTTTGTAAGATTGCTATGGATGTCTGGGCCAAGCATAGTCCTGCTGATTCGAATGGAGTGAGAATTGCGGAACTTGATGAGATGACTTATCGTCGAGAGCTCTGGTCTCATAAGCCGATTACTGATTTCTGGCGAGTCGGAAGGGGAACTGCAAAGCGGCTTGCAAAGCGTTTTATTTTTACGATGGGCGATATTGCCCGAGCTTCGCTAGACCGTCCGGAAGTTCTCTATAAAGATTTTGGAATTGATGCTGAAATTCTGATAGATCATGCCTGGGGCCGGGAGTCTGTTGGTATGAAAGATATTAAAAGCTATCGTTCTGAAGCTAAGAGTCTTGGCAGCGGGCAGGTACTTCACTGCGCATACACTTACGAAAAGGCGCGTATTGTTGTGCGAGAGATGGCAGAAGCGCTTGCTTTGGATTTGTTTCAAAAAGGGCTCCTTGCTTCTTCGCTTACACTGCATGTTGGCTATGATGTTGAATCGTTCGAAATTGATGATTTTGATGGCGAAGTAGTAACTGATTTTTACGGACGTGCGGTTCCAAAGCCTGCGCACGGAACAACAGGTTTTGCAACTTATAATGGTGGAGGTGAGACTAACTCCGGTGACGCTATTGCAGAGGCATCCGTTTCTCTGTTTGATAAAATTGTAAATCACAACTGGCTTTTTCGCCGAATGAATATTACCGCAAATAATACTATTCCTGTGAGAGAATGTCAGCCTGGCCTTTTTGATGATGAATCAGATTTGCAGAAAGAAAATAATCTTCAAAATGCACGCTTAAAAATCATCAATAAGTTTGGAAAAAATGCTTTGCTCAAAGGAATGGATTTAGAAGAAGGCGCAACAACCAGGGATCGCAACGCACAGATTGGAGGGCACAAGGCATGAATTATGATGACATCATAAATACAAAGTGGGATGACGCATCGTTGAAAAATCGCATGCCGGCCAGCCAGCGGGCAAAAATATTTCTGCCGTTTGCAGCTCTTACTGGTTATGAGGACGAGCTGGATAAAACGCTTGCTTCAGAAATTGAAAGTATGAAGCAGCGTACCGGCAGAATTAAATTTTATGAGACTGAAGAACAGACTAGAATATCTGACTAAGCCTTTGCAAGTTTTTTATTTGCGGCCCAGAGACCAAGGGCAAAAATCCAGGTAACAACATAAAGCAAAGGAATTACAAACCAGATTGTATTCAATCCGCCTGCAAGGAAGTTGTACCAGTCGTAATCTGGATTTACTTTTCCATTATCAAGGTGAATCAAAATATTTGGTGTGTAATAGAAAGAGTAAAGCAGCATTGGAAGTATGCCTGGAATTGTAATTGTAAGTTTTGCAGATTCAGAAGGCTCAAAAAAGATAAATGAAATGATACACAAAAGTGGTGTAATCAAATGCATAAAGAAATTTGAGTTCATAAAATAGCGGAGAAAATTACCGTTTGAGGTTGGAGCAAGAAAGAATACAGTTACCATCATAGTGAGAGTAACGCCGGTTGTTGCTGCAAGCTTAAGAATGTAAAAAGCGCGGGGTAGAGTAGCCTGCTTTTTTCCGTTTGGTGTAAATTTGTAAATTACATATGCCAGAGAAATCAATCCGGCAAAAATATTTGAGTCTGTTGTAAAATACTTAAAAGCCCCGAAGTTTCTTTCAGAAAGAACTTCAAACTGTCCCATAAACTTAAATCCGATAATCACAGAGATGGTCGCAAACAAAGTAAAAGCAAAAATCAGAAAATTCATAATAATAGAAATCTTTTCTCGTGTTTTCATCTATATGTACCTCAATGTAACTATATATAAAAAATGTAAGCGTGGCAATTCTGCGTGAAAAATTACAATTCATTATAATTTTCTGTCTTATCTGTAAAAAATGAGTTAAACTATAAATATGAATGTTAAATCTGAAAAATTACGGCTTCTCTTTAGATTCCTGCTAGTAACACTCGGTGCTCTTATTATGGGTGTTAACCTTAATACCTTTGTTCATACTGCGGGACTTCTTCCTGGCGGTTTTACCGGAATTACTCTTTTGATTCAGGAAGTTTTTTCAAAATATCTTCATATAAAAATTCCATTTGTAATTTTCTATTGGGGGCTGAATGTTGTGCCGGCTCTCATCTGTTTTCGTTATGTTGGAAAACGCTTTACACTTCTTTCACTCTGGGCAATTATTGCATCCGGTCTTTTTACAGATTTGATTCCTGGACTCGATGTAACAAATGATGTAATGCTCTGCTGCATTTTCGGCGGAATTGTAAATGGGGTTGCAATCAGTTTCTGTTTGTTAGCTGGGGCTACCAGCGGTGGAACAGATTTTATTTCAATCTACGTTTCTGAAAAAACTGGCCGCAGCATCTGGAATCATATTCTGCTTTTTAATGTAATTGTTCTTGCAATCTTTGGCCTTTTGTTTGGCTGGAATCGTGCTCTTTATTCTATTATATTCCAGTTTGTAAGTACGCAGATTTTGAACACTCTTTATAAGCGCTATCAAAAATCTACAATCCTGATTATCTCAGATAAAACTGATGAATTGATTCACGTAATCCGCGATGTTACCGGCCACGATGCAACTCTTTTTACCGGTAAGGGCTGCTATCAGGGGGCAGAGCGCAAAATGCTTTACACTGTTGTTTCTTCAGATGAAGAGGATAAGCTTTTGCGCTCAATAAAAAAGACTGATCCCACCGCGTTTGTAAATATTCTTCAGACAAAAATGCTCAAAGGCAATTTTATTATGAAGAAGCAGGATTAGGCTTTACGCTTCATCTCCGCAGAACACTTGTGCGGCATGCCTGGACCATACTGACATCTCGGACAATTAAAGCATTTTACGAATGGCCTTAGTTCACCCTTACTTGCTGCAAGTGTCGCCTCGCAAAAAGCCGGGTCTGCAAGAAGTGCTCGCCCCAAATCAACCGTGTCCACCAGCTCATTTTCAATCAGATAATTTACCAGGCTCGGCTCCATAATGCTGTTTACGCAGGAAACCGGGACGCGGCCTTTGAAGTGCTCGTGGAATCTTACTCCAAGTTTACAGATGAGATTATAAGGTTCGCCTTCTTCTTTAAGAGTCGGATCCTTCCATTCTTCAATTCCTGTAGAAACCTGAAGGTAATTACAGCCCGCCTTTACATATTCTTCCGCAACTTTAATTGCCGTGGCGATGTCAGGTTCAATGCCCGTGGTACGGATAGAAATGATAAAATCCGAACCACATTTTTCGCGAACCGTGCGGATAATCTCACTTCCAAAGCGAGCTCTGTTTTCATCTGAACCGCCGTATTCATCTGTTCGAATATTTGTCTTTTTTGAAGCAAACTGATTTATAAGATAGCCGTGGCAGCCGTGGAGCTGAACTCCGTCGTATCCTGCCTTTTGTGCACGGATTGCGGCATCAACAAAACGTTCCTGCATTGTGTGGATTTCTTCTATTGTCATTGCGCGGGAAAACTTTTCTTTTCCGCCACTTGCATATAAAGGAACCTGAACTTCAGATGGACCGATTGCTTCTCCGCATTCCGGGTTAGAAGTAATTCCTGTGTGGTTCAGCTGAATCAGCATGGTTGTGCTGTATTTGTGGCAGACTTCAACTATCTGCTTGTGGCCTTCAATTTGTGAATCATTCCAAAGCCCCATATGAATAGGACCAAAGCGTCCGTCTGGAGTTACTGCAGTTGCCTCAACGCAGATAAGACCGCAGTTTGCGGCAGCACGTTCACGGTAATGCTCAATGTGTTTGTCTGTTACTTTTCCATCTGCGCCTGCGTAATCAAACTTTACAGTTGGTGCCATTGTGAGACGGTTTTTTACTGTTGTCTTGTTGATAAGAATAGGGTCTGTTACTTTTGTCATATTTTTAATTAATTCCTATTTCAATTTTCTACTATATATAATATTATTGCAACAAGAATTTTAGGAGATTTAAATGAATAGATTTAATATTGGTGATAGTTTCGAAACTACTGTAGTTGCTGTTACAGATTCTACAGTATTTGTTGATTTGAGCGCTAAGAGTGAAGGCGTGATTGACGTTGCAGAGTTTAAGGATGATGAAGGCAACGTAAGCGTAAAAGAAGGCGACAAGCTTAAGGTTTTCTTTACCGGCGAAGTTCGCGGTGAAATGCGCTTTACTACAAAAATCGGCGGTAACTCAGCTGATGATACAATGATTGAAAATGCTTACAAAGGCGGCATTCCTGTAGAAGGTCACGTTGAAGCAGAAATAAAGGGCGGCTTTGAAGTTAAGGTTGGCGGAAAACGCGCTTTCTGTCCTTATTCTCAGATGGGCTTCAAAGACAAAAAAGAACCTGCTTTCTATGTTGGTAAAACTTTGAGTTTTATTATCACAGAATACAAAAATGATGGAAAAGATATTCTCGTAAGCAACCGCAAGATCGGTGAGAGTGAATATGCTAACAAGCTTGGTAAGCTTGCTACTCAGATTACTGAGGGCGCAGTAGTTACTGCTACAGTTGAAAGCATCGAAAAGTTTGGTGCTTTTGTAAGTATTCAGGGCTTCCGCGCACTTCTTCCAATCAGCGAACTTTCTTTTGACCGCGTTTCTGACGCAGGTGATGTAGTAGAGGTTGGTCAGGAACTCAACGTTAAGGTTATCAAAACAGACTGGAAAAACGAGCGTGTAAGCGTTAGCCTTAAGGCTCTTTTGAGCGACCCATGGGAAGAGGCTGCCGCTAAGTTCCCGGTTGGCACAAAAGTAGACGGAAAAATCAGCAAGATTATGGACTTTGGTCTTTTTGTAAATCTTGATAAGGGAATTGATGGCCTTGTACATATCAGCGAACTCGAAGGTCTTAGCGCAAATACAAACCTTAAGAAGGTTTACAAGCCTGGTCAGGAAATGAGTGTTGTTGTAACAAAGATTGATGCAGCAAACAAGCGCATTTCTCTTACAACTGCAACTTCAAAAGAGCAGGATGATACAGCCGCTCAGTATATGAGTAGCCAGAACGACGACGGCGAGACTTATAATCCATTCGCGGCACTTTTGAAGAAATAAAACAATCAATGTCATTCCCCGGCTTGACCGGGGAATCTATACTTGACTGTGAAATGCAGATTGTCCGGTCAAGCCGGACAATGACACATAATGTTATGCCACTAATTGAAATTACCCCCGAAATTTCCTATCTTCCCTCTGTTGAAAATCCGCTTTCAAGCGACGTGGTTTTTATTAAACCGGCTGGCTCTGATACTACCTGGATTTTCGATGTGGGAACAAGTTCGAAAGCGGCTGAACTCATCAATAAAATTGAAGGCAAAAAGAATATCGTAGTATCACATTTTCATCCGGATCATATTCTGAATCTTTTGAAAGTGAAATGTGATACGCTCTATGTCACAAATTACACAAAAAAATATACAAGGGCAGGGACAATAGTTGATGAAGAACTCAATTTTCCTGATGGCATAAAAATCTATCAGATTCCTTCGAGCCACTCAAAAGGAAGTCTCGCCCTCGAATACAAAGATTACGTTTTCTTAGGAGACGCAACCTACTGTCACTTCCGTCTTTCCGCCCGAGAATATAATGTGCAGCTCCTCGAACAGATGGTAAAAAAGATGGAAGAAATTCAGGCTCCAAACTTCTGCCTGAGCCACGACAAAACCTTTGTTCAGCCAAAAGAGAGCGTCCTCCGCATCTACAAAAAAATCCTCGCCCGCCGCACTGCCGGCAACCCAACAATCAACGTCAACGACTTCTTCAACGAAGACGGTGGCGTAAAAGAAAGCGAAGATTCGCTGGGTAATAACGTAAAAGTAAAAATTTAATTCTTAAACAATCATTTTTCCCTGCCGATAAATAACTATGCCTAAAAATTCGTATGAAAAACCTGATTATTGGTCTCAGAAAGCTTTTTCCGAAGGGTATCCTGCACGTTCGGTGTATAAATTAAAGGAAATCGATGAAAAATTCGGAATGATTAAGAAAAATTATACTGTTCTCGATCTTGGTTCGGCTCCTGGCAGCTGGACAACTTTTCTTTTGCGAACTATGGAGGGAACTGGTAAGGTTGTTTCCTGCGATTTGAATCCTCTTTCTAAATCTGTAAAAGGCGATAATCTTGTTTTTATTCAGGGTGACCTTAATGCTCCTGAAATTCGTAATCAGATTAAGAGTGAAGGTCCTTATGACCTTGTTGTTTGCGATGCTGCTCCAAAAACAACTGGTAACCGTACTGTTGATACTGCCCGCAGCGAACAACTTGTTGAAATGGCTATCTGGTATGCTCAGACTATGCTTAAGCCTGGTGCAAATTTCTGTGTAAAAATATTTCAGAATGGAGATCAGCAGAGGCTCTTAAAGCTTATGCGCGAAATCTTTACGTCTGCTAAGGGATTTAAACCTGAGGCATGTCGTGCTGAATCATTTGAAACCTATCTGGTGGGGATTAATAAAAAATGAGTGACAAAATAGGTGAAAAATCGTTTCTAAGAAAGTGTGAAGCATCGCTGGGACAAAATCCGCTGGAAATGTCGTCTGAAAAAAAAGACTTTATTTCTGAAAAAAAGCATTGTATAATTAGAAAATTAGTAAATAATGTTGTTATGAGCTTTAAATCTAATTCTGTACAGGTGGTTTGTCTCTCAGTTCTCGGCTTTTGTGCCGGAGTTTTGCTTACCTGTGTGCTCATTACTGCAAGGCGTCCTGACACTAAGCATGGTGTGGGTGGTCTTGAAACTGCTGCTGAGCCAGAATACGAAGAAAATCTCTCAACTCTTCTTGCTGATGTTGATGCAGCTATTGATTTGGCTAATGTTGAAGCTCCTGAAGCCGCTGAGGTTGCTGAAGCCGATGCTGCAATTGAAAACACTAACGAAAATCTTGAAATCACCTATCAGACTTATCGCGTAAAATCTGGCGATATGATTGGTTTTATTGCTGATGCTTTTGATGTAACTCAGGATACTATTATCAGCGTTAATAATATTAAGCAGTCGCGTCTTATTCAGCCTGGACAGTATCTTAAGATTCCTTCTATGCCTGGAATTATTTATACTGTTAAGAAAAACGGCGAAACTCCAAATACTATTGCAGAAAAATATAAAGTAAATGCCGACAAGATTGCCAGCGTAAATTATTTGAATAATGATTCTGAGCTTAAGGCTGGAACATCGCTTTTTGTTCCAGAAGCTGAACTTGACTGGGCTACCCGTCAGGAAATTAACGGCGACCTCTTTAAAAAGCCTCTTCACGCACGATACTGGCTTTCTTCAAATTACGGTTGGCGTGATTCTCCATTTAATGCTGGTAAGCGTACCTTCCACGGCGGTCTTGATATGGCTGTTGCTTCTGGCACTCCAATTTATGCTGCCCTCGACGGAACTGTTACTGCTGTAGGCTTTAATGCAACTTACGGAAATTATGTAATTATTACCCATCATTCCGGATATAAAACCTTGTACGGCCATATGAAATCTACTGCCTGCCGAAAAGGTAATTTTGTTTACACAAATACAATTATCGGTTATGTAGGTTCAACTGGTATGAGTACAGGTCCACACCTTCATTTCACAGTTTATAAGAACGGTAAGACAATTAATCCGTTTACCGTCCTTAATTAGGCTATTTCTTCAGCTTCTTCTGCATCATATATTCATCCAGCAGAGTTCCGTCTTTCAGGCAGATTGCTGAAGGACGGCGACCTGTGATTTTGTAGCCCATCTTTTCGTACAAGGCTCTGGCTCTTGTATTTCCTTCAACAAAATCAAGTTCAAGAATCTGAACATAAGGCTTAGTCAAAGCAAGTTTTTCCATTTCTTCGAACATACGGGTGCCAATTCCAAGATTCCAGAATTCCTTACATAGGGCAATTGCAACTCCTGCTCGATGGCGTGTTTTTAATTTTGTATTGAAGTGGATACCGCAGTTTCCTGCAACCTTGCCATCAACAAGGCAGATAAACATAGCTTCATCGTCTGATGCATTCATGCGGTCAAAAATTGCCTTTTCTGCTTCGTAGGTATATTTATCGCATTCTTCCGGGTAGCGTAAAATAAACTCGGTTTCGGCTGCAGAAATCTTAAGATATTCAATAACGCCATTGATATCTTCATCACGAGGGGAAAGAAGGGTAGCTGTACGTCCATCTTTCAGCTTAAAGTCAAAAGGTTTAATAGTCATAGGTGTACCTCACTTATTGAAATTTTCTGCCGTAACATACGAACGGAAGTTTAATATAAGGGCAATCTTAAAGGGATTTATTGATTTGTTCAACAAAAAAAATCATATTCCCCATATCCACAAAATTCGCTATAATGCGTCTATGGAAACACGAAACATTTTTGAAAACCTTTCTTGTATCGATCACAGATACTCTTTGTCGGAAGCCGATGCATTTGCCGGCCTTTCTAAGTATATTTCAGAAGAAGCTTCTATCCGTTCCTGCGCTAAATGTGAAGCAGCTCTTGTAAAAGCCCACCTAAAGCTTCGCGGAAAACTCACTGACGAAATTGCAAAAACTCTTGATGATGTTGCAGCTAACATCGACCCTCAGGAAGTTTACACAGAAGAAGAAAAAACAAAGCACAACATTCGTGCTCTTGTAAATGTAATGAAGACAAAGGTTGATTCAGAAATCGGCCCTCTCATTCACCTTGGTGCTACTTCGGTTGATATTCTTGATACAGCCCTCAGCTGCCGTATGCGCGACGTTACTCAGAATGTTGTGCTTCCAGAACTAAAAAAACTTGAAAACTATCTTTGTGATATTGCTGAGCGCGAATGCGCTACTCCACAGGTTGGTCGTACACACGGACAGCATGCTGTTCCTATCACTTTTGGATGGAGCATTGCTGAGTTCGTAAGCCGCCTTGGAAAATCTATTCTCCGCATTGAAGAATTGAGCAACCAGCTGGTTGGTAAGCTTGCCGGTCCTGTTGGTTCTTACAACGGACCTTCTATGATTGTAAAAGATCCAGAAGAACTTGAGCGCACATATACAGAGTTCCTTGGACTCACTCCATCTGAATATTCAAATCAGCTTGTAGAACCTGAATACGTTCTCCGCCTCTTGCTTGAGATGAACGTTGCATTCGGAATTATTGCTAACCTTGCAGATGACCTCCGCAACCTTCAGCGTTCTGAAATTGGTGAAGTGTTCGAATACTTTGCTGCAACACAGGTTGGTTCTTCAACAATGCCACAGAAGAGAAACCCATGGAACAGCGAACACGTAAAATCTTTGTGGAAGGCTATGTGTCCACGCGTAATCACTTTCTATATGGATCAGATTTCTGAACATCAGCGTGACCTTACAAACTCTGCAAGCCAGCGCTTTATTGCTGATTATGTAAGCGGATTTACAATGGCAGTTGCCCGTATGAACTCTGTTGTTAAGGGACTCCAGGCTGATAAGGAAGGCATGGCAAGAAATCTCGAAAATGCCGGCGGTAAGGTAAAGGGCGGTGTTCTTGCAGAACCTGCTTACATTCTGCTTGGTGAAGCTGGATACAACGACGGCCACGAAGTTATCCGCAAGATTACTCTTGAAGCAGAGCAGAGCGGCAAAACCTTCTTCGAAGTTCTCAAGACTCACGAAAAAGAATATGCAGACATTACAGCTCAGCTTGAAAAACTCGGTGTTGAGAATCCTGCACAGTTTTTTGAACACCCGTCAAATTATTGTGGCTTAGCAGCTGTTAAGAGCAAGAGATTAGCTCTTAAATATAAAGAGTTGTGTAAATAAATGTTCAAAAAACTGTTATAGAGGACAAGCTAAAAATTGCTTTCGCAATTTTTTTAACGCTTTCCGATTGAACACCGGCCGCCAGCGGCCTTACACATCTTTGAGCATCCTTCAAACTACTGCGGACTTGCCGCAGTTAAGTCAAAGAGACTCGCTCAGAAGTATAAAGAATTAATGAAGTAAGCCTTAAATCGAAGAACCGTTAAAAAGCAAGCCGAAAGGGTTGCTTTAGGTTCATCGAAAAAAAGGCTCAGAGGCAAGCTGTGCTTGCCGACTTTTAAGATAGTATTGAAATAAATTTATCAAATGCGACTAGTCCTGGCGCGTCGCGCTTATATACACCGGCATCTTCCAGCACCTTGCTGAACACGATGCCGGTTTCTTGTTTTAAAATCTCATCTGCATTTGATTTATTAAAATCCGGGTGACGGGTACGAACTTCATCTGCCCAGTCTGCGTGTTTTGCAAGCACTTCATCCTTGCGTAAATCAGTTCCGTTGCACATTGCTTCACCCAAATCTGCAAGTTCCTTTTTGAGTCGGCTCGGTAAAACTGCAAGACCCATAACTTCAATCAAACCGATGTTTTCCTTTTTGATGTGATGAAGTTCTGCATGCGGATGGTAAACTCCAAGCGGATGTTCTTCTGTTGTGATATTGTTTCGTAAAACAAGATCGAGTTCAAACTGATTTCCACGACGGCGTGCGATTGGGGTAATTGTATTGTGAATCTCGCCATCAGTTTCTGCAAAAATAAATGCAGCTTCATCTGTGTAGCCTCGCCATGCCTGCAAAATAAAGTCTGCTGCATCAATCAATTCATCTGCATCTTCAGAATCCAGACGGATAACACTCATCGGCCATTTTACAATTCCGGCTTTTACGTTAGGGAACTTTGCAAGTGCGAAGGATTTTTCAACTTCGGCGCGGGCCATCGGGAACTCATAGTTTCCGCCCTGGAAATGATTGTGACTAAGAATTGAACCGCCAACAATAGGAATATCTGCATTGCTGCCGAGAGTGTAGTGTGGAAAGAGTTTTACAAAATCAATAAGGCGCTCAAAAGTTTTGCGCTCAATTTTCATTGGCTCGTGTTTTGCGTCAAAAACAATACAGTGCTCGTTGTAATAAACATAAGGCGAGTACTGAAGATACCACTGTTCACCTGCAAGAGTAAGAGGAATGATTCTGTGATTCTGACGAGCGGCATGATTCATGCGGCCAGCATACCCTTCGTTTTCGCGGCACAAAAGACATGCAGGGTAAGAACTTTGCTTTGCATTTCGTGCAGCGGCAATTGCTTTAGGATCTTTTTCCGGTTTTGAAAGATTGATTGTAATATCAAGGTCGCCGTATTCAGTGCTAGTCTTCCATTTGAGATCTTTGCAAACTCTGTAGCGGCGGATATAGTCTGTGTCACCGCTGAATTTATAGTACCAGTCGGTTGCTGCTTTTGCACCTTTAGTAGTCATCAGCTGATTAAACTGACTTCTCACAAGGCTTGGAGGTGGCACAAGCATTCCCATAATTTTTGTATCAAATAAGTCACGGCTCACAACACCAGTATCTTCAAAAATACCGTTAGTACCCGCCCAATCCAAAAGCTCTCGTAAAATTCCTTCCAGGTCTTCTGTTTTTACTGTCGGCAAGTCTCCAGCAACAGGTTCTTCAAATCCATCCAGTTTAAAAAGTTCAAGCAATCTGTTCTGTGTATAAATAACATCATCCTCAGTAATAAGTCCGTTCAAAAGTGCATAAGAAGTAAGACGATTAATATTTTCAAAAATAGTCATTCCGTCCTCCAGTATCGTTATGATAGTAATACTATCATAGTAGAGTAAAGAAAAATTTGCAAGATTTATTATTAGTAAGACGATATAAAAAAAGCCGGCTCGTGTGAGTCGGCTCGCTAGTCTCGCCTATGTGGCGATTTTAAGATTCTGCTATTTTAGTCTTCCTCAGTCAACGCTTCTGTTGTATGAACTGTTACTGTTGTATTGTAGCAGTCGAACATTTTGTCTACATTAGCTGGGCGAGTCTTTGCAGAAATCAGACTTACTACAGGAACGATAATCAGTGATGCAAGCATACTGAATACACCTGAGTAAAGTGAGTTCTTGAAAATCAATCCGAGAACTGGTCCTGAAACATGGCAAAGTCCAAGAGAAATGCTGAGCTGAATCAGCATCATTACAACGCCGAAACAGAATGAAACTGCAACAGAAGCTTTGCTTGTTTTCTTCCAGTAAAGTCCATAAAGGAAAGGAGCAAGGAAGGCACCAGAAAGAGCACCCCATGAAACACCCATAAGCTGCGCGATGAAGGTTACCTTTGACTTAGCCTGAACAATTGCGATTACAGCAGAAATCACAATGAATACTGCAACAAATAAGCGGAGTACAAAAAGGTTCTGCTTTTCACTTGATTCCTTCTTCTTGAATGAGTTGATGAAGTCCAAAGTCAATGTTGAACTTGATGTCAAAACAAGTGAAGAAAGAGTAGACATAGAAGCAGAAAGTACAAGGATCAAAACTATAGCGATAAGTACGTCGCCGAGACCAGAAAGCATAGTAGGAACTACAGCATCAAAACCTTCAGCCTTAACCTGTTCCGGTGTAAGGAAGAGACGGCCGAATCCACCGAGGAAGTAACAACCGCCTGCAATGATGATGGCAAAGAAAGTAGAAATCATAGTTCCGATTTTTACAGAACGTTCATTTTTGATTGCGTAGAACTTACCAACCATCTGAGGAAGTCCCCAGGTACCAAGAGAGGTAAGGAGAACTACAATCAGAAGGTAGAAGGGCTGAGGTCCAAGGAACGAGCTGTAAGCGCCCTTCATAACAGGAGATTCAATTTCAGACATCAGTGCCATAGACTGCATGAAGCCGCCGTTCTTAGAAAGAACTGCGAGAATTACAGCCACAATACCAATGAGCATGATGATTCCCTGAATGAAGTCGTTTACAGCAGTGGCCATGTAACCACCTACAATTACGTAGATAGCTGTAAGAATTGCCATAACGATAACACAAACTGAATAATCAACATTGAAAGCCATACGGAAAAGACGTGAAAGACCATTGAACAAAGATGCTGTATATGGAATCAAAAAGAGGAAGGTGATTGCAGAAGCAGCAACCTTAAGCCCTTTTGATTCATAGCGCTGACCAAAGAAATCAGGCATTGTCTTTGAATTAAGATGCTGAGTCATAACGCGGGTGCGGCGACCGAGGATTGCCCAAGGCATAAGAGAGCCGATGAAGGCGTTTCCCAAACCAATCCAGGTTGAAGCAACACCAAAGTTCCATCCGAACTGACCTGCATAACCAACGAAAATTACGGCAGAAAAGTAAGATGTACCGTAAGCAAAGGCGGTGAGCCACGGACCAACAGCCCGTCCTCCCAAAACGTAACCGTTTACATTGTTTGAAACTGTGCGGCATTTAATACCAACAAAGATGAAAACGGCAAAGAAGAGAATAAGTAAACCTAATTTTATAATCATAATACTATCAATAATAACAGACAATTTAGTGTGAGTAAAGAAAAATAGTATTATTTAATTCTGACTATTTGATTGACGACAGATTAAATGGCGTAGCCTGATAAACGTAATAGTTCAACCAGTTAGAATAGAACAAATGCGCTGTTGCACGCCAGTAACTTGTTGGCATTCTGTTTACGTTATTTGTAGGGAAGTAGTTCTTTGGAAGAGGAACTTTCATTCCCTTATCAGTGTCGCGGTAGTATTCCTGAGCAAGTGTCATAGTGTCGTATTCAAGATGGCCGGTCATAAAGATTTCGCGGTTGTCTTTTGATTTCAAAATTGTAACGCCAGCTTCTGCACTTTCTGCAAGAATTACAAGCTCAGGGTGTTTAATCAAATCTTCTTTTATAAGAGTAGTGTGACGGCTCTGTGGAATAGGGAATGTATCATCAAAACCTCTAAGCAGAGGGTCTCCGTCAACACAGCGTTCATTCATAAAAATGCCCGACATTTTGCGTTCGAGAGCGTGCTTTGGTACTCCATAATGATGATAAAGCCCGGCAAAGCAACCCCAGCACAAGTAAAGGGTTGAATAAACATTCTGTCTTGCATAATCCATGATCTTACAAAGTTCGTCCCAGTAATCAACATCAGTAAAATCCATCTGCTCTACAGGAGCTCCAGTAATCAGCATTCCGTCGAACTTCTGGTTATAAAGCTCGCTCGAAGGAATATAAAAACGATCGAGATAGCTTTCATCTGTATTTTTGCTCTCGTGATTTTCCATGTGAACGAGAGAAATTTCAATCTGAAGAGGAGTATTTCCTAAAAGACGCAAAAGCTGAGTTTCAGTAACTTCCTTATTAGGCATGAGGTTTACGATCGCAATTTTAAGCGGACGGATATCCTGTTCCATCGCCCGTTTCTCCGTCATGACGAAGATGTTCTCTTTTTCAAGTGTTGCGCATGCTGGCAAATCTGACTGAATTTTAATAGGCATCGGTAACCTCCTTTATGGGCCGTCGTTGGCCTATGATTTATAGTGTTGCCTATTGTAGCAAAAATCAATCTTTTTTGCTACAATATATGGCTATGGAAACTAAGAACGACCGCAAAGGTGCAATCAAAAAACTCAAGCTGCTCACCTTCGGTTCAAAATCAAATGTAGATACTTTCCGCGCAAAACTTGATGAAGGCTTTAAAACAGTTTTCCTTCCGAATGGAGTTGAGCGCACAGAATATAAATATGCTAACACCGTGTGCGATATTCTCGCACCAGAAATCTATTCATCAAACAGAATAATGCTTTATATTCACGGCGGTTCTTTTGTTGGTGGTTCGCGAACTGCTTATGCAAGTTTTTGTGCGTCTCTTGCTACAAAGTGTTATTGCCGTGTCGTAGTTCCTGAGTATCGTCTCGCTCCTGCATTTCCTTTTCCAGCTGCAAATGAAGATATTCAAAGCGTTTTCAAGGCACTTTTTACTGAAGAACAGATTGCCTGTTCTTTGAATGCAGAGCAGGGAACTAAGCCTCAGTTACCGGAAATTATTATTGCCGCAGATAGTTCTGCAGCTCCAATTGCCTGTTCGCTTATTTTCAATCTTCGGGAGCGATACCGTAGCTGTATAAAACAGGTTGTGCTTTTTTCTCCATGGCTCGATGTTTCTGAATGTTCAAAACTGATTCAGACAAAGAAAATCAGCGATGAAGTTATGAGCGGGGATGTACTCAGAAAAAGTAGTTCGATTTATACATACGAATCAAATACTTCGAGTCCAATGGTTTCTCCGCTTCTTGCAGGTGATGAAGCTCTTAAGAATTTCCCACCTGTATATATCCAGATGGGTGAAAAAGAAATCCTTCTTGATGATGCAAAAGAGTTTGCTGGAAATCTCCGTGAAGCTGGTAACGAGTGTGTGCTTGATATCTGGCCAGATATGATGTTCATGTTCCAGATGGCAGACGAGTTCCTGCATGAATCTCATCTTGCCCTTGATAGAATTGGTAAAATTGTAACAGATGGAACCGGTGGCTCTTCTGTTGTTCAGATAGAAAATAAGCCAAGGCTTGAACACAGTTTAAGGTCGGAGGCCTAGAATTTTATGGAACTTTTATCTCCAGCAGGAAATGTTGAAAAATTATATTATGCATACGCTTATGGTGCAGATGCTGCTTATATCGGCTTAAAGAAATTTTCACTTCGCGTTAAGGCAGATAATTTTTACGAAGATGAATATAAAAAGGTTCAGGCGCTTAAAGAACAGTTTCCAGGACGCCGCCTTCACTGTGCATTAAATATTTCTTTTCATGATGAAGAAATTGATGCACTCAAAGCAAATCTTGATTATTTCCGTCAGTATCCTATTGATGCTTTTATTGTTCAGGATATCGGTATTGTTCCGCTTTTGCAAAAAGAGTTCCCGAACGCTCAGCTGCACCTTTCAACTCAGGCAAGCTGTGTAAACAGTGAGGCTGTAAAAATGTACAAAAGCCTCGGCTTTTCACGAATTGTCTTGGGACGTGAAATTTCCATTGATCAGATCCGCCGAATAAAAGATGCCATTCCAGATATGGAACTGGAAACCTTTGTTCATGGTGCAATGTGTATTGCCTATGCCGGCCGCTGTCTTATGAGTGCGTACCTTACCGGTCGCAGTGCTCAGAGTGGTTTCTGCTCTCATACCTGTCGCTGGAATTTTAAACTTGATGAAGACAGGGCTGGAGCTAACGATTCTGCCACAGCTCATATAATTACTGCTCAGGAA
>CADANN010000025.1 GCA_902789325.1 uncultured Spirochaetaceae bacterium
AACGGCAGCTGCAGTAATTCCTCCAACCCAGCGCATAGGTCTGATGTTTGCAGAAAGGAAGGAAAGCATACCTGCCATTGTTGTGATTACTGTAAAGAAGAGAGCCCAGCCGGAATCTCTGATTCCCATAACAATTGATTCTTTGCGCTGGCCTGTTTTTCTAAAGTACATCTTAAAGCTGTTGATGTAATGAACTGCATAACCAACCGCAAGTGCCATTGCAAGCAAAACTGTTACAAGAATCATTGTGTTATTACCTTTGATATTCAACCAGGCAGAAGCACCGAGGGTTGTACAAAGGGCACCTAGAGTTGCGATTGAAGGAACAATAACTCCACGCAATGAGCGAATAAAAACAATCAGGAAGATAAGCATTACGATAAAGCCTAAAGCAATTCGGCTTATACACTGCCAGACAATTGCTTTTTCCTCTTCGTATTCTGTGTAAGAAAGGCCCGCCGGGCGTATTTCCCATTTGTCTGATTTATATTTAGGGTCATTAAAAATTGCCATGGCAGGAGGAGCAATTTTTGCCATTGCCTGGTCGAGGTTTTCTTTATTTACAATAGACTCACGGCTCATAATAAAAGCCTTCTTTTCTGCAAGCACTTTCGGATCAGTTGGAACACCATCTTCAAAAGGACTTGTGACTTCAAAGCCGTCTTCTGTTCCGACTGGAAGAGAAAGCTCCATTAAAGAAGTAATACTTCCCGCATAAGGAACATTATTTAAAAGCTCGTCACCAAGCTCGTCGATCATATTCAAAACTTCCGGGTCAAAGACATCTTTTGCCTTGATATGGGCCAGAAGGCTGTCGGTTGAACCAAAAATACTTTCAAAGTGATCCTGGTTAACTTTTGTGGTTTCCCAGTCATCGAACCAGTCCTCTTCGCCATTATCGAGTTTAAGGCGAGGAAGGCCCAGACTGCAAACTATTGTTAAAATTAACAAACCGATAAGGAAGCCCCATCGATGCTTTACTTCAAAACGACCGAATTTTTCAAACCAGTCGTTTATTTTCTTAACCTGCATAAAATCTCCTTTATCTCGTTAGTAAATACTAACCTTTTTGATAACACTGTTATCGTTAACAGATAATAATGATAACAGTGTTATCATGTCAATAGAATTTCGGAATTTTTGATAACATTGTTATCACTTTTCCTTGACTTTTCTCTATTTTTAATTGTAAACTTAGGTCATGAGCGATGCATCCGCAGAAACAAAAAAGAAAATCCTCGAAAGTGCAATGGAAGAATTCCTTGAAAAAGGTTTTATGAATGCCTCACTGCGCACAATTGCCTCAAACGCAGGTCTTACCACAGGTGCAATGTACCGCCATTTTAAAGATAAGGATGCTCTTTTCTGTGCGCTTGTCGATGAGGCTATAGAAGTAACGACAAAAGCAGTTATGATGGCAGATTCTTCTCATCATCTTGATTTAGAAAATATTGTTTCAGAAGAGCATTTTGAAAAAGAAGCAGAACAGACAAATGGACTTTTAAATTATATTTTTGATAATTTTGATGCTTTTACCTTACTGCTTACAAAAGCAGCCGGCAGCACGCACGAACATTTTCAGGAAGAAATCTGCGAACTCTACACTAAAAACTGCGAACAAACCTTCAACTGGATGTACAAAAATCAGATCTCAACAAAAAAAATCGACAAGATGACAGTTCACTTTATTGCATCAACTGTCATAAATGCCTTCGTAGAAATAATCACTCACAAAATGACAAAGAAGGCAGCTTTCCAATATATCGAAAATATCGAAGAATTTACCCGCTACGGAATGATGCATATGATGGGCATTCCGTGCGAGCATGGCGAATAATTATCCCAGGGCAACATCCAGAATCATCATTAAAGCAAAGCCAAGCATAAAGGTAATTGTACCCCAGTTGGAATGTTCGCCTTCTGCCATTTCTGGCACAAGTTCTTCTACCACAACATAAATCATAGCGCCGGCAGCAAAGCTTAAGAAATATGGAAGTACCGGCATAACAAGACTTGCAAGAAGAATCGTGAGGAAGCCGGCTACAGGTTCAACAACTCCAGAAAGCACTCCGTACCAGCAGGCTTTTCCTTTTGACAGGCCTTTTGAATGAAGCGGCATGGAGATGATTGCTCCTTCCGGGAAATTCTGAATTGCAATTCCAAGAGCAAGACTTAATGCACCAGCCTCAGTAATCTGTGCAGAACCAGAAGCCCAGCCCGCATACAAAATACCAACAGCCATTCCTTCAGGAATATTATGAAGAGTGACGGCAAGAACCATCATCGTTGTTTTCTGAAGCTTTGATTTTACACCTTCCTGAGTTTCATCAAGGTGCATATGAGGAACGGTTTTATCCAGGATCAGAAGGAAAATCATTCCAAGACAAAAACCAACGGCCGCAGGAATAAAGGCAAGCTTACCGCGGTCGCTGGACATTTCCATAGACGGGATTAAAAGGCTCCAGACAGAAGCGGCTACCATAACGCCAGCCGCAAAGCCTGAAAGCATTTTTTGAATGCGAGAGTCCAGCTCCTTTTTCATAAAGAAAACAAGAGCAGAACCAAGTGCTGTTCCTAAGAAAGGAATTAAAAGACCTTTGGCTATAATGTAGTTCATAAATTACATTATAGCACAAAAAAACATAATGTCATTCTTCAGTTCACTACAGCAAGCTTTCGACAAGAATGTATATTCTTCCTTCAAGCCCAAATGTTCCAAGTTTTGATGTTCTGCAGCCTTTTTTTATCTGAATATATGTATAACCGTTGATTTCCCAAACTGTATCAGTTGAGGCAGGAACTTCACTAGATGATGAATCAAGACGATAATATGCTTTTGGTATATATGAATTATTAGGATTATTTACAGTCATATATCCAGTCTCATAAACAAGTTGTCCTACGGCAGTTAAATCATTATTAGATATATCATCTTCTTTAAATTCATATGTAATATCGGAATTGTTTACACGCAACGGATCGCTATTGCCATTTTCATCGATAACATAAATATCGCAGATAGACTGGCAGGTATCTATCCTTATTAAATCATATAATTCAATAGTGTCATCATCTGCAAGAGGCTCGTCCTTATTCCACGTAATATCACCATTGAATGAAAAAGAGCCCTTATAAAATTTTTTATATTCATAATTATCATTCAAATAATCCTTAACCTTAACTGCGTTCTTTCTGTATACACAATTATAATATGGTTCCCTAAATGGGTGACTTTTTGTAACAGTATTTATGAACTTAATATCATACTTTTGACTAGACCAGGCTGTAGTTAAATCTACAAAGATTTTTTTACCCTGAAGTGGATCACCTGGATGCCACTGATCCCCTATTAAATTTGTTTCAGAATCAATGTAATAAACACTGCCAACTTCAAAAGGACTGTAGCTGCGGCTTCTCAATTCATTATCAAAATTTACATTAGAAGTATCTAGAGGGTAAATATCTAAATTGCTGGAACCAAATCTGTAAATACTATTAGTATCGCGGACTGTCCATTCTGTAAATCTTGGTGTAAGGTCTTCATTAATTTGGGTATAGGCAAAATAATTATAATAATTGTCTTCCCACTTAGAAGTTAAAGGCCCTGCGGTAAGAGGGGTGGTAAGCTCCGAGTCGCTATACCAGTTACCCGAAAAGTTTTTTATACCACTCGAAGTTACAAATGTGTTCATTTGATCAAGTATTTCGTCTGTAAGATTGTTATTATCAAGTTTTAAGATTACCTGATAAATTCCATAACCATCTTTATTTGGTGCACCTGGATACATAATATTACTTGAATAATTGTCGCACTGATAATAGACAATTACACGTAATGCATGACCCAACTCTGCTGCTTCATTTGGTTTTTCACAACTAACAAATAAAAAGACTATGATAGCTGAAAGATGAAAGATGAAAGATGAAAGATGTTTTTTCATTTTTTACCCCTTTTTAATTTTTTTTTAATTATAACATAAAATTAATTCTTTATAAGTGAAATGGGGGTAATTTTTTGTTATTTCGGAATTGTTAAACTCGCAACGACGGAAGGAGGAGAACCGTCATTGCGAGGAGCCTATAGATGCTGAAACAAGTTCAGCATGACATAGTTAAAGTTTCCAAGAAACGGCTTCTTTGCGGGAATCTATAAAACGCGCGTAGATTCCGCCCTTGGCAACGAGTTCATCGTGCTTGCCCTGTTCTGCTATGCGGCCTTTGTCTATTACGACAATCTGGTCTGCATTGCGAACGGTCTTTAAGCGGTGGGCAATCATGATAACTGTTTTTTCGCGGGTGAGTTCTTCAATGGCCTTCATAAGGTCGCGTTCGTTTTCCGGGTCTACGTTTGCTGTAGCTTCATCAAGAATGATGATTGGAGAATCCTTCATGATGGCACGGGCAATTGAGATACGCTGACGTTCTCCGCCAGAAAGGCTTGCTCCTCCCTCACCGATAACTGTGTCGTAACCTTGTGGCAGCTGGCTGATAAATTCGTGACAGCAGGCTTTCTTTGCTGCAGCGATAACTTTTTCCATTGGAGCTTCTGGCTGGCCAAAGCGGATATTGTTTGCGATTGTGTCGTGGAAGAGATAAACATTCTGGAAAACAAAGCTGTAGTTTTTCATGAGGTTATCCATGCTGTAGTCGCGGACATCTTTTCCATCGAGAGTGACAGTACCTTTGTCTACATCCCAGAAGCGGGCAAGAAGATGACAGAAGGTTGTCTTTCCACCACCACTCGGGCCGACAATTGCGGTTGTACTGTGCTCTGGAATCGAGAGAGAAATGTTGTCGATAATTTTGCGCTTGTCGTAGGCGAAGTCGACATTGTTTGCCTGGATGAGGGGAGACCCTGAAACAAGTTCAGGGTGATGAGTATTGTCTTTACCCTCGATATCCATAGTAGGCAGAGCGAGAATCTTGCTGGCTTTTGTTACACCAAGGTCAATTACACGCAGGAGTGCTGAATAGTTTCCGCCGGCTTCGAGGGCGTTGAAGAGCATGAAAGAACAAACAAGCATTGTCGCACAGTCTGCGAGAGCCATAGTGCCAGCAAGATAAAAATACAAGGAAGTAATCATCATCGCAACGCCGCTGAGTTTTGCAACTAACGACTGGATGTTTGATACAGGGATACAGCGCATCTCCATTTTTATCAGAGTCTTTTTTCTGCGGTTGATAACATCGTTGAGTTCGCGGCTTCTCTTACCAACAAGGTTGTAAGCTTTAACTTCTGCGATTCCCTGAATGTATTCCAGAACCTTTCCGATTTCTGCTGCATCGTCGCGGATTTTATCTGCAGAAATATTTTTTACTGCAAAGCGCATGAAAAAGTTTACGAACTCAAAAAGAGCAAAACCTGCAAGACCAACAAGTGCAATTCTCCAGTCAAAGAAGAAGAGCATTACGATAATGAGGGAAGTATCGAGCAGGCCTTGGAAAACCATCATAACCGCACGGGTTGCAACGTCACCAACAGACTCCATCGTGTTAGTTGTAACTGATGTAATTTCACCAAGACTGTTTTCATTGAAATAACCCATTGGAAGATAGCGGAGATGCTCAGCGATTTCGATACGCTTTTTAGCGCAGGTTCTGTAGCCGCCTTCACACTGCCACATAGCGGTAACCTTACGGGTAACGATTCCGCCAATCATACTTACACACATAATGCCGAAGGAAAGCCAGATTGTTTTTGTTTCAAAAGGCTGTCCATCAATTGCAGTTCCAATAACTCCGCGGAGCATAACGGCAACCGCACCAATTCTAAATGCCATAAAAAGCGAATTGAAGATTCCGACAATAATCGAACCTGTAAACTTCTTACGGTTTTCTTCATCACAGAATTTGAAAAATTTTATTAACGTACTAAACATTTTATTTCTCCTAAAATGTATGTCATGCTGAACTTGTTTCAGCATCTCTTTTAATGGAGACCCTGAAACAAGTTCAGGGTGACGTTTTTCATTTTATTCATCCTTTGAATCAATGTGGGCAGCCCACATATCAGCATAGAGCCCCTTCTGAGCCAGTAACTCATCGTGTGTTCCTTCGCTGTCGATAACGCCATCTTTGATTACAAAAAGCTTGTCTGCGTCTTTTACAGTTGAAAGACGGTGTGCAATAACAATCAGAGTCTTTCCCTTTACAAGCTGGGCAACAGACTTCTGAATGATTGCTTCGTTTTCCGGATCGGTGTAGGCTGTAGCCTCATCCAGAATTACAATTGGCGCATCCTTCATCATGGCACGGGCAATTGCAATTCGCTGACGTTCACCGCCGCTGAGGTGAGCACCACTTCCACCAACGACTGTATCAAAGCCATTTTCAAGCGACATGATAAAATCATAACAGCCAGCCTTGCGGGCAATTTCTTCAACCTCTGCATCTGTCGCATTCTGGCGGCCAAGGCGGATATTCTCACGAACACTCATATCGAATAAAAAGTTATCCTGGGAAACATATGCAACACGGCTGTTGTATTCCTGCAGTGACAAATCTTTAATGTTTACTCCACCGATTTCAACCGAACCGGAATCAACATCCCAGAGAGAAGCGATAAGACGGGCGATTGTAGATTTACCTGAACCGCTCGGTCCAACAAAGGCGGTATAGCTGCCCTGAGGAAGACTCATATTAATGCCGTGGAGAATCTCTTTCTTTTCTTCTCCTTCTATTCCCTTGTGATAGCTAAACCTAACATCCTTAAGCACAATTGAATTATCAACCGGCTTCTTTACATCTTCTGCAGGGCGCTCAAGTTCATCCAGAGTCATGATAGAACCAACTTCACCGAAAATCGCACCGGCCTTGGCAATATCATCATGATAAGTAAAGGCAATCAGGAAAGGCTGAATGGCACTGACTGCAAGAACAATCACTGTGATAAAGAGTGAAGCATCAATGGCTCCGCGAAGGAACATAAAGCCGCCAATCGGAAGAAGTGAGAAAAGCAAAGTAGGAGTTACTACAGTTGCAACGGCATGAGGCCAGATACAGTCGCGCATCCATTCAACGTAGCAGGCAGAACCTTCCTGAGCCGCAACAACAAAGCGCTCGTAACTTGATTTAGATTTTCCAAAAGCTTTAATAACTTCAATACCATTGATGTATTCAACAGCGGTATCGTTCAAAGCCTTTGTCTTATCAAGAGCATACTTAAAGCGGGCTTCACCATCCTTCAGCATAAAGCACATTGCAATTACACCAATCGGCAAAACAGCCATACAGGCAAGAGCAAGACGCCAGTCCAAGACGAAAAGATAAACAACAAGAACAATCGAAAGAATGATGTTCGAAGTATATTCAGGAACAATATGTGCAAGTGTTGTTTCCATACTGTCGATACGCTCAATGATAATGCTTTTGAGTGAGCCCGACGGCATATCAAGAACAGTACCAAGCGGAAGACGAGTCAGCTTGTCGCACATAGATTTTCTGATGTTACCAAGCAGATTAAAGGTTGCAATATGACTCATGCTAGTAGAAATTGCATGAAAGAGCACATTTCCAAACCAGAACAAAGCCGTAATTCCACATTCCTGCAAAAACAGCTGCCAGTCACGAACGCCAGCCAGAAGCTGCTGAACAATCCGTGCAATAATAAAATATGGTGCAATACAGCAAGCCACACTCAACAGGGCAAAAAATACACTAACGATGTACTGTCCTTTTTTACTTCCTGCAAAATAAAAAATCCAGCTGATAAGACCGCGATGTGCGTTCTTAAAACTTGCAGACTTTTTAGGAACAGGACGATTACTTTTGTTATTAGACATATAAACCTCTTCTGTTAGTAAAAACTAACTTAATAAATTAAGATAAAAATCTGTTATAAATTAGTCAAGACTAACATATCTGTTTTCAAAAATTTAAATTGCAGATTGGAGTGAATTATGCAGGATGGAGTGTTTTATAACAAAAAACCGGCTGTATGATAGGTTACAGCCGGAAAAAGTGTGGACTTAATCTTTTGATTTCTTATATGACTTTAGAAAACATATTTCCAGTAAACAGGGAATGAAATGTTTTTAGCTTCTTTCATGATATTTACATAAAGGCCACCACCAACAGTGTTATGTTCATTAAACATATAACCTACTGAAGGATTGATTCCGATACACCATGAATCATCATTATCAAAATCATTTGTGAAGCATCCATAAAGGCTTGCAAAGAATGGTTCAGTAATGTAATAAGTTACGTTAGCTGCTGTATAAAGTTCATTTGAATCATCTTCATCACCACCAACTGCATAAACTGCATCTACGTAAATACCAATTGCATCTTTATTGTACATAACTGCAGCATTGATAAGATTTCCAGCAATATTGAAATCTTCGATTTCACCGTTATGAGTAAAACCAGCGTTCAATGTAAGACCTTCAACTCCTGTAAATGATGCATAAGCACCGATTGTGCGATCATCAGAAGCAACGTTGCGGAAAGCTGCTCCGAAAGCAAGCATTTCACCTACTGTGTATTCTGCTCCAAAATTTACGAGAGGTTTTGTATCATCTTTACCAAGGTAAGAAATGAAATCAACGCCACCAGAAATTACAAAACCTTCGAGAGGATAAATGAAAAGCCCAAGGTCACTTCCGAAATTAGATGCATCTATTTCTTTATCAAGACAAGGCAAGAAAGAACCTGCAACATTATATCCTTTGTGGAATCCAATACCTACTAATGAAACAGGACGGAACTCAATGAAATAATCATCTACAAAAGCATCAGAACCAATAGCAAGAGAATCATCAGAGTCCTGAATAACTTCTGTAATGAGCTTTACTCCCATATCAAGTTTTTCAGAACTATATTCTGCTTTTGCTTCGTTTTTAATTCCAGCAAAAGAAGATTCTGTATTGTCATCTGTAATATCAATACTTACGAGACCAGACGAAAGTTTGTTTTCAAATGTCACTTCCTGTGCAAATGAAAGGGCTGCGGTGAAAGCACACAATGCGGCTGTAATCACCAATTTCTTTGATTTAATCATTTTAACTCCTGTGTTAGTTTTTACTAACGCGGAGGATAATATAATTAATCAGTTTGTTTGTCAATTAGTTAGTATTTACTAACATTAAATTATTTACGCCAATCTTTTGGTAAAACACCTTCATTCTTTTTAAAAACTTCAGAAAACTTACTTGCATTTGCATAACCGCAGCGACCTGCAATTTCAGTTATTGAAAGTTCAGTAGACGCAAGGAGATTTTTCGCAAGTTGAAGCCGTGCCTTTGTACGATATTCATTCACTGTAAGTCCATACATTTCCTTAAAAATTTTTTGAAGGGTTGTGCGATTAAGATTAACCTTACAGGCCAGTTCTTCAATAGAAATTTCTTTTTCCAGATTTGAATTGATAATCCTGCGAACATTTTGAACTTTACGTCCGGTAGTGCCGCTGAAATATGCATCTGGAGTATCGCTTTTCATTCTTACATCACAACTATCTTTACATCTGAATTTCTGAATCAAAAGAATTATCGCATGAACCACGGCAAGCCTCACTGTATATTTTGAAAAGGCTCCAGGCAGTCTGATAGTTTCCAGAAACAATTTTTCTAAAAGTTCACCACAAGGAAATGATACGGCACTATCACTCTTTCTAATGTCATTAAAAAAATCAGAACTGCTGAAATCACTGGTTCCAAGAAAATCATTAAGAAAAGAAATTGTATCTTCAGTAAACAGAATAATGCTTATGCAGTTCATTCCACTTTTACCAAGCAGAGCTTTTTTTACTCCAGTCTTACAGTTGAAGATCATTACATCGCCTTTTTCTCCGCTGGCAACCTGTCTGTTTTGAAGTTCAAATTCACCATGCCCGTCAACAATATACATGATTTCCAGTCCATCAACTTCCTTTTTTTCTGCCTGATAATTTGGACTATAACTTTCGAGCTCCGAATAAACTAATTCAATTCCTTTGGCAATATGCAGGTGTTTCATAATGCCTTCACCAATAGGCTCATTCAGCCGATAGATTTCCTCGCTTTCTCTCTGGCTGATTAAATCCATATATGTCTGAAAAAGTTTTTCTGCCGGCATTTTATTCATAATGTCTTCCTATTTTAGTTAGTTGAATATAACAATATTTTATAGTAATGTTATTGTCAACTAACTAAAATGTTAGTAAAAACTAATAAAAAGAGGCAAAAGGAAAAATGAAGCTGTCAGAGCTTAAGAAAGAACACAGTGGTGTTATTACCTGTGTAAACGGTGATAGCCGCTTTGTAAGCAGAATTACTTCTATCGGGCTTACACCTGGATGCAAGGTAACAGTTGTTAAGAATGAGAAACGTCGTCCTCTGCTAGTTTATTCCAGAGACACAATGATTGCTCTTAACCGTAATGAATGTGCAGATATCGAAGTGGAGGAAGCAGTATGACAGATAATTGCGAAACCGTAATTGCGTTGCTTGGTCAGCCAAACTCTGGAAAATCAACTTTGTTTAATGCCCTTACCGGCTTAAAACAGCATGTCGGTAACTGGCCTGGAAAAACCGTAGAAAAGAAAGAAGGTTCTTTTGAACACAATGGTAAAAAATATCTTGTTGCTGATCTTCCAGGAACTTACAGCCTCAGTGCAAACTCAGATGAAGAAATTATTACACGAGACTATATAGCAAGTGGCAAAGCTGACGTTGTTTGTATTCTTGCAGACAGCTCGCAGCTCGAACGCAGTCTTTATATGCTCGCTGATTATGCCGGTATTACCGTTCCTAGCTTCCTTCTTTTGAATCTTAGCGACGTTGCAGCCGAACAGGGCAAACAGATTGATTTTGCCGCATTAGAAAAAAAACTTGGTATTCCTGTAGTTCTCTTCTCTGCTCCAGACAGAAAACAGTATGACGGATTTTATAAGGCTCTTGAACGTGCTGTTGAAAAAAAGACCGTATTGGATTCCTCAGCACTTGATTCAAAATACAGCTCAATTGATGTTTACTCTGAAATCAAATCACTTATTCCTGCAAATGTAATTTCTGGATATTCAGAAATCTGGCTTGCCGCTAAAGCAATTGAAGGCGATGCGCCGGTAACCGCAAAAATCAAAAATGCACTTATCGGAGAAAAAAGAACTGCCTTTGATGCTGCAATCGCAAAAATCAAAAATGGAGTGCTTCTTACAGGTGAAAAGAAATTTGCCTGGATCGACGCACTTCTTGATGGCACTGTAAAATCTGAAAAGAAAACACGTAAGCTCGGAAAGTTTGACCGCCTGATTACTCACCGCATCTGGGGAAAGCCGGTTGTAGTTCTTACAGTTTTGTTCGGACTTATTGCTTCGTTTATCCCTGCCCTTCCGTTTATGGGAATTGGTAGCGCTGTAGGAGCACTTGCTGGCCCGGTAAGTTCTGCTTTGACCGGAGCTGGCTGCCCTGCATTCATAATTGCGATTCTTTGTGATGTTCTTATCAACTCACTCAGCTTTATCTTTAAGATGCTGGGCTTTGTATTCGGTGTAACACTTGTATTTGGATTACTCGAAGAAGTCGGCGTTATGGCCCGAATCTCTTATGTATTCGACAACACAATGTCTAAACTGGGACTTCAGGGAAAATCAGTTATGCCATTCCTTGTAAGCTTTGGTTGTACAATGGGTGGTGCCGCAGGTGCCCGCGTAATTGATAACTGGGGCCAAAAAGTTTTGACTATAGCACTTGCCTGGGCAATTCCTTGTGGTGCAGCTTGGGCCGTTGTTCCAATGCTTTCTACTGTATGGTTTGGCGCCGGAGCTCCACTTGTAATTGTTGCAATTCTTGCAGTGATGGTTCTTCATATGTGTATTACTTCAAAAGTATTCGGCCGTAAACTTGTAAAAAAAGAAGACCGCTGTGGTATGATTATGGAACTTCCTCCTTATCACAAGCCACGCTGGGGAAGCCTTTTCCGCTATGTACTTGGCCGCACAAAAGATACCTTCTTCCGCGTACTCAAAGTAATTCTTTTGGTTTCTTTTGTGTTCTGGCTGCTTACTTATACAAGCTCAGGTAAAATGGACAATTCCATAATGTATAAGATTGGTCAGGCAATTGAACCAGTTACTAAGATTTTTGGTCTTGGCTGGAAAACCTTTATGGCCTTTATCGTATCTTCTCTCGGTAAGGAAGGGGCCATCGGTGTTCTCTCTACAATCTTTACAGATCACAGTATGCTAACGGTCGGTAGTACAGTTAGCGGTGGTGCCGTTGCAAACATCAACGAGCTGCTTGTTGCAAATGTTGCAAAGCCTGAAGCACTGGCCTTCATTTTTGCAATTACTTTCAATATGCCATGTATCGTTGCACTTGCCGCAACTTATCAGGAAACACACTCTGCAAAGTGGACAACTCTGATTGCGCTTTATTACACATTCGGTGCACTCCTTATTGCGTGTGTTGCTTATCACATTGGGCTTTTGATTTGGTAATATGGAAAAACTGTTATCTTTACTAACAGATGGTCGCTCCAGAACAATTGAAATGTTGGCAGAAGAACTGCATACTACAAGTGATGACGTTCTGCGCAAAATCGATTTTCTGGAACGATCAAAAATCATCCGCCGCGTCGCGACCTCATATCCACAAAATGAGACTCTGCTCACGGCGGGTAAAAATCCAGTGCCAGTCTGCTCAGGACACTGCACGTCCTGCTCCGGCTGCTCACACGGAAAGGGAAAATCACACTGCGATTCCTGCATGCCAAAAGGCGGCTTTAAGAATATGGGAATCATGTGGGAGGTTATAAAATAATATGGGAACAATAGCAATTCTATTTGTCTTAGCAATCATCGTAGTCTGCGCAATTCTCAGCATCAGAAAAAGAATTAAATACGGCTCTTCCTGCTGCGGAACACACGACGCGGCTCCAAAGAAAATCAAAGTGAAAGATAAAAACAAAGCCCACTACCCTTACACATACACACTCACTGTAGACGGCATGCACTGTTCAAACTGCGCCCGCCGCGTAGAAAATGCACTGAATGCAAAAGAAGGTGTGTGGGCCAGTGTGAAGCTTGAAAATAATACAGTACTTGTACGTTCAAAAAGTCAGCTGGAATGGGCGGAATTATCCAAAACTATCAATGACGCAGGCTACACTCTTATAGAACTAGTTTAGTTTTCTAGAACCCAGGAAATCTCTTCGTATATTTCATCCAATAAATCTGATGATAATTTTGAATTCTTTTCCAGTAGTGCCTGTTTATCAACCGTTGTAATCTGGGCACACAAGGCAACAGAATCTTTTGAAAGTTTTGATTCAGATTTATTGAGAAAGACATTTCCCTTGTAGTCGGCTAATCTGCAGTTTGTTGTTACCGGAATTACAATTGTTGTATTTAGTTCGCTCTTATTTAGTTCATTATTCTGTACAATAATCCCCGGTCTTACAAATGCAGGTGTACTTCCACGGGGCTCTTGAAAATCCACCCACCATATTTCACCATTCATCATTTTTCAAAATCTCCCTTATGGTAGCAAGACTACTTTTACGTTGCTTTTGCACTTCCTCGTTATTCAAATATTGATTATATGTCGCATCTGGAATCTTTTTTATTTTTTTCGTTTTTATAACAGGAGAATCTGTAACGCAAGTTTGTTTCTCAATAATATTGGCAAGTCTGGACATTAAAGAAATCTGTTCGTTCAATTTTAGCAATGGAATGAGTCTGACTAATTCTGATAATAAAGTTTTTGAGTTTGAAGTTTCGGGTGATTCGCCATAAGAAACAGATGGAGAAGCAACACTCAAACAAGCAGATGATTCAGAAGTATATGGATATTCCACCTTCTCATCTTCTTTTCTAACCGGACTTAAAAATAGGTCTGCCGAAACCTTATATAATTCGCATAGTTTTTTAATATTCTTAAGAGAAGGTTCAGCCGTTCCGCTTTCGTATTTGTTATACATCTGTCTTGAAATTTCAAGATATGCAGCCACGGCACTTTGAGAATAATTATTCTTGTTTCGTAATGAACGAAGAATCTCTTTCATGACTTAAATTATAGATGAGAAATATTTTACTGTCAATTTATATTTGTCATTATATGTGTAATTTACGTTTACACTTTTTATTTTTTAAAAAGTCATCAAACAAAAAAGATATTTTCGATAAATTTTTCCTACAAAAATTAAAAAATGTCTGTTTTTGTAGGAAGCTTTTGATGATATAAATTATGATTTTACCTACAAAATTGCGAAAAATGCGGCTTTTATAGGTATTTTTTTTCTTAAAATGCCAGATTCTGGTTGTTGTGAAGACACTTTCACTGAAAATTTGTGTAATTTTTCCTACAAAAACCTGAAAAATCCTTATTTTGTAGGAAATCTTTTGAGAAATGAGCTGCTTTCTAACCTACAAAAATTGGGATCTTTGCATTTTTGCAGGTATTCTGGCGGAATAGCATTAATTTCACGCGCAAGGGCATGGAGCAACCGAGCTGCCGTAGGCTGCGAAGGGCCACTGGACTGAGGAATGAACGAAGTGAATGACGAGGGAAGCGGCTGAAGCGCCAGCGGAATTGCGGAACGACCGACCGGCCGCCATAGGCGGCCGGATGCGCCCTAATAATTTTAATTTTTCTTAAAGCCTGCAAATGCTTTTATCATCAGAATAATTGCAAGAACGAGGACAACCAGGTCTGTGATCAGCTGTGCATAGAACACACCACTTACTCCAAGACCGCCAAGGTGTGGAAGAATCACAACGAGTGGAAGGAAGAGAACAAGCTGTCTTGCGAGGGCGAGAACAGAAGCTCCGCCGGCCTTACCAATTGCCTGGAAGAAGGTAATCGAAAGAATCAGAACACCGTAGCAGATGTAGGCGCCGAAAATTACACGGAGCATTGGAGCACCGGTCTGAACGATAGCGGCATCTGTAATGAACATTGAAAGCATTTTTACCGGGAAGCACATAATCGGAACGTAGAAGAGAAGAGCTACAACAGTTGCCGAAATCATAAAGGTGCGGGTGAAGGCTCCAACGCGGCCAAAAAGTTTTGCACCGTAGTTTGTACCGATTGCAGGCTGGAAGCCCTGACTGATTCCCCAAAGTGGAATAAAGGCAAAGGCCTGAAGGCTGAGGGCTGCACCCAAAATTGTCTGCCATTCACTGCCGCCCCACTTTGCTGCTGTATTATAAAGGATTGTCTGCTGAACCATAGACATAACCTGCATAAGCATGGCAGAAACGCCTACGCTCAAAACAGGCTTTACAAGCTTGCCTTCGAAACGAACTTTGTGAATGCGGACTGTATCGCTCTTCTTAATGAAATAGAAGAAAGACATGCACATCAAAACAAACTGAGAAATGATTGTTGCAAAGGCTGCTCCAAGAACACCGTTTCCTTCGCCAAATACCTTAATGAGAATCGGATCGAGGATAATGTTGAGGATGGCGCTGGTTGCCATAATAATCATTGCCTTTTTGAGTTTGCCTTCGCCGCGCATAATCATGTTTGTTGACTGGCCGAGGTTTACAAAAAGTGAACCGCAGAATACGACTCTCAGGTAGCGAACTGCCTGATCAAGAACTTCGCCTTCTGCTCCGGCAAGTGTCAAAAGCTGACGTGTAAAAATCAAACCGATTACAATTACAATTGTAGAAAGAAGTGTTACAAAAGAAATAAGATTTCCCATTATGCGGTCAACGGTATCTTTATCGCGTTCACCGATTGCACGGGAAAGAACAGAAGCAGAGCCCTGCCCTATCAAAGTTGCAATTCCGCTATTAATGAGAGTAAAAGGATATGAAACTTTTACTGCAGTCATTGCAACCGGGCCAACCATCTGACCTACGAAAACGGCATCCATAAAGTTATAGAGCCCAATAACAACCATACCGAGCACAGCCGGTACACTCAGAGTGAGCATTGTCTTAAACACATTTCCGCAATTGTAGGCACTACTCTAAATTGCAGAAAAGGCTCTATTCTGCAATTTACTTTTTATAAAATGTTGACCTGCTTATTGATTTTTGCGATAATCTAAAAAACATTTTCTAAATCACTTCCATGGGGGAGTAGCGAGCGCCATGTGCGTGACAAGTCAACATACTGGTGAAAACCTGGCTTGTGTTAAATTGCGAGACTCATGATTAAGGACTCTTACTATGGAATGGAATCTTATCTTTTTTGTAAACAGCGTTCTGCTTGGCGTTGGTCTTGCCATGGACGCCTTCTCAGTTTCAATCGCAAATGCTTTAAGTGAATCCCAGATGAAAAAAAGCCGCATGTGTTTTATTGCCGGCGTTTATGCTTTTTTCCAGTTCGCCATGCCTATGATCGGCTGGATCTGCGTTCACACGATTGTTGAATATTTTTCAAAGTTTGAAGCTTTTATTCCCTGGATTGCCCTGGCCCTGCTTTTGTGGATTGGCGGCAAGATGATTTGGGAAGCGGTGCACTGTGACTGTAAAAACGAAGAATCAAATGATTGTGTAAAGCTCACTTTTGCAACTCTGATGATTCAGGGCGTTGCAACTTCGATTGATGCACTTTCTGTCGGTTTTACAATTGCTGATTATGGCTTTCTGATGGCTCTGGTTGCCTCACTGATTATTGCCGGTGTAACCTTCATAATCTGTATGACAGGTCTTTTGATTGGCAAAAAAGCTGGCGACAAACTCGGTGCAAAAGCAACACTTTTTGGTGGTCTCATCCTTGTGGGTATTGGTATTGAGATTTTCGTGAAGGGTGTGTTCTTTTAATAAAAATGTCAAAATGTCATTTATTGGGCTTGACCCGATAATCTCTTAGTAAACCATCCCATCAGTTTCTGTGCAATAAAGATATTCACAAAAACAAGACATGCTCCGAGCGCCATAAAGGCACCAGCGAAAAGCGCTGTATCTTCAATGCACAAAATACACTTACAGATAATCAGGGTATTTACCGGAAGACAAATCAAGCTTGTAATGCAGGCTGGAATATAGCGACGGTAAATGCTTACCTGAATCAGATGAATAAAAAAGTGAAGGTCGCAGCCAAGAAAGGCTCCCAGCCAGATGTACCAGAGGAAATTACGGTCAAGAAAATATGCGAGAGTCGAAATCAAAATACATAAAATGAGTTCTTCGTAAACTGCGAGAGCAAAGCCTTCTGTAGAAAAATCTTTGTAGCGGCGGAGGATAAACGGAAAACGATTTTCTAGCTCAGCCTGGTTCTGGCGCAAAAAGAATTTAAAGCCGATTATTTCTTCCATATCGTGAAACATAAAGATAATCGGAAAAAGCCACACGTATTCTTTCATTATTGCCCCCTTTTCATTTTCTCACTGATATTATATACTTTTTGTATCTGTTAGTCAAAACTAACTCTATATTTTATGAGGTATCACAATGTTAAACAAAATTGCAATTGCAGATGTAATTGGTCGTGAGATTATTGACTCACGCGGAAATCCTACTGTTGAAGTAGATGTAATTCTTGAAAACGGTGTGTTCGGACGTGCCGCAGTTCCTTCTGGAGCCAGCACTGGTGAAAATGAAGCTCTTGAACTTCGTGACGGTGACAAGGCCCGCTACGATGGAAAAGGCGTTCTTAAAGCAGTCGATAATGTAAACAAAATTATCGCACCAGCTTTGAAGGGCTTTAATGTTTTTGAACAGCGCGCTGTAGATATGAAAATGCTCGCACTCGATGGAACTCCTACAAAGAGCAAGCTTGGTGCAAATGCTATTCTTGGTGTTTCTCTTGCAACAGCTCAGGCTGCAGCAAAGGCTCTCAATATTCCTCTCTACCGCTATATTGGTGGTGCAAATGCTCACGTACTCCCAGTTCCAATGATGAACATTATCAACGGAGGTGCTCACTCTGATGCTCCTATCGCTTTCCAGGAATTTATGATTCGTCCTGTTGGTGCTAAGACAGAACGCGAAGCAATCCGTATGGGTGCAGAAGTTTTCCACGCTCTTGCAAAACTTTTGAAAGCTCGCGGACTTTCAACTGCCGTAGGTGATGAAGGTGGATTTGCTCCAAAGTTTGATGGAATTAATGATGCCCTCGATTCTATCGTACAGGCAATCAAGGATGCAGGATATAAACCTGGAGATGATGTAAAGATTGCTATGGACTGTGCTTCTAGTGAGTTCTCTGTTGAACGCGACGGAAAGTTCTTTTACAACTATAAGCAGCTTTCAAATGGAACTCCAAAAGATCCAAACGGAAAAGAACTCAGCGACGACGAGCAGATTGCTTACCTCGAAGAACTCATCACAAAGTATCCAATTGACTCTATTGAAGATGGTCTCGACGAAAATGACTGGGAAGGCTGGAAGAAGCTTACTGCCCGCATTGGCGATCGCTGCCAGCTTGTAGGTGATGATCTTTTTGTAACTAACGTTAAGTTCCTTGAAAAGGGAATTAAGATGGGAGCAGGTAACTCTATCCTCATCAAAGTAAATCAGATTGGTTCTCTTACAGAAACTCTTGAAGCAATTGAGATGGCACATCGCCATGGCTACACAACAGTCACAAGCCATCGCTCTGGCGAAACTGAGGATACAACAATTGCTGATATTGCAGTTGCAACTAACAGCGGACAGATTAAGACTGGTTCTATGAGCCGTACCGACCGTATGGCAAAATACAATCAGCTGATTCGCATTGAAGAAGAATTGGGAGACACAGCCGTTTACGGTTATAAAAAGTTGCGCTAAAAAACGCTTTAGTGCTATACTCAGTTGATGAAAAAACTTCAACCTTTAGATTTCATTTTTTCAGCAGCTGTTTTGATTCTTGGAATATTTTTGACTATAAAAAATATTTCGAAAAAAGGCAGTGTTGTAAAAGTAAACGCAAATGGAAATCATTACGAATACTCAGCAGATCAGGATGGTATCTACAAGGTTGAAGGCCCGCTAGGCATCACAACTTTTGAAATAAAAAATTCCCGTGTGCGAATTATTGATTCGCCTTGTCAAAACAAAACCTGTATAAATCAAGGATGGCATTCACCACTTGTTTGCCTGCCTAACAACGTGATTATAACTCTTGAAGCTGAAGGAGAATTCGATGCCATCTCGGAATAAAGCTTCTTTGGCTTATTTATGTGCCCTCACACTTCTCTTTTCATATGCAGAAATGATTCTTCCGCGGGTTGTTCCATTTTTTAGGTTAGGTTTAGTTAACACAGTTATTTTACTAGCACTTGATATAAACTTTGGATCCTTTGTTATTCTTTCGATTCTAAAGGCGACCGCAGCTTCATTAATTGGAGGAACACTCTTTTCTCCTTTCTTTTTGATTTCCCTTGTTCAATCTCTTGTAAGCGCACTTATCATGAGATTTCTGCACAAGTTTATTTCCAAGAAAGCAATCAGCCTTTATGGAATTTCTGTCGTAGGTTCTGCTGTAAGTGCTGCCGTTCAGATTATTCTTGCGAGTCTTTATATTGGAAAAGGCACCTTTGCATTACTCGGTCCTATGCTGATTTTTAATACAGTAAGCGGAATCGTAACTGCTTTCTTCAGTGAAAAATTAGGAATTAAAGAAAGTATCAATCAGATTGAAAATGAATCCCAAAAAATGGAAATGCAGTCATCAGATTCTGAATCAAAAGAAAAATCCTACCGACCGTTAGTTCAATTATTTTTTGCACTTGTATTGATTGCCGCTTCAGTTTCAATCTTCTTCATAAAAAATCTGATTGTTCTTGGTATCGCATTTATCGTAAGCCTGATAGCGCAAAAACTTTCCAAGAGAAAGATTTTTATTCTGCCTCATATTTCTTTGTGGCTCTTTGTTTTTATTTCTGCATTGTTTATTCCAAACGGAAAAGTCTTGTTTAAGTTTTGGAATATTTCTGTAACACAAGGAGCTCTTTTAATTGCAGCACAAAAATCACTTACACTTTCTACTGTTAGTGCATTAAGTCAGTGTGCGGTAAGTCTTAAGCCTGGAAAGAATACACTTCTCGGGCAAAGCCTTGAATATTTCAGAATTATGAGTGACCGCTTTAGAAAAAGTGAAGGTTCTATAGTCAAAAAAATTACTTATGCGCTGAATCTCTATTCTAGCGATGAACAACCTCTACAGTCTTAAACTGATAAAGCGGTTCAAGAAAATTTTGAAGTCCTGCTGAATAAACAAGCTCTCGATCTTTGGTTATCAAAATAAAATCGAAATCAGAATTATCCTTCCACCATTCAACCGCATCTTCTTTACCCATTACAAAAAGTGCCGTACTCAAAGTATCTGCATATTTTCCGCTGGAGGTTACAATCGTTACGCTTTCAAGATCACCTTCACAAGGATGACCAGTTTTTGGATCAAAAATATGAATGTAGCGTTTCCCGTTTTCATCTTCAAAATATCGTTCATATCCGCCACTTGTAACTACAGCTTTTGATTCAACCGAAAGAGCACAAACAGCGCCACCTGTCCAAGGATTTTTGATTCCCACACGCCATAAAGAACCATCCGGCTTTTTACCAACAGTCTGAATGTTTCCACCAAAATCCAGCAGTGCAGATTTTACTCCATTTTTCTCGAGGATCTTAACTGCTTCATCTGCAGCATAACCTTTTCCAACGGCGCCAAAATCAAACTCCATCCCATCATCAATTTTAACCCCCGCCAAAAATCCTGAATCACAAAATGCAGAAAAATCTGTATGCAAAAGTAGTTCGCTAATTCTCTGCTCTGTCGGAACCTTGTATTCTTCTGTTGTAAACCCCCATTCGCGGATAACAGGATAAAGAGCAGGATTAAAAGCTCCATTAGTTTTGTTGTACATATCTTCTGAAAAGTTTAGAAGTTCCAGAAGCTCAGGTTTTAGTGGGTCTGGAAGATTTTTATTATGATTGATGAAATAAACATCGCTTGTAGAAAGTGTTGTTGAAAGTATTCCTTCGAGTTCTATGATTCTATTTTTTATCTGATTACAAGCAGCCTCGCCTTTTTTCGCAGAAGATGAATACAGGCTGACTGTCATAAAAGTATTCATTGCGGTAAAGCTTTCTGAAGTCTTTGTCTGCCCGCAAGAAATCAGAGAAAAAATAAATAATACAGTAAATCCAAAAACTATTTTTTTCACAAAAAAAATCTAGCAAAAGAATGGATTGTTATCAAGGAGTTTTATACAAAAAATTATAAAATGTTAGTCATAACTTACTTGTTCGAAAGCATATTATAGTATATATTTACAATTGTTAGTTTTAACTAACCAATAAAATAAACTTATTTAATTAATAGAGGTACAAAATGAAAAAATCATTACTCAAGTACGGTTTAATTGCCGTAATGTTTTCTTTAGCTTTAAGCGGCTGTAATAATGGCAGCTCTGATGATAGCGGATCTTCTCCCGCACAGGCAAATGATGCAGTATTCGCATTGGTAAATATTCCATATGCTGAATTCTTTAAGTCTGAAACAACAGACGGAAACTTTGATGCTTTCACCTCTGCAACACAGAAAGTGGCAAACGGTGCTATGAGCTATGGTACATATCACGAAGCAACAGAAAAACTAGAGGATGCTGTTGCAAAAGGAATTACCTGCCCAGTTAAAATTTCGAAAGCACTTTTGGAAACACTTGGTGGAACAGAAATTACAGATGAAAGCGCAAGCTTTGATTTGACAATTACTGGAAGAGGCGCATCAACTATTCGTTATAGTGGAAAGCAGAATCTTTTCCAGGCAAAAGATTACAGCTATTACCTTCTTAGTGAAAAACCTGCATATTACAAGGAAGCTTCTAAAGTAAATGATAAAGTGGTTTTTGGAAAAATCATTTCATCTCCAAAAGATATGGGAACTCTTTATGTAACAATTGCGGCTGGTGAAGCACATCACGATTTTTCACCAACAATCAGTTTCTATACTTCTGAGGAAGACCTTTCTGCTGAAAAAACAAGTATTACAGTAAAAAAACTTAGCCAGGATTTTGAAGGTGCTGAAATTGCCAAGAAAGTCACAAAAAATGAAAGCGAAGAAGAAGTACTTACAAATCAGCCATTAAGTGCCCTCAAAACAATCATCGCAACAGATTCAGAAGGAAAAGAATACGGTCTTACCACTTTAAGCAATTTCTTCTGGGGTAAAAAGCAGATGGGCTTTAAGGCTCCAAAGAATGAAGCTGATCCAGAAAAGAGCTATTATCCACAGCATGAACTTGTTGGAAAAACAATTACAAAACTTACATTTGTAACTGAAGCTGATATTTATACCTGCTCAAAAATTGTAAAGGGAACTGTTGAAGATGCAAAAGCTGCAGAAACAACTTTCACTCCAACTGCTGACGGTTCGTTTGTAGTTGATAACATTCAGGCAAAATAAAAGAACATAATAATCCTCTAATTTTGGGGAGCGGTTGCAATGTTGTACATTGTGGCCGCTCCTTTTTTTGAGGAATGGATTTTTATTTGATTTATATTTGATTGAAATCGTGCAGGCTGATTTCCTGATCGCAGCATTCTTTTATGAGTTCACGGTCGTGAGTAACTACGATTACAGTTTTTCCATGGGCTTTGAGATTGCGCAGGATTTCGCCAATTTGCAGCATGTGCGTGTAATCCAGACCGCTTGTTGGTTCGTCAAAGAGCATTATGTCGCGGCCGCTTGCTATAGCAGACGCTACCGCCACGCGCTGTTTTTGGCCGCCGGAAAGTGATTGCGGATGGCGGTCGGCAAATTGTTCAAGATCGAGACATGCGAGAATTCGGCGGGCTTCCTCTTCATTTTCTTCAGTCTGGCTGATGAGAACTTCATCCAAAACACTTTCTGTAAATAACTGATGATTTACATCCTGCATTACAAGATAGATAAGTTTCTGGCGCTGACGTCGATTGTAAGCTTTTCCGTTGTAAAGGAGAGTTCCTTTTGAACGACGTCCGAGACCACAGAGGCAGTTGAGCAAGGTTGTTTTGCCGTCGCCGTTATTACCTGTTATGGCTGTGATTTTTTCAACCGGAATCTGCATTTGCGGAATGTTGAGGGCCTGATATCCGTTACGGTATTTGTAGCGAAAGTTCTGGAGAGTGAGGAAGTTAGATATGTCACTTTCGTCATGCTGAACTTGTTTCAGCATCTCTTGTGTATGAGACCCTGAAACAAGTTCAGGGTGACAGTATTTGTTAGCACTTCTTAGTCCCAGTGCATGCAATTCTTCTTCACTGATTTTATCCATCTGTTCCCGTGAAAGCTCGCGGACTATCTGACCATCTTTTAAAACTACCGTTCGGTCGGCAAGATTCCACAAATACGAGATTCGATGTTCGGCCACGATTATAGTTTTTCCTTCACTCTTCCATCGTTTAAGAAGGCAGGAAAGTTCGTCTATTGTTTTCAAATCAAGATTTGCACTAGGCTCATCAAGAAGAATTATTTTATTTCCAGTAACGGCAACTGAAGCACAAGCAATTTTTTGTTTCTGACCACCGCTCAAATCAAAAAGACTGCGGTTCATCAAAGGCTGGAGGCCTAACTCGTTTACAGTGTTATCTATTCGTCTTAAAATCTCATTTTCTTCCATCCCCTGATTTTCGCAGGCAAAGGCTAGTTCGCTGGTTGTATCAACATTAAAAAACTGAGAACGTGGATTCTGGAAAACTGTACTGACGGTTTTGGCTGTATCATAAAGTTCGGCATGACTAACATCAAATCCATCTACAGTAACGGAGCCTTCCAGTCGGCCTTCAAAAAAATTTGGAATAAGACCGTTTATGAGACGGAGTATTGTAGTCTTTCCACAGCCGGAGCCGCCGGTAAGAAGAAGAAATTCCCCTTCAGTAACAGAAAGATTCACGCCACGCAGACTGCCGTTAGAAATCTTTTCATCAGCTCCACCTGCACTACCTTTTTCGATACCATCCCCAGTGCTATATTCAAATGTTACATCTTTTAATTCAATCATCTAAATCACCTTGCAAGCACGAAGAATTACAAATAAAAGGCCACCGCCAAGACAGATAAAGGTAATGACATCACATAGACCAAAACCGATTTTGCAGATATTTGTTCGCTTGTCAGGGCCGCCAAGTCCGCGAGTAAGTGATGCTGCTGAAAGTTCCTGGCCGATTTTTACAGAGCAGGTCATCATAGGAATAAGGCGGTATTCCAGCATCTGAAGTGCTTTTGAACCACCGAACTTTATATCGCGCATGGCCATTGCTTTGCTTATGCTGTTAGACTCTTCTACAACAGTAGGAAAGAAGCGAAACATAACTGCCAGTGGGATTGTAACTTTCTGACTTATGTGCATTTTTTCCATTGCTGCTATGAACTCACTTACTGTAGTAGTGGAAACAACGAACATTCCGGTAAGAATTCCCGGCATAAAACGCAGAACGATTCCGCACATAGCAAGAATCAAGAAGTTCAATAATCCTTTACAGAGAGGCATAACCAGCATTGAAAAGGCATAGGCTGCTGTATAAAAAATTACAGAAAATAAAACTGGTTTCCATTTACCGCAGAGAAGCAACAGGAGAAGGGGCAGATAATTCAATGCAACCCGGAACTCTGCCGCAGCATCTCCTCCTGCGTTACCCAGTACGAAAACTGAAACAAAGACAAGGAGTAATAATTTAGTTCTTGGATCAAGAAAAGATTTATGCGATGAGGATTTCATCAATTCCATTTTCTATAACTTCTCCATTTTTAAACCACATTTTTTAAGAAGCTCTTCTACACTTCTGGCTTTTACTTTTTCTGCTGCAAGATTTACAACAAGCCCGCAGGTTTTTGCATCTTCCAGTGCTTCATGTGCAAGATACTTTATGCCGAATTTTTCACCAAGAAATGTAAGTGCATGTTTTTCAAATTCAGGCCAGACTTTTTTTGAAATTTGAAGAGAACAAAAATATTCATAATGAGGAATTTTGTGGTGGTAAAAACTGCAAGCATCCCAGATAACTCCCATATCAAATTTTGCATTATGAGCAACTAAAGGAATGCCTGGAGTTTTTTCAATAAAGGGGACAATCTTTGTATCCCAAATTTCCGGGAACTTTGCTTTGTCCTTTACATCTTCATATCGAATGTGGTGTATTTCATTTATCCATTCCTCAACAAAAAAATTAGTTGGGGGACAGATTAACTCATACATACTATCAACTTCTTTGCCATCAACATAACGCACAAGGCCAACTGAAATAGCACTGTTTCCATATTGATTTGCAGTTTCAAAGTCGATAGTAATATAATCCAGACTCTGAGATTTTTTTTCTATTTCATCTTCATCATCAAATAATGAAAGCTGAAAATTATCGTCAGACATTTTTAATTATACAATTCCAGCCTTAGCGAAATGTTTTTTGAGAATTTTGCGACCAAGAAGACCACCAAGAATTCCAAAACCGAAGCACAAAGCAATGTGAACAGGGAACATCCACTTAGGGAACATTTTTGTAAGGGCATCAATATATTCCTGACCAAAGTTCTGGCGGGTTGACCAGTACTTGTCGGCAAAGAAGAAAAGAGGAATATAGTTGCTTACAATCCAGAAGCAGAAAACTGCATGGGCGAGAATGGCACATTTTGCACTCTTGTATTCGCCTTTCTTCAAGATGAACTCAGCGATAAGGCCAGTAACAAGTCCGATAACCAAAGCGTAATATGACATTCCTGTGAGCCACATAAGAAGGCCCATGATAATTGTCATGATATAAACCATTCCAAACTTCTTTACCTTTGTAAGAAAAAGCATGAATACAATTCCGCCGAATAAAGGCATAAGAACTGAATAGGTTGGCATGAAAATAGGGATAAAGCCCAGCATAGCAAGAGCCATGATTACTACGAAATAGATTGCTGAAAAAATACCGATGTTGATAAGGTCTTTACCCTTAAGCTTTTTTGAATCGTCCATAAAAATCTCCTTTTTGTACTAAAAGTTAGTATATGCTAACAATAATAGTTAGCATATACTAACATTATGTTATAAAATCGTCAATCTAGGCCGTTTGTTTTTCAACCATTGTTTTGTATTCGCCGCCTTTTGCCATCAGCTCATCGTGAGAACCGCTTTCAACAATCTGACCATTTTTAATTACAAGAATCTTGTTTGCATTGCGGATTGTGTTCAGGCGGTGAGCAATTACAATCAGAGTTTTGCCACGGCAAAGTTCGGAAATTGCTTCCTGAATAAAGTGCTCGTTGTCGGCATCTACGCTGGCTGTAGCTTCATCAAGAATTACAATCGGCGCATCCTTAAGCATACAGCGGGCAATGGAAATACGCTGCTGTTCGCCGCCACTAAGGTCTGCTCCGCCTTCGCCAATCACAGTGTCAAAACCGTTTGGTAGCTTCATAATAAAGTCATAACAGCGGGCTTTCTTTGCAACTTCAATAACTTCTTCGCGGGTGGCATCTGTTTTACCCATTGCAATGTTATTGAAAACGGTATCCTGGAAAAGATAGACTCTCTGAAAAACCATTGAGATATTATCCATAAGGTTTGCAACAGACACATCTCGGATATCAGTTCCACGGATTTTGATGCTGCCATCTTTTACATCCCAGAATCGCGCAAGAAGATTTGCAATTGTAGATTTTCCACCACCACTTGGGCCAACCAGAGCAATCATCTGGCCTTTCTGAGCGTCAAAATTAATTCCGTGAAGAGCCTCTTTATCACCGTAGGCAAAACTAACATTCTGATAAGAGATTTCCGGCAGACCTTTGCGAGCCGCATCTTCTGCAGACATCAAAGTCTCTTTGCCTTCATTTACAATTTCTGCTTTATCAAAAACACTTTCAATACGGTCCAAGCAGGCATCTGTTACTGTAAGACGGGCAATGTTTCCGTAGTAAGCCTTTATCGGTGCAAACAAATCAAAAGCAAAAAGCACCATTCCAAGAAAATATTCATTAGTCATCATGCCTTTTGAAGAGAGCAGAGCAGAAACAAAAAGTGTAAGAGCAGTTACGATTCCATAAGAAATCAGAACAGAAGCCCACCAGGGAGCATAAGCCATCTCAAAACCGATAGAGTTTTTGCTGCTTTCTTCAAAACTTTCACTCACTTCTTTTGATTTTTCTCCAAGCAGATTAAAGGTCTTGATAATTCCAATTCCCTCCGCAAACTCCAGAACAGCGCTGGTCATTTTTTCTGCGGTTTTCTGCTTAATCATAGAATGTGAAATTGAAATTCTTGTAGTAATATTTCCAAAAAGAATTACGAGCAGGAGGCAGGCAAGAGCAGTGAGTCCCAGCTGCCAGCTCAAAAAGAACATAAAGGCTATCATAAGTCCCTGCGAAATCATAATGCCAACAAGCTCTTCCAGAACCATCATACAGTTCTCTTCGATAAAGTTCATGTCGGTTGCAAGAACGCTGCTCACCTTGCCGATGTTTCCTTCGGTAAAATAGCCCATGGTAAGCTTACGGAAGCGGTCTCCCATTTCCATTCGTTTGTCTGCAAAAACCTTAAAGCCGGTAGCCGACTGAAGACGGTCTGTAATATTTTGCATTACGGCCTGAAGAATCACACAGGTGAGAATAATCAGTCCGTAAATCAGGCAGCTTTTTTTAGTCATTCTGCCAGCCATAAAATCACAGGCCAGAAAAAAAGAAGCCATAAGAGGCGACTTCATTACAAGACCCTTTATAAAGCCCGGCAGGTAAGACACGCGGATTGGAATCTTGTATTTTCCGCAAAATTCCACCAGCCGATGCATCATCGAAATCATAGATTTATTTTGTTTTTTCATATTAAATCCTCCACTCAGCAGCAGCAGTAGAAGCCTGCCACAGCTTCTGGAACTCTTCGCAGTTCTTCATCAGTTCTTCGTGTGTGCCCTCGGCAATTACATTACCTGCTTTGAGTACACAAATTTTGTCTGCATTTTTGATTGAAGAAAGCCTGTGGGCAATTACGATTACTGTTTTATCTTTGACAATTTCTGCAATTGCAGCATTCATCTTTTCTTCATTTTCTGGATCCATAAAGGCGGTAGCCTCGTCTAACACAATTACCGGTGCGTTTTTCAAAATTGCACGGGCAAGAGAAATGCGCTGACGCTCTCCGCCCGAAAGCTGCTTGCCGCTGTCACCTGCCATTGTGTCTATTCCTTTAGGGAAGCGGGCCAGGAACTCCTCGCACTGGGCACGGCGGGCGGCATCTAAAACTTCTTCGCGGGTAGCGTTAGGCCGGCCTATCAGAATATTTTCGTAAAGGCTGGTGTTGAAAAGGAACTGTTCCTGGGCAACATAAGAAATCTGATTGTTGAGTGCTTCAATTGACATGTCGGTAATGTCCTGTCCGCCGATTTTTATGCAGCCAGAGTCCAGGTCGTAAAAGTGAACAAGTAGTTTTGCAAGGGTTGATTTACCGCTGCCCGATTCGCCGATGAGGGCGGTGGTGGTACCTTGTTTGAGGGTGAGATTTATGCCGTGAAGAACTTCATCTTCCTTATAACTAAACTTCACATTCTTAAACTCAATATCATAATTCTTGCCTTCAAAACTGTGAGTTCCCTGCTTAATTGCCTCTCCATTCATCATCTTTTCGAGCTCGGTAATTTTGTAATCCAACTGAGGAATCTTTCCACCAAAGCTGAGGGCGCGAAGAATTGAAGAACCAATCGAAAAGGACATGCACAAAACTAAAAGCAGCTGACTCAAATCAATAATGCCGTTCAAAACAAGAAGGGCTCCAATCGGCAAAGTAAAAAAGGCCAGACAGGGAAGGGTGGAATTATAAACTGCCATCCATGGCCAGCAAACCTTATACCAGGCGAGAGTAAAATCACGGTAACCGCGAACCGCATCTCCAAAGCGGCGGAATGAATCTCCATCTTTGTTGAAAACTTTAATGGCCTCCATTCCGTTTACATACTCGATGATTGTGTTGTTCATCTTTTTTGCGGACTCGTAATAAGCGCCCATTTTAGACATTCCGGCCTTCATCATCATGGACATTGCAAAAACGCCGACAGGAATTATTGCCAGAGTCAAAAGTGCAAGGCGCCAGTCAACTATGAACATTGCGATTATCACGATGAGGGGAACTAAAAGATTTGCAATTCCCTCTGGAATGGCGTGGGCAAGGAGAAGCTCAATTTGATCGATATCGTCTGTAAAAACACGTTTAATCTGACCGGTTCCCATTTCCTTGATGTTTCCCAAAGGCTGATTTTCAAGCTTTGACTTTAGCGAGATGCGGATATTCTTCAGCGTGTTATAAGCACTTACGTGAGAAAAACATAAACCTGTCGTGTAGGAGATTGCATAAAAAGCAAGGCAGGCAAAAATCAATAAAACGCGGACTACCACAAAATGAAAGTCCGGCAGCTGATGTCTTGTAAGCGGAAGTATCAGCTGATACAAAAAGAAATAGGGTGCTACGTTGGCGATAATTCCAAGTGTTGTAAGCACCGACGCAATGACCGTATATTTTTTATACTTTCCAATATACGGCGCTACAGATTTTAACATAGGGCCTCCGAAATAACTTTTTAGTGTTAGTACTAACTAACTATTATTGAGTATAATTTATTGCAAATATTGATTTCTACTAAAAATCGGGAGAAAATTAACAGTTTTCAGTAACTGTGTTTTTCAGCATCGAAAACTTTTTAGGGGAAAGCCCAAACTTTTTCTGAAATTCTTTTGAAAACCAGCTCATATTGGTATAGCCGCTCTGCAGGGCTGCTTCCGAAACATTCAGCTCTTTACTGGAAATAAGGTGGGCTGCATTTTCCAGACGCTGGTCTTGTATATATTGGTGAATTGATGTTCCGTATAGAGATCGAAAAAGGCGGGTAAGCTTGCTTTCACTCATGGAAAGATTTATTGCGAGCTGGGGAACTTTGTAATCATCTGCCGGATTAAATTGAATCCGGTGGTGCAGGACTTCAATCTGAGCAATATCAGACTGATTCCCTTCTGATATGGTTTTGTTTCTTTCTATCATGGAAGTTTTGTTATAAAAGATTCCGTGCAGAACTAGGGCAATCAGTTCTATCAATTTTGCTTCGACGTAAACGCCCTTGAACTCGTGATATTTTTCTGCACTGTCAATTTCTGATAGAACTTTGAACATGTCTGCTGTTATTGCAGTCTTTGTTACATGGGTCAGAAATAGTGATTTTCCAATTTCGATTTTATCCGATTCAAAATAACGGGAAAGAAGAGTTTCAAAAAAATCAGTTGTCATTTGAAGACTTTTGAACTGAAAGTTTTTATCTCCCTCATAATTCATAGAGGTTGCGTAATTCTTGTTTCTGAAAACACAAACCTCACCTGGCAGCATGTTTACAGTTTCATGGGCACTGTCTACCTGCCAGTCAATTTTTTGATTAATGTTGAAGATAATCTGAATCTCATCTTTCCCGAAATTATCCGGACGGCTTGCAAAAGTTTTATCTTTAAAACTTAGATTCCAGTCATAATAAACAATCTGATTACGACATTCCTTGCGAAGCAGTTTGAGGTCGCCTATCTCCTTTGGAAGATATGCACTGCCATCAAAGAAATCATCTGGAGAAGTGTTATAAACATTTGGAACGACTATATTGTTAGTCATGACTAATTATTTCATTTTTTTAAATCTGTTTCAATACAGTTCATTTTATTCCGGCTAAAATTCCATCATTATAGAAACGCGTAAGTTTTGTGATATAGGCTTTTGCAACATCCAGTTCTACTCCCTCAAGTAGTGGAGCAAAAAGCGCATCATAAAAAGAATATGTGATAGTACTCAGAAAAAGCTTTGTAGATTCATCTTTTTGATATTTCTTGAAATCTTCAAGGAGCTGTGGAAGCTGTTTATTTAATTCAACCAGATCTATTTCACATAAAGCTTGTGTAAAATGTTCAAATCTTGTTCCTGTAGATTGTTTCAAAATCAGAATAAATTGATCTTTGTGCACATAAGCATAATCAAGATATCTTAGATAAAAATCTTCAGGATTAGTCGAAAAATCCCTGTTACGAGCTTTTTCCCAATAGATGAATTTATCTTCTTTGAACATCTTTAAAAAATCTGAGTAAACAGGTTCAACGACAGCAACAAAGAGCTCTTCTTTGTTTTCAAAGCGGGTATAAATTGCACGGGGGCTTGTATTGGCCTCACGTGCAATTGTTCGTATAGAAGCCCCTTCAAAACCTTTTTCGAGAAATTCTTTTTTTGCAACCTCAATAAGTCTTTTTGAGACTCCTATAATTCGCTGTGGCATATTTATTCCATCTGAAGATTATAAAGTTTTTTGTAAACTTCGCAGGTTTCCATGAGCTCTTTATGAGTTCCGTTTCCCACTACCCTACCTTGATCCAGAACAATAATTCTATCACAGTTTACAATAGAACGAAGTCTGTGTGCAATCATTAATACCGTACGACCGTTAGTTAGTTTTTCAATCGCGTTCTGAATCTTCGTTTCTGTCTCTGGATCAATGGAAGCTGTACTTTCGTCCAGCAAAACAATTGGAGCATCTTTAAGAAGCGCTCGTGCAATGGAAAGTCTCTGGCGTTCTCCACCACTTAGAGTGTGACCATTTTCTCCAAGCACTGTATCAATTCCATCTGGGAGCTTTTCTATGAATGGCATGCACTGGGCCATTTCTGCTGCCTTCAGCACCTGCTCGCGGCTGGCGTTTTTATTTCCAATCAGAATGTTGTTGTAAATTGTATCATTAAAAAGCGTTACATCTTGGAATACAATTGAAAAAAGCTTAAATAGATTTTCGGGCGCTATATTTTTAATATTCTGATTACCTGCCAAAATCTCGCCTGAATCATTATCCCAGAAGCGGGCTGCAAGTCGGCAGATTGTACTCTTGCCGCTGCCGGATGCTCCAACTAAAGCAGTGTATTCTCCCTGCTTTGCAGTAAAGGATACATCCTGTAAAACAGGCTTATCTTTCTTGTTATAGGCAAAGCTGACATTTTTAAACTCAATATCATAATTCTTTGCTTCAATATCAGCTGAACCAGACTGTTCCGGATACTCCATGATATTTTTAATTCTCTTTGACGCAACCTTAGAAGCAATTACCGCACCTAGGTGTTCACAAGTATAAGAAAGCGGCTCGTATACCCAGACAGAAAAAAGCATAAAAACAATGTAAACCGCAGCGCTGATTTCTCCAGTCACAAGCAGGTGAGCACGTTATAGGCAGTAGAAATACTCATACCCGAAAGAAATTCAAAAAGTACAAGACGAGGAACTAAGCGTTTCATTTTCTTATCAATCCCTTTCTGATATTTTGCGATATTTCCGGAAGCCTTCAAAACTTTTATGTTTTCAAGATATTCCTGAATGCTGTCTGTAATCGAAAGTTTTATATTACGGTTTTTCTGATGTGTTCCACCCGAAATTGGATCACAAAGTGCCATAGCAATTGCGGCAACAGGGACAACAGAAAACAGAGCAAGGGCCATCTTCGCATTTACAAAAAAGAGTGCTGCAACAGTCAGTGCGATTCCAATAAAACTGCCGATAAACTCTGTCAGCTGATTTGCAAGGATTCCTTCAATGATTCCAATATCATCCATGATTGTTGATGTGAGGTCGCTCAAATCATGCTTTGAAAGAAAACTTTCCGGCAGGCGACGAAGCTTATCTGCCACACCCATTCTTAAAGTGAGATTTTCTTTTGATGCAGAAAGATACTTTTCCTTATACATTTTTCTGTAAGCAAAATAGAGGGCAAGAACAATTACTGTACCAATGGCAAAAGTTACAGCGAAAGAAAAATCAATTTTTGCACCCTCAATACCAGTAGCAAACATTTTACTTACAGTCTGATAAATCAAAATCAAAGGCAGCATTGCAAGAATCTGAAAAACTGCAAGCCAGACCGATGATTTATAAATTGCACGTCGTCCGTTTTTTGTAAGAGTCTTTAATATACTAAGCATTCTGAGCCTCCTTTTTTCCGATTTTCCAGCTGACTGCTTTTGAGTATTCGCTGACCATAGTCTGGTACTTTCCTTTAAGCGCCATCAGCGTATCATGATTTCCCTCTTCAATAATCTGACCATTTTCAATGACACAGATTTTGTCAGCATTGCGAACTGTAGACATTCTGTGGGCAATCATAATTACAGTTTTATTTTTCAAGAGTTCTTCAAAGGCCTTGCGAATAAGATATTCATTTTCTGCATCTGCAAAGGCTGTTGCTTCATCAAGAATGATTACCGGAGAATCTTTTAAGATGGCACGGGCAATTGCAATTCTCTGAATCTCCCCGCCGGAAAGATAAACGCCTTTTGAACCGAACATGGTATCAATTCCTTCCGGTAGTTTTTCAAGAATGTCATCGCACTGGGCAAGGTGCAGGGCACGCATAATATCGTCGCGGCTGGCCTCCGGTTTATACAGGGCAACGTTATCTGCAATGCTCATCTTCAAAAGGCTATTTTCCTGAAAGACAATGCTGATGTAATTGTTCAAATCTTTTTCGCTGATATCTTTGATGTTTACTCCGCCAAAAAGCACCTGGCCCGAAGTAACATCACGGAGACGGGCTGTAAGAGAGGCAATGGTACTTTTTCCGCCGCCGGAAAGGCCAACAAGGGCTGTAGTCTTTCCTTCAGGGATTCCAAGATTTATTCCGTTCAAAGCAAGCGGAAGATTTTCTGCATAGCGGAAGGTTACGTCCTTAAAAATAAATCCATAACCGGTTGGCTTAACATTTCCATTGTATTCCATTGGCTTTTCATCAAAAATCTTTTTCAGGCTTTCCATCGCCTCATCAACAATAATTGATTCAGATGAATTTCCCATAATTCGTTTCAGAATTGTAACTTCCATAGGAATAATCGAAGCAAAGAAAACAAAGGAGCAGATCAGATTCATCGTCTCCCCACCCTTGTTGAAGAGAAAAAGAGCTGTAGGAACCAGAGCATAAAAGACGCTGTTGATTGCGGTGTTATAAAGGCTGTCAGCCGTCATCATGGAAATTGCAAACTTGTAAACGTAATCACAAAAGCCGTTTACCGTATTTTTATAACGCGAGAAGGAATCAGCTGTCTGACCAAAGGTTTTCATAACCGGAATACCGCGCACATATTCAACAGCGGCGTTAGACATATCCTTTGAAGCCTGCTGATATTTGTGAACAAACTCGCCGCCGTTTCCCATCATGATAATCATCAAAAGAACAAAACCTATGATTACTGGAATAAGACAGGCAACAGAAAGAAGTACACTATAACGGAACATAAAAACAACAAAGGCAATCGGAAGTACGATAGACATGGTAGTATTTGGAATCTGATGAGCCATCATAGTCTCAGTTGCGTCAGTATTTTTTTCGATAAGTTTACGAAGACTGCCGCTAGGATTGGAATCATGAAATCCGCCTGGCAAAGTTCCTATATGTTTTATCAGCTTTCTTTTAAGGCGCATGATTGTATTAAAGGCAGTGACGTGCGAGAACAAAAGCGAAAGTCCGTAAAGACCGTAAGCGGCACATACTGCAAAGACAATTCCTTTTCCATATTCAGAAAGCAGATCGACATTGATTGCCTTAAGGTCGCCGAAGTTTATAACAAGCTCCTGAGCGATCTTATAAACAAAGGTATAAGCATAGATATTTTCGATTGCAGAAAAGGCAGCGAAAATAATGCTGAATACCATTGTAATTTTGAATGGCCCCATTGAACGAATCAGAAAGGGCAAGTTTGATTTTTGTTTCATATTGTCTCCTATTTGAAACACTGTTTCAATAAAGCTCCAGAAAAGGGGATGACTAAGCGGGTTTTAGCCATCCCCAGAAGGAGGTATATTATGTATTTGGTTCTACTTTTTTATTCTCTTTCAAATGCTTTCGCAAAATCAGCCAACCGAGGAATACTCCACCGAAGGCAAGTGCGAAAACAATGAGTGTAGAAACTACTCCCATAAAGCCGGTTGTAAAGCGAACCATCTGGTCCATTGCTTCCGGAGTCTGACCGCGGCCAATCCATTCTGCTTTATAGCTTTCAAGGAAGAACCAGCTTGGAACAATTGATCCCCATGCCTGGCCAACGTGGTATATTCCAGATGCAATGGCAACCTTCCATACAGCAGGCTTTTCTTCGCGAGAAGCAATAAAATCTGCAATTACAGCAGCTACCATTGAAGTGATAACCCAAGGCAGATATCCTGCTCCCATTACAGAGAAAAGCAGCATACAGATTGCCTGCATAATTGTGAACTGCCAGAATTTTCCAACCTTGCGTGTAACGAAAAGCATTACAGCTCCAGTCAAAAATCCGCAGATTCCAGGACTGATTGCATGGCCGAACTGGCCGAGTACCATAGTGATGCAGCTGGCAAGCAGATAAAAGACCATATACAAGGCCGTCAGTAAGGCGGTCATTACAACATCTTTGATTTTTAATTTACGCATAGTTACGCTCCTTTTGCATCAGGTCAGCACCCGCTGAATCCTTTTGCATTTTCTTAAATATTTCATTCAGCTCCCCGAGAGTCTGGGAAGATAAATCAAAATCTTTTTCAATTTTGCCATCGTTCAGATAGACGATTCTGTCTGCAACATGGCGGATAAATTCATAGTCATGCGAAATAACTAAGACCCCTGCTTTATCGCGAAGACTCACAACTTCTTTTGAAACTTTTTGCATGGAAGAAACATCAAGACCGCTTGTCGGTTCGTCAAAAATAATCAGCTTACGGTCGCAAAGCATTGCCATTCCAATCTGAAGACGCTGTTTTTGTCCACCGCTAAGTTCAAAGGGATGGGAGTCTTTATATTCAGCAAGTCCAAGATATTCAAGAACCTCTTTGATTTTAGTTACATCTTTCCTAACTAACGATAGTTCGTTTTCTGCAGAAGTTCCAAAGAGTTGATAGTCTGGATCCTGCATAATGAAGAATGGAAGCCCCTCTGTTTTTACGATTCCATCATCCGGCTTTATGCTCTTACACAAAAGCTTTGCGAGAGTTGTTTTACCTGCTCCATTGCTTCCCACAAGTACAGTAACTTCGCCTTTTTTAAGTTCCAGATTCACACCTTTCAGAATATTTTTGTAAGCTGCACTTTGTATGCTTGCACAAACAGACTTTTTTGAATCAGCAATTTTTTCAACAAATGGAACTTCCAGAGAAAAAATATCAAAACTGCGTGTATCGTAACCGCTCTTTTTGAAGGCTGCTTCACTATCATAAATATGGAGTTTACCTTTATCCATAAAGAAGACGCGGTCAATAATTCCATTCAGATAATAAAAGCGATGGTCCGCAACTATGACAGTTATTCCTCTTTCCTTAAGCCAGCTTATGATTTGGCCAAGCTTCATTGCGTTGCCGTAATCAAGATTTGCAGAAGGCTCATCAAAAAGAACAATCTGCTGATCCATCGTAAGGGCTGAAGCAAGTGCAACCATTTGACGTTCGCCGCTTGAAAGAAGGAAAATGTTTTTGTCTATAAGTTTTTCAAGACCAAAAGTTTTTACAAGCTCACTGAGCTTTTGCTGCATCTGGGCTTTTGAATAACCATAATTTTCCATAGGAAAAACAAGCTCACTTGTTGTATTGTCTGTAAAAAATTGCGAACGAGGATTTTGAAAAACCGAACCTATTTCACTGTTGAGTTCGTGCATCTTCAAATCTTTGTAGTTTTTATCATTGATAAATAATTCGCCCTTTAGATTGCCTTCTGTAATCGCAGGAATCAGTCCATTCAAACATTTGAGTAAGGTCGACTTTCCACAACCGCTGTTTCCGGTAAGCAGAATTACTTCGCCTTTGCTTATCTCAAAATTGATATCATGAATTCCTTCACTTGAATCTTTATATTCAAAAGAAAGACAATCTGCTTTCATTATTTTTTGTACCATAAGAAACCTCCAATAAGCCCAGCAACAAATAGTGCAAGAATTAAGCCATCAATAAATCTGAATTTCTGTTCATAATAAGAGCTTCGTTTCATAGGAGCATCTATTCCTTTTACAAGACCAGCAGCTGTAACTTCTTCGGAAAGAGCTGCACATCTGAAAAGTTGAGGTACTATAAAATACTGAAAACTTTTTACAGGACGACGCAAAGTAAATGGAATACCGCGTAGTCTCATGGATTCATGGATATATTTAAATTCACGTGTGAATGTTGGAAGATATTTCAAAGTGATTGTAACTGCAACTACAAGTGTTCGGGGAATGCGCATTGTTTCAAGTGAAGAAAGAAGTTCTGCAGAAGAGTACCTCTTCATAAGTGCGGCTACCAGACCAAAACATGGAACTGATTGCTGCAGAACAACAAGAAACAGTGCAAAGGCTTCTATAGCTGTAACAAATCTACTAAGAAATATTATTCCATCCATTATTCCATAAACCAGGGCTGTTACTAAAAATATCTTGTAACAGCCCATTGCAAGAAGCAGTATTGTTGCAAATGCGATGAGATATATTTTCAAAAAACTTCCGTTCAAAAAAATATACATCGATGGAGCCAGAATATTTATAACAATAAGAACAATCGGATTAAGTTGTATTTTTGGCATTTACTACTCTAAGTTTTTTGTTTATTTTTTCTTTCCCTGATTTGCTACAGCTTCCATTTTTGCCTTGAGGGCTTCCTGGTCGCCAAGGTAGTAATGTTTGATTACTTTGAAGTTATCGTCGAACTCGTAAACAAGTGGAGTTCCAGTCGGGATGTTAACTTCGAGAATCTGCTCAGGAGTGAGGTCATCAAGATATTTTACTAATGCACGAAGACTGTTTCCGTGCGCCGCAATGATTACTCGCTTTCCAGCTTTCATCTGAGGTTTGATTTCTTCGAGGAAGTATGGAATAACGCGGGCGATTGTTGTTTCAAGACTTTCATTCTGAGGAAGGAAGCTTGGATCTACATCACGATACATTGCCTGCTTTTTGGCTGAACGTTCATCGTCGTCTGCAAGTACCGGTGGCTTTACGTCAAAAGAACGGCGCCAGATTTTTACCTGATCTTCTCCAAACTTTTCTGCAGCCTCTGCTTTATTTTTTCCCTGCAGATCACCATAGTGACGTTCATTGAGTTTCCAGGTTTTTATAACAGGAAGCCATTCTCTATCCATTTCGCAAAGGATTCCGTTAAGAGTATGGATTGCGCGCTTTAAGTATGATGTATAGCAGATATCAAAATCATAACCTTCTTTTTTAAGTAGCTGACCTGCAGCCTTAGCTTCTTCACGTCCCTTGTCAGAGAGTTCTACATCTGTCCAGCCTGTAAAAAGGTTAAGCTTATTCCATTCACTTTCGCCATGTCGAATTAATACTAATTTTATCATTTTTCACCTCTATTTGTTAGCGTTGACTAACTATTAATTATGATGTATTATATCAATGTTAGTTAATACTAACAATATGTCGTACACTTTTTTGCTCTTATATATTTAATAAAGTTTGTTGTTAATCTACTTAAAGAGCCGTCCAGGTTGCCAACTGACGGCTCTTTTCTTTGCACTTCATCTTATTTCATCATTGCGTGTAAATCGGCAAAACGACCTTTTTCATCTGTATGTGCTGTATTGTGGCGTGCAACCTGGGCTATTCCACGCATCTCTGAAAGATTATGATATCCGTGGCTTTTCATAAAAGTTCTCAGTCCATTCTGAATATCAATTGCAACATTTGGATTTGTAAACTTAGCCTGCCCTATTTCTACGGCACTTGCTCCGGCCATAATAAACTCAACAGCATCCTGCCATGTACAGATTCCACCAATTCCAACAACCGGAACTCTCTGCTCCGGAGGAAGTTTATTGATTTCCTGAACTACATCATAAACTATGCGGAGCGCCAGCGGTTTAAGTCCAGGTCCAGAATATCCGGCATGAACGTTATTAAAAAATGGCTTCCCTTTATCAATATCAATTGCGACACCATGAATCATATTGATTAAACTGATTGCATCGGCACCGGCTTTTATACAAGCGATTGCAATAGGACGATTATCTGCGGCATTTGGAGATAGCTTTACCATAAGAGGCTTTTTTGTAACTGCACGAACGGCAGAAACACAGTAGTAAGCAGTATCGGCGCTCATACCCCAGGCAAGACCAGCCGCTTTAATATTCGGGCAGCTGATATTCAGTTCTATCATATCGCAATTAGTCTTATCTAACAGTTTTGCACCTTCAACATAAGACTCAATATCACTTCCTGCAAGATTTGTAATTACAACAGGACCAAGCCCTATCATCCCCGGAAGAAGATTTTCAATGTAATAAGGGATACCAGGATTTTGAAGGCCAATGGAATTCATATTTCCACCGGCGACTTCAAGGCTTCGTTCCCCATGATTTCCTTCACGAGGCTCAAGAGTTACGCCCTTAGAAACAATTCCACCCCAGGCAGCAACATCACTTACCCCTCGGAAATTCTGCCCGAAGGCAAAGGTACCACCACTTGCGATTGTAGGATTTTTGAAATGAACGCCGGCAATGTCGACACTCAGGTCTGGTTCTTCATTTGCAGCAAGTGGCTGGCGGCGTGGCGTTGGCTGATCAAAAATAACTTCTTTAGCATCAAAAACAGGGCCGTCCTTGCAGCAGCGTTTAAGACCTTTTGTAGTCTCAATAATACAACCAAGACAGGCACCAAGGCCACAGAGCATTCTATGCTCCATACTGATATAACATTTGATTCCAAGCTCGGCTGCAAGCTTCTGAACATAAACCAGAGCTGGAGTCGGGCCGCAGGCTAAAATAAGTTCGTAACCGGCAGCCTGCACAGCCTCCTTTGTAAGCGCACAGGGAAGCATTCCTTTGAGACCGCAGGAACCATCATCTGTTGTAATTTCAAGGCGGTTAGCGTGAACTCTTTCCAGCCCATACGAGCCGGATTTAAAAGCCGCATAAAAATCATAAGAGCCATCAGGAAGGCTGGCTGCAAGATTTGCAACAGGAGCAACTCCTATTCCGCCTCCCACAATACAGATTTTTGCCTGCCCATTATTCTTCTCTACAACTTCCCTACACTCTTCAACAGGCCAAGGAGTTCCAAGCGGCCCTATTACAGAAATATCATCCCAAAGAGTCATGTGGCAAAGTTCGCCGGTTCCACGTCCTTTTTCAAGAATCATGAACTGAACAAGAACTTTCTTTTTCCCTTCATTACTGGTCCACTCTTCGGAATGGTAAACACTTATGGGCCTGTTATAGTGAACAGCGGATTTAGCACTTCGAATCAGATAAAACTGTCCGGGCTTTGGAACTGCCTGATTCGGCCGCTCTAGTTCAATCGTCGTTTGTAAAAGATAAACATTTGGCTGACCTTCAACTTTCTCCAGCCGCTCAACTTTTGTCTTTCCAAAAAACTGCAAACCTTTTCCATTTTCATCAATCTCTGCTAAATCCATAACTGTTCACCTGTCTCCTATAAACTAATCCAGATATTTATCCGCGAAAGAGGATATTGTTAACAACTCCTTCCAGATATTCCTCGCGTCCTGAACCTGGATCAGATGGCTTTTTCATTTCTGCGGCACGGGCAGCAAGCTCTTCCAAAGTTGTCTGCTTGTCGCGGATCTTCTTACCAATTCCACTTTCGTAGCTTGAATACTTTTGTTTTATGAAGCCATCAATTCTTCCGTCTTCAATAATTTCTGCAGCCTTAATAAGGCCGAGTGCAAAAGTATCCATACCCATGATGTAAGCGTGGAACATATCTTCGAAAGTATTTGAAGGGCGGCGGTTCTTTGAGTCAAAGTTAAAACCGCCTGTAAGTCCACCAGCTTTGAGAACCTCATACATTGCAAGGGTTGCATCGTAAACATTCCAAGGGAAATTATCTGTATCCCAGCCGAGAATTGGATTTCCCTGATTAGCGTCTACAGAACCAAGCATTCCGTTTATGCGGCTGATGCAAAGCTCATGCTGGAAGGTATGATTTGCAAGAGAAGCATGGTTTGCCTCAATGTTCATCTTAAAGTCTTTGTCGAGGCCATACTGACGGAGGAAACCGATTGCAGTTGCAGCATCAAAATCATACTGATGACTCATTGGCTCCTTTGGCTTAGGCTCGATGTAGAAGTCTCCTTTGAAACCGATTGAACGGCCGTAATCAACAGCCATGTGCATGAGGTTTGCAATATTTTCCTGTTCAAGCTTTACATCAGTATTAAGAAGAGTTTCGTAACCTTCGCGTCCACCCCAGAATACATATCCACGACCACCAAGCTTTACAGTAATCTCAAGAGCCTTCTTTACCTGAGCTGCAGCAAAGCAGTAAACATCTGCTGAGTTTGTAGAACCTGCGCCATTCATAAAGCGAGGGTTACCGAACATGTTTGCAGTTCCCCAGAGACACTTGATATCAGTTCCCTTTGTATTTTCAAGGATATAATCTGAAATTTCGTCGAGACGTTTGTTTGTTACGTTGATGTCATTCGGATCTTCCGGAACAAGGTCCACATCATGCCAGCAGTAGTATTTAATTCCGAGCTTTTTCATAAACTCGATACCTGCATCGACTTTAGCCTTTGCATGTTCCATAGTTCCAGGAATTTGTCCGAAAGACTTGTCGGCAGTACCAGAACCGAACATATCAACTCCATTTGCGCCAAGGTTATGCCACCAGGCCATTGCAAAAGGAAGATGTTCAGACATCTTTTTCCCCATGATTGTCAATTCAGGATTGTAATACTTGAATGCCCATGGATTTTTACTATCTTTTCCTTCGAATTTTATCTCAGGAATATTCTTAAAAAACTCGCTCATTTTGAGCCTCCTATTTTTTATATTGTTAGTTTTGCCTAACTTTTATATTGTTAATATATACTAACAATATAAAAAAAGGAATAGCTCAAATCAATTTGCTAAACTGAAATATTAATCGTTAAATCAGAAACCTATTCTTCTTATCTCTTCAACAAGATTTCTTCCGTAGACTTCACAGCCAAAACAGTTCGGGTGCAGATTGTCTAAGAAATATTCTGAATGATGTGGAACCATTTTCATTCCGTCAACGATGCTGACATTTTTATACTGGCCGGCAATCTTTTTTACTTTTTCACAGAAAGCCATAAGAGTTGGAAGACCTTCTACAGAGTCGCCTCTCCAGATTGGTGAAATACAAAGAACAGGAATATCTTTGCCATAGATGTCCATCAAAGTCTTGTAATATTCTTCAACCTTGGTCATATCCTTGTCGCCATACTGATTGGTTCCGAGGGCAACAATAATCTTATCCGGATTATAACCTTCCATTTTCATCAGAGAATTTTTATCATAAATATAGCCGCCAATTCCCTGATTGATGATGTCATAATTCAAAAGTCTGTTAGCGACACTAACATAGGTACATGATGATCTTAGCGGCCCGTAGCCCTGAGTGATTGAATCTCCAAGCCACAAAACCTTTTCGCCTTTAACAGCAGGCTCTACTTTTGCATCTATCGAAAAATTTCTGATTAAAACTGTAGCGTCTGCAGGAAGATAAATCACTACATTTTTTTTGTCTTCCGGGAGTTCCCATTCAATGGTGCCGGTATCCATAAGATCTTTCACATATTTAATTCCGGTTACAAGACCATCAACTGTAATTTCAAAGGAATCAGGCGATCCCTTCCATATGATTTTATATTCAAAAGAAAGCTTGCGGGCTTCTGTGGTAAACTCAAGTGTTTTTGAAGTTGATGCAATACAGCGGTCATACCAGAAATCAAAAGCAGTCTTAAAATATTCAATCTGCTTTTTGGAATACTGAAAGGCCTGAATATATCCGTCTTCCCTTTCCTCAAACTCGTAAGCGCCAAAATAAATCTTTTTTAATTCTTCATTTGTCAAAATCATTTCTTCATTCTCCCGCATATCTCTTTTAATAAAATTATAGTTACCGGCAGAAGGTTTGACAAGTTTTGCTGCTATTTATTATCTCACGCACTCCGCATACATCAAATCAATACGGCCAGGAACTACTTCGCTTGCGGTGATTTTCCAGCCATTATTTTCGATGAAAGTTTTAAACTCTTCTGCTGTCCACTGATGAGCAAAATGGATTCCCACGAGTTTTAAAATTTTTGCCCAGAGATTTTCTTTTTTCTCTGCAGTGCGATGAATAAAGGTTGGGCAGATAAGGAGGCCGCCATCTACCAGTACACGGTCAATTTCCGACAGTACCTTTTCCGGATTCGGAACAACATGAAGTGCATTGGCAATAATTACAACATCAAAAAATTTATTTTCATAGTGCAGGTCGCTGGCATCGGCAATTTCAAAAACTACATTTGACGGAACTTCTCCCTTCTTTGCCTGCTCTATCATTTCCGGCGAAAAATCTGTAGCAACAATTCTTTCTGCTGACCATGCAACATTCTTTGCAATAAGGCCAGGTCCAGTTGCAAGTTCAAGAACCTTTTTCCCCATCACCGCATCTGCAATATGCTTGTACATATAATCATAAATATTTTTCTGCGACTTCATTGCCAAAGAATAAATAGGCGCAAACCTGTCCCAGATTGTTTTACTCATATTGATTGACTCCCATTTTTTTAACCTGTGATTTTATTTCTTCAATACCTGCAAGAATATCGACTTTTTTCTTTTGTGTATAAAAACGGATTTTTGGTTCGATTTTAAGAAGAAGTGGAACTAGTGGTTGAAGAGAATCAGGATTTACTGCGTCTATGGGATAAACCGCAAGTATGCTGGCCGTGCTTTCTTTGTAAGTAATTTCTGCCTGAGGGCAGATAAGCCTCACAACTTCAAGAGCAGCATTTCTAATATCTGAATCGCGAAGTACCGGATCTCGAAAACGCAGGCGGCCGAGAAAGTAGTTGTATTGCATTATTTACTCCGTCCCTCCAAGCACCGGCTTCATGGCATTTACACTGAAGGCAACAGTAGAAGCGTTGTGTAAAATTGCCGCCATAGAAGGCGATATGATTCCAAAAAGTCCCAGCAGCATAAAGGTAGTATTTACCGCAACTATGCCACGGTTATTAGTATCGATTTTTTCGATGAGTCTTGTTCCGAGCAGACGGGTTTTGTAAAGGCCTTCAAGTCCGTCTTCTGCAGAAAGAATTATATCCGCTGTCTCACCGGTAATGTCCGCACAGTCGCCCATTGCAATTCCTGTATCAGCGGCAGCAAGGGCTGGAGCGTCATTAATTCCATCCCCAATCATTATGACCTTGTGACCAAGCTTTTTCTGCTCTTCAATATATTTGAACTTATCTTCTGGTAAAGCACGGGAAATGTAATTATCAATCTTTGTGATTTTTGCAGCATTGCGGGCAGCCCCTTCATCATCACCAGTAATCATAACGCAATTATGTACACCGCTTTGATGAAGTTTTTTGATGATTGCAGGAGCATTCTTTCGAACAGGATCATTGATTGCAAAAATACCAATCAGTTTCTTTTCCTCTGCAAGATATAAAAGTGACTCACCATTTGCTATTGCTTCTTTCTGGATTGATTCCAATTCCGAAGGCTTGCTCACCTTTTCATCATCAAAAATAAAATGGCGACTGCCTATTACGAGTTTTTTGCCGCCCAAAGTTGTAGCAATTCCATGGGCAACAACATATTCAACCTTGGCATGTTCTTCCGGATGAAGCAGACCACGCTCGCTTGCTGCATGAACAACCGCAGTAGCAATCGGATGAGCAAAGTGCTCTTCAAGACAGGCTGCAATCGCGAGAACTTCCTCCTCTGTACGTCCCTCAAAAGCAATTATGCGTGCCAACTGAGGAGTAGCCGCTGTCAAAGTTCCAGTCTTATCAAAAACTACTGTATCAGCAAGAGAAGCCTCTTCCAGAAACTTTCCACCCTTTACAATTATTCCGTTTTCAGCAGCTTCCTTCATTGCGCTCAAAACCGCAATTGGAGATGCAAGCTTCATTGCACAGGAATAATCTACCATGAGAGTTGCCATCACCTTTGTCATATTTCCAGTGGCAAGGAAAACTGCCAGTGAAAGCAAAAAATTATATTTTACAAGTGAATCAGCCAGATGCTCCGAGCGCACCTGGGACGAAACCTTTAGAGACTGCGAATTATCAATCATTGTCAGAATATTCTGAACCTTTGTCTGATTTCCAGTTGCCCGAACTTCAATAAAGAGTTCGCCTTCCTGAACCACAGTTCCCGCAAAGACAGAAGCCCCTTCCCGCTTTTCTACTGCAAGAGGCTCCCCTGTAATCGAAGCCTGATTTACAAGTCCCTCTCCACGGATAACTTCACCATCAATTGGAATCAAACTACCTGTGCGAACCGCAACAAGGTCTCCCTTTTTTACAAAGGAAAGCGGTACAGACTTTTCAACAGTCTCACCCTTTTCATTTTTAGTAACCAACTGAACCTGATCATTCTGAGAAAGCAGTCGGTTTGCCAAATCTGAATAAGATTTCTTTTTTGTAAACTCTTCGATTGTGTCGCCAATGTTCAATAAGAAATTGATATTTGAAGCAGTCTTTGTATCACCAGTAATAAGTGCCATGGAAATTGCGGTAGCATCCAGAACTTCCGATTTGAAGACATTTCCTGTTGCAACCTGCTCCACGCCTTTTAAGATACGTGGTCCAAGTGACCAGACTCTTAGAACAAGCCGAACCGGCAGCGGCAGAATCTGTTTGAAGTAATGCCAGGCTGTCATACAGGCAAGGTCAAAAAGAAGACTCTCCTGCTCCTGCGGCTCTTCCACCGCTTCAAGCATTTCCTGATTTTTAAGATATTTGTCTGAAAGTGCCATAAAATAGGCGCGGATATGTTTTTCGGATAGTTGTTTTGTATCGTAATAAATGAGGAAGGAACCGGTTGTGTAATTCACACTTACATCCGTCATTCCTTCCTGAACAGAAAGCAGACTCAGCACAAGGGCCGCCTGCCGCCTTGAAATCTTAGTTTTATCATAGCGGATTCGGATCCGCCCCGGCAGAGAATGCTTTACTGTAAAATCCATTTTGTGCCCCCGACTATGCGTTAGCCTTTGCGTCCTGTTCGGCCTTTACGTCTTCGGCATCTTCTTTGATTGTCTCAAAGTACTCTTTAGCATCATCTTTAAGCTGAAGTCCACCAGCTACAACCTTGGCACAGCCTTTTCTGAAGGTATCAGTCTTGATAAAAGCGGCAGCTGCGATTCCTGCAACTACTCCCCACAAAAATTTCTTTCCACCATCTGTCATAATAATGGCCTCCTATGTTTGATAAAACTAACATATCACAACTTTTTGTTATATTCAACTAACAAATTCACTAAATTTGAGCGAAAAATGTTAATGTTAGTATTGACTAACACCGAAAAACACTATATATTTCCTTATAGTTAGTTACAACTAACACTCTTTGACAAAAAAAGGAAGGATAAATGAAAGTAGCTGTAATATATGCCAGCACAACTGGTAACACAGAAGCAATGGCAAATGCAATAAACGAAGCATTGAAGGCATCGGGAGAGGATGTTGTTTTTGGAACTGCAGACAGCGTAGACAAAACTGCTGTTACAAGCTGTGATGTAATTCTTCTTGGAAGTCCTGCAATGGGTGACGAAATTCTTGAAGACACAATGGAAGAATTCTACACAGCAATTGAAAGTTCATTAAACGGCAAAAAAGTTGGAATCTTTGGTTCTTATGACTGGGGCGACGGCCAGTGGCTCCGCGATTGGTCAGACCGCTTAAAAAATGCTGGTGCAGTAAATGCTGCAGAACCTCTTATGGTTCATCTTACACCAGAAGAAGCAGATGTAGAACAGTGTAAAGCTTGGGCTATGTCAGCAATAAAATAGGCTCTTATAAAATAAATATATGTTTTAGGGCCGTTCGGTTTATGTCATGTCCGAACGGCCTTTTTTTATTTCCAAAAATAAACAATTGAATAAAGGAAATTAATATGAGTTTTGATCAGATGATGATTAAATTTTCCGCACCTACCCTTTGTAATATAAAATCTGGAAATATGTTTTTTGCAAGAAATAACACATTTTCGCAAACAAGCTTTGATACATGGAAAGCTTCTCTCAACAAATATGGAATTGCAATCTTTTGTCTCCATCTTTCTGAAAAAGGTTATGAAGTTTCAAATGCTTTTGACTTTGTAAATGATTTATTCAACCGTATGGAAAACGAACAAGGCTTTCCTCATGAAATTGGAGTAATCTTAGGTTATCCGGTTGAAGACGTAATTGAATTCGAAAAGCATCAGGGAAAAAACTGTAAATATTGTGGTTGCTGGAAAAGATATTCTAAAGCAGCATAATAATTCCTCCAAAAAAAATTGGGCCGTTCAACAATATTGCTGAACGGCCTTTTTTTCAGTAACGAAAAATTATTTATTTAGCTGCTTCTTTATTTTTCTTTACAAGCTTTTTGATTGCCTTGAAAGATTCAGGGCTGATATCATGTTCAATTTTGCAGGCATCTTCTGATGCGATTGCAGATTTGACACCAATCTGTTCAAAGAATTCTGTAAGAACTGTATGGCGTTCATAAATTACTTTTGCAATTTCTGCGCCTTTTGGAAGAAGTTTAACAGTCTGGTCTGACTCGATAGAAATATACTCTTCTTTTTCGAGATTATGTAAAGCCACGCTAACAGATGGGCGTGAAAAATTCATTTCTCTTGCGATATCGATTGAGCGTACTGTTCCTTTTTTTGAAAGAACAAGGATTGTCTCAAGATACATTTCTGCAGATTCTTTTATAACCATTTTCAACCTCTTGAGATAATTATACTAGATGAGTTTATTTACGACAAGTGTAATTCTGTACTGCTTTTGATGATTTTTGATTTGCTAAAAATTGTTCGACATGTGGATACTCACTGCAAGCATGTCCACACGAACCGCAGTTACCGCCACAAGATGGATGGCGGCCTGCACGTTTAGCTTTAATGATAGAGTTAATTACAAGTGTCACTATTGCAAGAAGAATAATACTAACAATAAGGGTTCCCATAAATTTACTCCAAATATGTCATTGTCCGGCTTGACCGGACAATCTGTATTTAACAGTAATGTGCAGATTCCCGGGTCTAGCCCGGGAATGACATTCTTTACTTTACCATTTTTGGCTTACGGAATAAAGCCCATCCGAACACAGCAATTACAACAACTGCCAAAATAAATCCGAAGATGTTGCCATTTCCAGTAAACATACTACCAAGCTGGTAAACAACAAATGATACTACATAAGCAAGACCACACTGCCAGCCGATTGCTGCCCAAGTCCATTTTCTACTGTTCATTTCACGCTTGATTGCACCAATTGCAGCAAAACAAGGAGCACAAAGAAGGTTGAAAATAAGGAATGAAAGTCCAGCTGGATGAGTGAATGCAGCGGCAAGATTTGCCCAGGTTTCTTCTCCACCGTAAAGGATACCCATTGTACCAACAATGTTTTCCTTTGCAACAAGACCAGTTACAGAAGCAACAGCAGCCTGCCAGTTACCCCAACCTACTGGAGCAAAAATCCAAGCGATGCAGCTTCCAAGTTTTGCGAGAATACTTGCATCCATCTGATCTTCTTCGAGCATTCCAAAACCTGCATCTGTCCAGCCAAAGAATGAAAGGAACCAGATTACGATTGTTGAAAGCAAAATAATTGTACCTGCTTTCTTGATGAATGACCATCCGCGTTCCCACATAGAGCGCATTACGTTTCCGAATGTTGGCCAATGGTAGGCAGGAAGTTCCATTACAAACGGAGCAACTTCACCCATGAATGGCTTAGTCTTTTTAAGAATGATACCAGAACAGATGATTGCTGCAATACCGATAAAGTAAGCTGATGTAGCAATAGCAGCCGAACCACCAAAGATAGCACCAGCAACAAGAGCAATGAATGGAACCTTAGCACCACAAGGGATGAAAGTAGTTGTCATGATTGTCATGCGGCGGTCGCGTTCATTTTCAATTGTACGACAAGCCATAATACCTGGAACACCACAACCAGTACCAATCAAAACCGGAATGAATGATTTTCCAGAAAGTCCAAAGCGGCGGAAAATACGGTCAAGAATAAATGCAATACGAGCCATATAACCACAAGCTTCAAGGAATGCAAGGAAGATAAACAATACAAGCATCTGTGGAACAAAGCCGAGGACTGCACCAACACCGGCAACTATACCGTCAAGAATCAAACCTTTGAGCCAGTCTGCACAACCGATAGCATCAAGGCCGCTTTCAATGAGAGCCGGAATACCCGGTACCCATACGCCGTAAGCATTAGCTTCTGCTATTGCATCTTCTGTAATTTCGATTGGTTCAGAAACTTCCATTGTTTCATCATCAACAGTTACATAAGTTACTTCGCCTGCTTCAGCAGCCTCAAGAATTGCAGCTGAATCGCCAAACTCTTCGGCTGCTTCTTCATAGGCACCTGTACCAATTCCAAAAAGGTGATATCCGTCACCAAAGAGTCCGTCGTTTGCCCAATCTGTTGCAGCAGCACCAATTGTCACCATAGAAACATAGTAAACAAGCCACATTACAAGAGCAAAAATTGGAAGTGCAAGCCAGCGGTTTGTAACTACGCGGTCAATCTTATCTGAAGTTGAAAGCTTTGTGCGGTTCTTTTTTGTAACACAGTTTTTAATGATTGATTCAATGTACTTATAGCGTTCAGCTGTAATAATTGATTCTGAATCATCATCGAGTTCTGCTTCACAAGCTTTAATATCTGATTCAATATGATTAAGTTTGCTTTCACTAACACCAAGTGCTTTAATTACTTTTTCATCGCGTTCAAAAAGCTTAACTGAGAACCAGCGGTGCTGTTCTTCAGGAAGATCATGAACAATTGCCTCTTCAATATGAGCAAGAGCATGTTCTACACAACCCTCGAAACGATGCTTATACATCATTGGCTTTTTCTCGTTAGCCTTATTTACAGCAATTTCTGCAGCTTCAATACATCCTGTTCCCTTAAGAGCAGAAATCTCAACTACAGGACAACCAAGTTCCTGCTGCATTGCATCAATGTGGATTTTGTCTCCATTCTTTTTAACAACATCCATCATGTTAACTGCAACTACCATTGGAATACCAAGTTCTGCAAGCTGAGTTGTAAGATAAAGGTTTCTTTCAAGGTTAGTTCCATCAACAATATTCAAAATTGCATCTGGACGTTCTTTTACAAGATAGTCACGAGAAACAACTTCTTCCAAAGTATAAGGAGAAAGCGAATAAATACCTGGTAAGTCCATAATTACAACTTCACCATTGTGGCCCTTAAGCTTTCCTTCCTTTTTTTCAACTGTTACTCCAGGCCAGTTTCCAACAAACTGATTTGAACCTGTAAGTGCATTAAAAAGTGTAGTTTTTCCCGCATTTGGGTTTCCTGCAAGTGCTATTTTTATCATTTATTGTACCTCTACCATTTCTGCATCTGCTTTACGAACCGAAAGCTCGTAACCGCGTACTGTAATTTCTACAGGATCACCAAGAGGAGCTACTTTACGAACGTAAATTTCTACGCCCTTTGTAATTCCCATGTCCATAATGCGGCGTTTTACCGCACCTTCACCATTCAGCTTTACGACAGTAACTGTCTGGCCTGTTTTTGTTTCTTTTAGAGTCATAATCTATTTTTCTCCTATAAAATGTACAAATTAAACGATAATCTTCTGCGCCATCTCTTTGCTGATTGCTACACGGCTGTCTTTTACCTGAACAATGACGTTCCCACTTATTTTCGAAATAACCGAAACCTGCGCTCCAGCGACAAAACCAAGGTTCTCTAAAAAGCGTCTCACTTCTTCTTTACCGCTGATTTTCTTGATTAGAAAAGATTCTCCATCAGATACCATACTTAAAGGCATTATTTTTGCTCCTATAAATAGTTAGTAAATACTAACGTATAGGTTAAATAGAGTTAGCCCTTACTAACTTTCGGTCATTATAGTTAGTAAGGGCTAACATGTCAATAAAGAGAGGAAAATAATCTAAATTGCAATAATTAATATCCTAATTTTTTATTTACAAGATAATTTAAGGGCTTTCCAGCCACAAAATTCTGCAAATCTTCAAGGAACATTTCTACGTTTCTGTCTTTTGTATAAGGAAGTGTCAGATTTCCGGCAACATGTGGAGTAATCAAAAGATTTTTTGTTTTCCATAAGCGGCTGTCTGCAGGCAGAGGTTCTACCTGGAAAACATCAAGTGCGGCACCAGCAAGATGTCCATTTTCAAGATTGTCAGCAAGAGCAGCCTCATCAATTGCAGAACCGCGGCCAACATTTATTACATATGAACCTTCCGGCATTTTCTCCAAACGTTCACGCGAAAGAATCCCTTTTGTTTCAGGAGTTGCAGGAAGACTCATTGCAAGCAAATCAGTTTCTGGCAAAACAGAATCAAGTTCACTTACCGGTAGCACTTTATCATAAACAGTCTCGCTGCTTTTTCCACTGCGGCACACACCAATAATTTGTGCAGGTTCAAAAGCCTTGGCTCGTTTTGCAAAAGTTGTTCCAATATCACCAGTTCCCAAAACAGTAATTCTGCAATCTTTCAAAGATTTTTGAGCACGTGGAGAAAGCCATTTTCCTTCATGAGTTTCTTCAAAAAATTCATTGAGGCGGCGCATCATCATAAGCGAAGTTGCAATCATATGCTCTGCAATCGAAACTCCATAGGCACCAGCTGAATTTGTGAGCAGACAATCCTCATTTGCAAAATATCCTGGCACCATAAGTGAATCAACTCCAGCCCATGGAACACATAGCCATTTAAGTGACTTACTGTTTTTTACAATCGAAGGTGCAAAACCATAAATTATATCTGCATCAAAATTACTTTCAGGAATTTCTTTTTCATTTTTATAAAAGAAAACATCAGCTCCAATAGATTTGACTGTTTCCGAAATACGTTCAATATGCTTTTCTTCCAGCAGATTATTTATAACTAAGATTTTCATACCAACCTCACAATTTTTTTATACTGTCTTTCCATCCCATTCAGCAGAATGTTCACGTTCATATTTTATTGCTGCATCAAAATCAACTTCAGGTGCACAATTCTGTTCCACATTCAAAGCTACATTATGAAGACGGCGAATACAATCAGATTTATCTTTATATCCCAGTTTAGATTTTTCAATACTGTCTCGAAGAACACGAATAGATTCATCATAGATTTTAAGAGGAACAGGAAACGGGTGTCCATCTTTTCCACCGTGTGCAAAACTAAACCTGGCCGGATCAGTAAAACGACTCGGCGTTCCATAAATAACTTCACTAACTAAAGCAAGCGATTGTAATGTTCTTGGTCCTAGACCTGGCGTAAGCATAAGACTTTCAAAATCCTTAGGCTGGCTTTCATATGCTGTCGCAAGCACTCCTCCCAGTCGTTTTAAATCCACATCTTGTGCCAGAACTTCATGATGTGTTGGCATTACTATCGAACGTTCGTTAGTTTCTTGGAGCTCTGGAAATAATTCTTGTTGTTCAGGTAAGGCAGTCAATCCTCCCGCAACGCCCCCAACAGACTTTCCATCCTGCATCAAAATCATTTGACTCGCCGGTTTACCAATCTGAACAATCTCACGAAGCATTCTCTCCGGATCTTCCCTACTCATTTCAAGAATACTATTTCTGGCACCTTTTGCTTCTGTATCAGTCAGATTCAAAATCTTTCCACGATTATCGCCAACCACACCACTATGTGGTTCTTCAACAAACGAACGTAAGTTAGTTGAGCACCAGTGATATCTCCTCGCCTTTTTTTCAGCACCATTCATTCCCTGCTGAACAACAGTCCAGTTACCATTTCGGGTTAAAACAAAATTATGCTGGTATAATTGAAATCCATCCTGAACGGCATTATTGTCGACTTTTGCAACAAGCTTACTGTTACGAACAAGCTCGTCTCCATTAAGTCCTTCACGCGATGCAATTTCTAATAATTCATCTGGAGTTAATCGGGAATACTTCCCTCGCCCACCACATACATAAATGCCAAGTTCTTTAGCACGAGGGTTCAATCCACGTTTCAGCGCATACATTACGCTCGTTGTAATTCCTGAACTATGCCAGTCCATTCCCATTACTGCACCAAATGATTGAAACCACAAAGGATCACTCAAGCGGACAAGCACTTCATCAGGTCCAAAATTTTCAACAAGAGATTCTGTAATTAAGGTTCCCAATACCATCATTCGGTCGGCGAGCCAGCGCGGAACCGTTCCCGTATGAAGTGGTAAATCAGCATGTCCACTATTTCGAATCATTTTCCTGGTCGGCGATACTTTGTTTAATACTGTTAAACTTAGCTAAAAGTTCAGGGGGTAATTCTGACTTATTTTTGTTGCCGCTGCTTGCAGCGGCCGGCGTAAATTTTGAAAGTTCTTTTTCCTGTTTTTCAATAAGAGCAGCCTGCTGTTTACGAGCCCTGGCAAGTTCCTGATTATAAGATTCACTCAAACTTACTTTTTCACCGGCAACCCTAAAAGCAAGGTTTGTAATTTTTAATTCCGGAAGATTCATTTTAAGACCAGTCAAAATATATTTCTGATACATTCTTAAATATTGAATCCATCCAGGATGGTCAGTTTCAACTAACAAAACACCATTCTTCAAATCTATAACACGAGTATTGCCAGCTAGTCTTTCACCAAGCGGCATTCTTTTTTCACTATCTTCACTATCATGTTTATATGACTTAACACCGGAAACTACTTTTTTCCAAACATTGCAAATTTCATTTGCCTCGGAAGTTCCAATGTTTGCCACCTGCATCATAATATCGGCGGCGGAAATTATTTGATTATTCATACCATTCACCGCCTTTTATTTTATACACTTTTGTGGTGTCGTGCATATAGCGTTCGTACGGTTCGCCCGGCAAAAATGTACAGAAGAGCTGATCATATTCCGGAAGCATTGCAGTTAATTTTGCTCTTTTATCAGGATCGAGTTCTAGTAAAACATCGTCCATCAAAAGTACCGGCCGAAGGCCGGTCGCGCGGGTATAATAAATTGATTGTGCAACTCTCAATAAGAGTGACACTAAACGACACTGTCCAGTTGATGCAGTTGGAATAAATAAATGATGATCTTTTACAAAATCAATTCGGTCGCGGTGCGGCCCGGATAATGTTGTTTCTAAGTTCTTATCTCTTTCCCTTTGTGATAAGAGTAAATTTAAAATATCCTGCGAAGCAGGAAAAATTTTTTGGCCATCTAAATCCTGCTCTTTCCACGACGGATGATAATTAATTGAAACACCTTCAATACCAGTAATTTCAAAAAATACTTTTCCAAAAATCTGATTAAAAAGAAAAATTGCTTTTTTTCGTTTCTCTTGAATTACAAGTCCATACTGTACAAGTTGACTGTCATAAACATCTAGCATATCATACTGATGATTTTTTAAAATCAAATTTCTGCTTTTTAAAACCTTCTTGTAATTTCTTAAATCATCAATGTAAGTTGAATCATAAAGTGTAAGTGACTGATCAATAAAAAATCTGCGGGCTTCAGGTTCACCAGTTGCAAATCTCAAATCATCATGACAAAAAAGAATACAGGGAATTGTATTAATTAATTCTTTTCTGTCCTGAATTTTTTTCCCATTTTTTTCTATTCGTTTTTTGTTGTTTTCAAAAATTACTGAAACGCGCTGAATATCATCTTCACTTTTTTTAAACATAGAATTCACGCTGAAATCTTTTTCACCATTTTTTACAATTTGAGAATCAACATGAGTTCTAAAAGAAATTCCGTAAGAGGCATAATAAAGTGATTCAAGAATGTTACTTTTACCCTGCCCGTTTTCACCGACAAAATAGACCTCTCTGTTCGAAAGGTCTATTTTATCATTTTTAAGATTACGGAAATTATAAAAAGTTTGATAAAGAAACGGCATCCTTATTCTTAGTAATTCATTGGCATAATTACGTGGATGTAATCACCAGCAGCTTCACTGCGCATAATTACAGCCTTTGTAATATTTGCTTCACCGCTACCACCATCAGTAATGTTGAAATCAAAAACAACATTTTCTGAATCAATAACTTTGAGAGGTTCAGTAACGTAAGTAAAGTTCAAGGCCATAGAAATATCCTGTCCGTCATAGCGGCAAGGAATCTCTTCATCTGCAGTACCAATATCAGATTCAGGAGAAATCAATTTAAGAACACCAGAAGAAATCTTGAAAATAATTCTGCTTACTTTTTTATCAACCATGATTGTTGTACGTTTCAAAGCTGCATCCAAATCAGCCTTATTTACCATGAATGATTTTGTAAGACTTTCTGGAATTACCTTCTGATAATTAGGGAACTGACCTTCAATAAGAACAGAAGAAAATTCTACATTTCCAAATTTTACAAAAATTGATTTGTCTACAACTGCAATCTGAATGTTTCCTTCATCCGGAGCATTCTTAAGAATACATGAAAGAATTTTTGTAGGAATGATTGCAGGCTGGAAATCAGGAATACTGAAACCAGTTTTATTATCACAAGAAAGACGACGTCCATCAGTTGCAACCATTGTAAGAGTGTCTCCATTTTTTACAAAGTAAACACCTGTCATAAAATATCTATTGCGATCATCTGAAACTGCAAAAATAGTTTCACGAATCATCTCTTTAAAATCTTTTGAAGGAAGTTCAAAGAATGGAACATTTTCACTTGTACCAACTTCAGGGAACTTATCACTAGCCTGACTCTTAAGCTGGAATTTTACTCTTTTAGCAATAGGCTTAATTGTTACGCCAATATCTTCCTGAATGAATTCAATTTCTCCAGAAGGTAAAGAAGAAAGAATACTCATAAACTTATCACAGAAAATTGTTGTTCTTCCTTCTTCCTGAATATCAACTGGAATAACAGTTGTAAACTTAACTGTTGAATCTGTAGCCTTAATAGTAAGTGAATTGTTTTCGGCTATAATCAAGATATTAGAAAGAATTGAAACAGGACTTTTATTTGTGATAATTTCCTGCGCAATTGAAATTTCTTTTATCATTGCGTCTCTGTCAAAAGTGAATTTCATATTTTTTTATTCTCCTTATACACTTTGGATATTAATATTATATTTTTTAAATTTTAGTAGTAGTAATAGTAAGCTATGTTAATACTGTGGAAAACTTACTTATTTCTTTATATTACAAAGATTTAAAATGTTAATAAAAGATAAGGTTCTATTAACTTTTTTCCCACATATCCACATTTTAATCCTTTTTTGTTGATTTATCCACTTTAAATCAACAACTTGGCAACAAATTTTTACTTTTTATCACCACTATTTCTTGTACTCTTTAATTTCTCTTATATAAAGCTGAATTTTAGATTCCAATGTTGAATCAATTTTTATCTGTTCAGCAATTTTATTATAAGCGCTCATAATTGTAGAATGATCTTTGCCACCAAATTCATTTCCAAGTTCAGTGTAAGCAATTTCTGTAAGTTCACGAGCAATGTAAATTGCAATCTGGCGAGGTATTACAAATTTCTTATCGCGTTTTTTTCCTTTCAAATCAGCAACAGAAATTTGATAGTTATCTGCAATTACTTTTTGAATTACATCAATTGAAATTGATTCAGCTCCATTAGAATCCATAACGTCTTTTAAAAGATGTTTTGTAATTTCAAGATCTGGAGTTTTTCCAACAAGTTCGGCATAACCAAAAACTTTATGCAAAGCAGCTTCAAGATCACGAACGTTAGTTTCAATATTTTTTGCAATGTAATCAATGATATCTTGAGAAAGAGTTTTACCTGTGAGGTCAACTTTTTTCTGAAGAATAGCAACACGAGTCTCATAGCTTGGTGGCTGCAAATCAATACATAATCCATTAGACAAACGGCTTACCAGACGTGCTGCCATATTTTTAATTTCTTTGATTGGACGGTCACAGGTAAAAACCATCTGAGCTTTCTTTTCATGAAGAGCATTGAAAGTATAGAACAGCTCTTCCTGTGTAGATTCCTTTCCCTGTAAAAAGTGAATATCATCCAAAAGAAGAACATCAAGATTTCTGTATTTATTTTTGAAGGCGTTAGTCTTACCTTCCTTGGTTGAAAAAATAAATTCGTTAGTAAAGGTCTCTGCAGAAACGTAACAAATTTTTAATTTTTCTCCACCGTTGTTGTAAATATAATTTCCAATAGCTTGCATCAAGTGAGTCTTACCTAACCCAGAACCACCATAAAGCAAAATTGGGTTGTATTCTTTACCAGGTTTTTTTGCAACAGCAATAGAAGCATTATAAGCAAATAAGCTGTTATCACCTGGAATGAAAGTATCAAAGGTATATTCTTCCTGAAGCAGATCATGTTTTTTATTTGATGTCTTTTTAGCTTCAGCTTTTTTTTCTTCTTTAGGTTCTTCAGATTTTTTCTTATTTTCAGATTCATCAACTTTTACAGAATCTGAATTTTCACTTTTAGAATTTTTTTCTTTGATAATGCATTTAAGAGTTATATCATTTTGGCCGGTAATTTCTTTAAGTTTATTAAGAACGATATCAAAATTACCCTTTTTCTCCATTGTTAATTTTAAAAATGAAGATGATACAGACACAGTAATGGTATCAAATGTGTCTTCAACATAGTCCATATTGAACCAGAGTTTGAATTCATCTTCTTTATTTTGAGATTTGTATAAATCATGGAGTACCTTCATTGTGTACACCCAGGCTTCTTCATAAATTCTTTCTGACATGTTTTTTATTATCCTAGAGATATGACCAAAATTCAAGAGTATTTGATAACTAATATTCGTTAGTTTATAGAATCATTGAATTTAAAGCAAAATTCAGTTAAAATAACTTACTTATATCAATTAAAGGAATAAAAGATGTCAGCAGAATACGGTGCAAGTAACATACAGGTATTAAAAGGACTTGAAGCAGTTCGTAAGCGACCTGGTATGTATATTGGTTCAACAGGTCCACGAGGACTTCATCATCTTGTTTATGAAACAGTAGATAACTCAATCGATGAAGCAATGGCAGGCTTCTGTGATACAATTACAGTTGCACTTGAACGTGATGACATTGTACGTGTTGTAGATAACGGACGTGGTATTCCAGTTGATATTCACCCTACTGAAAAAATATCTGCTCTTGAGCTTGTACTTACCCGCCTTCATGCCGGTGGTAAGTTTGATAAAGGTTCATATAAAGTTTCTGGTGGTTTGCATGGTGTTGGTGTATCCTGCGTTAACGCTTTGTCAGATTGGCTTGAAGCAACAGTAAAAAGAGATGGTCACATTTATCAGCAGAAATATGAACGTGGTGTACCAAAAACAAAAGTAGAAGTTATTGGCGATTGTGGTGCAGATGAGCACGGAACAACAATCCGCTGGAAGGCAGATAAAACAATTTTTACAGAAACAACAACTTATGATTTTGATGTACTTCGTGATCGTCTTCGCGAGCTTGCATTCTTGAACTCTGGTGTTGTAATTGTTTTCCGCGATGAACGTCTTGAAAATCCAAAAGAAGAAGTTTTGAAATTCGAAGGCGGTATCAACGAGTTTGTAAAAGAACTTGATGAAGGAAAAGCAGTTGTTCCTGCTGAGCCAATTTATATCTGTGAAGAACGTGATGATGTAGTTACTGAAATTTCAATGCACTACAATTCTTCATTCTCAGAAAATGTTCACACCTTTGTAAACGACATTAATACAAGAGATGGTGGTACTCACCTCGAAGGCTTCCGATCGGCAGTTAGATTTGTTTTGAACAAGTTCTTTGAGAACAATGAAAAGCTCAAGAAAAATCTTGATAAAGATGAAAAGCTTACTTACGAAGATTTGAGCAGCGGTCTTACTGCAGTAATTTCCATGAAAGTTCCAGAGCCTGAGTTCGAAGGACAGACAAAGGAAAAACTTGGTAACACAGAAGTCCGCACAATCGTAGATCAGATTGTTAAGGAAAAGCTTACAGTTTATTTTGAACAGAATCCTGCAACACTCGAAGCAATTCTTAAAAAGGCAATTGATGAAGCCAAGGCTCGTATTGCTGCCCGCAAGGCAAAAGACAATATGCGCAAAAAGACAATGAGTGACGGATTTGGTCTTCCTGAAAAATTGTCTGATTGTTCAATGAAAAATCCTGAGCTCTGCGAAGTATACATAGTCGAGGGAGACTCTGCGGGTGGTTCTGCAAAGAAAGGACGCGATCCTAAGACACAGGCAATTCTTCCTCTCTGGGGAAAAATGCTCAACGTTGAAAAAGTTCGTCCTGAAAAAGTAATGAACAACGATAAGCTTGAACCAGTTATTGCTTCACTTGGTGCAGGCTTTGGAAAAGACTTCAATATCGAAAAACTCCGCTATCATAAAATCATCATCATGGCCGATGCCGATGTCGATGGTTCACATATTCGTACATTGCTTTTGACATTCTTCTTCCGCTATATGCCACAGATTATTGAACAGGGATATGTATATCTTGCTATGCCTCCGCTGTTCCGTGTTCAGCTTGGTAAAAAAGAACCTGTATATTGTTACAGTGATGCAGAACGTGATGCAGCACTTGAAGCTCTTGGTGACCAGCGTGATAAGGCAGATGTACAGCGTTACAAAGGTCTTGGTGAAATGGATGGTAAACAGCTTTGGGAAACAACAATGGATCCTGCTCACCGCAAGATGCGCGTAGTAACAATTCCAGATGCAATGGCAGCCGACAAGATTTTCTCAGTATGTATGGGTGAAGAAGTAGAACCTCGCCGCAAGTTCATCGAAGAGAATTCCAGCTACGCAAATCTGGATATTTAATTAAAACTGTCATTCTCGGGCTTAATAAAAATGTCATTGTCCGGCTTGACCGGACAATCTAAAAAAGTATATGAAAAAGTTAATTATAAATTGTATTGTACTAACATTTGTTAGTTTATTTATTGGTTGTAAATCTATTCCTCAGGATATTGATTACACATCAGATTATATTAGTAAATATTACGCAACTTCAGACAAAGACTGTAATTTCATTTTCGAATTTATAAATCAATCTAATAAACCCTTAAAGCTTGAAGGATTTATAGCTGAAACAACTCAATTAATAAATTATTATGATCCTCTTGTTACGACTTCTGTTATTTTGGTTGATGCAGGTGAATGTGTTACATTTAAACTAAATTCAGATTTGTTGATTAAAGATTTCAGTAAAAAATATTCTATAGGAATAAATTGTTTTGAAAAGAACTGGCATTGGTGGCAAAACATCAATAGAGGCATGAAAAATAATCGATTTCGTGTTGTTGTAAAAAATGATTCACAGGAAGGCGGCCAGGTATTTAATCCATCATTTAAAAGCAAAAATAAATTTGAAATAAGTGAATTTAATGTTGAATATGAAAAAAGAAATTACCTGTCATATTTGATAACAGAAACCACAGATGAATATAAAAGTGTTTTTGATTTAAGAGTTTTTTATATAAATGAATCTAATAATTCAAGTAGAGTTTCAAATCTTTTTACTTGCAGTTGTAAAGATACAATTCAAGAACTTTTAGATAACGGTGATTTTTCAATTATAAAAATTAATGATGGAACTAAAGTTCTTGCATTAAATAAAGATCCTCTGGATTTGAATAATTATATTTCAAATGACAATTATGATTTCATATATGAAATTGTAAATAATTCGAGCGATAAAATTTCAGCAGCAAATATTTTGTTTGATGATGATAAATTTACAAATTTACTTGGTTTATCAAATGATGTAGAAATTGAACCAGGAAAAAGCTGTCAATTAAAATACAATTTAGAAACCCTCAAAAAAATCTATGGTGATAAAGGTGTCATTGGAATTGATGTAAAAAAATCCAGTGATAAGCAATGGATTAGAGGTTGGGCAAATACCTTTAATCATAAAAATGATAAGCACATTGTAGTAGTTTCAGATGGAACTCAAGACAGAGCTTTAGACATTTTTGATTTATGGAAAGATTTTTCTGAATTAGAAAAAGGAATTATGATTTATTAAAGAACATCTTTATTGTTTAACAAATCAAAATAAAATAAACTTTCTGAATAAGGAAGTTTATTATGCCAAAATATTTACCACCAGTTTTAGAAACCGAACGACTCATTTTACGACCACTTACAATTGATGATCTGCAGGCCGTTTTCAAATGGACAGGAGATCCACGTGTAAATAAATATATGATTTATCCTTTGTATAAATCTCCTGAAGATGGCCGTGAGTGGCTGGAAAATCTTTACACAAATGAAAAAAATATTGATTACGGATTTGTGTATAAAGAAACAGGCGAACTCATCGGTAGTGGTGGAATGTATTATCATGAAGATATAAACACCTGGCGCATAGGATATAACCTTGTCTGCGATTTCTGGAAAAAAGGTTTGGCAGTTGAAGCCATGTCAAAAATCATTGAATATGGCCGCAACAAATATGACATCAAAATCATCGATGGTGAATTCTGTGTAGACAACTACGGTTCACGCCGCGTAATGGAAAAACTTGGAATGACTTACTACCAGGATGCAGAATATACAAAGCTTGATGGCAGTGAAACGTTCAAAGCAAAATTGTATCGAAAGGTTTTTTAATTTATGAAATATTTCCGTGTACACACTTCAGACATTGCATATCTTACTCAACAGCCAAGAGGCATTTTTACAACAGTTGGTAAGCTTGTTGATGCCAAAACTCTCACAGAAGAAGAAAGTGCAGAATACTGGAAACAGCGCCAATATTTTGAAAAAGTTTTACCGGTTCCTCCATTTTATAAAGATGGAAATCCGGAGCATGCAATTACCTGGTTCAAAGATACAGAGCAGGGTAGGGACATCTGGAATCAGCTCACTTTTTACCGCAAGATGTGCAGCAAGTATGGAATCCAGCTTTATAATTCTGAAACAGAAGAAATTCCCGGTGAAATTATTTATGAAGACGATTTTCAGATTGCGGTGATAAATCCTACAAACTACCAAGTATTAGTTACGACAGTTAAAGACTAAATCTCCAAAAAATGCTATAATAGTACAATTATTATTGTAACTTCATTGGAGACGACGATGGAAGAAATCAAAACAGCCGAAGGTGGCTCTCTAATTAAAATTCCGATTGAGGATGAGGTTAAACAGGCCTATATTGACTACTCAATGTCTGTAATTGTACAGCGCGCTTTGCCGGATGTTCGTGATGGTCTTAAGCCTGTTCACAGACGTATTATGTACGCCATGGATACCCTTCATCTTGCAAGCGGTGGAAAAACAAAAAAATGTGCTACCATCGTTGGTGAAGTTTTGGGACACTACCATCCACACGGAGATGCTTCTGTATATGATGCTCTTGTTCGTCTTGGACAGGATTTTGCACAGCGTTATACAACAGTAACTCCACAGGGAAACTTTGGTACTATCGCTGGTGACCCTCCAGCAGCTTACCGATATACCGAGGCTAAGATGTCTAAGATCACCGAAGAGATGACCAGCGACATCAATAAAAATACTGTAGACATGATCCGCAACTTTGATGATACCTGCGATGAACCTGCAGTTCTTCCTTCAAAGTTTCCGTTCCTGCTTTGTAACGGTACAACAGGTATTGCCGTTGGTATGGCAACAAACATGCCAACCCACAACCTTCGTGAAGTAGCTGATGCAATCTGTGCTTATATAGATAATCAGGAAATCACAATTGAAGAACTGATGCACTATATTAAAGGTCCGGATTTCCCGACCGGCGGTATTATTTACGGCACAGCTGGAATCAAAAAAGCCTATACAACAGGACGCGGTAAAATTGTTATCCGTTCTAAGTTTACTATTGAAACTGATAAACGCGGAAAGGAATCTATCGTATTTACAGAAGTTCCTTATGGCGTAAATACTACAAACATTATCCGCCGTATCAAGGAGCTTGTCCGCGATAAGCAGATTGACGGTGTAGTTAATGCAAATGATGAATCTTCTGACCGTTCAGGTATGCGTCTTGTAGTTGATTTGAAAAAAGGCGCAATTACAAAGATTGTTCTTAATCAGCTTTTTGCAAAAACAGATTTGCAGTCTAACTTTGGTGTAATAAATCTTGCCCTTGTTCCTCAGATAAAAGAGGGGGCTGCTCCTCGTTATGATGAACCAGGTATGCTTACTTTACCGGCAACATATCTTAAGCCGGAAGTTTTGACTTTGAAACAGTTGATTCAGCACTTTGTAGATCACCGCGATGAAGTTATTACCCGCCGTACAATCTACGACCTCAAGGTTGCAAAACACAGAATGCACATTTTGGAAGCGCTCATCACTGCAATCAATAACATTGATGAAGTTATCCAGATTATCAAGTCTTCTGAAAATACAGAAGATGCAAAACTTAAACTCGAGAAGAGATTCAATTTTGATGATGAACAGGCACAGGCAATTGTTGATATGCAGCTCAAGCGCCTTACACACCTGCTTATTGAAGATCTTCAGAAAGAGATTAAAGAACTCCAGGCCCTCATCGATTACCTGGAAGGCCTTCTTGCAGACCACAATAAGATTCTTAATCTTATTAAAGACGAGACACGCGGTCTTGCAGAAAAGTATGGTGATGACCGCCGTACAGAAATTGTTGCCAGCGAAGTTGAACAGATTAATGTTGAAGATATGATTAAAGATGAGGACATGGTTGTAATGATTTCCCGCATGGGTTATATCAAACGTGTTCCAGCTGATAAGTATAAGAAGCAGGGTAGGGGAGGAACCGGAAGTAACGGTACAAACCTTCTTGATGATGACTATGTAAATCAGCTCTTTATTGGTTCTACAAAGGAACACCTGTTATTCATAACTAACTTGGGACGAGCTTACTGGATGAAGATTCATGAGATTCCGGAAAGTGAAAAGGCTGCCCGTGGTGCTCATATCAAGGGACTTCTCCAGGTTGGTCCGGATGAAGAAATTACAACAGTTGTTTCGCTCAAAGAATTCTCAGATGATCTCTTCCTCTTTATGACAACTGCTCAAGGTGTTGTAAAGAAGGTTCGCTCTACAGAGTTCCAGAATGCTAAGACACGCGGTATCATCGGAATCAAGCTTAATGATAACGACAAGCTGATCAGCGCAATTCCAACAACTGGTGACTGTGAAGTTATGTTGATCAGCCGCCGCGGTAAGGCACTCCGAATTACTGAAGATTCTGTTCGTCTCATGGGACGTGCAAGTTGCGGTATAAAAGGTATGAAGCTTTCTGAAGGCGATGAGATTGCTGCAGCCGTAAAAGTTGAAAAAGATGCCAATATGATTTTGCTTACAGAGAAGGGTGTTGGTAAGAGAATTTCTTTCGATCTGTACTCAGTTCACGGACGTGGAACAGGCGGACAGAGAATCTTTGGTAACACTGAATCTAAGGGTGAAATCATCGGCGCTATCAACGTTAAAGATAAAGATGAAGTTGTCTGCATGACAAGCCAGGGAAAAACACTGCGTTTCAAGGCAACAGATATCAAAGAGCAGGGAACAGGAGCTTCTGGTGTAAACGTAGTTCGTGTTACTGAGCCAGACTTCATTGTTGGTTTAGACAAGGTTCAGGCTGATGAGGACGGTGAATAACTAACGTAAGGTAGTTTTTAGAACTAACAATCGTTAGTTAGAAAAGTAAAAATAATTATTGACAAAATAAAAATTTTGTTTAATAATTGAAGCAAGGGTACGAGCTATTTATTAAAGTAATTAGTTCTAGGGTGATTACATATTTTTTATACATCAGGCAAAAGGCTGACCGATTAATTCGGTCGGCCTTTTTTGTTTTTGTTCCACGTGAAACTAACCAAAATTAGTTATCCACATAATCTACAAGTTATCCACAATTGTGGATAAAAATGTGGATAACTTTGTGGAATCTGGGGATTACTCACAAAGCGAAAAAATAGGGTTTTTATAGCTGTTGTTTCACGTGGAACATCCGGAGTAGGGTAGGGGAGTGGTTGATATGTCTTCTGAATCTACGCAGCTGAAAAATAATACTCTCTAGTTTTAGAATATTTCTAATAGAGTAAATTATCAGGATTCTGAAGATAGTGGATAATACAGAGCTATTATAAAGAATGTTTCACATGAAACATTTTCAACATGGCTGCTTGGAGATTCAACAAAATATTTCACCGGATTGTTTTTGTCATATCACGAAGTATCGCTTTCTATGTTTATAAATCTATGAAATACTTATTCCCAGATGTTTCATGTGAAACATTATGGAGTAGTGTAGAGGTAATTAAATTATAAATTGTGTTTCATGTGAAACAATTGAATTTTAGTTTTATAGAATCATAAAGAGAATTAAAGTGAAATTAGTTTATCCTCCAGGTAAAAGATAGAGATTGAATGAAATTGTATAATATAAATACATTTGTCTGAAAAGGTTCAAAGTTATTAGTATTATCATATTAATAAGAGAAAAGGTTTTGTTTCACGTGGAACATAGTGTTGTATTGTCATATAAAACTTGATTCGGATTTTTTTTTATAAGATCCTGAAATAAGTTCAGGATAATGGTTTTAGTTAAGAAAATTGAATATCTTATGTTTCATGTGAAACAATTGTAATGTTAAAATATATGTATATAACCTTCGCAGCACAGCTGTTTAGAGATTGGCTAAAGCCTTTGTTCCCTATGTTTCATGTGAAACAATTATGTAATGGATTGCTTCGCCTTTAGCTTGCAATGACGATTTTTGTATATATGTTCCACGTGAAACAGATTTTAAACTGACAAACGGTTGTTAACTTTAAAAACTAATAACTGGTCGTTAACTTTAAAACATTACGACCGTTTGTTAATGAAATTATAGGGATTTTGGCGATATTTTGCGTTTTTGAATTAAAAGTCTGGTTTATTAAGAAAATGACAGGTTCTATTGGGATTTATCCAGTTATTTATTATATATTTGCTTAAAAATAGGTTTATCCATAAAACCTTGATGTTCTAATTGTTTTGCAGGTTATTATTTAGTTATTTACTGAATAAGTTATATATTTGGACTCTTATGTGAATATTTGTTGTGAATTAGATGATTATTATGTTCTGAAAGGGCATGATGTGTCTTTTTTTTTGAATGTTTAATTAATAAAATGGTATTAATAGATAAATGATTATTTTGTAAAGATTCCCGCGTCAAGCGCGGAAATGACATAGGTTTCTTCAGGGATGATGGGTGTATTTGCAAAAATGACAGATTTTTCAGATTTCCTCGTCATTGCGAGGAGCCGTAGGCGACGAAACAAACTATTTTATATACTTTTCCCGTAATTCAAACCGGCCTTTTCGCCAGTCTGCGTAGCCTACTACTGAATATCCGGCTTTTTCATAAAGTTTTCTGGAATATGGGTTTTGTGTAAAGCAATCCAGGCGGATTGAATCATATCCTGCTTCTTTACACACTTTTTCGATATATTCCATGGTTTTTGTGGCAATTCCCTGATTCTGGAACTGTGGATTCACACATAATCTATGAATTACACAAAACTTTGAATTCGGCCATTGCCATTTGCCGTTTTTATATTCTTCATCGTATTCTTCGCTTAAAACAAAGCAAACTGCGATATTATCATCAATCATTCCGATATACATTTGATTCTTGGCTATATCTTCAGAAATAGTTGGTAAATCCGGATATATTTCATCCCACTGGTGAATTCCCTGCTGTTCCATATGATTTACGGCTGCAGAGAATACCGAGAATACTTCTTTTGTCTGTTCTTCGGTTGCTTTAGAGTAATTCAATTTTGAAATCCTTAAATGTAGTTTTTCCACCTGCTTTTTCTGTTGAATAGCAGAATAATGCAAATCTTACGCCTACGAACTGATCCAATGTATATCTCAGTTTTACTGGTGCTCCAAAATTCTCAAAATCAGCTGTATCATTCAGATTATCTGTAAAAGCAAACTGTACATTCTCTTTATTATGTTCCAGATTGAAAGTTGCCTTTAATTTGAGTTTTGGTGAAGAAATGTCTTTTTCTGCAATAATATCTGGCACTTTATTATCAAAAACACCCATTGCCCACGGAAGATAATCAATTTTATGTTCTGCAGCAATCAGCTTATATTTTCCATCTTTTTTAGTGATTCCGATAAATCCGTATTCACCTTCGAGTGCGCAAAGTCCTGCAATATCACCTTCGTTGATTTCTGATGCATCTATTTCAATTGTTCCGGCACAATGTTCTGTAAAGGTTCTCTGAGTAAGTGTATTTGCTGC
>CADANN010000026.1:0-2854 GCA_902789325.1 uncultured Spirochaetaceae bacterium
TCAAAATGAGGTCCATTTGCATCGTATACCTTTTCATCAATTGAAAAATCAACTCCAAGTGTGACATCTTTTGTGCTGGTAATCTGATATTTCAGACACAGAAGATTTTTATGACTCATACTTACAAAACGCTGTGTTTCTACAGTCACCTGTGCTTCTGGCAAGGTCCATTGTGTTTTCCGGGAATAAAGCCCGTATTGAAAATCCAGACTCTGAAGATGTACAGTAAGTGCTTTGTGTTTTAGAGACAGTGTTTCATTTTTATACTGTAATGACATAAACAGCGGATTTGGAAAATTTACTGGTTCACGCCATTTATCTTCATGCCGGTCGTAGATTCCATTTACTATAAGGCCAGTCATATCAGTTTTATCAGCTTCATCAACTGTACCGCGATAGCCCATAAAACCATTTCCGCAAAACAGACGATTTCCGTTTTGAATTATACTTTCATTCGAAATTCCAGAATCCTCAATTATCCATGGAGACATTATTTTTCCTCCATAGCCACACGAAGAGGAACATCTGTAACCGTATATTTTTTGTTATAGATAACTAACTGTACAGGTTTTCCTTCTGAAGTGTGTACAATCACTTCGCCTTTACTAACTTTTACCTGAACAAGTGATTCATCATAAACAAACCTGAAACTGAATGACTTCCAGTTATCGGGCAAAACTGGAGCAATTGAAAGATTTTCATTGAGGTTTGGATCTGAGCGAAGTCCTCCAAATCCAAAAACAATGTTTATCCAGGCCGCCGCAATACTAGTAGTATGAAGCCCTTCCCTAGTGTTGCGGTTGTAATTATCTAAATCGAGTCGAGTTGCAAAACCAAAAAAGTTCTGCGCCTCTTCAAACTTTTTCAAATCACAGGCAAGCACAGAATGTACCGACGGCGACAGAGACGATTCGTGTATTGTTTTAGGCTCATAATATTCGTAGTTTGCACGCAGCACATCCAATGGAATTTCTGAGCGGTAAAGAAACAGAAACATAAGAACATCAGGTTGCTTTATCATATCTGTGCGGTAAATTCGGTCATAAGACCAGTGTCCATAAAGAGGAAAATCTTCTACGGGAATTTTGTCTACATCAATATGAGGGAGTGAAAAATATCCTTCATGCTGTTCATAAAGTTTTGTCTTTTCATCAAAAAGGATAATCATCTTTTCTGAACAGTTTTTTATCTTTTCAGCTTCATCTTCTGTGAATCCAGTTTTAGAAAGTATTTCTTCGTACCTGACGGGATTATCTGCCTTTAGTTTACGTAGAACGTTCAACGTAAAATCGAAAGTTTTTTTACACATAAAATTTGTGTACACATTATTATTTACCATCATATGAAATTCGTCTGGTCCCATAACTGCGTATATTCCGAATCCGCTGTGATTCTGGTTCCAGGCTCCCCGGCTTACAAGAAAACGGCTTACTTCTATAAGCATTTCTATTCCGTGTCCATAGAGAAAATCTTTATCACCAGTCAGCGCATAATAATGGGCAATTCCGTAAGCTACACCACTGCTTGGCTGAAACTGAAGACTCGCATGCTGCCACAAATTACAGGCTTCATCTCCATTGAGAGTTGCGACCGGATAGCAAGCTCCTTCACAATCCAGCATCTTTGCTCTTGCCTTGGCATTTTGCAGAGTACTGTAGCGGAACTCCAGCAGTTTTTTTGCTGCATTAATGTTTGAGTATAAATAAAACGGAAGACAATAAGTTTCTGTATCCCAGAAAGCATGTCCGTTATAAGCTTCGCCTGTAAGTCCCTTTGCACCAATATTGTCTGTATCTTCAATTCCATGATAGGTCTGATTCATCTGGAAAATACAAAAATGGATTCCCTGCTGATTTAAATCATCACCTTCTATCTGGATGTCACTATAATCCCAGATTTTTTTCCAGTATGCTGCCTGATTATATTCTGCCTGCGCAAAATCAATTTTCTTCTGGGCAATTCCCGCTTTTGTACAGCGGGTAAAAAGTTCTTCCTGTGTTTCAAGCTTATTTTTATCAACTGCAAAACAAACTTTTTTAACAAGCGTGTTTACTTTTTTTTCTGTAAGTTTCAGAGTAAAAGTTTTTCCAGATACTGTACCTTCAGAATAATCTTCTTCATTTTGAGCATCGGTTTCCCAGGACATATTTATACATAGCTTTTGAGCAGTTGTTTTTGTCTGCACAAGAATATTTTTAGAGCCATTAAAGTTAGTCTCGTTTAACACATTCCAGTAACACTTTTTTCTACTCTGTTGAACAGCACCTGTATCGCAGGCAGAAATCACTTTTATTTCACCTGAAAAATTCAACGGTTGAAATTCTATTTTCTGCCAGGCATAGTTCGGAGTCTCCATATCAAGAATACGGGTAAATACAATTCTGAGTTGCTTGTCTGTTTTTGATTTCCACACAAAACTTCGCACAAGCTTACCATGCCGCATATCAAGGATTCTTAAAAAATCGCTTGTATTATTTTTTGAAACCTGAACTTCTTCATTATCAACAATGATTTTTGTCCAGAGCCAATCTGGAGAATTAATCATAAAATGAGTATGCTGAACAATTCCCTTGTAAGCAGTTCCCTCTGTTTTTTCAATTTCATATACTCCATTGAAATAAACACCGCGCAATGATGAGACTTTTTCGCTGATATTATTTTCATCGGTTATACACTCATCAAAAAAACCACGTACTCCTGTATATTCATTTGCCAGCGAAAAGATTGACTCGGACACTTCACTGTGTTCCGGACTAAAGCCCTCTTCTATAATGTTCCAGGCATCACCTTTCAGATATATGTCTGCATACTTTCCCATATTGTTCTCCTGTTTATTAGTCTTACCTAACTTTTT
>CADANN010000026.1:2880-6131 GCA_902789325.1 uncultured Spirochaetaceae bacterium
AAAATGATGAAAAGAATTACCGGTGGAATAATTGCAAAGACAATTGCCCTGAGCATTTCTACATCATTAATTTTTGCACCACGCATAAGAGAGAACAGTTTTACCATAACTGTTTCAAATGCTGTATTTTGTAAAAGCAGAAAAGGAAGCAAAAAGTCTGACCAGGCAGCTGTAATTGCATACAGACCAACTACCATGATTATTGATTTAGAAAGTGGGACAACTATCTTAAAGAAAATTGTAAGATTATTAGCCCCATCTATTGTAGCGGCTTCAATGTAAGATGCAGGCAGCGAATCAAAAAAATTCTTAAACAATACTACATAAAATGCGTTTGCCCCCATTGAAAGCCAGAGCGGAATAAAAGTTCCTGTAAGCCCAAGTTTTGAAAGATTCATAAAGAGAGGAACTATACTTGTAGTTGCTGGAATCAGCAAGCCCCACATAACAAGCATTTCAAAAACTTTTGAACCAAAAGGCTTTACTTTTGAAAGTACATAACCAAACATTCCGTTGAAGATGATTGCACATACAATACTTCCGGCAACAGAAATTGCTGAATTTGCATAATACTTAACAAACTTTAGAGAGGTCCAGGTTTTGAAAAAAGCACTAACCTGAAACTGATGCGGTATGATATTCGGTTCACTTGCAAACTCTTTGATTGTTTTGAAGCTTGAAAGAATTGTCCATAAAAATGGAAATACGCATACAATCATAATCGCAAGGCAAACTGCAAAAACCATATAGTATATGATTCTTACGCTCAAATGATTCATATCATATTTTTTAATTACGCCTGTATATAGATTTTCTTCTTTTTTTGCCAGTGAAATATTTGCCATATTAGTAATCCTTCTTTTTATTCAATTTGTTATAGGCAACGGTAAGAACTGCAAGAATAATACAGATGATTACTGCAACCGCACTTGCCTTAGGATAGTCATATTTTTCGAACGCAAAACGATACATAAGCTGCATGATTGAAATGGATGCATTATTTGGTCCGCCATTTGTCATTACAAGAGGCTCATATAAAATCTGGAAAACTGAAATAATTTGAAGAATCAACAATGTGCGTGCAAGATTATAAATACACGGCAAAGTTATATAACGGATTCTTCTCCAGATTCCTGCCCCATCAATAATTGCTGCTTCATACAATTCGGGATCAATCCCCTGAAGCCCCGCAATATATAAAAGTGCCGTAGCACCAGCGCCCTTCCAGGTGAGCGCAATTACAATTAAAGGTTTTGTAAGTTTTGGATTTGTAAGCCAGGCAGATGCTGGCAGTCCAAGCTTAGCGAGAAAAACATTTAAGATCCCATTTGCCCCAGGTTTAAAAATGAAGCTGAACATAAGAACCATAGCCATGCCTGGTACAATATTTGGAAGATAAACTCCAACCTTAAAAAGCCCCTTCCCTCTTCTGATTTCGCTGATAAAAAGCGCAAGGATGATTGGAACAAGAAAACCTATTATCAAAGACCAGAGAGTATATGAAAATGTATTTTTCAAGGCAGGTAGAAAATCTGGATGCTTAAAAACTCTGAGATAATTTTTAAATCCTACGAATTCATTCAGTGTAACTCCATGCGCAGAATAAAGCGAAATCTTAATGCAGGAAACCAGAGGCCCCCATACAAAGAAGCCAAAGAGAATGATACTTGGCAGCATTAAAAGCCAGCCAGAAATATTTTTACGCAAGAAGGATTTTGCACTTATCCTCTGCCCCTGTATGTTTTTTTTCATATTAATCTCCCATAATTAGGGATGTCTAACTTAAGTTAGTCACCCCTAATTAGATTTTAAGTCTTATACCTGCTCAATTAGTTTACTTCTGAATCAAGGATTCCCTGGAAGTTCTTCTGAGCCTTCTTCAAAAGTGAAGGAATATCTGCATTCTTATCTGTAATTACAGCCTGAAGAATTTTTGTGAGTTCGGCATACAAATCCTGTGCACACATTGGTTCCTCGCTCTTTACGTTTCCACTCTTCTGAACCATATTGTAGTAGTTCTGGTAAAGTCTCATATCAACATTGCGGTATGGCTTTTCAGCCTTATCACGGGCAGCTTCAAGAGAAGCATCACTCCATGCAGGGAATGGTGGAATTACAGGAATACCTTCGTTCATACGGTTTGCAGCATCTGCAGACATACCTGCAACAGCTTCTGCAGAAACCTCTGGAGATTTACCCATAATTTCAAGATACTTAAGACATGCCTTTACCTGTTCGCTTGTTGCATTTGGGGAGAACATATATGGAGTTCCACCCATAAGTGAGTACTGGCCTTTTGGTCCAGCAGGAAGTGGTTCAAGAGCAAGGCTGGTTACCGGAAGTCCGTTTACTTGTGTCGGCTGATTTACTGCATCCTGTGCTGCGATGTACATTGCGGCAACTCCAGTTCCTAAAGAGCGGAAACCTGTTCCCCAGTCTTCATTTGTAGGATCTGCTGTAAGTACATCGTACTTCCACTTAAGATCTTTTACATATTGGAAAGCAGCGGCAACTTCTGGTGTATCAATCTGAGCAACCCATTTACCTTTCTTTTGAACTTCGAAAACTGCTCCAAAATCCCAGGCAATGTTTGTAAAGTGCCAGCCACCTGCATTATCTTTAGCAAGCAAACAAAGACCAGCAGCGCCAGTTTTTTCCTTGATGATTTTTGCTTTCTCTGCAAGGTCGGTCCAGGTCTTTGGATAGTCTGGAAGTCCATCCTTATCTACAAGACCAGCCTGCTTAAACAGGTCAACATTAATCATAAGTCCAAGCGCATAAGCATCACGTGGAACTCCGTAAATCTTTCCGTTCTTAGAAAGAAGCTCCAGAACTCCAGGATTCATTTTTTTATCCCAGCCAAGAGCCTTTACTTCTTTAGTGATATCTTTTGCAAAGCCCTGATTAATAATTTTCTGAGGTTCTGTAAACCATGTATCATAAATTGTTGGAAGCTGACCACTTGAAGCCAATGGAACAAAGTTATCTGTAGCATACTTGTAGTAAGCTGGAACAACTGTCATATCAGGATAGAAAGAATTAAAGGTCTTTACATACTGCTCATGCATTGCAATATCAGCGGTGAGCGTATCTTCAGGCCAGATACCAAGCTTGATAGAATTTGCGTCTTTTGATTTTTTCTTACTCTTAGCAAATCCTGCGCTTACAAGTGCCAGTGCCATGCAGGCAACAACAATAGATTTTTTCATAATAATCCTCCTGAAAAATCTTTATTAAAATTTTATCTCTAC
>CADANN010000026.1:6157-44492 GCA_902789325.1 uncultured Spirochaetaceae bacterium
CCATCGAGTTTTACTCCAAGATCGGTTTTAAGAGCATTCTCCCGTTCTTCGCCGGCATTAAACGGCAGATTGTCATAGCAAAGTGTGAGCCATGGAATCAGCCTTCCGTTTGTTTTGAGAAAGCCCGGAACTTCATAATCAAAATAAAGTGTCGCAAGCATATCCCAGTTTTTCTGACCAAGATGTGTAACATCTACAACCATTTCTGAACCGATTTTGTAGAACACTCCATCATCTCCACGAGGCTCGAACAAAGTAAATTTTACAGAATGGTTTATATCAGAAAGTGCCTCTGTATTGCCAAAAGCAGAATATGCAAGCGACATACCAGGGAATACGCGACCATCATTATTCAGAATATAATCAGTGAACCAGCCTGCCTGTCCAGGCCAGCGCATAGTCAAACCACATGAGGCTTCGAACTCAAACGGATTACTACCCTGCTCTGAGAATTTCATACCACCATCAAAGCCGCCGTAAGGTTCTATGGTGATATCTTCATTAAGCGGAATTGTGTAACCTACCCGTGTACCAAAAACAAATGGATCAGGATTTTCATCTTTACCGTAATTAACAGAGCCACCTGCTGAAGCAAAAATCTTAAGTCCTTCTATTGCCGGCGGAGTAACAACCACATCAAAACCAGCGGCAATACCATTACTGTTGTTCTCTGTGATTGCTTCACTGTCATAAGGATATTCCGTTGCAAACTTCAGATTCAAACCGAATACATCTTCTTTGTTGTAAAGGGCAGCAATTGTTGCACCAGTGATATTCAAGCCAAACTGATCTGTAGGTCCACAAGCATCCTGCTGAAACTGTGTAACAACAGGATCCTGCGGTGAAAGTTCTGTGATTTTTTTGATTCGCTTTACATCAACCATAGAATCAAGATATGCCCAGGAAAACTTTACCTTATCGTTTGTAAATTGAATTCCCTTATTCCACGGGTCCCAGAAAGGTTCATTTGCGCCTGCATTCAGCTGAATAATCCAGTCCGAAAATGCAATACCTGCAAGAAATTCTCCTGTCTGAAAACGATTACGCATAAGATAAGCCTTTTGGTCTGGAACACCAGCGTTATAACCAAGACTCTCATCGCTCATTAAATCAAGATTGAAGAAAGTAAGATTGATAAAGCCTACCGGCCCAGTGCTGTTCACTCTGTTTGTGAGCTTTTGATATGGCGTGAGATGCAAGATGAAATTAAAGTCCGTAAGCTCCTGCTTTAATCCATAGCGATAAGAATTATCCAAATCCACTCCAAATGAAGTTCTGGAGGTTATATTGAATTCAGCGGTGAAGTCTGTACTTGCCTCACCCGCATGCATATAAACTATACACCCCAAAAGCAGCGCAAGAAAGTGGATTTTTTTCGAAATTGTATTATTCATTTCGGTATTCTCCATTGCTGCCGGACAATCTAAGGACAGTAACCGGCAGCTGTTAATCTCTGATCCTTATTTTTTTTCAAAAGCCCTGAATGTGATTGCCTTGTCTGTAAGAGGGTCTCCAATAATCGGAATCAAAGAAATATCATCTCCTTTTGCTTCTTCAGAGAAATTCTTTACTACCATTCCAACATATAAATGTGAAGAAAACTCTGATGTTGCGAAGCCTGTAATGTAACGTTCAGGAGATCCTTCTGGCTCTGTTGCAGCATCAATTTCTCCAGAAGACCATAGACCATCTGCCTTAGTTCCTGCATCAAAACCCCAGTATTTAGAACCTGTTTCCGGATCATCAAAATTGAATACTGCAACTGCGCCTTCTTCTGACATTGTGTCTGAAGCAAAAATCTTATCAATCACAATTCCAACCTTTTTGTCTGTATTCAGATTCTTTAGATGAAAACCTTCAAGTCCACCTAAATCTGCATCAGCAATGTTCAGATAATATGTCTGAAACTGATCTGTCATTTCCACGTAAGATGAAACTGGATTAGATTTTCCGGAATCATCATCAGAACCATTGCTGCATGACATGAATCCAATTACTGCCGCCATCAAAAGTGCGGCACCGGCTGCCTTAATTAAACCTGTTTTTTTCATAATGTTTTCCTCCTGATTATGAAACTTTTTATTTCAAGGAGAGATTTCTCCTGATTGCCGTATATTATTTGCCGCTTAGAAACTATTGAGCAGCGTATACCTCAAGTTCAGCAAGCTGTCCTGCATTTGCCCCTGTATTTTTTGTAAAAGTAAATTTCAGGTAACGGGCTTTGGCATTAAGTCTGATTACAACAGTGTTTGAATTTTCCAGCGGATTAAATTCGTAGTTTGCTTCCGGAATCAAGGTTATAAAATCAGAACCGTTATCGCTGATTTCGACTGTAATCAGCTGAGTTCTTTTGCCCCAGATTTTTTGTGGATTTAGTTTTAGAACTGCAATATCAAGCTGAATAGAATTAATTAAATCTACCTGAAGTGTATTAGGATATTTATTTGCTGCACCTTCCCAATAGGTATTTACATCTCCATCTGCAGACTTACTTCCGACAAAATCATAAATCTTACTATTTGCAACTATAGGAGCACCAAGTGCAAGATTCTTTCGACCGGCAGCATCGTATAAAGCAGCGGCAGCTGAAGTTTCTGAGGTTGCTTCATGCAGCACAGCCCTAACCGCATAATCAACCGCAATTTTTTCTTTTGACAGAACAGCGCGGTATGTTTCTACATCGCCCCCAAGAATCGCATCCATAGCCTTACGTGCAGCAGCTCGTTTTGCACCAGACACCTCGTTTTCTCCCGCAACAATCAGCTTATAAAGCACAAGCGGTGCTCTCAAATCCAGCTCTGAATACGGAAAGTCCGAATCGAACTTTTTCTGCATTTTCTGTAAGGCTTCCAGCTCGCGGTAACCATTTTGAACTGTTGGTTCAATTATTGTTCCCTCACCATAGTCATTCCAGGTTGCTACCTGGATTACATCCGGATATGCCTTTAGCGCAGCATCTAAAGTTAGGTTGAACGTTCTACCTTCATAGTCATTAAGATAACCATAGCTCTTTCCACCCGCCTCCGCATAAATATCATGAAAACCTGAATAGACAGTTGCAGTAAGGAAAGGCTTATCATTCTGTCTCTGATAAAAATTATTCAACTGAGAAACAACCTGTGGAATTGTCTTTTTGCCATTCATATTGAACCAGTTATAAGAACCATCTGCAAAACCTTCACTATGTCCTTCGAGGGTAATAAAATAAGGACGTGCGCTACACTGAGCAAAAAGTTCATCCCACTGTTCCTTGTAGAAGAAATACTGAGGTCCAAAAGTGTATACAACCGGGCGCTTATCAAACTTTAAGTAAGCCTCATCATGAAACCAGTTCTTTTCCATGTAAGAAAAAACTTTCTTGCCGTAATCTAAAGCTTCTTCTTTTGCAAAGTTTCCGGCTTCAATCATTTTGCCAATACTCTGGTCTTCATAGCAGATTGCATACTTTAAGCCAGCTTTCTTAAGAACTTTTATGACCTCAAGAGTTGACTCCTGAATCTCTTTATAATCGAGGGCATTTTCAATTCCATACCAATCAAAAATTACACCGTCAATTCCAGAAACCTTCATAAGTGCAGCCTGATATTCAAGTATGTTTTTATCACGTGTATCATAAGGACCTGTCAGCGGATAGTAATGTGAAGCAATATTTAACTGACCATTTGAAAGTACCTGATAAGGGTCAAACTTTGCCCCACCCTGATGCCAGTGAAAACCATATCCATCAGAAACCGGAGGAGCCTGAAACCAGGGCATGTAATGTACAAGTACCTGAGGATCTTTATCTGTACGAATTGCGGGAACTGGTACATGAAGATTTTTTTCTGCAGATTCAAAGATTGCAGAATTATCTGTTGCAGTATTTTTATTCGCAGAAGTTATAGTTGTAGTACAACTGCAGACAAAAAAACACAAGCCCAATGCCGAAAGGATTCTTACTCTTTTTTTCATATAAACCTCACTAATTTTGTTTACAAAACACGTTGAACGCTCAACCTTTACGCAAAATAAAAAAAAAGAAGGAAAGGAGTTGATATAAGTTTTATTTCACGTTGAACGCTCAACGTTTACAGAATAATATGACTTTTTTCTGCTGTCAAGAAAAAAGATTTAAATTTTTGATTTTTTTTAGATTTTACGTGGTTCAGTAACAGAATTCCGCTCTATAAGGCTTACAGGCATAATAAATTCACGTTCAACAGCCTTTTTTTCAATGGAATCAATCAGCATTGAAGCAGAAATCCGGCCTTTTTCAACAATATCCTGATGAATTGTAGTAAGACGGGGCGAAGTTATGCTGCTTAAATACAGGTCATCAAATCCAATAATTGAAATATCCTGTGGAACTCTTAGACCTTTCTCAAATAAACCACTCATAATACCAACTGCAAGAAGATCGGCTGTAGCAAAAACTGCAGTTATTTCGGGGCGTTTTGCAATTTCATAGCCAAGTTGAATTCCCGCTTCAATCTCAATTTTGCATTCATAAATGTTTTTTTTGTTTACCTTTATGCCCATCTCACGCAGAGCTGCCTCATAACCAAGATAGCGTTCATATACTACACCATTTTCATGAATCTCAGGCGAAGCAAATGCAATTTCAGAATGTCCATACTTCAAAAGATATTTTGTCGCTTCATAACCACCTTGAAAATCCATCAAACCTACATTCATAAGCGGACTGTTTTTAATATAACTGTCCAGAAGAACACAAGGAATTTTGCTTTCTACAATGCGTTCATAAAAAACATCTTCAAAGACACCGGTAATTATTACGCCATCAAGATTCCAGTTGCGAAAGAGTGAAACAAGTTCATCTTCTGACTCAACAGTACGCAGCATCATATAATAATCCCGATTGCGAAGCTCTTTTTCTATACCGGCAATTACTTCTGTATGAAAGGGATCTGTCATAAAATTTCCAGAAGAATCAGGAATAAGGTGATTGATGACACCAATTATACGTGAACTTTTATTTACCAGCGCACGTGCTGACATATTTGGAGTATAATTTTTTTCTTTTATGATTTTATTTATGCGTGCAATCGTATCTGGTGAAACATGGCCAGTTGCTCCGTGAATTACATTTGAAACTGTCTGTCGGCTTACTCCAGCCTCACGTGCAATATCGTTTATCGTCAGCATATTTAATCAAACACCTTCTTACGCCATTCTTTCTCGTAGTCCTGGAAAATTGGCGCAGACTCCTCTGCAGGAGTTGTAATTGAATCTTTGATATATGGTTCTACAACTAGTGTTCTGTAGCTTTCCCAGCGGGCAGGAAGCATTTGAGGGACTGTGAGCATCTCATCTGGTGGAAGGTTTGTGAGCAGCTGATTGTAATAAACCGGAAGAATATGTTCTGTAACATCCCGCAGAGACGAAAAGCCGTCCGCAATTCCAAACATATCAGTTTCGAGATGCATTTTGTCTTTTGCATCAAGAATTTGCCGCTGATTTTCTGACTGGAAGAACCAGGTTATAAACTCTGTTGCTCCTACCTGATTACGGGCTTTTTTGTAAATGCCCATCATCGTATTTGAATCTTCAATAAAAATCTGTTTATCTTCAACTAACCATCGGTAGTCTATCTCAAGATCCTGTTCATTTAAGATTTTAAATAACTTATCGCTTGTTGTATATGCAAAGAGAGTACGTCCACTTGATACCTGACGATAATAAGGCATAAAAAGATATTTGAAGGTAAAGTCTTCTTCTTCCTGTGCAGAAGAGTTATCTTTATTTACCCAATCATTTAGAAAGCTTACCGATTTTAGCAACTCTTGATTTTTAAATACGATATCACCCTTCTCTTCTCGGAAAGCCGAACCTTTCATTTTTGCCACAAGATAAAGAAAATCACTATCACCCAGCGGCGTAAAACCAATCTTCGTAAAAACTTCTTTTTTATTTTTGGTATTAAAAGCCGAAGCGACTTCCCTTACCTGCTCAAGAGAAAGTACATAACTGTCTGGAATCAGTTCCTTATTATCTGATGCAAAAATTACGGCAGGAAGATTAAAACTTACAGGAAGTAAATAATGACTGTCTTTATATTTTCCAGAATCAAGCAACTGCGGATAAAAAATATCTGAAGTAAGCTTTTTCGTATCAAAAAGATATTCTAGTGATTTAAAATTTTTCTGTGGCGTGGCGGTTCTAAGCCAGGAACCAACAATAATGTCAGGTGGATTTTCATCTTTTGCCGGCGGAAGTGACAGGGCTGGATTATCTTTATAAACAAGAATTGCACAGTTGTCTTTATGCTGGCGATTAAAAAGTTCTATGTACTGAGCAAACTCACGGCAGCTGGTCCAGATTACAATTCTGTTCTGCTGATAGACTGTCTGCTTATTTTTTCGGCCGCCCATTTTTGAACAGCCGAAAAGCGAAAGGCTTGCACAGATTAGAAGAGAAGAATAAACAAGTTTAGTAAAGCGGTTATTTTTTTTACAATGCATCAGCTACATTATAAATGCTTGTGTAAACTGAATCAATCTTATCTTCATCAATACTTGAGAAAGCTACACGCAAAGTGTGTGGGTCAATCTGAATAATACCGATGCCTTCATTCTTAAGAAGTGCCTTGCGAATTTCTTCAGCCTTACCTGTATTTACGTGGAAACTCATAAAGTAACCTGAGTTGAATGGAAGTGGCTCAAGAACTTTTGAAGTATGTGTATTTACAAACTTGCGTACAAGGTCGTAGCGGCGTTTAAGCATGTTGCGGCATTCGATTTTCTGCTTGTTATGTGCTTCATCTTTAAGTGCATGCATTACAAGGCTCTGAGATGGAGTTGAAGAACAAGATACAGATGAACGGATTGCTGACATAAACTTTGTTACGAGAGCTGTGTACTGAGCATCTGAAAGTCCTTTTGATGCAAAAGTTACAAAACCTGCACGGAATCCCCATGCAAAGTCTTCTTTTGTAGGACCATCAGCCTTAATTGCAAGAACATTCTCGTGAAGATCTGCCATGTAAGCAAAGAGTGACTGAGGTTCGATATCATCTTCGTAGTTGAGACCGAAGTAAGCATCATCAGAAAGAACAAGAACCTTTTTACCTGATTCTGCAATTTCGCGTACGATGCGAACAATTTCTTTTGCTTCAGAAACTGTTGGACTGTATCCAGAAGGATTCTGAGGGAAGTTGAGAATTACACGAACTGAACCGTATTTTTCTGCATCAGCCTTCATTTTTGCTTCAAGGTCTGCAATATTAAACTTTCCGTTTTCAAAACATTTAAACTGATGGAACTCAGCACCACGGCGAGCTGCAGCAATCAACTCATAATTGTCCCAGCAAGGATCAGCTGCAAGAAGCGGCTTATCTACATCAACAAAAAGATCGCTTACATAAGAAAGAACTGCTGTAAGACCTGGAACAAGAATTGGAAGTGAGAACTGCTTATTTTTAAGTGAAGGATTCTTTTCTATGATTTTTTCTTTCCATAAAGCACGGAGATCTGGATTACCGGCGGTTTTTGCATAAGCAACTGTTTCGCGCGGAGTAAGTGAAGGCATATTCTTTTTGTAAGAATCAAGCTCGATAGGTGTGCCCTGAGCAACTGCCATACCAATTGTACCGTTTGCAAAGTGAGCGTCTTTAGCGGCTTCTCCACCCTGAGAAATAATTCCGTTTGGGAAATAAAGGCGACGGCCCATATCTGACATGAGGGCGTCTACTACTGAACCAGCGAGGGTATCATTCAATTCTTTTGCTAATGGATTAATCATAATGCCCTAATTATGCGAATTTCTTCTACCTTAGTCAATAATTATACATAATTTTTGTATATTTATGCATATTTAGGAGATCTTATAAGCCCCCAGATATCCGATTTGTAACATACCCGTGTTTTTGATATAATCATTGCCTATGGAAAATAAATTTGTGCATATAATAGAAGACTGCCGCACAGAGGCCGCTAAGAGGCTTGTTGGGCAGGAAAATCTTATTGATGATATTTTGACAGCATTCGTTGCAGGCGGGCATGTTCTTTTGGAAGGTGTACCTGGACTTGCAAAAACACTTGCTATAAAGACTACAGCAGAAATTCTTGGATTGGATTTTAAACGAATTCAGTTTACTCCGGATTTGCTGCCAGCTGATGTTACAGGAACTTTGATTTATGAACAGAACACAGGAAAGTTCAGTGTACGCAAGGGACCTGTTTTTGCAAATGTAATTCTTGCAGATGAAATTAACCGTGCACCTGCTAAAGTACAGTCAGCCATGCTTGAAGCAATGGAAGAAAAACAGATAACAATTGGCGAAGAAACCTACAAGTTGCCGGAACCATTTTTTGTACTTGCGACTCAGAACCCGGTTGAACAGGAAGGTACCTATAATTTGCCGGAGGCCGAACTCGACCGATTCCTTATGAAACTTGTAATCAGCTATCCGGCTGCCGACAACGAAATTAAAATTGTACAGACAGCAGGCAAGGCTCCTTATGTTCCTGTGAAACAGATTGTAAAAGCTAGTGATATAGAAGCACTTAAGCAGGCTGCCGAAAAAGTTACCTGTGATGAAAAGCTTGTTGAATATATTGTTTCTATACTTACAGTTACCCGTCCGGAAAATTCTAAAAAGCAGCAGGCAGGACGAACTCTTGTAAATACTGCTAACACAAATGATATAACACACTACATTCATTTTGGTGCTTCTCCACGTGCAGGAATTGCAATGCTGCAATGTGCTAAAGTAAAAGCACTTTTTGCTGGACGCGATTTTGTTTTACCGGAAGATATAAAATCAGTAGCACTAAACGTATTGCGTCATCGTCTTGTACTTTCGTACGAGGCTGCAGCAGATAACGTTACAGCTGACGATATTATCACAAGAATTCTGGACTTTATTCCGGTTCCGTAATTATGGCAAAACGATATCTTGCAAATAATGAATCTCTCATAAAAAAAGCACTTTACCTCAGACTGATGGCAGAAGACATTGCCGAAGGTATGAAGAGCGGAAATTTCCGTTCGCTTTACCGCGGACAGGGAATTGAGTTTGCAGGAGTCCGCGAATATAACCGTGGAGACGACATCCGCACAATTGACTGGAACGTAACAGCCCGTATGGGGCGGCCGTACATCAAAATATTCGAAGAGGAACGCGAATTACAGATTTTCCTGATTGTAGACTCATCGCGCTCCATGCAGCTCGAGAACGCAACCGACCGCCGCACAAAATATGCCGCTGCCGCCGAAACCGCAGCCCTCGTCGCAATTGCCGCTGAAATAAACGCATGTCCCACAGGCGCTGTATTTTTCGACGGTGCAATAAATTTTTCTGCAGAGCCCGCACTCGGTAAAGAAAACACAATGCAGATTTTAAATCACTTAGACCGACTGCCACCATCTCCAGTAAGCGGCTCTGTACTTCCTAACGCAATTACTGCTGCGGCAAAAGTGCTGCGCAAACGAACTCTTGTGTTCATTCTTTCAGACTTCCGTTGCGCCGACTGGGAAAAGCCCCTGATTAACCTTGCACAAAAGAACGATGTAATTGCAATTAATCTTCACGATGCAGCTGACGAAGAACTGCCATCTCTGGGTACTGTAAAATTTATGGATGTAGAAACAGGTCGTAAAATGTCGCTTCCTTCTTCATCTACTGCCTTCAAAAAAGAATGGCGTAATTACAACGAAATGAACCAGAACCGCTGGCAGGATTTCTGCATTAAGCACGGCATCATGCCGGTAATACTCGACACAAAAACAGAACCCGTACAAGTTTTGAATCAGATTTTTGCACGAAAAGCAAGATTAAGGTAGGAGACAGCTATGGCATCATTTTCAGTACAGCAGATTCTCATTCCTAAAAAAGTCTATATCGGAGATCAGGCAGAATTACGTTGCACCTTCAACAACCCAAACACAGAACTTAAACAACTGGTAAATAAAGAAAGTAACGGACAAACCGAACTATCGTTAGTTAGTTTAGAATCTTCAGACTACGATATAAAAAGTGTAACACTTTCTTCAGTAGGTGTTGACTATTATCAATTATCAGTAAACTTCATTCCATGGAAAACCGGAGAATTACAATTTCCTCCACTCACAATAGATGGTACAGATCTCATAATTGAATTTCATCCTGTACAGATTGTTTCACTTGTTTCAACAGATTCGAACAATGCAACTACCCTTCGCGACACAGCCTCACCTCTTTTACTACCGGGTACTACTTATAAACTTTATGGCGCACTGACTGCTCTCATAATTATTCTTATTATATTAATCAGGATTATTATCAAAAGAAAAAACATACAGTTTTTCTTGGAAACAAAACGACTTCAGCGTAAATACAAAAAAAATAAAAAACAAACGATTCGTGCTTTACGACAGATTTCTGACGAAACTTCCGATTCCGAAACTGCAGCGCTAATTCAAAAAATCATGCGTAATTATCTGGAAGTGCGCTTTGATTATCCGTTCACTAATGCCACAACCTCTGAACTGATGAAGGGTTGGCAGAAGGTAACTGGAGGACTTCTTTCTGATTCAAAAGAAGAAGCATTTTGCGATATTACTGCCTGTTTTATTCGAACTGATTTTATCCGCTACAGCAAGGGAACTCAGTTTAATGCAAATGAAAAATCAGAACTTATTCAAAAGCTTATAGGCCGTATAGAAATACTTGAAAAAGAAGAAGGAGAAAACAATGCCTAGTTTTGAAAATCCAGCAGCCTTTTTTCTTCTCCTGTTGATTCCGGCGCTTTACATTCTGAGACACCTTAAGGTTTTTAATCAGATTTCTTTCCCCGCAGTTCTTGCAGATTGGGGAGGACGTACTTTTGAATGGAAGGGTAAATCACAGAAAATTCTTTCTGTTTTTGCAGGTACCTTTTTTACAGCAGGATTTTTAATTTCAGTTGCTGCACTTGCAGCTCCTGTAATTTCAAATCAAGAAAAAGTTTTTACATCACTTGGAACAGACATAGTTTTTGTTTTAGACACGAGTCCATCTATGTCAGCGAAGGATATGGACGGCACACAAAGGCTTGCCGCCGCAAAAAATGCAATATACACACTCTCAAATAAAAACGACGGCAGCCGTTATGGTCTGGTTGCGCTTGGAAGTAATGCTGCAGTGTTAGTTCCACCTACCAGCGACTTGAACTTTTTCTCTGAACGTCTAACAAATATTACTGCTGGTACTTTTGGAAACGGTTCTGCAATTGGAGATGGATTAAGTACAGCTGTCTGCCATCTTGTTTCCTCGTCTGCTCCTAAAAAATGCATCGTACTTTTGACAGACGGCGAAAACAACGCTGGTGAAATTCATCCGGAAACAGCAGCCCAGTTAGCGGCAGATAACAGCATTACAATTTATGTAATTGGCATCGGATCAAAAGGAAAAGTTCCAATTGAATACACAGACCCATCAACTGGAAAACTCTACTCTGGATATCTTGATTCAAACTTTAATCCTGCTTCACTAAAAAAAATTGCTGGCATTGCAGGTGGAAGATATTTTGAGGCACAGACTGTCGATGAGCTTTCAGGGATTCTTACCACAGTTTCAAAATCAGAAACAGTTTCTCAAAACTACACTTACCGTACTGTAAATCATCTTTTTTACAAACAGTTTCTTACTGTTGCGCTTATATTATTTTCTCTAGCCTGGTTTATCCGCAGAATCCTATTGAAAGAAATGGTTTGTTTTAAATACAAAAAAATTCTTTTTGTACGTTCCGGCTGTCTGTTAGCAGGCTTTGCATTTTTACTTCTAGCCCGTGCAGGACTTACCTGGGGAACATATCTTGTACCAGTTCAAAAAAGCGGACATTCAGTTGCTATGGTTTTTGATATTTCTCATAGTATGATGGCAACAGACTGTCCGGGCAATACTACTCGACTTAACGCTGCATCACTTTATGCAAAAAAATTACTTTCGAAAATGGCAGGAACTCCAGTAGCAGTTGTGCTTGCAAAAGGTGATGGAGTTGCCGCAATTCCCCTTACAGATGATTCATCAATGGTAGAATCTCTTCTTGATGTAATGTCTCCAAATCTTATGACCGTTCCAGGTTCAAGTATTGGACGTGGAATTCTAAAAGCAAAAGAAACCTTCCAGACAAACTTTTCATCAGCAGGAAGGATCTGGGTATTTACCGATGGAGAAGAAACTGATTCTCAGCTTACTCCTGCCTTGCTTGAATGTCAGAAAGCAGGTATTCCAGTAACATTTATAGGTTTTGGTTCAGTACTCGAGAGTCCAGTTTTGACTGGAGACGGTAAGACAACAGTAATGACAGCTCTGCGTCGCGACAGAATTGAAACATCAATTTCTGAAGCAGCGGCAAAATTTAATTTTTTCAATTATCGCGAAAATCTTATATATATTGATTCCATGGAAAAAGGTTCAGCCGTTCAACTACTTAATCAGCTTCGTTTTGGTCCTACAGAAAATCTGATTACTTCATATGAAATAAAACCTGTTCCACGCTATAAATTATTTTTGTCGATTGCAGCAATTTTTTTGATTTTGAGTTACATCACAACAGAGTTTAATTTCCAGAGATTCTTTGGCGGTGTAAAAAAGGCAACCGCAAAAACCTCTGTTGCACTTATTCTATTAATTTTAAGCGGATGCTCTTCTCAGACTACAGAGATTTTAAAGGGCACAGTTTCCTTTCAGCAGAAAAAATACAGACATTCTGTTTCATGTTTTATGAAGGCTTCAGAAAATGCTGCTGCAAATGAAAATCATATAAATCAAAGTTTTGCATTATATGATCTTGGCACTGCCTATATTATGCTTGGTGAAGATTCGGCTGCACTGGAGCAGTTCAAAAATATTTCAGATGAAGCACCTGCAAATGTCCGTTATTCTGCATTTTATAACGCAGGTGTACTTGCCTGGCGAAATTCAGATTTTGAAGAGGCAAGGGATTATTTTAAGAAAGCACTAGAAATTGACAGTTCAAAAATTGACGCAAAAATCAACCTTGAACTTTCAATGCAGCAGGCTCAGGCAAAGGGCCATCAAAATCAAAGCAATCAGATTCAGGCCTCTCAGGAAGAAAGCTCTCCACAGAATCTTGAAAAAGCCGTATTCGAACATATCAAGGAGAATGATCAGAAGCAATGGAAAAACAGCGAAACAAAAGACTCATCAAATCTTGCAGAAGATTTCTAATTATTCTACTTGCATTATTCTCCCCTATTCTTGCCAGCGCACAAAACCTTAGTCTCAATCAGATAAAGGCTCTGCGCATCACAGCAGAAGAAGGGCAGAACTTATATACTAAAACTGATTTAAAATTTACCGTCACTATTCCTAACGTTCATTCTTCACAAGTTCAGATTCTTTCTACGGAACAGAAGTCTGATATAAATTTCCGAACTATCCGAAAATCAGAAAACTATGGTGAAAATGGAACAACCATAGAAATCTGGTATAACTTTGAAAAAAAAGGAACATACACTCTTACTCCACTTTCAGTTCTGATTCAAAACAGAAAGCGTAATATCAGTTTTGAAACCATAACTGTTACCGACGATCCTGCAACAATGCTTCCAAGAATCGTAATTGTTTTTGAAGATGGAACAGAAGTTTATTCAGATGAAACCGTAAACGCATCGCCTCTCTTAAAAATCAAAACTGGTAAGAAGCTTAAGTTTACAATCAATCTCCAATATGCGAACCAGCTTATGCAGTTCAACTGGGATATTCCAAAGGATTCAATTTTTACCTGTTCAAAAGAATTTGATTTCACTGAGATACGCCAGCGTGAAAGAGTATATTCTCATAACCTGATTCCTGTTGCTGAATTTGAATGGACAGGACTTGTTCCAGGAACACAAAAGCTGCCGGCTTTTCGTTTGAATGCAACTGGTTACAATGGCTACAGAAGTGAATTATTATTACCAGAAATTCTTATTGAGTTTACACAGGGTAATGATGATGAACTTACAGTTGATGAATCAGATATTTTTTCAGCAGCATTCTACCAGGAAGTTTCTAGTACCGAAAATGAAAAAAACATTATTCTTACAAAACAGGATTGTAAGACTCTTACCGACCTTTATACAAGAGAGCACAATGAATTTTTAATGTATCGTACAGCACGTAAAGCAAGAATAGATTTTGAAGCTGAACACGGGCTTGTCTCTTCTGTAAATCCGATTTTCCCGACAGTACTTTTATATATTTCCCTTATTGTTATTATCACTTCCTGCATCTGCATCATTATTGCGGCAAGAAAAAAACATAAAATCAGAATGCTGCTTTTTACAACAATACTTTTGATTGGAACAGCTCTATTAATTTATTGTACAGTCAGAAGGCACGAACGCTATGGCATTTCGTGTGGCTGTAAGATTTATTCAATTCCACAGGAAAATGCAGAAGCCGTTTCCGAAGTTGGTAGTGGTATTCGTGTAAAAATTCTCGAAAGCACAGAAAAATGGCTTTATATTGAGGTTGGTGAATCTGGCGGATGGTGTAACCTCGATGAGATTTGTATAATCAGATAAAAGCTTACGTAGTGTACTCACATTTTTTTCAGGAGCATATTTATGGACATGGGCGATATTCTGAATCAATGGGATTCAATGCAGAAAAAACAGGTAAAAAAGCAAAAGGAAAGCGGTAAAAACCAGATATCTCATAAAAAAGCAAACGCACCAACAGCGGAGGAAAAGGATCGTGCGGCTGAGAAAAATTTTGAAGAGCAGCTTAAAGTTGAAAACTCAAAACAGATAAATCCGATGGAATTGTGGCTCCGCCGCTACGGCACCGTTGATAAAGATAAAATTGCAGAAGAGCAGGCAGAACGTTCTCAGCTTTTCGATAGAAATTATTTGATGAATATGAAGCCTGAGGCACGTCTTGATTTACACGGTTTACACCAGACCGAAGCAGAGCAAAGCCTCGACAGATTTATTACAGACTGTAAGTTGCGAGGACTTCGCAAGGTTCTTATTATTCACGGCAAGGGCATTCATTCGCACGGTTCAGATCCTGTACTCGGAGAACTGGTTCGCCGCTTTGTTGAACATGACAAACGCTGCGGAGCTTCCGGCCATCCAAAAACAAAGGCCGAAGGCGGAAGCGGCGCAACCTGGGTACTCTTGAAATAATCAAACCACAAAACAGTCTAAATCGAAATAATACACTTCAGCGGAAGGTGATCCGAACAGCCAGAATCTGTATAAACCTTATACCCCTGTGGAATAGAATTCTCATCTGCCACAGGTGGTTCAGCAACTGGTTGAAACTGACAGACTTCTATTTTTCCTGCAAAGAAAAAATTATCAATTCTTTCCCAGCCACCATCATAAAAGTAACTTCCGATTTCTGTTAGAAACTTTCCTTCCTCTGTAAACCATGGAGAATAAATCTTTACACCAGCTTTATCACCATCAAAGTTGAAATCTCTTAACAAAAGGTTCGCTTTATCACGAACAGAAAAGTCTTCTTCAAAGGGAATAAAATCTTCTGCACTACGATTGAAGTCTCCACACATAACTACCGAACGTTCGTTAGACAACACACTCTTTACTCTATGTGCCAACACAGCTTCCTGCCAGTCTCTCCAGACTTCTGTTTCTTCTTCTCCACCTGATTTTGATTTCCAGTGATTTACAAATAACTCAAATTCTTTTTCACCTGGGCATACTGTCAACTGCATAATCGGGCGTCCGGACGGCTGAGCATTTTTATGAACACAAATATCCAGACTATGCACTTTAAGATTTTTGATCTCATATCTGGAAAAAACAGCACAGCCTATTGCACTCCCCTCTTCTTTAGCGAAGCACGCATACTGCCAGCCTTTCTTTTTAGACCAGGCTCCATCCGTCAATCGATTTGCGATATCTTGCACCACTGCTTCATTTTCAATTTCTTCCAAAACTATGACATCTGCATTTAACAACGACATTACCTCACATAATTTATCGAGTCGTTTTTTATACTTTTCTGTAGTCCATTTTGAAGAATTTGTAAAATCAGAATATTCTGTACCAGTTGTAACGGCATCAAAAAAGGTCTGCGCATTCCAGCCGGCAAGAGAAACAATCTGATTTTTTTCTTCTTCAGCTCTTCCATCCTTTTTTTCCTGATGATTTGAAAATAGTAAATTGGGCTTTATTTTTATTCCGCAGCCGGTATTAAAAGTAAGCACAAGTGGAATAATCCATAAAACAAAAGTTCTTATAAGCATTTGATTTTTTTTCATTAAAAACCTCCTGCTATATAAATAGACACACTTTTACTGTTTTTAGACAAATTTGAGGAATTTTTTCAATTTTTTTTGTGATTTTTTTAGTTTTTCTCAACCAGGAAGAGATATTCTTTTACATGTATTTCTCTTCCATTGAGATTTCTTGAACCACGGAAAGTATTGTACTCAGCTTCCAGAACTTCAACTTTTCCGCATTCAGAAAGCAATTCTATCATCTCGTCTTTCTGAATAAAGCCATCAGAATTAAAGGAAACAAGTACGTAGCGGGCACGAACATTTTTTACAAGTTCTAAAAATACCTGAGAAGTCTTTCGTTTTTTATTATAATCAGAACGATTCCAGTCTTTTGGAATACCTGATACACGGCTGATTTTTTCTTCATCCGGTCGCTGATAATCTGCAATCAGATTAAGCATAAAATAATTTGAACCATATGGATGCTGATTATACGGCGGATCAAAATATGCAAGATCAAAAACTCCATCACTCGTAAAATCTTTTGAATACAGAGCTTCATCCAAAACAAGGCTGTTGGCATCCTGACTGAATACTCGGCTTTTGCAATTAAACTCAGAAAAAACCGGGAATGGAAGAACAATTTTTCCACGAATTCTTGAAAGAGCATTACGGCCATTTCCACCAAACTGGCCCGTTCCTGTTTTAGAGTTTTTATAAAAGCCTTTGAAGATTCCCGCTGTATTTGCATGAATTGATGCTTCTGACAAAAGCGGCGCAATAAAATAATCTCTTAATTCAGGAGAAACTTCTTTTTCTATAAGCTGACGGGCAACATCAAGATAGGCTGCATTATAAGGTGTGTAAAAACACCGTTCTCCTTTTTCAATTGAATCTTCATCGGCAGGGGCATAGAGTTCTGAAATAAAACCAGCATTCTTAAATCCTGAATCTGATTTTTCAAGTGCACTCATTTTTCTGTCTATTTTTTTACAAAGCGAAGAATGAAGTTGCTGTAACTCCTCAAGGTTGATTTTTGATTTATCACTCAAATAGCAGCGGTTGATAATGCAGGAATAATTTTCAAGATCATTTACTGTTATTGCACTTGCATACTGCTTCAGATAACGGCTTACTATACCGCTGCCAGCAAAAACATCAAGACAAGTTAGTTTTGACTTACCTAGCCGAGTCTGTACTTTGCAAACTTCACTCCCGATAAAGTCTAAAAGAGCACGTTTATTTCCAATATAAGTTATCAGCTGACTTTGAAGAAATTCAGGATTCTCTTTATTGCCTTGTTTCAAAACCAGCTCCAATTTCATTCATGACTTCAAAAAAGTGTGGGAAGGTTACACTGCACCACTCTGCATCATTTACAATAACCGATTCACCATCACCAAGTCCAAGTCCCAGACATGCAAGAGACATGACAATTCTATGATCCTTAAATGATTCAACTTCGCCACCATGAAGACACTTTCCGCCATCACCATAAACAACAAGCTGATTCCCCTCATCTACAATATGAGCACCAAGCTTTGTAAGTTCACTTGTCATAGCAACGATGCGATCTGTTTCTTTTTTACGGCAGATATCAATATCTGTAAACACCGTTTTTCCTTTAATAAAGCAGGCAGCAACAGCAAGTGCACAGATTGCATCTGGAAATGCAGACATTTCTACTCGCAGTTCTTTGCTAGGCAAACTATCGGTAGTTAGTTTTTTACCACCACGAACAATTAACTTTTCTTCATCACGCAGCCATTCAATATCAGCACCAACAGATTGTAATACTTCTACAATCTTATCATCACCCTGACTGCCAGACCCATCAACATTATCAATTGTAATTTCGCTTCCAGAAATCAGTGCTGCAACCAGAGGAAAAGCAACGCCTTCCCAATCAGATGGAACGGTCTTATCAAAAGCCTTAAATGGCACAGGTCCTGTTACACTGATTTTCTTAAAGTCATCGCTTATTTTTACTGGCACGCCTACACTCTCAAGCCAGAGCTTTGTCATTGTAAGATACGGAGTTTCCTTTGGATTCCACAACTCCATTTCTAATGTACCGTTCAAGCGCGAAGCTGCCATCATAAATCCGCTTATATACTGAGAAAGAGCTCCTTCTGTTACAAGCTTTATATTTACATCAATTGGTCCACAGAAACTAAATGGTGGAGTTGTTCCTCCATTAATACATTTAGCATTTGCACCAAGCTGACAGAGAGCATCTACAAGATGATTTACCGGACGACGGCAAATTGATTCATCACCTGTAAACGTACATTCTCCTTTCAAAGTTGAAAGCACAGGACACAAAAAATACATAAGTGAGCCGGAGTTCCCTACATCAATCTGGTCAGCAGGAAGGTGAAGTCCTGCTCCGGCACCACGGACTGTCCACACTCCGCTATTTTCGCCTTCGCCAAAATCAACTTCTGCACCTACTTTACGAACAGCCGCAGCCGTTGAGAGACAATCATTACTTGGAAGTGGATTAGAAATATGCGAAGTACCATCCGCCATTGCTGCAAGAATCAGCGCACGGATTGTATGACTTTTAGAACCGGGTACTGTAATATGCCCCGACAGAACAGACTTTTTTGCTACAGCTTTCATATACCCTTATTTTACATTATTTTTCTGTCTATTTTCAATTAGGAACTTTTCTGATAAAATAAAGTTATGACAAAGAGAGCTGTAATTCACGTAGAAAACACAGAAAATCTTGTTGAGTTTGCCGAATTTCTTGTCTCTTCTGGATGGACCCTTCTCTCAGCAAACAAAACTGAAGAAATCCTCAGAAAGCAGAAAATTCCTGTAACAAAGGAAAATGCTCTTTCAGAAAGCAACATGTTCCTGGCAGATACTTCAAACCTCATAAGAAAAATGATGATGTCAAAATATCATGATGAAGATGAGGAATATATTACCCGCTCTGATTCCGAAGAAAACAATATTTACATTGTCTGCATGAATGTTCTTCCAGCAATTAATACATCTATAGTTTCAAAACAGTTCGATAATAATCTTTGTCCAAACAACTTTTTTGTTACTACTGTATTACGAAATGCTTTCAGAAATTATGAAAATCTTTTGATTCTTACAGATCCTGCAGATTATAAAGAAGCAATGATTCAGCTTCGAACAAACAGCATTTCAAAAGATTTCAGAATCTATCTTGCTGGCAAGGCTTTAAATCTTGTTTCTGCCTTTGATGCAGGACTTTCGGCTTCAATTTTGCAGAGCCCTTCATTTGATGAAAAATTCATGAATTATCTTATGATACCGTTTAAGCGTGAACTTCAACTTCGCAGCGGAATAAATGCTCATCAATCTGCATATTTATATAAGGCACCTAGTGAAGCAGGCTCTGTCGGAAACTTTTTGCAAACAATTGGTAAAGATTTATCTTATGCCCTTGTAAATGATATTTCTTTTGCCTGGGGGCAGATAAATACACTTTTCTCACTCTTGAAAAATCAGCCGACTGTAAAGAGTACAAACAGCGACGGTTATGAATTTACGACTCAGTTTACTCCGCTTTCGGGAACTGTTTTTTCTCTTGCAGTTAAGTTTGGAACAATTCTTGGTGCAGCACACGCAACAAATGTTCTTGATTCATTTAAATCAACTTATACTTATGATTCTATTTCAACAACTGATACCGTATTTGCCTGTAGTGCAGTAATTAACGGTGAAGCAGCTGAAGAAATCGTAAAAGGCAATTTTGCTGCTATTGTTGCACCAAGTTTTACACCAGAAGCTAAGCAGATTCTTTCCCAGAATAAGAAAACTAAGCTTGTTCCTTCCTCAAAGGTTACTAACATTAATCTTGAAGGCCGCTACATAAACGGTGGACTTTTAGTTCAAACAAAGGATACAACCCTCTTTACCCAGTGGAAGGTAAAAACCAAGAACAGACCTTCTCAGCTTCAAACTGATGAAATGGTATTTGGTATGCTGCTGGTTATGGGAGCCCGTTCTTATTCTTCTGTTCTCTTAAAGAATAATTCCATCTGCGGTATTGCACAGGGCTGCACTTCTGCAAAACGCGCTATAGATGGAGTCTGGTTCGAAGCCCTTAAATACACAGAGAGAGCAAGCGGACTACCTGGAGATGATTTCCGTCTTAATCATGATATTGATAAAAGCAATCTTGGCGAGGTACTTGTCTGCGATGCTGCAATTCCGTTTACCGATTCTACAAAATTGCTGATAGATAGCGGAGTTAAAGCAATTTTGCAAACCGGAGGCACTCCTTCGGATGACGAGTTTATTGATTACTGTAACGAACACGGTGTTGTCATGGTTTTTACTGGTATGACACATCTTTCATTTTAATTCTTTATAGAGGTTATTTATGCTTTACTATCTTGGACAGATTCTTCAAAACTATTGGGGTCCTGCCCGTCTTCTTACATCTTATGCTGTGCTTATTACACTTGCACTTTATCTTGGATTCTTTCTTGCCTTTAAGCTGATTCCAAAATTTTATAATGTTTTGCCTCATGACCGTGGCCGCGAGTTCACTCTCAAAGACAATGCAGAAGCCGCAAAAGGTAAACCTACAGGAGCCGGCCTTGTATTCATTTCGATTTTCGTAATAATCAGCTTTTTGATTTGTCCTATGAACTGGGCACGTGCATCTATTGTTATTCTTACCTGGATTACAATGCTCACAGGTTATCTTGATGACCGCAGTACAACAAGTTGGGGCGAATACCTCAAAGGCGCACTTGATTTAATTATCAGTGTAGTTACTTCATTTATTCTTTACTATGCATTTAAGCAGCTTTCACCGGATGGAATTGTACGCTTCTGGCTGCCATTCTTTGCAAATGAAATTGCAGTTAATCCGGTTGTATATATTGTAATCAGTACAATTTTACTTTGGGCTTCCATAAACACAACAAACTGTACTGATGGTGTAGACGGCCTTTCTTCTACCCTCGTTCTGCTTGCTCTTCTTACTCTTGGTATTCTTTTCTACTTTATTCTTGGACACAAAGACATTGCAGCATACCTGCTTGTACAGCACCTTCCTACTGGTGCTAACTGGGCTGTTTTACTGCTTGCAATGGCCGGAGTTGTAATGGGATACTTGTGGCACAATGCCTTCCCAAGTCACTGTCTTATGGGAGACGCCGGAAGCCGAGCACTTGGCTACTTTATCGGTGTAGGAGTAATGGTAAGCGGAAACCCATTCATAATTCTTGCTACCTCTTCAATCATTATGGTAAATGGCGGAATGGGTTTACTAAAAGTATTCCTGCTTCGATTCTTTAAGATTAAGATTTTTGAAACTGTAAGATTCCCACTCCACGACCACATGCGCAAAAATCGCGGCTGGTCACCAACACAGGTTTTACTGAAGTTTATGATTCTTCAGTTGCTGATTACCTGTGCGATTATTGGAATCTTCTTAAAGGTTAGATAATGCCTACAATCGAAAATCCGTTAAAAAACGAGCCGATAGGGTCGTTTTAGGATTATCGAAAGAACGGCACAGAGGCAAGCTGTGCTTGCCGACATGCGGCATATGTAAAAAGGCCCCCAGACAAACTCATTCTCGTTTAGCTGGGGGCCTTTTTCTGTTCAAAACCGATTTCTAGTTTGCAAAAAATTCTATTAGTGTCTCCGCATCTTTAATAAGATTCTCAATAATACAATACTCGTTCGGCTGGTGTGCCTGATCGTCGAGAGTGCTCCAAACGACCGCATCAATTCCTTCGCGACGAAGTTCTGCACCAACTGTTCCACCACCAATACCAATAAATTTAGCATCAATGTTGTGAACATTTTTGATTGCTGCAGCAAGCTTCTGGGCAACAGGTGCAGTTACCGGTGTTGCAGGGCTTTCTGACTTCTGTGGAGTTGTGTATTCAATTTTTACTCCATATTCTGCTTCTACTTCGCGGCAGCATTTGTCTACTTCTGCAAGAACATCTGCAAGTTTGTAGCATGGCAAAATACGACAGTCCATGCAGAAGGTGTCTTCACCCGGAATGATGTTTATACTGTCAACGTTCTTTTCACGCTTTGTTGGCTGGAAGGTTGAATAATCTGGCTCAAAAAGCGGATCGTGTTTATTGAAAACTTTTTCAAGTCCATTCAACTTCAAAGAAAGAGCACAGGCTGCAAGGCAGGCATTTGCACCGCTGTCTGGGCGGCTTCCGTGAGTCTGCTTACCCATTACGTGAACGCGCAGCCACAAAAGATTCTTTTCTGCAATCTCGATTGTGCGGCCTTCGCTGTCTCCTCCATCAGGAATCAAAACAAGATCATTTTTTCGGAACAAGTCTGTATTATGAATCAACCAGATTGCTCCATATTCACTTCCGTTTTCTTCATCAGCTACAAAAAGAAGTTTTACAGTGTAAGCTGGTGTAAGGTCATTCTTAATATAATAAAGAGCGGCAAAAGCTGCAGAACAAAGTCCCTGCTGATTATCTTCAACACCACGTCCGTAAATGCGGCCGTCTTTTTCCGTAAGTTTCCAAGGATCTGTATTCCAGAGTTTTGGGTCACCGATTGGAACTACATCCATATGAGCCATTACCCAGATGCGTTGAGAATCATCCTGCCCCGGAATTGTAACTACGAGACTTGGACGTACTCCGTCACTTACACGGCTGTCTGGAGCTTCAAAGCGTTCAATTGTACATCCATTTTTATCAAAACCGTTATCACGAAGCCAGGCTTCGAGGGCACGGCATTTTTTCTCTTCACCATCTCCACCACCTTCTGGAGCAATAGCAGGAATTGATGTAAGTAAAGTTTCGAGCGCAATAATTTCTCCGCGAGCTGCCTGTAAAAAATCAGAGGCCTTAGTCATTATTTGTATACCTCCCATGTTGTTTTTACGAGAGTATCAACATCAGAGTATTTTGGTTCCCAGCCGATAAGCTCTTTTGCAAGCTTTGAAGTTGTGTAAAGGCATGCAGGGTCACCAGGACGGCGTGGAACATCTTCTGCAGGAATTGGCTTACCTGTAATCTTGCGGGCAGCATCAATAATCTCTTTTACAGTTGTTCCCTTTTCAGTTCCAAGGTTCAGTTTCAAGCTCTTCTGATTCTTAGCAATGTATTCAAGAGACATAACGTGAGCACGTGCAAGGTCTGTTACGTGAACATAGTCACGAATACAGGTTCCGTCGCGTGTATCATAATCATTTCCGAATACCTTAAGCTCACGCTGACCAAGAGCAGCTTCCATTACACGTGGAAGAAGATTTTCAGGCTTCTGTTCGAGTCCACGAATTTCACCATCAGGATCATAACCTGCTGCATTGAAATAGCGGAGTGCTGCAAACTTGAGCCCCTTGAGCTGATCATACCAGTCCATAAACTCTTCTATCTTGAGCTTTGTAAAACCGTAATAGTTGATTGGCTTCTGAGGATGATTTTCATCCATAGGAAGATACTGTGGCTCACCAAAAGTAGCAGCAGAAGAAGAAAAAATCATGATTTTGCAGTTGTGTTTTACAGCCGCATTCATAATGTTCAAAGTACCTGTAATATTGTTGATGGAATATTTCTCTGGTGCAACCATAGATTCACCGGCAGCCTTAAATGCGGCAAGGTGAACAAATGCATCAAAACCGCGGGCAAAAGCCTGATCCAGGTCACGTTCAATCAAAATATTTCCATAAATAAACTCGTTCTTTGGAAAAAGATTGCAGCGAAGTCCGCTCGAAAGATTATCAAATACAGTAACTTCATGACCAGCCTTCATCATTTCTTTTACAACGTGGCTTCCGATATATCCGGCACCACCAATTACTAAAACCTTCATAAAATCTCCTATTTATAAAACACAGCAAGTGCAATATAAGTTTCACCGGACAAAGCCCAGCTTGAATCGTATAATATAAAATCAGAAGAAAGTTCTTCCTCTTTGATTTTCAAAATTTTATCTGCCTGATCGCTGTTTACACCTTCTGCACGAATAATCAAAACTTCTTTATCAGCAATTTCAGGCACAACCTTTTTTATTGCTGGAACATCATTTTCAAAAGCCGATTCGAGCCATACTGGTAATTCCTGCCCGAATCCTTTATATTTCCAGTCTTCAAAAAGTAACTTTTCTTGATTTTGTTTTTTTTCTATATGATTACCACCCGCACTCGTTGTAGCGCAGGATGTAAGCATGATGAAAAACAATAGCGGTAAAAACGTTTTAAAAAATGTTTTCATTAATGTTATTTTATCAGATTCAATGCTCAATGTTAAGGTAGGCTAAAACAGGTATTGAATCAGAATCTATTTTTGAGGTAAACTTCAAACACTATGAAAAAATTAATCACTCTCGCAGCCCTTTTTGTGGCTACAATGCTTTTATTTTCCTGCAAAACACTTAAGGAAATTCCAGAAGATAAATCTTCTGCTCAAATAATCCAGATGGGACAGAATTATGTTGCTATTCCTGATTACAAATCAGCTGAATTCTGTTATGAAACAGTAATTGACCGCTACGGTACTGACCCTAGAATTTATGTTGAAGCAAAATATGAACTTGGACGCATTTATCTTGCTCAGAAAAAATATGACAAGGCTTATGCAACTTTTAATGAGCTTTTAAATATTTACGACAGTTATGGTGCAATGCTTCCTGGAGCATACAAAAAACTCTGCAACATCAGCATCAATCAGATTCCTGCTATAAAATTGCAGGAACTTCAGAATAAATAGTTTAGTCTTTAGGCAGAAGAATCGAGTGAATCTTGATTTTTCTGCTTTCGGCAATTCCCATTACATAATCTTTTGAATATTTTTTGCTGCCACGCGGTGTTGGATGAGGTTCAGCATCTCCAATCAAAATAATCTTTTTCTGAGCAGTAGTTCGCCACGAATAGAATTCGCAAGATGCATACATTGCTTCGTAAACCGCTTCAGGAATATCGCCGCCTTCTTTTCCATAAATACGAATAGAATTCAGATTTTTTGAGAAACTTGTATAGTTTGAAGTAAATGGAAATACCTTTACAGGCAAATCCATATATTTAAAGGTATCACCATAATCACGATAGAAAAGAAGTCCGACTCTTGTCCCCGGAGTTTCACCAAAGAGTTCCTGCAAAAGTGGCTGCATATCTGTCTTCAGTTTATCAATATCATTTTTCATACTTCCGGTAGCATCAATTGCAAAAACAAGGTCAAGATTATCCTTATCTTTTACATCTTCCAGAAGACCGCGGATATCATCAATAATAGTTTCAGGTCCTTTTGAATAGATGATATCATCAGACATTTCCTTAAAACGCTCACTTGCAACCGGGTTATAATCATCAGTGAGAACAGTTTCCGGCTCGTCAATTGGTTCAGGCTCTGGCTCAGGTTCCGGCAAAGGAGGTTCAACCTTTGGCACAGGCTTTTTGACAATGCGCTTCTGAACCTTCAAATCAAACATAAAAGGACTATCCATATAATCGCCGGTGTAATCAGCATAAGGCTTTTCGAATGAGCGGATATTTATAAAAGTGCCTTTTCCTATTGTGATTTCACCATTACGAGACCATTCGTATCCATAAACAATTGTCTCTGGAATATAAATATGGAAGGCTTCAACTTCTTCACCAAAGACCTTGGTTCGTTCTGGAGTTGAATCTACCAGACTGTATTTTGCACCTTCAGATTCAAGTTTTTTTCCATCCAGAAAGCGGATTTCATCGCCATTTATCTTATTATATTCTTTTGCACGGTAGGCATAACTGTCGCTTTTACCTTCCGGGTCTTTTGTAGTTTCAGTAAGAAGGATAGAATTTACATTTTCAGTCTTTTTTACATATAAATGATAGCCGCCGTTAGCAGAATCTGGAACAAGACGAACATTATCAGCCGTAATTCTAAGCTGCTGCTGTTTTGCAGTAAATAAAACTTTTTGCGAGCCTTCTGATTCATCAGAGTTCTGCGCAAACACAGCCTGCAACGCCATAAAAAAAACTGTAATCAAAATAATTTTTTTCTGCATAAGTAGATTATCGGCTAGACAAATAAAAAATATGATTTATAATATAAGACCACAGTTTAAGAAATACTTAAACGTTTTATTATATTTAAAAGTTTTTTGTGAAAACAAAGATGAGTACGCAGGAATTTGAACAGGTAGATATATCGTCCTTTCTCGATCAGACATCAGATGAATCTGATATGCACGATAGCAATGGTGCGTTTACAGACCGTCAGAATGGACTTATAAATCAACTTCTAGACTATACCAAAGAGCATGATAAAGAACACTACGAAACTTTTGTAAACCGTATCATGGATCTGAATTCCATTGATTTTTCTGTTTCAAAATTTCCTTCACTTCTGGAACGTTCAGAGCTCTCTGGTGGTACACGAACCCGCACAACCCTTATTGAATCTTTGATTAAGCACCAGGACGCTGGAGACCGTACATTACGTCTTCCTTCTAAAGCTGTTCTTGGAAAAAGCCTTTTGATTGCTAAGGCTCACACCTTGTCTAACTTTGCAAAATATGCAGGCCATCTTGGAAAAGATTATGAAAAACTTTCCAAAGCCTTTGATACAGAAACAATTCTTTCAATGTTCTCTCTGCTTGCAGAAGACGTATATTTGAACCTGATTTCTGATACTTCACAGCCAATGGAATTCCGCAGAGAGTGGGCACTTTCGCTTTTGCTTTTGTGGGAACATTGGAATGATGAAACCAGTGAAAACGTAGCACCTATTTTGCAGTCTGTATGGACAGCACGTCGTAAACTTGCGCCTGCTTTTGGTACAATGATGGGTACAAGTGAACTTCTTTTGATTTCCATGCAGATGGATGACCAGTGGATCAGCTTTATCAAAAAGAAGATGGGTGATGACGGTGTTTCTCAGGCAATGGAAGAGTTTCTGTTTGGTATTTCTACTGAACAGATTCGCACTTTGCGCCAGATTCTAAAAACTCAGGGAATTCCAGCCATTGGCCGCGATGAGGTTTCCAAATTCCTTGGAGAACACGTAAAAGCCGATGCCGGTCTTGACTACAGAGACTTTTACTCAATGTATACAATCCGCCGCGATAACGCGCGCTCTCGTGCCCGCCTTCATCTGGAAGGTCCGCACAAAACACTTGAAGATTACTTCATTCAGTTTATAACTGCCGAAAATAAGGAGAAGCAAAATAATGACACTTTCGCAAAACCCTGGTAAAGTTGAAGAAGACCAGAACAATAAAAAAGTTCCATATCATTTTGGAGAAAAGCTCCGCCAGGTTCGCGAACACAGAGGCTATACTCTTAAAGTTGTAGCACAGCGCGCTGGCGTAAGTGAGAGCCTTGTTTCTCAGATTGAACGAAATCACGTTTCACCTGCAATCGATACCCTTCTCGCTCTGGCTGATGTTCTCGACATCAATCTCGAATATCTTTTTGAAGAATACCGCAAAAAGCGCCCGGTACACATTATCCGCGGCGAATCACGCGCAAGCGTAAAAGAAGACGAAGTTATCTACGAAGAACTCGCACGCCCAGAATCCCCAACCGGCGAAGAATCTACAGAATCTTACATCATTAAGATTCCAGCAGGCTCACACACCCACCACGGTTCCTTCGGCCACATCGGCCGCGAAATAGGACTCGTTTTGAAGGGCCGCGCCAAGTTCACCTACGCCGGTCAGGAATACATCCTCGAAGAAGGCGACAGCGTTTCCTTCTCATCAGGCTCACCACACGTCCTCGAAAACGACGGCGACACCACAATGGAAGCAGTGTGGTTTGTTACTCCGGCGGAGAGATTCGCTAAGTAGCCCCAACCTTTTAGTGATATAAAGAAATACATAATTCACGCTTAATACGAATTATGCAAATTAAAACTAACACAATTTGTGTCAGAAAATCGGCGGAATACGAAAGCACCCCTAAAAACATCATCCCGTTTTTAGGGGTGTTTTCGTATGGAAGCTGATTTTCTGACAAGATTTCTTAAATTTATATTGAATTTAATTTGCATAATCCGTATAATTATGTAATTTTATTGCATAATTATGCATTTCTTTATATAAACGGAGGCAATGATGTCCAACAAATCTGAAGCAGCAATTCTTAAGAATCTTGAAAAGCTGGCGGTTCACAATGACCCGATCGACCAGAAGCTCTACTCGCAATATGATGTAAAACGAGGCCTCCGTAATGCAAACGGTACTGGTGTACTCGTTGGTCTTACCCGCATTGGTGATGTAGTTGGTTACGAAATCAAAGATGACCAGAAAATCGCAATTCCAGGCCGCCTTGTTTACCGTGGATACAACGTAGAAGACCTTATCAAAGATGCAGAAAAGAATAAGCAGTTCGGTTACGAACAGTGTGCTTATCTTCTTCTTTTCGGTGAACTTCCAAATCAGGCAAAGCTTGAACAGTTCTCAAACTACCTCGGCGAATGTCGTGTTCTTCCTGCAAACTTTACAGAAGACATGATTATGAAGGCACCTTCAAACGATATCATGAATAAGATGGCCCGCGGTGTTCTTGCAAGCTATTCTTATGATGATGATCCTGAAAACCGCGACGTTGGCAATATCATCAAGCAGTGTATTCAGTTGATTGCACGCTTCTCTACACTCGCTGCTTACGGCTATCAGGCAAAGCGCCGCTACTACGATAATAAATCTCTCTTTATTCATAACCCTAAGCCAGAGCTTTCTACTGCAGAAAACTTCCTCCGCCTTATCCGTTCAGACAAGCAATACACACGTCTCGAAGCTGAGATTCTTGACCTTGCTTTGATTCTTCATGCTGAACACGGTGGTGGTAACAACTCTTCTCTTACAGTTCACGTTGTTTCATCTGCAGATACAGATACTTACTCTGCAATAGCTGCTGCTGTTGGTTCTCTTAAGGGACGCCGCCATGGTGGTGCAAACATCAAGGTTATGGAAATGATGGATGACATCAAGGCAAACGTAAAGGACTGGACAAGCGAAAAAGAAGTCGGCAACTACCTCAGAAAGATTGCAACAAAAGAAGCCGGTGACCGCTCAGGTTTGATTTACGGTATGGGCCACGCAATCTATACAATCAGCGACCCACGTGAAGTTCTTCTCAAGGCTAAGGCTAAAAAGCTTGCTAAGGAAAAAGGCTTCCTCGAAGAGTTTGCTCTTTACGACCTTATCGAAAAACTTGCACCTGCAATCATTCAGGATGTTCACCAGTCTGACAAAAAGATTTGTGCCAACGTTGATATGTACTCAGGTCTTGTTTACTCAATGCTCAACATTCCACGCGAGCTCTTTACACCAATCTTCGCAATTTCTCGTATTGCCGGATGGTCTGCTCACCGTATTGAGGAAATTGTAAGTGGAGGACGTATTTACCGCCCTGCTTACAAGAACATCTCAAAAGAGCGCGAGTTTGTTCCGCTGATGGATCGTAAATAAAAGGCCTCAGACCACGGACATACTATGGCAAAAGAACGCATAGACAAGCTGCTTGCTCACGAAGGATTCGGTTCGCGCAAAGATATCAGAAAACTTTTGCGCGGGTGCGAAGTATTGGTAAATGGGCAGCGCATTTATGACGCAGGTTTTGCCGTTGACGCAGAAAACGACACAATATCCGTAGACGGCGAAGAAATCAACCTTCATAAAAATCTCTATCTGATGATGAATAAACCTCAGCACTATGTGTGTTCTACAAAAGAAGGCGACCACGAAACTGTTTTTGATTTACTGGATGATTCTTTGCGAACTCCATACCTCCAGGACAAGCTTCATTTAGTTGGCCGCCTCGATATGGACACAGAGGGACTTCTTCTTTTTACAACTGATGGAGAACTTACCCACCGTCTCATATCACCAAAATCCCACATCAGCAAAACTTACCTGTGTGGCTTAGAACATCCCGAAACCGCAGAACACCAGGCCGAAATCGCAAAACAATTCGAAGCAGGTATCGAAGTCGGACCGGAAGACAACGAACAGGGCTTTACCTGTCAGCCAGCCGAAATCAAATGGATAGATGAAAGCACAGCTCACCTCACAATCTATGAGGGCAAATATCACCAGGTAAAGAGAATGTTTGCGGCAGTGGGAAATAAAATTATTTATCTGAAAAGAATCTCAATGGGTAAGCTCCAGCTCGATCCTGATCTGGAGCTTGGCGAATATAAAGAACTCTACGACGACGATTTGGCAAACTTAAACAACTGACCTTTTACCAGCCACGCAAAACCGAATATCAAGAGCAGTACTGCCTCAACAATCATAGTAAGATATTTTGGAATATTAACTCCGCATATCCGAACGATACTAAGAATCACAAAAATTGCCATAATCGCAATCATAGCCCAGGCACAAATCCGGTAAATCTTATTATTCAGTTCGTTATTTCCACGAGTAAAAAGCCAGCCGATATTATAAGCCAGCAAGGCAAAAAGCAGCATAGCACAGGCAGAATGAATCACATTCGAAACTCCAACTGGAATCTGAAAATATCCTACATACTCAATTCCATATGGATTTTCACAAGGAAAGAGTACAACGCCAAAAGCAAAAATGCCCGAAAGCACGTTTATATTTCACAAGGAAAGAGTACAACGCCAAAAGCAAAAATGCCCGAAAGCACGTTTATAATCGTATCGATTTTTTCGTAAGATCTGTAGCAGAGCAGAAAGATTGCACAGGCACCAAGAATTATCGGTAGTGCCGGCGTAATATAATATGTAACGCTGATTGAATACCACCACGACTCAGGCTTATTTCTAACAAACAGGCCGCCAATTATACTGATTACAGGCAGCAGCATTCCTAGCCCGCCAAGAACATTTCTGTGAAGCAAGGAGCTTCTTGCCTTTTCTTTGATTTTTGCTTTTGTAATTTCGTCCATTTTTTACCTCATTTTTATTATAATGCCGGTTTGCGATATTTTCAAATAATTGGTAAAAATCAGCATACCTTGTTAAAAACTTCCATATCAGATAAAATAATAGTGAAAATATCACAAGGATGCTTTAATGACAGATATCGAAATCGCTCAGAAAAATAAGATGATTCCGGTGGCTGACGTTGCCGCTAAAATTGGAATCACTGCAGACAAGCTTGAAAATTACGGGCCTTATAAGGCAAAAATCACTTTTGAAGAACTTCGCGCACTTCAAGAAAAAGCAGCAAAAAATCCTGGTAAATTGATTCTTGTAACAGCTGTTACCCCTACTCCAGCCGGAGAAGGAAAATCTACAGTTTCTATTGGACTTGCAGACGGACTTAATAAAATTGGAAAGAAAACTGTAGTTGCACTTCGCGAACCTAGCCTTGGACCTTGTTTTGGTGTAAAGGGCGGTGCCTGCGGTGGCGGATACGCACAGATTGTTCCAATGGAAGACATCAATCTTCATTTCACAGGCGATATTCACGCAATCTCTATTGCAAATAACCTGATTGCAGCCCTTATTGATAATCATCTTCAGCAGGGAAATGAATTAAACATCGACCCACGTACAATCAGCTGGAAGCGCTGTGTAGACTTGAATGACCGCGCTCTCCGCAATATCACAATTGGTCTTGGTGGACGCCTTCAGGGAGTTCCTCGCGAAGACCACTTCTCTATTGCAGTTGCTTCTGAAATTATGGCAATTGTATGTTTGAGCCGCACAATCAGCGAGCTTAAAGAGCGCATCGACCGCATTGTAATCGGCCAGAACTATGCACGTGAAAACGTAACTTTTGGTCAGCTTAAATGCACAGGCGCTATTGCAGCCCTTCTTAAAGATGTAATTAAACCAAACCTTGTACAGACACTCGAAAAGAATCCGGCCTTTGTTCACGGCGGACCTTTTGCAAATATTGCACACGGCTGTAACAGTGTAAACGCAACTCTCTGCGCCCTCGCAACCGGAGACTATGTTGTAACAGAAGCAGGCTTTGCCGCAGACCTTGGAGCAGAAAAGTTCTTAGACATTAAGTGCCGTGCCGCAGGCCTCAAGCCTAGTGCTGTAGTAATTGTTGCTACAATCCGCGCCCTCAAGATGCACGGCGGTGTTGCAAAAGCAGACCTCAGTAAACCTGATACAGCAGCCCTCGAAAAAGGCTTTGCAAACCTCAAGACTCATATTGAAAACGTTGCGAAGTTCGGATTGCCGGCTGTAGTTGCCGTAAACAAGTTTATAACTGATACAGACGAAGAAATTGCTCTTCTGGAAAAGCTTTGCCGCGACAACGGCTCAACTGCCGTACTCAGCGAAGGCTGGGGAAAAGGCGGAGAAGGTGCTGCAGAACTCGCAAAGGTTGTTGCAGAAATTGCAGACAGCGGAAAGGCAGATTACCATCCTCTTTATGAGCTGGATCTTCCACTCGCAGACAAAATCCGCACAATCGCAAAAGAGATTTACCGCGCCACAGACGTTGAGTTTGATCCTGCAGCCCTCAAAAAGCTCAAAACTTTTGAAGAAAATGGCTACGGAAAACTTCCTGTTTGTATCGCAAAGACACAGAACTCTATCAGTCACGATCCAAAATTGATTGGTGCTCCAAGCGGATACACCTTCCCTGTACGCGACGTTCAGTTGTATGCAGGTGCAGGCTTTGTAGTTGCTCTTGCAGGTGACATCATGACAATGCCAGGCCTGCCAAAGGCACCTGCAGCCCTCGACATTGATGTAGATGATAACGGAGTAATCAGCGGGTTGTTTTAATTAGATTCTTTTAATTTAGCGATTTCCGCAGATAATTCCAGAGTTCTTCTGTTCTGTCGGATTACTCGCTGAGCAAGCAGCTTTGAAAGGAAGAGTCCATAATGTGGATTCTTCCTTATTAAATTTAAGAACATTGTCTTTGGAATGCGGATAAGTTTTCCATCTTCGGCAGCCATAATTGTAGCAGAACGGCGGTCATTCAAAAGGAAGGCCATCTCTCCAATGAACATATCATTTGGAGTAAGCACTGAAATCAACTTGCGGTTTGCATAAACTCCATAACGGCCAGAAACAATAAAGTACAAATCATTTGAAGGTTCATTCTGACGGCATACAATTTCGTGCTTTTTATATTCAACAGCCTTAAATGGAATCATGATTCCAGGAATGCTGTTGGCCATATTCTTTATATTCTGAATATCAAAAGAAACTTCATTTCCTTTATCATTATAGCGCAATCCGGAAACAAGTGACTTAGAAAGCGCAATACCTCGACCATGAGCCTCTTCCATATCCGGAGTATCATCTTTCATACGAGACTGCCAGTCAAAACCTTCACCATCATCTTTAATTGTAAAGGTAGACATTTCACGGCCAATTCCATATTCAATGTGAATCTTGCGCTCAGCATATTCAGGTTGAAGAAGTTTTTTATTAATCAAATCAAGAATTGTTCCACCATTATTCAGCCATTCAGATTTTTCTTCATAACTGATTCCACAGTTACCGTGTTCAAGAGCGTTTGTAAGAAGCTCCATCAAAGTAGACTGAAGAGCAAAACGACCATCATCATCAATACGGTTTGTACAGTAAAGATAATTTACAAGGAAGGCAGTATAAAGGCGGATATCAAGCGGATTATTATCACAAACAAAAAATCCGCGTTCATCTGTTCCAATGCGCTCCTGCATACCACGATTAAACAGGAACTGCTGATTACGAATCAAACTACGCAAAAGTCCGTTGAAGTTCTGCTTAAAACTATACATAGTCTGAACAATCAGAATGTTAGGATCTTTCAAATCCTCAATTTTCTGGGCTTCAGCAGGACTGCCTGCTACAGCTATAATTCCACCATTATGAAGCCAAGGGTCAGAACGGATTGCTTCAAGAATTAAATGACAGTTTATATCAGAAGAAGTAAAATCAAGAATTTTGATTTCGGGAAGTTCATAGTCCACGAAACTCAATGCTTCTTCAGTTTCAGGACAAAAGATTGGTTCAAAATATTCAGAATAATTCAGGCAGCCATTTTTAACAACATTCAAAACTTCAGAATTAGCAGAAGCCACCAGCAGCTTTTTCATAATAAACTCCACAAAAAAATTTGCTCTATCCAGTTGAGCTATGACTCCGATGCGACTCGAACGCACTACCTTTTGCTTAGGCGTACAATAGCAAAATGCGTTAAAAAAACTTTGCGACAGCGAAGTTTTTAGCATTTTACCATCAAAATTGCTCTATCCAAATGAGCTATGATCCTGATGCGATTCGAACGCACTACCTGTTGCTTAGGAGGCAACCGCTCTATCCAAGTGAGCTACAGGACCTAAAAAAACACAATAATTCTCGAATCGCATCTCACACTCAATGGCGACTCGAACGCATACCTTTGCGATGACTACTCAAAATCGTAATACACCCAATGCTTTGCGAGGCCGGCAAAACCGTCAACAAGCGCATCAATTGTATTTACAGCTTCTGAATAATGACACAGATAAGTCTTCGATTTTATTTCTTTCGGAAGAGTTACCAGTTCATCATAAGCTGCATGAACACCACGCGAGTAGCCCATTACATCGCAATCATGAAAAATAACTTCGATTTTCGGGAACTTATCAAGCAAAAACTTGAGCTGCGGACGATTAAATTGAGTATCGGCTGTAAATAATACCTTATCGTCAATAATTAATCCATAAGAAATCTGAGAATTTTTCAGCGAATCTTTTCTGGTAGTAACATGACGAGTTCTGAAAAGCTTTACATTTATTCCAAAAGCATCAGCTTCATACATTTCAAAAGGCTTTTTCTGAATTCGCGAAGGTTTTATCTGAACAAAATAATCATCAAAAGTCATGCGTCCTTCTTCGCTGAATTGAATACCACCACGAAGCGATTCATTCCAAAGCAATTTCTTGAACTTATCTGTAATAACAAGATTTACACGACGCTTAGTAATGTATTTACCAGCCAGTGCTAATTCTTCAACACCACCAATATGATCTGCATGAGGGTGAGTCAAAAGAACATTCTGAATATCCGCAATTTTTCCGTTATACAAATTTTCAATTGCATACGAACACAAAGTTCCGCAGTCAATCAATAGATGAGTCTTACCTTTTATTACAAGAAGATTTGTCTGAAACGAAGTTTTTGTAAATGCGTTTCCAGTACCAATAAAAAATAGAGATAGCTGACCTTGATTAGTCAATTCCAAATTTGAAATAAATGGACGCGTTTTCATTACATATATTATAACACATAATTAGAAATTTGGTATACTTCTTCTACACCACTTACTAAAATTCCGCCCATGCCCATTTCAAGGGGTAATTTTATGTCCATATCGTAGCGGTCGCCAATTGCAAGGCAATTTTCGGCCTTTACACCCGCTTCAGAGGATTTAGAAAGCCAGTCTACCGCAGTCTGGAAAGGCTCAACTGCAGGTTTTGATTTTAAGCAGGTATCAAGACCAACAATTTCAGGAAAGAAATCAGAAATACCAATAGCTTCCAGAGTTTTACGAGCCGGCAGCACCGGATTATTTGTTACACATATAAGCTGATATTTTGATTGCAGATTTTTTAGAGTTTCTATTAACTGTTCATCCCGGCCAAGAAAATCAGCGGGTTCCAGCAGTTCACGACGCCACTGCACACTCTGTTCAATCGGCACTCCAAAAGCAAGCAGTGTGTTTCCAAGACTAACCTTACTACCCTCATGTTCCGCCGCAAACTTTTTGCGATAATCGGCAACCATGCGTCGTGCCTCATCAGCCGTAATGCCACGTTCTTTTGCAAACTGACGCACCTGACAGTCTACCTGCTCAAAAGCATAAGCCTGGTTCGTATATAAGGTTGAGTCTATATCAAAAATAAAAGCGCGAAGGTCTGTCGGGATTTTATAGATTTTCATATGGCTCCAGCCTCACAATATTTTCTGCTGCACTCTGTAATGAATCATATTCACCAAGCCCAAACCAGGCAGCACAAGCATCACCTAAAAGCTCACTGTGAACAAAATGCCCACCGGCTGGTCTTAAGATTTTCATTCCAAGCCGCTCTGTTTTTTCACGAAGTAAAAGTTCATCGTTTGTCTGACCGCCAGTAACAGCCATTTCATCCGGAAATTTGATTCCAGCTTCATCAGCCGCACGCTTAAGACAATTAATTCCACGCTCAATTTCTGCAAGTCTTTCATTTTCTGAAAGTTCACCACTATTTGGGATCAGATATGAAGCATTCCATAGCCCCGGAATTATAGAAGGTAAAATACGAAGTCCTTCTCCCTGTAAGATTTTATCTGTACAGAAATTCAAACCTTCAGAACTTCCACAACGGTCGCAAAGCCGCCCGCTCATCAATGTTCCTGTCCCAATCAGAGCCGCAACAAAATCAGGGCCCCCGGCAAAGACAGAACAATTCTGTGAAATATTCAGATTATGTCCGGTTCCATTACGCAATTCTGCAAGAACTTCTTTATGAACAGGCCCGCAGCAGTCTCCAATACCAATAAACGGAGGAAGTTTTTCGCTGTCGATTCCACAAACCGCACAAACCTCATCATTCCAGTAAGCAGCTCTGAAGCGTTCTTCCGGCAAAATTGTAACAGCTTCTCCAGTAAGAATATAAATCAGATATTCCGGACCAGAAAAAATGAATCGGGATTTTTTATAGATTTTTGGAGCCCGCTTTTTCAGGGCAAGCAGCTTTGGCATAAAAAGCGATTTTTTTGCATCAGCCGAATCCGGGATTTTTACATCAGAAGTATCTTCGTTCCAGAAAACAGTATAACCACAATCTGCAACAACCGTAGGCCCGTTACCCGAAATTGAAATTGTATTTACCGATGCAGATTGTCCGGTCTGAGCACACAGTACTTCCAGCTCGCAAACAGCCTTTACAAATGCTCCCAACCAGGAACTTGCCGTAAACTCGTTTTGAGAATCTTCAAATGGTATGGAACAAAAAGAAACGACCTCGCCGCGGGCGGTTATTAATCCAGCCTTAAGCGAAGTCGTACCAATGTCCACGCATAAAACTGCGTTAGTCATTATTCGTGCTTTACTACCTTCTCAATAATATTGCGATTATCAAGCAGTTCGCTCAATGACTGATTGTAATGGATACGTGTAATTACGTTCGCAAACAATCCGCTTACGTCTGTATTGATAAACCATTCGCGCTTCAAGAGCTCTTCGTGGTAAACGGCGTTTGTACCGATAATGCGGTAGAAAAGCCCCTTTTCGTAAGCTTCGTCAAAGTTCTTGATTGCGTCGCCGGTAAAGAAAGGAAGAGAGATTGCACAGATAACTTTAGTTGCGCCCTCACCCTTAAGGAATTCCATAGCCTTAAGAAGAGTACCGCCAGTACCCAGCATATCATCAGCAAGGAAAGCAACCTTACCTTTTACATCACCAAGAAGTTTAACAGACTTGATGTTAGTAGAATGAGCATCCTGAGTTACAATAGAGTAATCGCGCTCCTTATATATCATAGCAAGCGGCAATTTCAAACCGCTGGCGTAGAACTTATTTCTATCGATAGCACCAGTATCTGGGGAAACAATAACCAGATCCTCAGTTTTTCCAGTCAAATCAACAATCTTGCTCAATTCACGGATAACCTGATAGCTTGCATGAAGATTATCAAGATTAAGACGAGAGAAAGCATTTGGAATTTCACGAGAATGTAAATCGAGGGTAATGATTCTTGAAACACCCTGCATTTCGTAGATGTGTCCCAAAAGACTGGCAGTAAGACCTTCACGGCCCTTACGTTTATGCTGACGCGCATAAGGATATGCAGGAACAACCAGAGTGATTTTTCCAGCACCTGCCATTCGCACAGCATCAATTGTTACAAGCAGTGACATAACATGGTCATTAACAGTCATTTTGACCTTGTTTGCACCACCGTTGAGAGAAAGTACTTCGTGGTTTTCAACATCCTGGAAAATAAATACATCTTTTCCGCGGACTGTATCCAACAACTCAGTTTTCACCTCACCATTGGCAAAATAAGTAAAGCGCGCGTTCACTTTGAACACAGGCGGTCTATACTTATCCGTTGCACCTCTTATGCACAGATCAGACGTCTGCAAATCATTCTGCAGATTGATTCTGTTCACAAGCTCTTCTTTACTCAGCTCATAACGCTTAGACAATACATCGTTCTTCAATGTGAAGCGGTGTTTGTACATGTGTTTAAGGTGCGTTATGACTTCATTGGCGAAAGCTTCGCCACCAGGACACGCAACAATCGCTAGACTTGTTGGTTCTGTATAAGGCATATTGAACCTCTTATATAGTGGGAT
>CADANN010000026.1:44515-47414 GCA_902789325.1 uncultured Spirochaetaceae bacterium
AGATTGCCGGTGTACTTAGAAGTCTTCTCGGGCTCTGCATGAGCCTCATCAACTATCTCTTCTTGTTCCTCGAGGTCGGTAAGAGGAATTAATTCATCATAATTTCTATCCTGTACCGCTATCAGTTTTGAATATTCATCTGGCTGTGAATAAGAATCAAGATCCTTTTCTACACCTTCCAGGATCTCTTCCATCTGACGGTAGAATTTTTCAAAAATGAAATTGCGTATATAGATTTTACTTTCTTCCGGATTTTCGTTTGTAAGCATCAGAACAGACATAGCTGTCCCATCCTGATTAACCTGTGTATTAAAAACAATGCACGAACATACCATAGACTTTCTGCCTACGGTAAGACTAAGATTTCGAATAAGAGTATTTTTTTGAAAAAGTCCTATAAGCTCCTGCTTGTAGGTAACGGCAAAACCTGCACTAGAAAGATCCTTAATGTTTACTGTATACAACTTCCCTGCAGCAGTCAAATAACCGCTTACGTCATTCATACCACGGGTATCAAGACGAATATATTTACGTCGCCCTTTAGCACCATTCAAATCCAGAATAGCCATAAGGGTATTTACAAATTTTTCTGTTTTTTCAAATCGATTAAATCCCCCGGGGAGCTTAAGATTCATCAAAAATTTGTCTTTATCCTCCCAGTTTGCAGAATCTGTAAGGATTCCCAGATATATTCCACTTATTGCCTCTGAATTCTGAAAGCTTTTTACATAATTAAACCATTCAGAATACGAAAACTCAGAGTCAATATTGATAAAGCACATAGAATCCGGAAACTTTGCAAGTACCCCCTTTGCCTTTTTAATATCTTTGAGAATATAAACCTCGTACTCGTTTTGACGAAGTTTTTCTATGAGATATTTTTCGATTATGTAAGAAGGACTTATAAAAAAGACCTTGCGTCCAAACAAAGGATTTTCACGCGACTGCATAATAACAATATTTAATTATACTCTTGCCTTTAAATATCCGTCAAATAAAAAAAACTCCGGGATTTTTACGCCCGGAGTTCTGACTAATGTATCAATTGTTAATTACAACGTCGGATACTTATCAAAGTATGCTTTTGTTTCCTTAGCAACAAGACCGCTCAAAACAATCAATGAAATACAGTTAGGAATAGCCATCAAACCGTTTGTAATATCAGCGATTGTCCATACAGCAGAAATTGTCATGTAAGGTCCAATAGCAACAGCAAGAATGTAAAGCCAGCGGTAAACCTTAACAACACCCATATTTCCGCCGGTCAAATATTCAAGACACTTTTCTGAGTAGTAGTCCCAGCCAAGAATAGTTGTGAATGCAAAGAATACAAGACAAAGCATAAGAAGGAACTGAACGGAAATGTTGTCACCACCAAGAATTGCTGAGAATGCCTGAGAAGTAAGAGCAGCACCAGTAGCACCGCTGTTCCATACATCACCACCAGCAAGAACAATTGAAAGACCTGTCATTGTACAGATGATAAGAGTATCAATTACAGTACCTGTCATGTTTACAAGTCCCTGCTCTACTGGCTCGTCAGTCTGAACAGCAGCAGCAGCGATAGGTGCAGAACCAAGACCAGCTTCGTTAGAGAAGATACCGCGGGCAATACCCTTCTGCATAGCCATACGGATGATTGTTCCGGCAGCAGCACCTGCGATAGCCTTAACACCAGTGTCTACACCAAAAGCACCCTTGAAGATCAAAGCAAAAGCAGCAGGAACGCGAGTAGCATTCATGATGATTACAGAAACACCAAGGAATACATAGATTACAGCCATTACAGGAACAACCTTTTCTGCAACCTTAGAAATACGTTTAAGACCACCAATTACAACAAGTGCAGTTGCGATTGTGATGATTGCACCACCAATTACTGTAGCCCATGTATAATCATTTCCAAAAAGAGAGAAAGCAATGTGAGCTTTATCAGCATCGAATGCGTTCTGAATAGCACCACAAATACCGTTTACCTGTGTGAAAGTACCAATACCAAAAAGACCTACGAGAGTTCCGAAAATAGCAAAGAGAATAGCAAGCCATTTCCAGTTCTTACCCATACCCTTTTCAATTACATAGAATGGACCACCAAGAACGTGACCATCTTCCTTAACTTCACGATACTTAATAGAAAGCATACATTCAGCATACTTAGTTGCAGTACCAAGAAGAGCAGCAATCCACATCCAGAAAAGAGCACCAGGTCCACCGGCAAGAATAGCAGTAGCAACACCTACGATGTTACCAGTACCAATTGTTGCAGAAAGTGCAGTACAAAGTGCAGAGAAGCCGGAAAGCTCACCCTTACCTTCATTTTCCTTGAAGATGCTCTTAAAAGCACGACCAAGCTTAGTAAACTGAATACCACGTGTCGCAATTGTCATTACGATACCAGTAACCAAAATGAGTGCAATTGTAGGGATTCCCCATACAATGTCATCAATAGTGTTAAGGATTTGTTCAAACATGATTTTGTTTATCCTTTAAAAAAAATTAAGAGCAGATTTGCAATTTGCAAAACCTGCTCTCCAAAGAGTAAACAGAACGTCTTTAATTGACTCCGTCCTTGGTGCCTGAGATATCAGAAACCTGTTGCAGAAATATGCACACCGTTTTCCTAACCCTTCGGCGTCCTGCGGGAATGCAGGAACTCTCCAGAGAATCAGCTCGAGCAAAACACGTTGTCGGGCTGACATATAATATTTTATTATATTTTGATTTTTCTTTCAATGAGAGAGGCAAAAAAAAAAGAACTTCACGGGGAAGTTCTTTTAGGAGGTGTGGATAGGAGTCGAACCTACCAATGATGGTTTTGCAGACCAGTCCCTTACCGCTTGGGTACCACACCGAAAAAATGTATGTTTAATATATAGAAGAAAGATAGGTTTGTCAATAC
>CADANN010000027.1 GCA_902789325.1 uncultured Spirochaetaceae bacterium
AACCATCTCTCCCTTTTCAATTGTAAAGCTGAGGTCGTTTACAGCCTTTTTGATTTCGAATTTTGGGGAAAACATGTTTGCAATCATTCCGGGAATACCAGCGCTTCTTTTGTTTACCTTAAATTCTTTGGAGATGTTTTTTACTTCAATAAAACTCATTTTTTATTTCCTCCCTGATTTTAAACTTTTTATACTTTCCGCAAGATCTGCCTTACGGACTGAAACCGATTTTATTTTTGAAGTCGCGCAAATTCTCTCCAGAACTTCTTTTGATGAAACATGATTTGAGTTGTAGCGGATTTTCATTCTGCCGTTTTCGATGAAATAATTTTCCACTTCCAAATCAGAAATGTCTGGCAACTGACCATCCAGTTCTATAAAGCTTTCTTCGATAGGGGCAAGCCTTTTGTATAATTCTTCTTTGGAACCATAAAAAGCAGTTTCTCCCTGATTTAACAATAAAACTCTATCTGCAATTGATGAAATCTCCTGCATGGAATGTGAAGTTACGAGAACTGTTTTGCCAGCCCATTTTTTTTCTGCCACAAGTTTATAAAAGCCCGCTTTTCCATTCTGGTCCAGACCGATGCATGGTTCGTCAAAAATATAGATTTCTGCATCGCGTAAAAATGTAAGCCCCAGCTCGGCTCGTCTTTTTTGTCCAAGCGAAAGTTCTTTTGGTTTTGAATTAAGAATATCTGTAAAGCCTAGAGTTTCAGATATCAGCTTGAGGCGCTTTTCAAAAACATCCTGCTTCATTCCATACATGATTTTGATTTCTTCGAGAAAATCCATAATAGTAAGATTTTCATTGTAAACAGGAATGTCTGTAAAAAGAGCAGAAAGCCGCAAAGTAATATTGTGCTTTTTTTCAACGGGATCTGTACGGAGAGTTCTGACAATGCCACTTTCCGGTTGAAGCAGTCCCGAAATCAGTTTTAAAAATGTTGTTTTTCCCGCACCCGAAGCCCCTATAATTCCAAGTGTAATTCCTCTTGGAATGTGCAGGTCTATATCATGTAAAATAAACTTATTTAATTTATCGCAAATAACCATTTCACCCTCTAATCATCCTATAAAACAAAATACCCCTTGGACCGCGTGGGCGCAAGGGGCTTGGGATAAACAGTATTTGCTTTGGGATAAACAAAGCTCAGGCAGGTACAAACATATTCACAACAAAAAATCCATCCTCTTCATAAAAGTCTGTCATGCCTTCGTAGGATTCAACAATCTCTTTTATCTGAACAACTCCAAGACCATGCTTTTCGCTGTCTGCTTTTGTTGATTTCAGTTCCGGATTTTTCTCCAGTACAGACTGGGAAATCCTGTTTTTTACACTTATAACATCGTAGCCCTGTTTCTCATAAACGCTGATGACGATTTCTTTGCGAGTCTCACGTCGCGATGCCTCAATTGCATTATCAACCGCGTTCGAAAAAACTGCTGAAAAATCAATTCCCTTCATCTTTTCAAAAGAGGCTTTACCGATATCAGCTTTTACATCAATTCCTTCCTGGCGGCAAATTTCCAGTTTATCATTGAGAATATGATTTAGCAGAGGATTCCCGGTTTCAACATAACTCTTTACGGCATTCAGTTTATCAAGAATTTCAGAGACATATTTTCTGGCATTTTCATAGTCACCACTGTTCATGTAAGAAGCCATTACCATAAGATGATTTCTCATGTCATGCTTGAGCTTTCTTGTATTCTGATGCAGCTGACGGATTTCTTCTTCCTGTTTTGTGATTTCTTCCATCTGCCATTTGTAAGAATCAAGCTCGTATTTTAAGTCCTTATTCTGTGCTGACAGTTCGAGAAGTTTCTGCTGTAAATCCTCGAGTTCTTTTTTCTTTTTGCCTATCATCTTCTCATATACCTTAAAATTGATTTTTTCGCTTCGTCAGAATATGACTTTCCGATTGGTAGAAGCTCTCCGTTATCCAGTTCTAGATTTTCTGTTTTTAAGATTTTTACGTGTTCAAGATTTACCAGAAAGCCTTTGTGAATGCGAAGAAAGCCGCAATTTTCCAGTTCCTTTTCTACAGCAGTCATTGTTGAGCGCATTCTGTATTCATCACCTGTTGTATGAATTGCAAGATAATTTGCCTGTCCTTCAAAATAGAGGATTTCGCTCTGTGCAAGATTTATGGTTTGCGAAGCATTTTGAAAAATGAATTGTTTGTTACGACTAACAATTTCTTTCTGACAATCTTTCAGAACATTTCGCAATTCGTCTTCCAGATATTTTTTTCGTACAAAGGCAAAGGGATGATATTTAAAACTGTCGTAAACAAGTTCATCGTGGGCCGTTACAAAAACAATCAGAGTGCGGGCTTTCTCAGAGGCGAGGGCAGCTGCAACTTCCATTCCACTCATTCCCGGCATATCGATATCAATGAGAAGAACATCGGGTTCGGAGTTCAGACCTGTCTTTATAGCAGAAAGAAAAGATTCACCATCAGAAAAAGTTGCAACTTTATTACCCGGAAAATCTTTATTGATAAAATCAGCTATTTCTTCGAGGATTTTACTTTCGTCATCACAAACTGCTATGTTCAATTTATTTCTCCGGTTTTTCCATTTTATAATAAATATTAAAATAAAATGGCATTTTTAGCATTGATGTATTCCAGAGCTTTTTAAATTCTTTCAGAGGGACAATCCTGTTGTAGTAAAGTTCGCTGCCATCAGGAGACTTAGCTGCATCTACATTCACCCAGTCTTTTATTGAATCTGCAAAGTAAATGTTTTCCTTATCGTAACCTGTTATGCAGGCAAAGTGCAGAAAGCTTTTTCCTACAAAAGAACGGATTACGACAATAACAGGATTCCCACGGGCAAGTTCATTCTGAAGTGCCGCAAGATTTCCCATACAAGCCTTCATTTTTATTTCGCGTTTTTTGAAAAAGCCGGTGATGCCTTTTGGAAAAGCAACTCCGTTTCCATAAGTGTAGGGCACTTCTTTAAAAATCTCATCACCTTTTGCAGCTTGTCCCATGTGGCGCAAAACAAAAGCAGATGAAAAACCGGCACAGCCACCAGCTCCCTGAAATTCAAAATAAGTATCATTTTCAGTTTTTACAGTTTCAGGACGGGGCGTCACAAAAAACTCAGTATGTTTAGCCTTCTTTTCAAAATGAATCAGAAGCGGTCCCATAAGAATAATATCAACGATTGTCGTAATTGCTAAAACATTTAATATGAACTTAATGATTTCCCAGAGAATATACATGCTGGCTCCTACTTTTTTCTATATATTATAACATATGTAAATCAACTTACATACTCATCAACAATACTCAGTACCGGCCCAAGATATGTAGGTCCAAAAAGGTTCAGGTGATTCAGCAGCTGATAAAGATTGTAAAGGTCGCGGCGATTTTCGTAGCCTGGTTCAAGCGGATTTGCTTCGTAGTATGCATCATAAAACTTTTCCGGGAAGCCTCCAAAAAGCTCTGTCATTGCAAGGTCAGCTTCTGCGTGGCCAATGTAGGCTGCCGGATCAATAAGCATGGCTTTGCCTTCTGGCCCGCACATTACGTTTCCACTCCAGAGGTCTCCGTGCAAAAGGCTAGGCTGATTCGGTTCAATCAAAAAATCTTCAAGATGGTCGAGCAGCTTTGTAATTTTGGTTCTGTCTTCGGCTGTAAAATATGAATCTGCGTCTTTGAATTGAGGTGCCAGTCGGTTATCGCGGAAAAAAGAAATCCAGCTGTCAGATGGTGTATTGTTTTGAGCCCGCGCACCAATAAAATTATTCTGGAAAAATCCGAACTTTCCCGAGAGTTCAAAAATCTTTGTATCAGCTTTATGAAGGGCTGCTAAATCTCGGGCAAAGGTTTCCCAGTAATCTGTACGTGGTTTTGCACTCTTAATGAATTTCAAAAGTAAGAAGCTGTAGCCCACATCTTCTCCGTCATCAGTTCCTGTGCAAAGAATTTCCGGAGTTTTGATTACTCCTGTTGCTTCAATTGCAGAAAGCCCCGCTGCCTCTGCTGTAAAGAAATCAGCATTAGCCTTTGAGTTAGCCTTCATAAAAATATGTGCGCCTGTGTTCAAGGTGAGACCATAAGCTTTATTGATATCGCCTCCAGAAAGTCTATCGGTTTCAGCGATTGCAACTGAGTTTCCATACAGTGAAACCAATGCCTGTGCAAGGGATGTGTGATGTGGTGGAAGTGTGATTTTCATTGAGGTCTCCTTAGGCAATGCGTATAACTACTTTTTTTTATATAGCCTTGTGGGGTATATGTCAAGTTTGGAGAAAATATTTTATTACCTATTGACAAAGTAGGTAATGACAGATATATTCTCCATATGGTATAAACCTATTATTGTAGTAGGTATATAGATATACCTAAGAGAGGCAAAAATGGCAAAGAGTTTTACTGAATTAAGAGAATCACATCCATGCTTTGGACAGGGAAAAGCTGCAACGGGCCGTATTCATCTTCCTGTATGTCCGGGCTGCAATATTGCATGTCGTTTTTGCGAAAGAAGCCTTAATGATACGGAGAATCGTCCCGGCGTAACGTCCAAAGTTCTTAAGCCCGCTGAGACGATTCCCCTTATCAAAAAGGCGTTGGAAATCAGTCCGGAAATCCGTGTTGCAGGTATTGCCGGCCCTGGTGATACACTTGCCAGCGATAATGCGCTTAAAACTTTCAGCCTTATAGACAGAAACTTCCCTGAACTCATAAAATGTATGAGTACAAATGGCCTTCTGCTTGCAGAACGAGCCGACGATATAATCAAAGTTGGAATCGACAGTCTTACTGTGACCGTAAATGCCGTAGATCCTGAAATAGAAGCCCAGCTTAATGACTATATCATCTGGCATGGCAAGAAAATTGAAGGGATAGAGGGAGCAAAAATCCTCATAGAAAATCAGCTTGCGGGAATCAGAAAAATTGCTGAAGCTGGAATTACAATAAAAGTAAACACAGTGCTTGTTCCGCGCATAAACGGCAAACATATTGCAGAAATTGCAAAAACAGTGGCCGCCGCAGGAGCAAAAAAATACAACATCATCCCACTGATTCCTACAGCAAAGCTTGCCGACGAACCGGCTCCAACCTGTCAGGATATTCACGAAGCCCGTGCAGCCGCTATGCCTTACATCGAACTCTTCCTGCATTGTAATCATTGCCGCGCAGATGCAGTTGGTGTACCAGGACGCACAGAGTTCTCAAAAGCTCTCTATGCAAATTTCGGTACAACCGGAATCAAGGAAAACTTCTCTCATGGCTGATATATCTTCAAGATCTTCAGTCTACAAAGTTGCCATTGCCTCAACCGACGGCGAAACCGTAAATATGCATTACGGCAAGGCAACAAAATTCTATATCTACTCAATAGATGATGAAGTGGGCTATGACCTGGTGGAAGAACGTCAGGTAGAGCCCGTATGTATGGACGGCTCCCACGAAATCTCAAAAATGGAAGAAAGTACCCACCGCTTTACAGACTGCCGCTACATTGTCGTTTCTCGTCTCGGAACTGCCGCAAATGCTGCCTTGGCCAACGCTGGAATTACCGCTATGGAGCTTCCTGGCACAATCGACGATGCAATTCTCCGCGTCTGGAAATATAACCAGATTCAGGGGCTTTTCTGTTAATTAAAACAAAATTTAAGCAATCTTTTTTTAATAACCTATTGACACAGTAGGTAATTAAAAGTATATTACTTATACCTACTAAACAAGTAGGTATAAACTAGATGACGGCAAGATATGGCCGGAGCCATTTCGTTTTTATGGCTTAAATAGGAGTACACAATGGGTGAAATCAGACAGATTGCAATTTACGGAAAGGGTGGAATTGGTAAGTCCACAACCACACAGAACCTTACAGCTGGACTTGTTGAGCACGGAAAAAAGGTCATGGTAGTTGGTTGTGACCCTAAGGCAGATTCTACTCGTCTGCTCCTTGGTGGCCTTGCACAGAAAACAGTTTTGGATACAATCCGCGACGAGGGTGAAAACGTTGAACTTGACCGCATCATGAGAACAGGTTTCGGTGGAACACGCTGTGTTGAATCTGGTGGTCCAGAGCCAGGAGTTGGATGTGCAGGACGCGGTATCATCACTTCTATCAGCATGCTTGAAAATCTTGGAGCATACACAGACGACCTTGATTTTGTTTTCTACGATGTACTTGGTGACGTAGTTTGTGGTGGTTTTGCTATGCCAATCCGCGAAGGTAAAGCTAAGGAAATCTACATTGTTGCTTCTGGTGAAATGATGGCGTTATATGCGGCTAACAACATTGCAAAGGGTATCAGTCGTTATGCAAAGGCCGGTGGTGTTCGCCTTGGTGGAATCATCTGTAATAGCCGTAACGTAGACCGCGAGCTCGATTTGCTCCGTGCCTTTTCTAAGGAACTTGGAACTCAGCTCTTGTATTTCGTTCCTCGCGACAACATTGTTCAGCGTGCCGAAATCAACCGCAAGACTGTAATCGAATACAAGCCGGATTCTGCACAGGCTCAGGAATACCGCAACCTCGCAGAAGCTGTAATCAACAATACAAACTTTACAATTCCAACTCCAATGACCCAGGAACGCCTTGAAGAGATTCTTCTTGAGTATGGTCTCATGGATGCAATTGAGGATGATTATAAGATTTAGGGGAAAGCCTTCCCCTCGCGCCCACTTCGTTGGTCGCTACCCCTTCTAACGGGGGCTACGCCCCCGTAACGCCCCCTGGAGTTCTTATGGCATTAAAAGTAGCAATCGCAAGTTCAGATGGTCTCAACATAGATTTACACTTTGGTCAGGCTAAGTCTTTTCTAATTTATGAATTGAAAGGAAGTAAGTTTGAATTAACTGAAAAACGTGAGGTGCCGGTTCTTGAAAATGAAGCGACATCGCCAGATGCAGCGACTGAGTTAAACTTCGGCAGCGGCTGTGGCGGTGGTGGCTTTGGCTGCGGAAGCGGAGGAGGCTGTAGTGGTTCAGGTGGCGGCTGTGGCGGTGGAGCTGGCGGTCCACTCGCACCGGCCGTAGAACTTCTATTAGACTGCCGATCGGTAGTTGCGGCTCAGATAGGCCAGGGAATGGGACGACAGTTCCAGCGTAATGCAATCAGCGTATTTGATATAGAGCTGCCGATAAGTGAGGCTCTGGAAAAACTTGCCGCTTATTATTTGAAGTTTGGAGAATAGTATGGCATTATCAATAGAAACAAAATGTCTTCATCTTGAAGAAGATAGTCAGAATAATGACGGGCAGCCTGCCTGTCGAGAAAACTGTAATCACTATGGTTCAATCAGCTTTCCAATTTATCAGACTGCAACCTATGCTCACCCCGGAGTAGGCAAAAGTACCGGCTTTGACTATTCGCGACTTCAGAACCCGACGCGTGAGCAGCTGGAAAAAATTGTCTGCCAGCTGGAAGGTGGCACAGACGCCTTTGCACTTTCTACCGGAATGGCGGCAATTACTCTGCTTATGGAACTCTTTAAGCCGGGAGACCATTTAATTATAGACTCAGATTTGTATGGTGGTACTATTCGCCTCTTTGATAATGTTTCTTCAAAAAATGGAATTAAGTTTACCCGTACAAATTGCTCTAGTGATGATGTAGAAAGTTTAATCACTCCTTCAACAAAAGCAATCTACATTGAAACTCCAACAAACCCGATGATGAACGTAACCGACATTGCGGCTATGGCAAAAATCGCGCATGCACACAATCTTTTGTTAGTTGTAGATAACACCTTTATGTCTCCTTATTTTCAAAATCCTCTGGCTCTTGGGGCTGATATTGTTGTACACAGTGGAACAAAATTTCTAGCCGGTCACAATGATACACTGGCCGGTTTTATAATTACAAAAAATCCGGAAATTAATGAAAAACTTCGTTTCCTTATCAAAACAACAGGTTCAGGCTTAGCTCCATTTGACAGCTGGCTGGTTCTTCGCGGAATAAAAACTCTTGGAGTCCGCATGGAAAAAGCTCAGTCAAATGCAGATAAAATTGCCCGCTGGCTTAAGACACAAGCCTGTGTAACAAAAGTAATTTACCCTGGCCTTGAAGAACATGCCGGTCACAAAATCATGCAGAAGCAGTCTCGAGGTTTCGGTTCAATGGTAACCTTCCGTCTGAACAGCACAGAAAAAGCCCTGAGTGTTCTTGAAAAAGTTCGCCTCATAAAATATGCAGAAAGTCTTGGCGGAGTAGAAACTCTGATTACTTATCCAACAACCCAGACCCATGCCGATGTTCCAGAGGAACTGCGACTTAAAAATGGAATCACTCCAGAGACCTTGCGCCTTTCAGTGGGTGTAGAGAACGCAGAGGATTTGATTGCAGATTTAAAGCAGGCTTTGTAAGTTTTTATTGTAAAGAAGACATTAATTTGATAATCTGATTTACATCAATATGACTGACTATAAATTATTAAAAAATCAATTAATTTCACTTGCAGAGGAAGAAGCAAATTATCTTCCTCTTTTATCTAATGCTTCAGCTTTAATTTTTGAAGGGCTTACAGATTTGAACTGGGCTGGATTTTATCTGATGAATAAAGGCTCACTACTTCTTGGTCCTTTTCAGGGAAAGGTTGCCTGCATCAGAATTCCGCTTGGTAAAGGTGTGTGTGGAACTGCTGCGGCTAAGAATGAAACTATACTAGTAGATAATGTTCATGAATTTCCGGGCCACATTGCCTGTGATGGTGCTTCTAATTCCGAAATTGTTATTCCTATCCATTATAATGGCGAAGTTGCTGGTGTGCTTGATATTGACAGCCCAAAGTTTTCTAGATTTTCTGAAACTGACAGATTGGGTCTTGAGGGTTTTGTCAGAGCCTTGGAATCTGTAATTAGTTTTGAATAACAAAAGTTAAGTCTTACAGCGTAATGATTTTATCACAAAGTTTTAGAGCCTCTTTGTCGTGACTAACAAGAATTACAACCTTTCCTTGATTTGCAAGACTGCGGAAGATGTGGATTATTTCTTCTGTGCGTTCCTGATCTACTGAGTCGGTAGCTTCGTCGGCAAGGATAATTTGAGGATTGTTGATGAGGGCTCGGGCTATGAGAACTCTGTGGTTTTCGCCTCCGGAAAGGTTCTGCGGGTACTGGTCTGCAAGGTGGGCAATGCCGAAGTCTTCAAGCAGACTTCGGGCACGATCTGTGATTTTTGTATCGGTGTCAGAACTAGTTTTTCCTTTTGAAAGATAAGACGGTAGCCTTACATTATCCAGCACGGTAAGATTTTCAAGGAAGCTCTGTTCCTGAGAAACAAAGCCTATGTTTTTATTTCTGAAGGCAGACAGTTCTTTTTCTGAAAGAGAAGTGATTTCTGTAGGGGAGTTTTCGTATTCATTTGTATCAATTTTAATGGAACCGCTGTCTGGTTTTTGCAGGCCTGCAATTAAAGAAAGGAGAGTGCTTTTACCGGCTCCAGATTTTCCGGCAATTCCAAGAAAAGTACCATTTAAGGCTGTGAGGTAAAAATCATTCAGGACTGTAATTTTTCCTCTTGGAGTTTGAAAACTTTTTGTAAGATGTTTTATTTCTATCATTTGAAAATTACTTCCTTCTTTGAAATTTTAATTGCGCTGTAAAGGGCAGATGTCAATGCTGCTAAAACTATTATTACAAAGCTGATTAAGGCAAAGCCTGTAATTACAAGCGGATTTGACAGTGAAAATGGTAATCCGATTTTTTCTGAAATCAAAAGGTTGAATGGTAGGACTATAAGGGCCGAAATAAAGATTCCGATTATTGCTCCAAAAAATCCTATTGCCCCGGCTTCAAACAGTAAAAGTTTTTTAAGTGTAGAAGAGTCTGCACCGAGAACTCTTAAAATTGAATATTCCTTAAATCTTTCGTTTGCAATCAGTGAGAAAACAATTCCTAAAGTAAAAATTGTAATCAGCAAAATCAGCGCACTAAGTGCCTGTGGGAAAATCACAAAGGCAGAGATTCTTTCTGCAAGATTTGAAATAAATGATGAGCCTGTGATTACCTGAACTTCTGGCAGGGCTGTTTTTATGCGAAGGGCTGTGCTGTCTGGCTTTGCATCCGGCTGCAGCTTTACAAAAATAGAAGAGATTTTTGTGTTTGTGTCTCCATCAGAAATAAAACCAAAGCCCTTGCTTTTTGCATCCTCAAAAATATTCTGTAAGGTATTGAGGTCGGTATAGATTGCGTTATCCATTCCTGTGCTGCTTTTTAAAAGTCGGGCTGTAATTTTGTGCTGCTGTCCGAAAAACTTTACTTCTTTATTTGGAGTCAAAATGTTGTTTCCGGCGAAAATATATTCGTTACCTTTCTGAGGTCGGACTGTTGTTCTGGCCCAGTTTTGAATTAAAAAGTCTGATTCGGGCTCAAAGCCGATTATCTGAATTGGAAAGTCGCAGCAGCTTTCACTAAGGCTTGTCAGATAAAACTGACCGCTTGCTTCTTTTACTCCTTGGACAGTGCGCACAATATCTTCGGCACTTTTATCCATGTAAAAATAATTTGGTTCTCCGTTCAGGAGAATATTTTCCATCTGACCTTCATAACCTTCTGGAACAATCATAAGGTCTGCGCCAAGACGATTTTTGAATCCCTTGATGCCGCCTTTTAGGCTTGAGGTTATAATTAGACTTCCAAAAAGTACGGCTGCTGAAAGTGAAGTCAGTGTGATGAGGGCTGCCGTTCGGAAAGGCTTGCGCCTGATATTTTCAAGCGCAAGTCTTTTTGTTGTTATTGCTTTTTCCATAAGATGATAGTCTGTGCTAACGAGATAACGAAAATCACAATTCCAAAAACTAATACTACAGGTGCTGTTACCTTGTGGCAGTGCATGCTGGCCATGCCGCAAACCTTAGCAAAAGTATAAGGTGCAATGCCAACGAGTAAACCGAGCAATGCAGTGAGTGATGATAAAATAATGTTGATGTTTTTCATGTTGTTTCTCCTTTGTATTAGATTCCGAAACAAGTTCGGAATGACACTTTATATTTAAGTTCGGAATGACACTTGATATTCCATGTCATGCTGAACTTGTTTCAGCATCTAGGCTCTTGAACCGTTAATTTCTTTATAAGTTTTTGTTGCGCTATCATAGATATAGCCGTCTGGAACACCAAAGAGTTCAATGTAACCCTGTTCAATTAACTTTTCGATATCCGTAGAAGCCTTAAGAATTCCTGCAGTCTGAAGCTGGCGTGCCGCAGCATCAAAGGTTTTCTTTCCAAGGGAACGGCTTGGCTGATAGTTAATTTCTTCAAGAAGAGCGGCATTAAAATCCAGGTCTCCTGCAACAAGGTCATTTTCAATCTGGAGTTGAGCGGCTGCTCTTGGCTCTGCTTCTACATAAGCAGCTGCCTTCTGCAAAGCGCGTGTAATTGCAGCGGCTCCTTCTGGATTTTCACGTAAGAGCTTATGAGTTACAAACTGCTGGCAGCAATATTCTTTTACAAATTTTTCATCAATTCCTGTATCCAGAATCTTTCTAAAGCCGTATGCAAGTTCACCCTTTGTTGCAACCGGGTCATGAGCTCCGATTACATCTACAGCTCCGTTGTTTAAAGCAATGGCAAGGTCTGCAGAAGCATAAGCAATAAATTCAACTTCATTGTTTTCTGCTGTAACACCAATACCTACGTCCATTAATTTACGTTTAAGATTCATAACTGCAGAGTCTGCAAGTCCTGGAACGCCGATTGTTTTGCCACGAAGATCTGCAACCGACTGAATGTCACTGTCTGCACGTACATAATACTTTGTACAACCAATATGGATTCCAGATGTAAAGGAAATTGGAAGACCATTTTCGATAGCCTGCAACTGAGTTGCATAAAGACCGTAACCGGCATCAACCTTACCAGATGCAATCATTTCTGCAAGTGTTGCACCACCTTCGACAACCTGAACATATTCAGCCTTCTGTCCGATTTTTGCAAGCTCTTCATCAAAAAGTCCGAGCTTCCATGCAACATGAACTGGAGCACCACAAAGGCTTCCTGTCTGAAAGTTGATTCTAACAACCTTCTGTTCAGATGCGCTGCTTGCTGCTGTTGCCTGTTTTTTTGAGCAGGATGTTAATGCACCTGCTAATGCAAGTGCTCCAAGTGTCATTCCCACAATTTTTGATAAATGTTTCATAAATACCTCCAGTATTATTGTTCATATAATATGGACAATAATAACTTAATTACCTACTATCTTAGTATGTTATAACAGAAAAAAAGGAGGCTGAGTAATATTTATTTCTTATCTTAGCTATAGGAAAAATCTATATCTGATTACCAAAATGTAGAAGGATACCAGAATCGGCTGCCATCAAAATAAGTGACAAATAAAGCAAGACCTGATAAAAGAATTGTAAGAATTATAATAATCCAATCTGAAGACTTAAGTTTTTTTGCAGAATACCAGCTGCGGCTTTTTTCTTTTCCAAAACCACGAAGCTCCATGGCATTGCTTACAGAATCTATTTTCTCCATGCTGCTGAAAATCAGGGGAAATAAAATTGCACTCATATTGAAGAGTCTTGAAAAAATATTAGCCTTAGAAGACATTTCAATACCGCGTGCTTCCTGGGCATTTTTGATTTTGTTGAAATCAGACTGAACGTCAGGAACATATCGTAAAGAAATTGCAACTGAATAGCAGATTGTGTAGGGGAGTTTTATTCTGTTCAGGCTTGCCGCAAATTCACTTGGATTTGTAGAGGTAATAAACATAAAAACAGAAGGCACAATCGTAAAGTATTTTAAGATTATATTCAGTTCATAAAAGAGTTGTTCGAAAGTCAGGGTGTAATTTCCTGCAATATGAAAAAGCTCTGTTCTGCTTCCATAAATCTTACAGCCCTCATAAGGTGAAAAAAGAAAAATTGCAAGTACATTTAAAATCAAAAAGACAAGAATAAAAATAAAAATTGAGCGCACCTGTTTCCAGTCTGTTTTTGAAAGCTTAAAACAGATTATGCTGATTACAAGCATTGCCGCCAGAACTCTGGTATCATAAGTGAGCATGCTGGTAATTGTCCACAGAAGAAAGAAAATCAGTTTTGTAAGGCCGCTGAGCCGGTGAATAAAGCAATCTTTTTCAACGTAAGAAATTATTTTTGCCATGAACTTATGCCTCCTCGTTCATAATAAATAAAGGCATCTACCAGACTGGAAGGATTTTCAAAATCACATTTTACTGCTAAATCATAAAGGCTTGTTTTTTTAAGACTTGCCTGTTCTGTAATTTTTTCGTCTGTAAGAATTTTAGAACTTTTATCATCTGCAATTATGTGACCATTTGAAAGTACAATTGCGCGGTCTGTGTATTCGAGCATAAGGTGCATGTCGTGAGTAATCATGATGATTGTGATTCCAAGCTCGCGGTTTAATTTGCGAAGAAACTCCATGATTTCTGTGTAATGCGCGTAATCCTGGCCTGCAGTTGGTTCATCAAGAATAATCACTTCCGGATTCATAACAAGAATTGATGCAATTGTGACACGCTTTTTCTGACCGAAGCTCACTGCATTTACCGGCCAGTTTCTGTAAGGATACATTCCGCAGATTTTCAAAGCCTTATAAACTTCTTCTTTAATTTTGTCTTTCGGTACTTTTCGCACGGCAAGACCAAGGGCAGTTTCATCATATATTATAGATTTGCAGATCATTTGATTTTGGTTCTGCATTACAAAGCCGATTTTTTCGCCGCGTTGTTTTATAGAAAAATCAGAAATCTCCTGACCGTTTAAGAAAATCTCTCCGGAATCCTGTTTGTTAAAACCGCAGATTAAAGATGCTATTGTAGATTTGCCGGCCCCGTTTGTTCCAACGATGCTGACCATCTCCCCCTTGTGAATTTTAAAACTGATGTTTTCGACAGTATTCGTCTTTGATTTATCATAAGCAAAGGAAACATTTTTTAATTCAAGGGCAATTTCTTCTGACGGTTGTGATGCCGGAATCTGAATCTGCTGGAACCATTTTTTTAGATTTTCTTTATAAGGCTCAAGATTCATTGTTTCAATATTTTCAAGATTATCCTGGGCGTGAAGTTTACAGCCGGCGTGTTTGAGGGCGGCAATGTATAGAGGTTCTCTGATTCCTTTTTGAGGGAGAATGTCTGTACTCAAAAGTTCGTTAGGAGTTGTATCGATGGCTATCTGACCGTCTTCAACTACGATAATCCTGTCGACCTTTTTGTATAAAACATCTTCGAGACGGTGTTCAATTATGATTACAGTTTTATCTGTTTCGGCATTGATTTTATCTATAAGTGAGATAATACGTTTCCCGGCTGCCGGATCAAGATTTGCAAGAGGCTCATCAAAAAGAAAAACTTCTACATTGTCCACAAGAATACCGGCGAGTGAAACACGCTGTTTCTGACCGCCGCTTAAAGTAGCCGGAACTGCATTTAAGAGCTTTTCTACATCAACAGTTTTTGCCGCTTCAAGAACTTTTTCGTGCATTTCTTTGACAGGAACGTTGTCGTTTTCAAGTGCAAAGGCAATATCTTCTGCAACGGTAAGACCAATAAATTGTCCGTCTGTATCCTGTAAAACTGTTCCTACGTGTTTTGAGATTCCAAAAATTCCTGCTTCAGCCGGATTTTCTCCACAGACAGAAATTTCGCCTTCGAGTTTTCCGGCATAAGTTGATGGAATGAGTCCATTTATACATTTAGCAATTGTTGATTTTCCTGAACCGGAAGAACCTATAATTAATATTTTTTCGCCTTTTTTGATTTCGAGATTAATATTTTTTAGAGTAGGGGTTGATTTAGTCCGATACTGGAAACTAACGTTTCTAAAACTGATGATGGATTCCATTTTGGAATGATTATAACAAGATTAAGAAGGAAAAAAAAGGTCGTCTTCCAGAAAACAGAATGACGACCGTATATAAAAATCTATTCTTCTTCTTTCAATGAACCGGATTTTGTTTTGATTTTTGAATAACCAAAAGCAAGAAGGCTTCCGAGAATTGCAACAATTACAAGGTTTGTGATTGCAGCTGTGATTCCCTGAATGAATACTTTGTTTGCAGGTTCCTTGTAGATTACAATATCAAGAACTGGAGCAATCAAAGCCCATGCAATTAGGTTTGAAAGAACCTGAACAAGATTGAATCCTAGGCACTGTTTGAAACCGAATCCACCTTCTTCAATTGCATATTTCTTTGCAAAAAGACCAACGAGCAAACCAAAGATTGCATCCGGGAAAACCCATGACCACCATACACTTCCATAGAAAAGTGCATCACCTAAAGCATGTCCAATCAAACCGATTGCAAAGCCTGCTACAGGTCCGAATACTGCTGCAAAGAATGTCAAAACAGCGGCACGTACCTGCAAAGCTGTATTAGGAACGAATCCGATTGGAATCTGAACTGTTGTCAAAGCAACAAAAATTGCAGCACCAATACCGATTGCTACAACCTGACGAATAACTGATTTTCCTTTGTTATCTGCCATATAACACCTCTTTTATTTTTTATACCTACAAAAAGGTAGGTAAATTTAAATTGCGTATTCTGCTTCCTGAACCTTTCCTGCATAGTTCAGAATCTCAAGAATCTGTGTTCTGTATTTTAAGAACACGTCTTGTCCACGTGCACGAGGATGGCTCAAATCAATCTTAATGATTTTTTCTACCTTTGCCGGGCGTGGTGACATTACTACTACATAATCGCTCAGATAAACAGCTTCGTCAACATCATGGGTTACCATAACCATTGTTGTGTTATGCTCTTTCCAAAGGCGGATAATTTCGTCCTGCATGGTCATGCGGGTAAAGGCATCGAGGGCTCCAAGAGGCTCATCCAGCAAAAGAATTTTTGGGTGACCTACAAGGGCTCGGGCAAGACTTGCTCTCTGATTCATACCGCCGGAAAGTTGATGAGGAAAAGATTTTTCAAAACCTTCGAGGCCAACAAGTTTTATGAACTCATCAACATCGGCTTTGCGGTTTTTATAAATATGGCGGGCACGCAAACCAAAAGCCACGTTGTCTCTGATTGTGAGCCATGGAAAAAGATTAGACTGCTGGAAAGCGAAGCCGCGGTCACTGCCTGGCTTTGTGATTTTTGTTCCGTCAACCTGAACTTCGCCCGAGGTGGGTGTTTCCAGTCCTGCGATACAGCGGAGCAGGGTAGTCTTTCCACAACCGGATGGGCCAATCAGTGAAACAAAACTTCCTGCAGGAATTGTAAAGTCAACTCCATTGAGGGCTGTGACTTCTTCGGCTTCTCCCTGATTAAAGATTTTTGTTATATTGCTTAATTTAATTTCTCCAGACATTGTATACCTCTCTGTCACCCCGAACTCGTTTCGGGGTCTTTTTTGAAATAGATCCTGAAACAAGTTCAGGATGACACAACGTTTATTACCACTTAATCAATCCTTTCTGCCAGCTCAGCAGTTTACCTCTTACCTTAAAGAGTACTGTAATAATCACAGTACAGAAAACTGCAATCATAAGCAGGCCGGCGTAAACTCCGCTGTAAAGCATCATTGCTTTCTGGTAACTGATGTACCAGCCGATTCCATATTTTGCACCGAACATTTCGGCAGTCATAAGGGCAATAAATGCGGCACAGATTCCGTTAAAAGTTCCCTGAAAAATATTTGGCAGGGCAGCAGGAACTGCAATACGGAAAACCTGAAAGAAGGTTCTGGCTCCAAGTGTTTTACCGACTTCAAAATATACCTTGCTTGTGTTCTGAATGCCCGAGCTTGTCATCAGCTGAACCGGAAACCATACTGCCAGAGCGATGATAAAAACGCTTGCTCCAAAAGGAGTAGGGAAGGTTGTAAGAACAAGTGGGATCCAGGCTGTTGCCGGAATTGGACCTATCAGTTTGATATATGGATTAATCCAGTAATAAACTTTCTTTGAAAAACCAAGAAGAACTCCTGTAATAAAGCCAATAAGAACACCCCAGAAAACTCCAAGTAAAAGCAGGCGGAAGGAATACCAGATACATTTTCCAAGAAGGGCTGTCTGTTCTATAAAGACTGCAAGAATGTTGTCGTAGCTTGGAAAAAAGATTACGGGAAGCAGAGCAAACTTTGCTGTTATTAAATTGATGGTAATTACAAGGCCTGAGGTTCCTAAAAGGAAAGGCCCCTTGTATTCAAGAGATGAACGGATTTTTTTTAAGAAGAATGAAAGAATAAAAAACAGTCCTGATATTCCAAGAAGAATAAGCAAAAGTGTATTATAGTAGGAACTTTTTGCTACAGGATGAAGACTGCTGTTTGGAATGAGATTGTGGACGGCAAGAGCTATAAGAACTCCAATTGTTGGAAGCGCTCTGTAAATAAGTGATTTGATTGTAGATTGAAATTTTTCAGTATTTGCCATTTATAACCTCTTATATAACCTAGTAACTTACTAGGTTATATAATTTTTTCATCCTTTTTACAAATATATTTTTTTTATAAGAGGTATAGGAAAAAGTTATAACTGAAAAGACTTTAGTAATTCCATTTAATCAGATGCTTTTTTAATGTATCAATTACTGTATTTAATATAGTTACGACAAATCCAATAAAGATGATGCCTGCAATTGCCTTTGTGTAGTTGGCAAAGTTTAATGAATACCTTACATAATATCCCATGCCACTATCTGCGCCTAACATTTCTGCAACGGTTAATGTCATAAGTGCTGCAGCAAGTCTTATTGGAAGTGAATTTATAATTCTTGGGAGGTTGAATGGAATTATAATTTTGAAAAGTATTGTTGGTGTGGAAAGGTTCAGGACTTTTGCCGCATTAACAATTTTTTTCTCAACAAAAGCAGTGTTGTTTATTGAATCCATAATTGCTCCCCAAAAGCCGCTCAAAAAAATTACACAGAGTGATGCTGCTCTAAAGGTAGGCATGATGAGAACAACATATGGTGTGTAAATCAGGGCTGGAACTGTAGAGATTGCTTTTACGATTGGGTAGACTGCTTTTGTAAGCCGTGGGTTCCATCCAACAAGTGTACCAATTATAACTGCAGAAATTATAGATAGATTCATTCCAACAAGAATCAAAAACATAGAAGAAAAAAATCCTTGTATGATTTTTGCCGTGTCAGAAATAAAAACGTAAAATACATTTTCTGGAGCGGGTACAAAAACGAAAGGAAGGAGATTTAATCTTGAAACACAAAATTCCCAGATAAATAAAAAAGCAAATACAAAAGTCATTATGTCTTTAGAAGCCCTTTCTTTTGAAGTTTTTCGTATGCTGAAAAGAAAGGCAATTTCAATTATCAGGAGAAAGGCTCCAAAAACAAAGAAGCTTTTTAATCCACCTTTCATTTCTGCAGCATATTTGCTCGGTATAAAAAAGCAGGAGATGGTAAGAAGAAAAAATAGATTTGCAAAATTCAATACATATTTTTTGAAGAAATTTTTCATAAGTTTGCTCCTTCTATATCCATCAGCTCAAGAGATTCATTGTAGAAATATTTTACAAGCTTTTGATATAGTTCTTTGTATTCTTTGCTTTCCTGAATCAAAGGATAATTTCTAGGCCTAGGTAAGTTATCATCGATTACAGCATGAATGTGTTTTGGTACCATAAACACAATTCTGTCTGCAAGAAGCTCTGCCTCATTTAAATCATGTGTAACAAATACAACCGTCTTTTTCTTTTCATCTTCTCTCCACATTTTTAAAAGCAGATTCTGAAGATTTTCTCTTATTTTTGCATCCAAGGCTCCAAATGGTTCATCCATCAGAAGAATTTCCGGGTCACAAGCCATGGCACGTGCAATGGCAACACGCTGCTGCATTCCTCCGGAAAGTTCTCCTGGCAGTTTGTTTTCAAAAGTGTTTAGTTCTACTTTTCTCAAAAAAGAAAGTGCAATTTCTGAAGCCTTCTTTTTTGAAATTTTCTGACCTCTTTTTTTGTAGGTTTCATAAACAGCAAATGAAACGTTCTGCAGGGCTGTCATCCATGGGAAGAGAGAGTAGCTCTGGAAGACAACAGCTCTTTCTGCTCCAGCTCCATTAATCTCTTTTCCGTTGATTTTTACTGAGCCACTTGATTTTATATTTAATCCTTCAAGGACAGAAAGAAGTGTACTTTTTCCACATCCTGAAGAACCGACTATACATATAAATTCTCCACGTTTTATTGTAAGATTTATATCCTTTAATGCTTCGTAAGTTGAGTTATCACTTTCATATGAAAGTGAAAGATTTTTTATTTCGATGATTGTATTATCTTCCATAGGCCATCCTTTTTTTCTATGCAAGTTTTTCTTCATGCAGCTGCATTACAAGAGTTGTTGTTGCATAAATTGTGTTGTATATATCTTCAAGCAGTTTCAAACCTCCTTCGTATCCAACGTAACTTTTTGAGATGATAAGCTGCTGGCGAATCGGAGCACTTGAATACAGAAATGTATTGCCGCTTGCTTTTACATAATCTTTTTCCCAGTCACTTCCAAAAACAAGAGCTCGATCTGATTTTTTCAATTCAGTTTCTGTTATCTCTCTTATTCTTTCTGAATCTGGTTCAAAATACAAAACCTTCTTTTCTGTATAATCCGGAAAATTTTTGTTGAAGATTTCAGTCAGTAGCTTTTCATTTTTTTCATTTGGGTTATCTGTAATGAAAAGACCTTTTAATGAATAACCAACTTCTTCTTCTAAAAATTTAGAGATTCCAAAAGTTGAAAGACTATCACCGCTAATATACAAATCTTGAGGCAGATTATTTTGAAGCTCAGAGAAGAAATCTGCTGTTCCAATAAAATACTCGTAAAACTTTTTTTCTTCTTTTGCTATTACTTCTTCAACTGCTTTTTCATCAAGCTTTGCAAACTTGCCGACTTCGCGCAAAAAATTACTGCTTTCTGCACCGCCAATTGGAAGTACCGGATAGTGCAAAAATGGAGTTCCATATTTTTTCTCAATATATTCAACTGTTTCGAGTCCGACCCATGGAGAAATCAAAAGATTAAATTCTGCATTTGGAATGTTTTTCCACTCAGAAACTCCTTTACTTGTAAGACCAAAAAGTATGTTTACTTTTAATCCAATTTTTTCAAGAAGGATTTTAATCTGCTCAAAGTCTCCGCGCCAGTAAGGATTTTGTCCTGGAACATCTGCAAAAATATTTACAAGCCCCTTTTGGATTTCTGGTTTTACATTGCCTACAAACTGGTCAATAATTGACTTTATTACAATTTCATGTCCAATATAAGCGTTGCCTTTAAAACCTGAAGTTTCAGCTCCAACTACTGGAAAACCCTTTTCTGCATATTCTCTGGCAACACTGGCGGTATTATCACCAATAATTCCTGCTGTACAGCCGGAGAGTAGAACAAAAAGATCTCCCTTCATAATTTGAAGTGCACCTTCAACTTCAACCCGCAGTTTTTTTTCGCCGCCAAAAACAACAGCACTTTCATCTGTATTTGTAGAAGGAATCTGATTTCCGCCTGCATAACATTCACCAAGGTTTGCCGACTGAGTAAACTGGTTAACTGTGCTTGCGCAACCTGGACCCGCATGAACAATTGGAATTGCATTTGGAATTGCCAGAACAGTATTTTGTGCTCCAAGAGCACATGTAAATCTTGCTTGTGATATTGCTTTATTCATTTTTCTATTTCTCCACAAAATGGAATGGGTCTGTTTCATCACTCAGCCACCAGTCTGAGTATGGGAACTCTGTATGTTTTGCAAAAGTCTTGTACAATTTTTCAGATTTTACTGCTTTTAAGATTCTGTTGCCCATTGTTATTATTCCGTTGTAACCTGCACTCTGATCTGAATCGCCTTCAACAACTGCAGGAATGCCAAGCTTATTTCCAAGAACAGCAAGTCCATTATGTCGGACAAAAAGAATATCAGGTTTTAATTTTTTCAGGAATTTAAGAACCTGATATGGCTGTTTGTTACATACGGTAAAGTTTGGAATGTTTCCGGCTGATTCTAAGAGGAACTTTGCAGTGTTCACTTCTGGATTATCGAATTTCTTATCATGGTGATAAGTTGTCATTCCAATTACTTCAAGTCCAAGATCATGAACAACACTGGCGATATTGTGCGCAAATGCATCTCCGGCAAAGATATAAGCTTTTTTTCCTTTGAATTCTTTTCTAAAAGCTTCAAGTTCTTTTGAAATTCTTTCGTGTTCTTTTTCAATTGCTTCATCAACAATAGAGTCTTTTCCTGTAAGTGCAGCAACTGCTCTAAGCCACTGGTCTGTCCATGTAATGCCATAAGGGGCAGGCGCACGAACCTGTGGAACTCCATATAACTCTTCAAGCTTATCTGCAACAAAAGTAGAAAGAGTTTCGCAAATAGTTGCTGAACAGGCAGCTTCAGTCATTCCAGAGATTTCATCAAAGGTTCTGGTTCTGATTAAATAATTCGGTCTAAGTCCAATTGTTTTCAAAAGCGGAGTAAAAGTCTGCTCACCATTATTGAAATTGAAAATGTTAACCAAATCTTTTTGCTTTTGCTTAGGTGGCTTTAAGGCAGTATTAAGAACAGCATTAAATGAAGCGTCAAAACCGGTAGACCAGATTCGAGATTTAAAGCCTTCACATTCAACTGAAAAAACAGGAATTCCCAATTCGTCAGACATTTCATCTGCGACAGACTGAACATCATCACCAATGATTCCTGAAGCACATGAGGTTGTAATATATATTACTTTTGGATTGTAACGTCTGTAAGCTTCTCGTACACTTTTTCTAAGTTTTTCGGCACCACCATAAATTGTATCTGATTCCTGAATGTTTGTACAAATCGCATGGTGAGTGAATTTTCTGTTACCTCGAATTTGTGCTACCTTTTGAAAGTTCTGATATTGAGTTATGATTCCGCCAAAGCATCCGATTGGAGCATGAGCGACTACCGCTGCATCCAGTACAGAATAAACCTGCATAAGGGCACAACCTTCCTGACAGTTACCGCACTGGGTAAAACGGAATTTTCCTATTTTTAATTCATTTTTTTCTGACCCTTCGACAAGGCCTTTTATATCTCCTCGATAAGTCAGGATTGTATTAAGTCTGTTTTCACGAATGTCAACTTTTCTTGCTAATCCGGCTCCCATTTTAAACACCCCTTATAAAATTTTTGACTTTTTATTTAGCTCTATGATTTTTTTGATTAAAGATAATTCTTCTCAAAATCTGGATACTCATTATTATGCTCAAGGAAGTAATCCCAAAGTCCCTTAAAGAAATTGTCATTTGGATATTCTTCAATGATTTCTTTAACAGCCTGAGCGTAAACAGAAATATCATAAAAATCTGGAAGCGGTCTTACATCATCTCCTTCAAGATATCCCAATTCATAAAGAGTATTGTACAAGCCAAGAACACCGTTATAATTTGGATCAGGATTGTAACCGCGGTTGGCATTCTGGTCTCCATCGTAAATCATCGAAATAACGTAGTCTTCATCCTGACCGAAAGCTTTAGATAAAACTTTTATTGATTTCTTTTGATCCAGCTTAAAATCTCTGTAAGCAAGAATCTGACCTTTTAAGAAAGCAACATAAGCTCCTCTGTTTTCCAAAAAGTGTGGAGTATATGCCATCTGACGGCAGCAAACATTGTCTGGAATGTAATCTGTGATTTTTGCAAGTACAACTCCATCATTTGCTTCAAGGAGAGATACAAATTCTGGATTTACAACTCCAATATCAACAGCTTTTTTTCCAATGGCAATCTGAATACTTGGATTGTCATCTATAGCCTTAAAGAAAATATCTTTGCCAATTTCAAGACTAAGCTGATGTGTAACAATATCTTTCAATGCAAGATCACTTGTTCTGAGAATAAGTGAACCGATAGTTTTTCCCTTCCAGTTTTTTGGATCCTTTAAGAGTTCAACATTATCTTTGTGGGTTCCAATATAAACTCCACCAGATTGTGTTCCAGCAAAGAAAGTGATTTTAGCATTGTTTGCTGCAAGAACTAATTCCTGAATTACGCCCTGAAAGTTTGCATCAACTTTTCCTAAAGTCAGAGGATCCCAGGTGTTGTCACCAAGATTCTGAATATCAATTGTAAGACCATATTTTTCAAAATATTTTTCATGGTTTGCAATTGTTACATTAGGAGAAGGTGTAAGAAAACCGATGGCTCCTAAATTTAAATGATATTTGATTTCTGAGCTGCTTTTGTTCTTTGCCTTGCAGGAGATCGACAAAAAAGCTGAGAATATCAAAGTTAACACTGTAAATTTAAAATTTTTCTTCATTTGGTAAATCCTCCATATACCTAGTAATATGCTAGGTATATATTTTTTTTACAAACGTTTCCAATACTTTTTTCAGATATAAGTGATAGGGATTTTTTATAAGCGGGGTAGATTGAATGAAGGTATGTGATTCTTGAGATTACTATCTCATCTGTGCGAAAAAGAATTTTACTTGAATGGTTAAAAATCGTTTTAGGACTTATTGTTTTTGCCTTTGGTGCCGGTCTTGTGATGCAGCTGGTTTACATGATTATCCGTTTTGATCCTCGCAAGCTGCAGCATCGTGGAGTGGTTGAGATTTCAAAACTTCTTGTTACAGGAAAAGCTTAAGTTTTTGATTTTTTTTTATGCAATTTTACAGGAGATTTTTTCATTGATTTACTTTGCCCCTCAGATTATCATTTAGGTATATTTGATTTTATAAGAGGAAAGAAGCAATTATGAAGGTATTACTTGTAAACGGAAGCCCAAGAGCAAAGAGCAACACTTTACTTGGCCTGCACGAGATGGAAAAGATTTTTGCAGAACAGGGAATTGAAACTGAAATTTTCAACATCGGAAATAAAGATATTCGCGGCTGTATTGCCTGTGGCCGTTGTGGCGAGCTTGGTAAATGTGTTTTTGATGATGCTGTAAATGAGTTTGCGGCTAAGTTTAAGGATGCTGATGGTCTTGTTGTCGGCACTCCTGTTTATTATTCTGCACCTAATGCAACTGTTCAGGCCTTTTTACAGAGACTTTTCTACAGCAGTAACTTTGATAAGACTATGAAGGTTGGTGCCGGCTTTGTCTGTGCCCGCCGCGGTGGAACAACTGCTTCTTTTGATGTAGTGAACAAGTTCTTCACTATCAGCGGAATGCCAATTGCCAGCAGCCAGTACTGGAATAATATTCACGGTGGTGCTCCGGGAGAAGCCGCAGAAGATGCTGAAGGCATGCAGACTCTCCGCGTGCTTGCCCGCAACATGAGCTTTTTGATTAAGTCAATTGCCTTGGGCAAGGAAAAGTTCGGTCTTCCTGAAAAAGAAGAACACGCCTGGACTAATTTTATTTAATACGTTTTTTTCTGAATATAAAAAGCCAGATAATGTATATGATGATTACCAGCGGCCAGGCTGCCGGGTATACAAGAGCAATCAAGGTAAAGGAATTTGAAGTCTGGGAAATTATCAAAAGCATTATCTGGCGGAATAAAACGAATCCTACAAATGTAATAATGGTTGGACGGAATGCAATTCCAAAGCCCCTCATTACATTTGAAAAAAGCATTGAAAAGCCGCATAAAACAAAAAAAGGTGCGGTGAGATAAATAAAGCGTTCTGCGAAATAAATAACTTCTGCATCATCTGAAAAAAGACTGGCAAAGAAGTTTGCCTGAAAAATCAATAACAGACTTAAAATACTGATAACGCTGAAATTCAGTATAAATGATTTTTTTATTCCATCACGAATTCTTTCTGATTTTTTTGCACCGTAATTTTGGGCAACAAAGGTAGTCGCTCCGCTTGCAAGACTATGCATTGGTAATATAGCAAACTGATCGAATTTAGAAAAAATTGCCCAGCCAGCCATGCAGGATGTTCCAAAATAATTAATGTATTTCTGCATAAAGGTATTTGAAAAAGATGTGATGGAAGAAGAAATTGCACCTGGTAAACCGAGCTTCATAATCTTTCTCAAAATCAAAAAATCAATTTGAGGATGCTTGAGTTCAAGCCGCATTTTGACTTCCAGTCTCTGAAGTGAAATTATAACCAGAATGGCACTTAAGAGTTCGCTGAGTACAGTAGCATAAGCTGCTCCTTCAATTCCTTTGCCAAGCAAAACTACAAAAAGAATATCAAGAATAATATTCGAAACGGAGGAGATAACCAGAAAAATAAGAGCTCGTGTTGAATCTCCAAGTGCCCTTAAAATTCCAGACCCCATGTTGTAAAGAGTTAGGGCTGCTGTTCCAAGAAAGTAAATTTTCAGATATTGGTTTGCCTGAACTAATACATCTGGCGGTGTAGAAATTAATCTTAGAATATAGGGTGAGATAATAATCTGGATGATTGTTACAAAAAGACTGAAAATCAGGCTTGAGAAAATTGTTGTATTTATTGCTTTTTTCAGACTTGGAAAATTTTTTGCTCCAAAAAACTGTGATATTACAACCTGCGCTCCGATTGCAAGTCCGTTGAAAAAATTAATTACAGTATTTACAAAATGTGAGGTTGAGCCAATTGCGGCCAGTGCCTGACTTCCAATGACCCGTCCAACAATAAAAGTGTCGAAAGTGTTATAAAACTGCTGGAAGAGATTTCCCAGCAACAGGGGAGCGGAAAAATTTAGTAAAAGGGGAACTATCTTCCCCTGTGTCATATCGGTTGTCATTTTAGAAATGATTGTACAAATCTTCGACTAAAGAAATGCTGCCGTGCGTACCTATATGAGAACGGTTGAGTATTTCTTTATCAAGACAAGGATTTGAAGTAATTGCAAAGTGGCTTCCAAGCTTCTGTGCAAGTTTCTTTTCATAAGAGCTGCCCATAAAAAGGGTTGCTTTACCATCATACTTTTGTGCAAGCTGCTCAATTTCCCAGACATCATTTTCAAAATAAACATCTGCCTTACGAGGGCATTCCAGCTTTTGAACCTCTTCTCTGATTCCTTCCTGATACTGTTTTGGAACTGAATCTGTAAAGATGATTGCAAGAGGAATGTGACCGTGTACATTTACAAGGAAGCGGGCAAGTCCCAGAGCCTTTGCACTTTCGCCAACCAGAATAAAACGATGGCGTTCAAAGTTACCGAAAAGCGAATCAAGATATTCGTAGACGTAGAGTTCTTCTTCGTGAATTACTTTGTCTACAAGTTCAGAATCGAGGTCGAGCCGCTCGGCTACTTTTCTCAAAAAGTTTGCTGTGTCTTTTGGACCAACCGGCCAGCCATTAAATCTTAGGGTTTCAATTCCAAAGGTTTCTTTATAATAGGTGTCTACATTCTTAGCAAGCCATGGTGAAAGGTTGATGTTAATGGCTGCATTGCCTGAATTTTTCAACTGTTCAATTCCATCGCGACGGATAAAAAAGGTATTTGCCTTTACGCCGATTCTTGCAAGAAGTCTTGTAATTTCTTCAAGGTCGCCACGCAATGTGATGTCGGAACTTGGTGGCTGTCCGTAAATGTTTACAAGGCGAGAATCTGTTTTTGTCTTCTTTGCAAGTTTTTTTACAGTTGCAAGAAGGGCCATGTTATAGCCTGTGTAGGTGTCGCCTCGGAAACCTGCTGTGTCAATGCTTGCAATAGGATAAGGAGAAACTTCAAACTCTTTTACTACGCTGTCTACATCATCACCATTAATTCCCATGGAACAGCCGGTGAGAACTGCGTAATAGTCGCCGTCCATAATTTCGAGGCTGCCTTTAATTGTTTCGCGCAACCTTTGAGTTCCGCCGAATACAACTTCCTTTTCGTAGGCATTTGAGCTTGGCAGTCCGTGATAGCCGCCAAGGTAATAAAGGTTTGTGCGGCTGGAAGCCTGCATTGAACATCCGGGGCTTGCGTGAAGAATCGGAATAGCGCGATAAATATTTCCTATTACATCAAGAGCTCCGTGAAGTGAACAGAGGCTTCTTGGTCTTTCTATACATTTTTCCATTTTGAAAACTCCTTGTCTGGTTCTGCCACTTAATTCTCTTCCGGCAACTGAAGATAGCTGAAGGCATCTTTTTTGTACCATTCTTCGCGGTAGGCATTTTTTGAATAGTTCGAAAGATTTTTGTTGAAGTTGTTATTGTCCAGGGCATCTTCAATTTTGCGTCCCAAATACAAAACTCCACGGTAGCCAAAGGTCGGGCGTTTTGAATCAAGAATATGGAAGGAAGGGATTCCAAGACGTGACACCCAGTTTGACATTCCAATAAAAACATCCGGCTTATATTTTTTCAAAAGATTTACCTGCTCATAAGGCTGCATGTCTGCAATGTTTACGATAAAGTCTGTACCGTGCAATTCTTCCAGTCGTTTGAAATCATCAATATAAGCTTCATCATAATAAGGTGTATGCATGCACAAGAGCTTCATACCGTAATCGCCAATCAAGGTTGCTGCTGCAAAGCCACGACCGGTACCGGCTGTAAGACAGGCACGAAGTCCGTCTGTCTTTCTTTTGATTCTGGCAACTTCTTCACGAACGGCATCGCTTTCGGCCTTTATAAAAGCTTCAGCTTCTTCTTCCTTACCGGCCAGAGCGGCAATTGCTCTAAGCCAGCGGTTTGTACTTCGGGTTCCAATAGGCATGTTGGTTACGGCATAAGGCGTGCCGTATTTTTCTGATAAAAACTTTATGTATTCATCAGCAAAAATCTGACAGACAGAAATGTTGTATTCCGCTGCCGGGATTTTCATAATGTCTTCATAAGTTGCATTATAGGGAAGAATGTTTGCATCAAGACCAATTGCGTTTAACATTCTCTTCATTTCCTGTTGATCAGCCCAGCTCAAAGAATGAGTTGCAAAAAGATTTATCAGTCCCTTCTGCTTTGGCAGGTGTGCATCTCGGATTACATAATTTTGAAGAGTTGCAAGAGCAAGGTCGTAGCCTGTTGCGTGATTGCGGCTCTTAAAACCTTCACAGTGAACCGGAGCAAAAATAATGTCTTTACCTTTCGCCTTGTATTCCTTTTCCTTTTGTTCTGCTACGGCATCTATATCATCTCCAATTATAGAAGATGCGCAGGAAGCAAGAATGAAAACAATTTTAGGATTATATCTTTTTACTGCCTGGTCAATTGTTTCATGCAGGCGTTTCTCACCGCCAAGAATTACTTCCTTTTCTCCAAGGGCAGTTGAAATTACATGGCTGTCAGGTGCATTGTCGCGGCCGCGGTGATGCTTATAAACATTCAGTCTGTCTATCGCTCCAAATGAAGCACAGCCTGAGCAGCCCAAAGGTGAATGAATTACCATTACTGTATCCTGCAGGCTTACAAGCGCATTCATGCTGTTTACCTGAACACACTGAATGCCCTGTTCAAAAGTGCGGTGAGCGTTTTTCAAGCAGTGGGCTTGAGCCTTTTCTCTGAGTTCTCCAGAACTTCCCACCTGTACATCTGCAAATCCCGGGTGTTTATCTCTGATAGTATCTGGAATCTGTTTATTCATAAAATCTCCTGATTTTCTTTTTCACTTTTTTTAATTGTTTATACAAAGAAAACTTTTTTAAATGACATACTCTCCGACAGGTATTATACGGCGTAAAAACTGTCTGGTTCGTTCTTCTTTTGGATGATAGAAAATATCCTGAGGGCTGCCTTCTTCAACGATATAACCGCCATCCATAAATACAACTTTATCTGCAACATCTTCTGCAAAAGACATTTCGTGAGTTACAACAATCATAGTGTGTCCATCTTTTGCGACCTGTTTAATCAGCGCAAGTGTTTCACCTACAAGCTCCGGGTCTAGTGCGCTGGTTGGTTCATCAAATAAAATAACTTCTGCATCAAGGGCAACGGCACGGGCAATTCCTACACGCTGCTGCTGACCGCCCGAAAGCTGGCTTGGATAATAATTTTCTTTGTCACTAAGACCAACTTTGCGAAGTTCTTCTTTAGCTCGTTCTACAGCCTTGGCTTTTGGAATCCCATGACCAGTAACAAGTGCTTCGACAATATTTTCAAGAGCAGTCTTATTTGCAAAGAGATTGTAATTTTGAAAAACCATAGAGGTCTTTCTTCTGATTTCCAGTACTTCTTTTTTCTTTGCAGAATGTAAATCTACTGACGAACTACCGATAGTTAGTTTACCTTTGTCAGCCCGTTCCAGAAAATTAATTGAACGGAGCAGGGTAGTTTTACCGCTTCCGCTTGGACCTAGAATTACAACAACGCTACCGTCATCAACTGTCAGCGAAACATCATGAAGAACATCAAGATGTCCAAAAGATTTTTTTACGTGCTCTATTTTAATCATCTCATCACCTTTTTTTAGCAAAATAATTTTCAAGACGTACAAGAAGTGTTTCCACAACTGCATTAATTGCCCAGTAGATAATTGCTGCGGCAACGTAGCCTTCTACATAACTGTAGGTGTCTGCACAAGGAATAGCTGCTCCGTTCAGAACATCCACAATACCCAGAACCATAACAATTGAAGTATTTTTTATTGAGCCCAGTGTGTTGTTGGTAAGGGCTGGCAAGGCTATTGGAATTACCTGTGGAATTATAATTGTCTTTAAAGTCTTAAAAGTTGAAAATCCGCATGCATAAGCAGCTTCATACTGACCTTTTGGAATTGCAAGAAAAGCTCCACGAATTGATTCACTTACTACAATGGTTCGTCCTATAGCAAAAGTAAAATATGCAAGCAGCATTATTCCATTTTTTCCGGGCTTAAAAAGATTCAGATAAATCAGATGAAAAATCAGCATTGTGATTGTCAAGGGAATGCCAGAATAAACTGCTACAAAAATCTTAAAAAATATATCTATTACGGGTACCTTAAAAATTCGGGCAAGGGCTATCAGAGTTCCAAGAATCAATGCAATGAAAAGTGGAATTAAAGCAAGCTTCAGGGTAACCGGTATATAAATGATTCCAGAAAGAATACATTTCCATAAATATTCAAAACTGAATTTCATATACCCTCCGCTATATAGCCTTTTGCTTTAAGACATTAGTACCGTATGAAAGATTCTTACTGATTTTTGTTGTGATTCCAGTAAGCACAAAATTTATTGACAGGAAAAGAACAGCAATTATTAAATAAGATTCAAGACTATGTCCCGAAGTTGCACCCAGTGCGCTTGCCCGTCCGATAATGTCCATTACGCCAATCATAAAGACAAGGGAAGTTTCCTGAAAAAGTCCAATCAGGTTTAATCCTGTGGCTGGTAATGCAACCCTTACTGCCTGTGGAAGTACAATTTTTGTAAAAGCAGAAAATTCTGTCATACCGCAGGCAATTGCAGCTTCCTTTTGTCCCTTTGGAATAGAAGTTATGGCTCCTCTAAAAATCTCTCCAAGAAAAACTCCTTGATTCAGAATCAGGGCTAAATCAACAAAAATGATTTTATCCCAGCGTCTGGTATCAATTCCAAAAAATGCCTGTAGGACTAAAGGAAGTGCGTAATACACTACCAGCATCTGAACCAGAAGCGGAGTTCCTCTTTCGAAAGAAATGAAGACCGTAAGAATCTGGTTCAGTATAGGAATCTTTTTTATACGGGCTGTTGCAATCAAAAGTGCCAGAATAAATCCCAGCGAAAATGCAACTGCAACAATTTCAAATGTAACAGGCAGCTTCTTTATAAGAATTGGAAAGTTGTGAACAACCCGCTGCCATGAAAAAAACTCACCCATAATTTATTTATTGATATTCTGAGTTGTATCAGAACCAAGGTCTTTGATTGCAAGGCGAGAAAGTTCACCAGAATCAATAAGCTGTTTCAAAGCACCGTCTACATCTTTCTTAAGTTCCGGACTGTTCAGATTGAAAATGAAATAAGATGCTGAAGTAGAAATTGGTTCTTCAACAAGACGGAAAATTCCACCATATTCTTTCTGAAGCTGATTGAAGCTAGGAATGTTAGAGAAGAAGGCATCGTAAGTTCCATTCTTCATTGCGGCAACAACCTGCTCGTTTGTAAGGGTACTTGTAAGTACGGCGTTAATCTGTTCGTTTGGATGTTCTTCATTCCAGTGCTGAAGAATTGCTCCGGTAGCTGAACCTGTAGCGGCCTGTGCAGTTTTACCAACAAGATCTTTAAGTGATTTTACATTTGTGTTTTCTTTAAGAACAACAATATATTTTGAAAAGTCATTATATCCGTAGTCTGTAAAAAGATAGTTCTTACGACGTTCCGGATTTGATTCATACATGTGAGCACCGATATCGATTTTACCGGCAGCAAGAGCCAGAAGAATATTCTTGAAATCAAAAATTTCAAACTTAAATTCATACTGAGGAAGAAGTTCGTCAATTGCTTTAATTACATCAATTTCAAAGCCTGCAAGTTCTCCATTATCATCAAGATAACAATAGAGGGGTGAGCTGGAACCTGTTCCAACAAGAATTGTCTTTGCCTTAACTTTCTTTTCCTTTTTTGTTTTTTTAGAAGCGGCAAAAGCTCCTGAAACCATAAAACTTGCAACAAGAATAACTGCAGCGGTTTTTAAAAAACTCTTTTTCATATAACCTCCTGGTAGGATATGATGTAATACCTACTTATGTGCTAGGTTATATATTGTTTTCTAATCTTTGACTAATATTAGTTTTATATATTAGTTATAGTTTTTTTCAATAATTGACAGTTCATAAATCTTGTAGAATAATCGCTCTTATGAAAAAATCAATGACAATCATCTACCCAGAATACAATGGCCTTTATATAAACCTGACAAATCGCTGCCCTTGTGCATGTACTTTTTGCATCCGTCAGAAAGTAAGCGGGGCAGAGTTTGATAATGTAGATACCCTCTGGCTTGAGCATGAACCTACGGCGGCCGAAGTGATTGCTGCCATAAAAGAAGAGGCAAAGCTTGAACGTTTTAAGAATTATAAAGAATTTGTTTTCTGCGGTTATGGCGAACCGACCGAAGCTCTGGATGTTCTTCTTGAAGTAGCTGATTTTTTGAAGGCCAATTTTAATCTGCCGGTTAGAATTAATACAAACGGCCTTGCGGATTTAATAAACAAAAAACCGGTTGCTCCTCTTCTTGCTGGAAAGATAGATGCTCTCTCAATCAGCCTGAATTCAAGTAATCCCGAGATTTACGAGAAAACTGTTCGTCCGGTTTTTAAGGAAAAAGCTTTTCCTGCAATGCTTACTTTTGCAGAGCAGGCAAAAAACTTTGTTCCTAAGGTTGTGATGAGTACGGTTGAAACAACCATCTCAAAAGAAGATGAAGAGGAGTGTACCCGGCTTTGCGAGAGGTTAGGTGTAACTCACAGAATCAGAAAATTTGTTTCTGTGAATTAGTTGCCCAAGTGAATTAATCCACAGGTCCCTGCCAGCGTTTAAAAGCTGGCGCTACCTGTTTCAGAATCTCTGTTGAAACGATAAGTTCAGAATCAGTCTGAGTAAAAGGAATCCTTGCCGGATTACAGCCGTAAGAAGCCGCTCCTACATCATTCATGGTAAAGAGGTTTCCGCAGTTCTGGCAGACAAGATTTTTCCCTTTTTGTGCAAAAAAAGCCTTAGGAGATGGATTACAGTTCTGACAGGTATTAAAAGAAAGTCTGTAGGTGTTATCATCAGCGATTACTGCAATCAGCTGAACTGTAATATCACCAGCTTTATAATTGATATAGGTAGCATCCTTTGAGAGTTGAGATTTTTTTATAGTAATCTGGCCGTTTTTTGGGACCGGCGTAATATACTTTGACTTTTTAGCGGCAAAAGCAAAAGTAGAAATTAAAGCAAAAAGCATTGTGATTAAAATTGTTTTTTTCATATTAATCCTCATAAACATAAATTTTATTTTTTAACATATACATCCAGCAGCTGTATATGAAAGTTCCATTCTTATCTGGTAGAAAACAGATTTCGTTCTTCCCGGGTACAAGTGTTACGTCGAAATCAAAATCATTACTGATAACTCTGTTGTTGCAGCCCGTAATATAGTCTTCTTCTGCATTAATTATCAAAGTTACAGGGATTCCTTCCTGAACTGCAAAATCTTCATAACCATTATACGAAAGATCGATTTCTATTTTTTGCTCTGTTTTTTCAGAATTAATCTGAGCCGTCTTCCAGTTTTTAAGTTTTGAATCTGAAGTGTCTGTATTGATTCCAAGCCCTGTAAGCCCGCGGAGGAACATTGCAAATCCCATAAGCAGGATAAAAGCAGCAAGGATTTTTTGAAGCAGAGCTTTTTTACCGGCAAGCATATTCTGAAAAAATGCAAAGCCCAGCATTAAAGGAAGCGTTCCAAGTCCGAACATCAGCATGGCTAAGGCACCCTTAAAAGGACTTGCGGTAGACACTGCGTAAACCTGCATGGTGATTAAAGGAGTGCAGGGCATAAAGCCGTTCAAAAATCCTGTCAGAAAAACGCTTGAAGTTTTTAGTTTTGAAGGCAGGGAAAAATGATTGAAACTTACAGAAAACAAGCCTGCCATCGAAAGCCCGAGGAAAATCATAAAAAAACTGAGTACTACAATAATTACACTTAAAAGAGTTTGATTTATAGAAAGTGTCTTTCCTAAAAGTCCCGCAAAAAATCCAACTGCAGTGTAACATAAAATCCTTCCGCCATTATATAAAAGAGATTTTTTCCAGTCTTTTGAAACTGCAAGATTAATTGCTCCGCACATTCCGATGCAGTGAAAGCTTGTCAAAAATCCGGCAATCAAAAGTCCCGCAAAAGAAAGTCTTGTATCAATTACGGGAATTACATTCAGAATGTCATAACCCAAAAGAGATTTTAAGATAAAACGCAAAAGAACAATTAATAAAGCAAATCCCGCAAACTCAAAGATTTGAAAAAGCTTCCATTTATTATAACCGGTACAAATCCATTCTTTTTTTGTCGTATAGCCTGCCTGCGTAACCGCATCAACAATTTTTGCTTCAGTAAGCTTGTCAGATTTTATTCTTGCTATGTTTCCTGAAATCTTTATATCAGCATCAGTGTCTGCTTTTTTTATGAAAGATGAAATTACAGTTCTGCAATGCGCGCAGTAAATCCCGTCTATTTTTACATAGTAGTGTTTATTCATAAGACACTACTATAACATGCATTTGCATACATGGTTACTAGGTAAAAAACTAATTTTTTGTTACCAGATTTATAAATTCTGCAATTTCACGAATCATGGAAATGCGGCGGCCAATCAAACCGTGCTCTGTCGGGTATTCAACCAGCTTCTGAACGGCGCTTGTTTTGTGGGCCGCAAGCTTACTCCACAGGGGAAGAATCATTTCTTCAATCGGCGAAACTGAATCATACTTTCCTGCAAAAACAAGAATGTTTTTATCCTTTACCTGTTCAAAGGCATTCGGATGGCTGATTTCTTCGCGGCGGCGTAATACGTCATCATAAATAACATCAATTCCATCTGAATGAAGAATGCGGCCTTCTTCAAGAAGTGAACGCAGATAAACTTCCTTGTCGCAGTTGAGATAGCGGGTAGGGTCGTAAGGAGTGAGCATTATGATTCCCGCAATCCAGTCCAGTTTTTTTCCGGCGTTGAGTGAAGAGTTTGCCCCCATGCTGTGGCCAAGCAGAAAAATCTGATTAGGATTCACATTATATTTTTCTGTAAAACTTTCTGAGTG
>CADANN010000028.1 GCA_902789325.1 uncultured Spirochaetaceae bacterium
TTAAATTGTTGACGATAGGCTTGCCTCTGTGTTAACTTATTTGTGAGAGTTAGAGGAGACAAACATTATGAAGATTGCATTTTTTGATACACGTTCTTATGATAAGGCTTCGTTTACAAAAGCGAATTCAGAGGGCGGGTTTAATTATGAAATAGAATTCTGTGATTTCAAGCTGAATGAAAATACTGCAATGACGGCACAGGGCTTTGATGTAGTTTGCGTTTTTGTAAATGATGTGGTAAATGCGGAAGTAATTAGTGAGCTGAAAAAGTGCGGCGTAAAGCTGATTGCCTTGCGTTGTGCCGGTTTTAATAATGTTGATTTGAAGGCGGCTGCGGAGGCCGGGATAAAAGTAGTTCGTGTTCCGGCTTATTCGCCTTATGCGGTTGCAGAGCACGGGGCGGCCTTGCTGCTGTCGCTTACCCGCCATATTCCTCAGGCATACCTCCGCACAAAGACTGCAAACTTTAATATTGATGGGCTTACCGGTCGTGACCTTCATGGTCTTACAGCCGGTATTCTCGGCACCGGAAAAATCGGCCAGATTATGGCAGGCATATTGAAGGGGTTTGGCATGAAGATTATTGCCTATGACCCATACCCAAATGAAAAGTGGGCAGACCGAAGAAACAAAACACATCGTAAACCACGACACAATGAAAATGATGAAGAAGGATGCGGTGATTATTAATACGGGCCGCGGCGCTTTGATAGATTCAAAGGCCCTGGTTCACGCTCTCAAGCACGGCCACATCGGCGGTATTGGAATGGACGTTTACGAAGAAGAAAGCAAATACTTCTTCAGCGACTGGTCAACTGATATCATGACAGACGACGTCCTGGCCCGCCTGCTCACATTCCCGAACGTAATCATCACTGGCCACCAGGCATTTTTGACAACCAATGCCCTGAAGAATCTGGCGGATACAACGCTGGAAAATATAAGAGCCTTTGCCGCCGGAGAAGAACTCGTGAATGAGGTGAAGTAAAAAAAGACCGTCCGGGATTTTCGGACGGTCTTTTCATTTAACGGCGGTGGTTGAGTGCTCGCGTAGCGAGTGTATCGAAACCACCATGTATTTAGAATCTCTTAGCAAACTTCGCAGTTATCAGCCTTGTTTGTTGTTACCGGCTTGCCGGCTGCTGTTGCCTTCTTTCCTGCAATTGTAAAGCACTTGCCGCTTACGCGATATTCGATTTTGCAGAAGTGGTCGATGTCGATTTTGGCTGGTTTTTCGCCGGTGTATTCGGCACCTTCAATCTGGATGATTGTACCTGGAGCTGCCCATGGAGCTGTGAGGAGTTCAACCTTTTCTTTGCCGTCTTCTGTGTAGTCGCAGGCGAGGAGCATTCCGCGGCTTTCTACGCCCTTCATCTTTCTTGGAGCGAGGTTAGCAGCGATGATTACGTGCTGGCCGAGAAGTTCATCTTCTGTGAGGTATGGGCGAAGGCCGCTCTGAATAATGCGTTCTGTGCCTGTACCGTCATCAAGAGTTTCGATATAAAGCTTGTCGCCCTGTGGGTTTGTTTCTACCTTTGTAATTTTTGCAACGCGGAGCTCAATGTGCTCGTTGAAGTATTTTACAGGGTTTGTTTCAGCTTCTGATTTCTGGTTGTTGTTTGCTGCGGCTGCTGGTTCTGCGCCTTTCTTATCCTTTGCCTTTTCAGCTTCAGTTTTTGTATCAGCAGTAGCCATCAAAGTTTCAAGGTCGAGTTCGCCGGCAACACAAGGAGTTGTGATTCCCCAGTTTTCGAGAACCTGTGGGTGAACTTCACCAAATACACCTGCCGGCTGTCCATCAACAATCAGCTGAGCTTGGCGTCCAGGAATGAAGCGTGGGTCTTCGCTTTCAACAACCTTGTACTCGTGGTCGAGGAAGTAAACGAGGGAAGAAACTTCACTTGCCAAAATATTGAAGTTAGCGTTGCTTGCAGCTGTAAGGAAGCCCAGGTGCTGGCGAGTAATTGTTCCAGTATTCTCATCTTCCTTAAGATATGCAACCTTACCGATTTCAAAAATCTTGTGAGGGTACATAGCGTTTGCGGAACCTGCTTCGGCACGGCAGAGAGATGACAAAATCTCAGGGCGGATAAACTGATAGTTTTCGCTCATTGGGTTAGCAATTTCGATAACCTTAGAACCATCAATCAGCATATTATCAATGTAGTCTTTCTTAGAACCAACATAGTTGAAAATCATTTCCTGATATCCTAGCCCTACCATCAAAGTCTTAGCTTTGCGGCTGAACTCAGTAAGTGGAAGAAGACGACCAACAGTGAAGTCCTGTGGAGTGCGTGGCTCGAATGCAGCTACATTACAGCCAATCATAACATCTTCAATGATATCAACTTCGTGGAGGAAGTCGTTGCGGTATGGAGCAGGGCTCAAAGTGATTTCTTCACCTTTAACTTCAACTGTGCTTCCCATGCGTGTAAGAGCATCAACAACCTTGTTCATATCAAAGTCGCTTCCAAGAAGCTTGTTAATTGCGCCAAGAGTTGTCTTTGTAGTTGGCTGGAAGTAGTAAGGAACCATGATGTCCTTTCCAAGGCCTGTATCATAAGGATGCTTTACAAGAATAGGCTTAATTTCATAACCCTGATCAGCAAAATCACATGCAACGATGTTTGCCGAAAGGATGAGGTTTTCAATATTATCACCAGTGAGCTCAACCATAAGGTCCTTGTCACCAACCTGAACAGCACCAAGAGTAGCTGAGTTGATGATTGGAGCCATAGAAAGAACTTCGTCCTTAGCATCGCTCAAAAGTGGGAACTTTTTCATATCAGCGAGAATCCAACCGAAATCTTTTCCCTTTGGATGGTCAGTAAGAATCTGGCGGCAAGTCATTGGAGCGTCGCACTGAAGTGGCACGAAGCTAGTCTTGTCAGGGTCAACAGCGTGATACTTTACCGGGAACTTAATCTGATCAACGCGGTAAACACCCATAGAAATAGACTTACGCTTACGGCCAAAGTTCCAGGCCAGCTTTTCCTGAGTCTGGATGATGTCCTTAAGCATAGGATCATCAATTGCCTTACCGGTAATCATAAAAGCAACCATGTAAGGGCGGATATCCTTAAGCTCAGGATCAACCTCAACAATGCGGTCACCGTAGTCGTTGTTGCCGTGGTTAGACATCAGCTTCATATAGTCAACAGTTTTTCCACCCTCGTGCAGCTTAATCTGACGAGCCACACCGTTAGTAGACCAGAGGTCAGGTCGGTTAGTATCATTCAATTCAATTTTTACAACGCGCTCGTTTTCAGGCTGGCTCATATCCGGCTTTTCGTCCAGTTCAGCCTTAGCGCAAGGAAGTACGTCTTCCAAAGCATCATAAGTGTATTTTTTTCCGATAGCATCAAAAAACAGTTTTTCGTTACATTCGATTTTAGGCATTTTTTTCCTCTGATTCGGGCATACTAAACCCATAATTTTAATGCTCTATTATAGAAAATTTTGAGGATATATTCAATTAATAAGAAGTGAGATGCCTTATGAGGGCGGAGCACCGCCCTGCGCTCCCAAGTCCTCGTTCAGTCGCTCACCTGTGGCTCGCTCCCTCACTCCGGTCTTGTCCGCTATCCACCCAGCGGGGTGAATCCCAGTTCTTATAAAGTTCACTGACATCCCCCAACTCCCAGCTGTGTCACCCCGCAACGCCTCAATTTTCCGCGCGGGGTGTGAGCTCTTTGTTTTCTGTAATCCCTTGATTCGGCGTACAACAACAATCACCTTGTAGTCATGGCCTTTTTACTGATGGCAAACTCATTAAATTCTCGTTTTTACTTGAAAATGCATATAAAATTGCAAAGAAGTTTATATTATATGCACGAATTCAAACTTAAAGCGGTCGAATCTGCCTCTTTTTCACGAATTTTAGTCTAAATTCTCTTAAAACCAGCCACTTCAGTCGAAAAATCGACTTCAAAAGACATAAATTCGCCCTTACTGTGCATATAAACATCAAAAAGTGTTTGTATTATATGCATTTTCATGCGAAAATGAATTGTGTCAGCACTCCTGCGGGGTGGACAGACCCTGCCGGACTATTTAATCTAATTACGAGGAATCCATATGGGAAAAAAACTCGAAGACATTTCGCCACTTTCTCAGCAAATAGAAGAACTTCTCAACCAGCGGGCATCAGATTTATTAGCTCTTATCGAAACAAAAGAACACGCGCTCAAAAATGCACCATCTGGTTCAGTCCGAATAGTGCAGCGCCGCAACAATGTCCTGCAATTTTACAAAAAGACCAACCCCGGCGATTACCAGGGTACCTATATGCCCCGCGAGGATGATGCCCTTGCCCGCCACCTTATTCAAAAAGATTACGATCAGCGTGCTCTTGAAAAAGCAAAACGCGAGCTCCAGCTCATCCAGCATTTCCAGACATCGCTTCAAAAGAACTCCGTAGACACAGCCTTCGTGGCTCTCGACTCTACTCGCAAAACTCTGGTAACGCCTGCAACACTCACTGACACCCAGTACGCCGAGCGCTGGCAAAAAGTACCATATCACCAAACGAAAATACACGGAGACAATAAAAAACTGAGAACAGACAATGGAGATCTCGTGCGCTCAAAATCAGAAGTCATAATTGCAAACGCACTTAAAAATAATAATGTGCCATATCGTTATGAGTTCCCTCTTGTGATTGAGCGCAAAGAAGGTGACAGCGAGAATACAGCTTCTTTCGTTAATGACGATTATTGTGAGTTTCATCCAGACTTTTATTGCCTCAATGTCAGGACGCGCCAGGAATATGCATGGGAACATTTTGGCATGATGGATGATCCAGAGTATGCAGCTCGTGCAGTTGCAAAGTTATCCTTGTATTCAGCAAACGGCTACTTCCCAGGCAAGAACCTGATAATTTCAATGGAAAGCAAAAGTACGCAAATAGATTCACTTGAAATCAACAGGCTTATAAACGAGTACTTAAAATAAAAATCGAATAACACATTATTATTTGACGACAACACCTTCAATGTTAAAATTATTTTATACGAATAAAAACTATTGAAGGGAGCTTTTATGAAAAAGAATCACTTATTTGCAAAATCAGTGGGTGCAATTTTGTTTGCACTGTTTATTGTCGGCTGCGAAAATCCAAATGCAGATACGGGCTCTGGAAGTAAACCAGAAGCAGTGTTGCCAGATAAGGTTATTTGGCAACCTGCGACTGATGTGGAAACAGAGTTTGTCACAGCAAGTGAAGAGAATTATAAGGAATCACCAAAAATCACTTTTGACGAAGAAATCGATTTAACAGGTTATAAATATATTAATATAGAATTGAGCAGTCCAAACAATACAGGAAATGTAATCGGAATTGATGGTATATCTATTACGCCAGAGATTATGTGGCCAGAAGATGTTTCCCTTGAAAATTATGCTTTTGAATTTGCATCACGATTAACAAATGAATCTAAAGTTTATCAAGTTTGTATTGAAAAGTATCCAAAGCATAAGTTGAATACAATCTACTTTTATGCAGTTTGTGGTGAAGGAATAAATAACAAGGGAATGGATTTTATTGGAGATATAAAAGTAAATTTAAAGAAGATTTCTGTTACAAATACGAAACTAAATACTGATTATTCAAAAGATACAATTGTTTATTCTTCATCAGATGAAAAAGGATATAAATTGACAACCATAAAGGATGACTATAAATATTTTGTAGTTGGTCCAACAGATTTGGAAGGCTATAAATATTTGAATTTTGAATTGTATTGTCCTGACAATAAAAATACTATGATAGAAATAAATGGTTGGGGCTGGAGAGAATGTGAAGTTTCTTTTAAGACAGCGCTTTCTAACGAAACTATTACGGTGCAGGCTCCTTACGGTACGAGTAGAGGTACTTGGACAAATTGGGAAGATGGACACGATGTTATTAAGCCATCCACATCGGATATTGTTGGTTCCTTCTTTATTGCAGCAAATACTGTTGAAAATGGATATGACTTTATTGAAGGTGTTGATGTATACATCAAAAAAATCTATGCAACTAATAAAAAGATATCAATAGACACAAGTAAAGACAGAATACTATTTCAATCTTCAGAAGAGAATGGCTTTAAAACAGCTACGCCTGCTGATGGGAATCTATATAGAAATATCTATTTAGGTACAAATGATTTAACCGGCTATAAATACTTGAATGTTGAGTTAGGTATTCCTAAGAGGGAAAAAAACTATTACTTTACATTTGACGGTTGGGGAGATCATGAACGAGTTGCAACTTCTACAGCCTCTTTGGTAGATGATACGGTTGTTCTTCAATCCTTGTTTGGTACTAACAATGGAACTTGGAACGATTGGATTGATAATAAGACGGTTGTAAAACAGAGTACCTCAAATAATTTAGGGAATATATGTATTGCTGTTAGAGAGGCAGAAGGAGGAGAAAATCTTCCGAACATTGAGTTTTATGTAAAACGCGTTTGGGCAACAAATACAAGGCTTGAAAATAATATAACAGAAGACAAGATTGTATATAAATCACCAGATGCAGATGGGTATAAATTTTGTTCAGAAGATGATTGGAAAGGCTTTGCAATATATGGAAATAATTCTAATGGATATGATCTAACAGGTTATAAATATCTTAACATTGAATTATACAGTCTTAACAGTGGTGCAAATTCTGTAACAATAGATTGTTGGGGGGATAATGAAAGAGTTGCAACATTTAATTCTATTCTTACGAGTGAATCTTTAATTTTGCAGAGTGCATTTGGAAAGAATTACAATGAAACAAATGCATCTAATATTTTAGGTTTTATAAATTTGGGTGCGCATTATTATGGGACAAACGGGAACTCTGATTGGGTTTTGACAAAGGGTGTAGATATTTATATAAAACGTATTTGGGCGACAAATACTGAGTATGTGAATGATACAACAAAAGATCGAGATATATTTATTGCCGCAGAAGTAGACGGATACAAAATAACAACTGAAGATGACTGGCGAAACTTTACTGTAGGAGAAAGGGATCTGAGTGGTTATAAATATCTGAATATGGAGTTATACAGTCCTAACAGCGAAAATTACGACATAAAAATTGACGGTTGGTCTACAGAACGTGTTTCTGTGGTTCATACAAAATTAACCTCAAGTCCAAAGATTGTACAAGTTCCATTTGGTGTAAATCGTGGAACTTGGGAAGATGAAATTGATGGTGTATGGCAGGATGCAATTCCTAGTACGACTAATCTATTGTGGTCATTTGCATTAGGTGCACATTTGGGAAATAATTGGAATTTGAAAGATGGAATAGATATTTACATTAAACGTATCTGGGTCACAAACACAAAGTTGTAACCCAGATTGTTTTATTTCCTAAGATATTCAATTGTCAGACAGGCTGCGGCACGGGCTAAGGCCTGCTGTTCTTTTTCAATCTGGGCGTTGCAGCGTTCGATTTTTGCGGAAAGAACGTCGGTTTCTGAGCCGTAGCCGGATTCATACATCTGCTGCTTCTGTTGAATTTTGGAAGTGGCAGATTCGATCTTCAAATCCTGATATTCAATTTTCATTGTGCAGACTTGGGCAGCGTTCCACTGTGAATTGAAAGTTTTGCTGAGAGTTGAGCGTGCATCGAGTTTGTTGAGTTCTGCGGTTTCAACTTCACTTACTTTTCTGGAAACATCACGCACTTTTTTTCCGCCATCCCAGATTGTGGTTTTAATGCCAACTGAAATATTTACCGAATAGTCATCCTTGCGTAACCAGTTAGGTTCAACTAATGGTACTCTCGAACCTGAATAGCTGCTGCTCATCTGGAGCGCAAAATCTGGTTTCCAGTTTTCAGATGCACGGGAAATTTTTTCTGCTGTCTTGCTTACGTTTTCAAGTTGTGTAAGCATTTTGATTGAAGATTGATTCCCAGAAAGAACCTGAGCTTCCAGTTCAGATAAGTCGGTGCTTAAAAGATTATCAAACTCATCTACAACCTGTGGTACAAAATCATAATCAATCTGATTTACTGAAAGTGCGGTAATCCCTGTGATACGTTCAAGTTCCAGCAGCTGGTCGTTAATCTGCTCAAGTAAATCCTGCTTTGCAATTTCAAGTTCCTTTGCCTGAATCTTTGCATCAACAACATCCTGATGTAAAAGCATGCCGGTTTGTTCAGCACTCTCGCTTACTTCAACCATACGGTCTGTGTAAGTCTGTTCTTCATCAAGGATTTCCAGAATTCTGTTCATATAATAAAGGCTGAGCAGACGGGTCTTTAGTTCTGTTTCAAGCTGCTCAGTCTGCTGAGTAATCTGAGTTTGTTTGATTTGTGAAATCTGTCTGTAGAGCTTAATTGCGTTTGTGATTTTTCCCCAGGTAAAAACCGGCTGAGTAACATCCACCTGGAAATTATAAAGTGTGTTTTCCATCCCATTGAAAACTTTTATACGCTGACCTCTTGTCTGAGGTTTTACACCGTTCCAGGAAATTGCATTTACAATATCATCAACGTTGACATAAATTGCATCAACAGGAGGATTCACCATATAAGTTCCGCTCGCCTGAAAATCAACAGTTGGCCCAAGATTCCACCAAGCATCTTTTACATCCAGAAGGCTGCGACGATATTCTTCCTGCAGTTTAAGCAGCTCCGGATGATTGTGTTTAGTCGCGTCTAACAATGTACCGAGGGTGTAGGCAGGAACTGATTCCTGCGCGGTGATTTCGACAGGCTCAATCATCGTAAATAATGAGGTAATCAAAAATGTGAAAAATAATTTTCTAGTCATAGGCTTCATATACCAAAATAGTGTTAGTTTAATCTAACGTTATATGAATTACTGTCGCTGCGGAAGGTTTCTGTCCCTGCGATATTTCCATCAGCATAAAACTGAACTTCAATCAATTTATTTTTTTCAGTATATGTAGAATCACTAAAGAAGAATCCATTGCCAAGTCCGCTGAAATTTCCGTGAGTCTGTTTTTCACTGTTTCCAACAGTCTGGGCATAGGTTGTAACTTCGCCGCAATCGATTGTGTAATTTCCTTCAGAATCTTTTGCTTTCATGCTGATTTTTACACCGTCATTTGTTACGTCTGAAGTATCACCATAAGTTCCACTTACAGTTGGAAGATTGATGCGTGTTGTCTTGCCATAAAAGGAAACACTGTAATTCGAATTCTGGATTTTTTTAGTGATACTAAAATCATCAGTTAAGAAAGAATAATCTTGAGCTTCATTATCAGCATTAGCACATGCCTTCCAGGTAATTGTGTCTGCACTCTGTGCATAAGTAATGCTTACTTCCGGTTCATTTTCTTTTTCATCAGCTTTATCAGTTTGATTTTTCCAGCGAGGATAACTGATATTAATTGTTCCGCTTCCGGTAATTGTCTGCTCGTAAATTTTTGCCTTTGCAGTTGTCAAAGTATCAGTGGTTTGTGGAACAGAAACTTTTACGAGAACGCTGTTGGAGGTCACACGTGAATCTGCTACATCATAAATATTTATATTAAGCGCTGTAGTTTTTCTAATAGCTTTGAGTTCTGCATAAACTGTGTCACTTGTACTATCAGATGTAATAACTGTACTACCTTTCGTTAGTCCGTAATTTTCGTGATAGTATAAAAGATAGATGGTTGTGAAGTCTGCATCTTTTCCAAACTCCGGTTTATCAGATTTCCAGACAATATTTGAAATTGTGAAGTTGCCGTTTACATCTGTAGTTGTGTGACCGTAATAAGAATTTGAAGGAGAAAAAACTGTTCCTTCGCGCCATGAATTATAAGCGGAATCTCTTGTGCCGCTGTCTGTGTAAGCATAAACATCAACGAATGGAATTCCTGCTTTTGGTGTAGAAGTGCTTTCTGCATCTACAATTATACCGCCGGTTCCACCGCTGAAAACTGAGTAGCAGCTTGTGAGAAGAAGAGTTGTTGTGAGAGCAAGTGCGCCTGCTAATGTCTTGAGAAATCTTTTATTCATGTTTACCTCGCTTTTCGGAAATGTAATATATTACTGGAATTAAAATCAAAGTAATCAGGGTGGAAGTTAAAAGTCCGCCCGCGATTGCCTGGCCCATTGAAGCATAAAGCTCTGAGCCTTCACCCTTTGCTACGGCCATCGGAATATCACCAAGAAGGGTAGTAAGAGTTGTAATAAGAATTGGTCTGATACGGCTGGCTGATCCATCAAGAACTGAAGTTCGCAAAAGTTCTTCTTCCTGTTCAGGTGTCAAATCAACGTGCCATTCACCATCTCTGTCTTGAGTTCCTTTGCTGCGTGCAATAACCTGACGGCGTTGAACTCTCAACTGATTAATATAATCAACGAGAATAATTCCGTTATTAACGACGACACCCGCAAGAGAAATCAAACCGAGCAGCGACAAAAGATTGAGAGTTGAACCAAACATCAGAAGTCCGGCAACAACACCAATGAAACAGAATGGAATAGTCACCATAATCAAAAGTGGCTGTTTGAATTTTTCAAACTGAATTACCATAACTGTATAAACAAGGAAGACTGCAATTAAAAGTGCAGAAATCATCGGGGTAATCATGTCGCCGATAAGTGCCATAATTCCGCCGGCCTTTGAGTGAACTCCATTTGGTAACGGATTATTTGCAATGAACTGATTTACGCGCTGTGAAACTCCACTCGTATCTTCGCCAACAAGCGATGCAGTAACTGTGATTTTCTTTGCGCGGTTCGAATGGTTAATCTGTGAGACAGATTTTTCAACGCGGATATCAGAAAGGTTTGCAAATGAAACATCCTGTCCGTTTTGAGTAACTATGTGAAGATTTGAAATATCATCAGCGGTGATATTTTTATCTGTGATGTTCGAAGTGATTCGCAGGTCGTAACGTCGGCCGCTTTCCAAATCTTTATAGCGTCCGCAGTCTATTCCCTGGAACAAAATCGCCGAGGTGATTCCGGCTTCGTAACTTGTGATGCCGAGTGAACTCAGATATTCCTGGCTCATATCAATAATCATCGTGCTGGTATCAAAATCTGTGTCGAGCTTTGCGGTAACAACTTCGGGATCAGCTTCCAGATGACTTTTGATTTTCATAGCAGTTTCATAAAGGACATCGAGGTCTTCGGAAATCAAAGTGATACCGTAACCACCACCATCAGAAACGTAACCAACGAGTTTATCGAAACCGCCGTTCTGAACAGAAACTTTTGAGTCAGGTAAAACTGCAGCCCAGATTTCCTGAATCTGAAGCATGATGTCGTGAACATCTCGCTTACGTTCAGAAACTGGAACAAGCACTACGTGAGTATAAGCATAGTGTGGAGTAGAAACTGACGAGAAGTTTGAAGAGTCGCCCTGACCTTCGTACATAACTACGTTATCAATTTCTGGAACATACTTGTAAAGAAGCTCCTGGGCAATGAGCATTTTTTCGTGAGTCTGTTCCTTTTCAGTTCCCATTGGGAATTCTGTAGAAATATAAAAATCACCAGAGTCGGTTGAAGGAATAAAACTGATTCCAAGACGCAGTGCAATAAAGCCAGAGAATACGAGAAGGAAAACTGCAACGAGTACAACAAAGCCACGGTTATTTAAAGCTAACGCAAGGAGTTTGCGGTAGCCGCGTTCAACCTTGTCCATTGCCCGGTCAAACTTACGTGGCTTTCCGCGAACCTTTGGTCCTTTTTCAGAAAGGAAGAGCTTCAAGAGATATGGAACAATTACAACTGCAACTAAGAAAGAAGAGAAAATTGCAAGAATAATTGTTACAGAAACAGCGTGAAGAACGCTTCCAACAAGACCACCGAGCATTGCGATAGGAATGAATACGACAATTGTTGTTGCGGCACTTGCGAGGATGGAAGCAGAAACTTCATCCCAGCCCTTGTAGATACTCTGAGTAACTGTGTATTCCATTTCGCCAGTTTCCTGGTCACGTCGCTTGTAGTAACGGTAAATCTGATCGAGCATAACCGTTGAGCCATCGACAACCATACCTAGCGAGATTACAAGACCTGAAAGAGTCATGAGGTTCAGGGAAATATCGAGAATGCGTAATCCAATCAAACTGAATAAAATACAAAGTGGAATAGAAAGGCTGATTGTAAGAGTTGCACGCCAGTCTGCCATAAAAAGCAGAATTACAAGAACAGCAAAAACAACGCCAAGAATACCACTTTGAATAACTGCTTTAAGTGAAGCATAAACCTGACGGCTGTCATCACTTACAATGTGGAATTGAACAACACCGTTTGTATTTTTTTCACATTCAGCAATTGCCTTCTTAACCTTCTTTACGATTTTTACTGTATCGCCATCAAGACGTTTGGTTACACTAACAATAGTAAGCGGTTCGCGTCCGTTTGTAACTGTTACGTTCTTTTCTGGATAGGAGAGACTAACATCTGCAACATCACTTAAGCGAATAATGGAAGAATCATCACCAACTCCAACCGGAAGATTTTTTACATCATCAAGAGAATTGAAGCCTCCAGCATAGCGAACCTGAATTGCGCGGTCCTGATAGCTTGCGTTACCAAGTGGCAGAGTCACGTTTCCATAATTTAAAACCTGATAAATAGTAGAAACAGCAATGCCTTTTGAAGTAAGAGCATCAACATCAATTTTAATATTTACAGCGAGCTCTTTACCACCGTCGATAGAAACCTGAGACACTCCATCAATCTGTGTAAGAAGAGGCTTAAGTTCATCTTCCAGATACTGAGTGAGTCGAGCAGTATCCTGACCTGAGCTTACAGAATAAGTGATGATAGGCATCATGGCCATACCACCAACGAGGGCTCGTGGTTCTCCAGAAATTCCATCTGGCAATTTTTCTACAAGTTCAGAAATTCTGTTACGAAGTTCTGTGAGCTGGTCGTATGGGTCATAGCCATCTGCATAAGTAATCAAAATCCAGCTGAGAGAATTTGAAGAGGTGCTGTCTATTGCCTTAAAGTGAGGCAAGGTAACAAAAGAATCTTCTAGAACTTTTGTGATATCGCTTTCAACGTCTTCGGCACTGGCACCAGGATAAACCGTATAAACAATTGCCTGCGGCATGGAGATATCTTCCATGAACTCTGTGCGCATTCCACTCAGAGAATAAAAACCGAATGCAATAAGCACAATGAGAATCATAGTGATGATGACAGGATGTTTTACAGAGAACTCAGAAACTTTCATAAGCATCCTCGAAAATGCGAACTTTCTGTCCGTCAAACACAAAGTTCTGTCCATCCATCACGATATAGGAATTGCGGTATTCTTCTGGAACAATAAAGTTAGTTCCATCATTTGGAAAATTCCGACCTTCAACAAAATGAGCGGTACTGTCTGAATCATCATATATATAGAAAGAACCATCCATTTTGCGAGCCTTAAGACTAACAAGCGGAACATCTTCATAAGTTTTGTATGCAACCTGAACCTTTACAAACATACCAGGTCGGAAGCGTTGGCCTGGTTCATCGAGGCGACATACAACAATAAAGTTTTTACTCTGAGGTGAAACATAAGGCGCAATGTTTTCAATTGTCGCTGAAGTAACGGCATCATCATACATATTTTTTTCTGCAGGACGGGTTACCTGAACCTTTAAGTTGTCGCGTTCAAGAGTAAACAAATCAAAATATTTTTCTGGAACTTTAAGACGTACAACCTGATTTGACAAATCTGCGAGAACTGCAACTGGCTGACTCTGATTTCCAATTCCACCAACTGCCTGGTCAGCAATCAAAATTGTGCCATCAACTGGGGCGCGAACTTCTGTATAATCAACCTGAAGCTTTGCTAAATCGTACTGAGCCTTAGAAGCATCTGCCTGAGCTTTTGCTGAATCATAATTCTGCTGAGTTGTAGACCCGGCCTTGTATAATTTTTCGAGACGTTCAAATGTACTCTGTGCAGCAAAATATGCGGCCTGTGCCTGGAGCATCTGTTGACGGAAAGGCGCATCATCAATCTTTGCAAGCAGAGTATCTTTTTCTACAAAGTCGCCGGCACGCGCAGGATACTCAGTAATTGTACCAGAAACAAAAGGTACAACCGGAATCATAGCGTTGGCTTCCACATAGCCGGAAATAGTAACTGATTCAACCAGCGTACCATTCACAGGCTTCTGAATTATTACCGCAGGAAGCGCATCTGCTTTTTCGGCTACTGGCTTCTTACGGGTTACGAGAATAGTTATTAATACAAAAAAAATTGCAACTGTGGCAAATAATGCATAACGGAGAAGTTTGCTGTGTTTCATATTTTGGAATTTAATAGAATCACCCCCATAAGACAATAGACAAATTTTGCGGAATGTCTAATAATGAGATTCATGAACGAGAATCCTTCAGAAACCAAAATTCAGATGGCAGAAAGCCTCAAGCGACTTATTAAAGACAGACCTTTCTCAAAGATTACGGTGCAGGATATTGTTGCTGATTGCAGTATTAATCGAAACACTTTTTATTATCATTTTGAAAATACTTATGATCTGCTTTCGTTTGCTTATGAGCAGGAAGTAAAAAATATTGTGGATTCTTTTCATAATGCAAATGCGACACTTCCTCAAGCAATGGATTTTGTTCTGGATTATATTGATAAAAATATTCCGCTGTGTACCTGTGCATACGAGTCGCTTGGGGAGCAGCAGTTGAAGATAATTTTTGAAAAGGATTTACGTGGATTTGTCGGAGCTACAATAGATTATTTTTCAATCCAATCAGGCGTAAAACATTCTGAAGATTTTAAGACTTTTGTTAGTTTTGGCTTCACAAATCTGTTGAGTGCCCAGATTATCTGGTATATTCGTCATAATGGTGATTTAGATAAGGAAATTTTCCGTGAATGTCTGCAGACCTTTTATACCGCTTCTCTCAAAGCTGTGATGGAAGAAGCGGCAAAAAAAGGTATGTAATTTTTGTTAGTCCTGACTACGCTTTTTGATTTCAGCAACTATCTCATCATATTTTTCTTCATCAATTTTGTAATATTTATTCATAATGAAAAGACAGAAGGCGAGGGCAGTAAGCGGAACAAGTGAGATACCTGTTCGAAGAATAAAAAGCTGATGACTTGTTGCAGAGTTGATAAAGCCGTCAGCAGCAGCGAGAACCTCTTCTCGTGCAATTTCACCGGCTCCGGATTTTACTTCAAGTTCGCTGATATTCTGACTGATTGCGTAGATGCCTGAAACAATCAGAGTGAGATTTACAATTCCCTGATTGATTGCTCCGGAAAGTTTTGCAGAAAAACTTCGTACGGTAGAAATAATGCTGTCGTGGCGTTCGTTGAATTTTAATTCATCATATTCAATCGTGTTATTTAGCATAACGATAATCAGCATGTTCAAAACTCCCTGACTAAAAAAAACAAGGAAGCCAAGAAGATTTATGATAACCGGATTTTTTGGAAGGAAAGGAAGATAACCGATTCCAAGGAAAATCAGATAGCAGGCACAGGCAAAAATAGAAAAGAAATTCAAAAGCACTTTACGCTTAAAAAACTTAGTGAGCAGAGGGAAAAGGAATTCAGAAATCAAAGTGCCAAGTCCGTACATTACTGTGAAAATGAAAACTAAATCACCGCCCTTTGAATAACCGAATTCAAAATAGAAAAAGTTCATACCGAACATAATCAATAGTCCGCTTCCAATGTTGAAAAGCAGAGAAGAAATTCCAGCAGGAATCAGCTGGTCGTTGCGGCCAAAAATCTTAAACATATCTTTAAGGCCAAGATGTTCAACATTTTCTTCTGCGGAGTGTTTGCGTTCCCTAACACCAAGCACAGTGAGAGTCTGAAAGGCAATAAAGCAAAGACCGACAATCAGGGCAACATAGCGGTAAGTGTTAATTGCGTTTCCAGCGATGATTGTAGGAACAACGCCCGCAACCGTAAATTGACCAACGCAGATAAAAATGCCCATTGCAGTTACAAGGAAATTTCTTTCTTTTGGATCTGATGAAAGGCTCGGAAGCATTCCCCAGTAAGCGATGTCATTCATTGTGTAAGTCATTCCCCAAAGCAGATAACCCACTCCGAATAAACCGACAAAGCCCCAGCCTGTTGGTCTGAGCGTGAAAAGCAGAACGATGATGATTGCATTGAGAATTGCGCCCATCAAAATCCAGGGACGGTATTTGCCCATTTTCATGTGACAATTTTCAATGATGATTCCCATGAGCGGATCGTTGATTGCATCCCAGATCATGCAGACAACTACAATGGCTGCGATTGCGGCAAACTGGGCAACCGTAAGCTTCATTGTGTACTGAATGTAATTTATGAGGAACATACTGACAAGGGCGTAAGCCATGTCGCGGCCAGTTGCACCAATGCAGTAGCTCCATTTAGTTCTGTTATCTAGTTTTTCCATTTTTTACCTCCATGATTTGCAGCTCGTAAGATGCGGCTAACAAGTTTTTCTGTGAAGACTTCAGGGGCTGTACTTATAAAACTTTCGAGTGGATTTTCTTCGAGTCCTCGAATCATGATTTTTACAGCCGGGTCATCGGCGCTTTTGCTTTTACTTGTTTTGATAAGGAAGAAGCGAACAACTTTGAGTAAGCCTCTGACAAAACGGCTTTCTGTTGCCATAAGACCTAGTGAGTCGCTTGCTGAGAATTCGCCTTTATGATGTCGTTCGTGTTGGGTGAAAACTTTTTGCTGAAGAACATCATCTGGTGAAACGAGTTCTTCTAACGACGCACCTTCTAGCTGTATCTTCTGACTCAAGCGGATATCGCGAACCGAGCTTGCAAGACAGATTTCATATTCACCGCCAACTGTGCAGAAAGAATCCTGTTTGTCGGAGAAGACGCTGAAGGCATCTCCTGTGAGAGTGAACTCAACAGTTTTTGCTTCACCTTGGGTGAGGTAGATTTTCGTAAAGTCTCGTAGTTCAATAGAAGGGCGGGTTATAGTACCTGTTGGATTTTTGATATATAACTCAACAACTTCTGCTCCGGCAACAGTACCGGTGTTTTTGATTGTGGCGGTAACTTTGAACGATGGATTCTCACCGCCAGTCTTTTCAACCTTTAAATCTGAATATTCAAAATTCGTATAGCTGAGGCCATATCCGAATTCAAATAAAACTGGACGTTGTTTTGTCTCATAATATCTATAACCTACGAGAAGGCCTTCTTTATAATTAATGTCAAAATCTTCAATCGGCTTTATGTAGTCTCCTTCTAAAGGCCAGGTCTCTGCAAGTTTACCGCTCGGATTAGCACGGCCGGTAAGCAGCATAACACAAGCCTCAGCACAGGCTTCACCGCAAAGGTACATATGAAGAATTGCGCGAGCTTGGCAGGCCGCATCAGTTGCAAAAGACAAATCAAAAGGAGAGCCACCAAAGGTCACAAGAATCACGTTCTTTGTTACAGCGCGAATCTGTTTGTATAGACTAACTTGCTCTTGGTCTAGAGACAAATCCGTTCGGTCAAAGCCTTCGCCTTCGCTCGAATCAGTGAGTCCGCAGAAAAATAAAACCGGAACGCCACTGTTTTCTGCCATCTGCTTTTTAACAAGCTCCAATGCTTTTTCACCATAACTTGCTTCTGCTGCAACATCAAAATCTTTGCAAAGTTCTTCGATAATATCCGGATATTTTTTTGTAGTGATATGACTTGAGCCGCCGCCCTGAAATCGAACGTCACGGGCAAGTGCACCGATTGTGACAAGGCGCTGTTTGCCGGCACCCGAATCAGTATCAGCTTTCAAAGGAAGCACTCCGTCGTTTTTCAAAAGCACAGCAGAGTCCAATGCAAGTTCAAGTGCTGCTTTGTGCTGCTCCGAAAAATCAACAGGAATGGCTTTAGTTCCATTTCCAAACTCTTCTTTATGCGAATCAAAATATATTGCTTTATCAATAATACGCTCACAAGCTGCATCAATATCTTTTTCTGTAACAGTGCCAGCATCCAGAGCTTTCTTAATCTGGCTTGAAAAATATCCTTTGCTGTCTGGCATTCCCAAATCAAGACCGGCCTTAAGACTTTCAGGTGCATTCATATTTGCACCCCAGTCAGAAATCACAATGCCATCAAAGCCCCAGTCATTGCGCAAAATGTCAGTTAGCAATTTCCTGTTTGCACTCGCATAAGTTCCGTTTATCAGATTGTAACTGGACATAATGGAAACAGGTTTGGCTTGCCTAACAGCAATTTCAAAACCTTTAAGATAAATCTCACGCATAGTGCGTTGGTCAACATTGCTTGAAGAAGACTGTCGGTTCTTCTCCTGGTTATTCATGGCAAAATGTTTTAAGCAGGCTCCAACATTTTCGCCCTGCATTCCTTCAACATAACTTGCTGCGATCTGTCCGGACAAAACAGGATCTTCAGAAAAGTATTCAAAATTACGGCCGCACAAAGGAGTGCGCTTAATGTTCATTCCGCAGCCAAGCATAATCTGAACATTTTCAGCCTTGGCTTCACGGGCAATTGCTTGTCCCATTTTGCGTGCACTATCGCGGCTCCAGGAAGAAGCAAGAGCACTTGCAGTTGGAAAACAGGTGGCCACATTACTGTCGTTGATGTCGGTGTAACTTTCATTTCCGGTCTGGCGACGTAATCCGTGAGGACCGTCACTCATCGACATCACAGGCACTTTCCCATTACAGTCAAAAGTGTTCCAGCTGCCAACGCCATTTAGTAATCTGATTTTTTCATCAAGAGTTAGAGAGGATAAAACATTTTCTTTTGTCATAATAATAATTCTAAGCCACAAAATCGGATAAAGCAAATCGGATTTTCCAACACGGGTTTTGGTTTGTAAACTCCGACTATAAATGATATATTCATCTTATGTTGAATGAATTTTCCAGAACTGAACTTTTGATTGGGAATGCCGCTATTGAAAAACTCCATAATTCTCATATTGCAATTTTTGGAGTTGGCGGCGTGGGTGGTTATGTTGTTGAGGCTCTTGCCCGCAGTGGAGTAGGTCATCTTGATTTGATTGATAACGATACGGTTTCGCTCACCAATATTAACCGTCAGATAATTGCTCTTCATTCAACGATAGGTCAGCCGAAAGTTGAAGTTATGAAGGAACGGGTTCTGGATATTAATCCGAATGCAGATGTAAGAATCTTCCAGTGTTTTTATCTTCCAGAAACCCGCGACCTCTTTGATTTTTCAAAATATGATTATGTCGTAGATGCCGTTGATACAGTGACTGCAAAAATCCAGCTGATAGTTCAGGCAAAAGAAGCTGGAGTTCCAATAATCTGCAGTATGGGGGCTGGTAACAAACTTGATCCAACCCAATTTGAAGTAGCTGATATTTCACAAACCTCTGTGTGTCCGCTTGCGCGTGTAATGCGGCAGGAATGTAAAAAGCGTGGGCTTAAAAATATCAAGGTTGTGTATTCAAAGGAAAAACCGGTAGTTGCGGCTAACATACAGAATGAGACAGTCGAGCTCAAAGGCAATTCTCCAGCACCAGGCAGCTGCGCATTCGTTCCGTCTGTGGCAGGTCTTATAATTGCCAGTGAAGTAATTAAGGATTTGTGTAAACAATAGTAGAAAGAAAATCCGAATATTCTTTTACCATGTCGGGATGATTGGCAGCGTAGTCGAGGATTTTCTGTCCAAGCCCGCTGGCTGCCAGGTCATGCACTTTTTGCAACGGCACCTTGTTGATGGCAGGGCAGGTTGGAGTGAGGGCTACGGCGAGATGTGCCGGTTCGGATTCTGATTGTTTGGGTAGACTAACAACTCGTAGCGGCCATATTTTACAATCGAAAGGTTTGAGTTCTGATGGAAGTGAGCAGCCGCGAGCTGGGTCGAGGAATGGACAGAGAGCTTCTTCATTAGGATCGTTGGTTTTGTACTGGTCGGAGATGTCGAAGGTGTAGGAATTATTTGAGTTCCCACAATTTTCCGCCGGCCGGAACTTTGCCGTAGGGTAGAGCTCTTTCAATTTAGGGAGATCCGCTTCGGAGAATATTGGGGTTTCCCATAAACTGGTGCGGCGGAAGCTGCAGCAGAATTTACAGGCAGCGCAGTCAGATTTTGCGAGTATAGACGATAACATATGAGACCTCCGGGGTTTTAGGGGCTGCGCCCCTAGGAGAAGGGGTAGCGGAAGACCGCAACGCGGGCTGAAGCGAGGGGAAGTCTTTCCCCTCCTACTTTATACTACCATAAAACTTATCCAGAATCATCGTGGGCTTGTACGAAAGTTTTGCCTTACGCAGGCCTTCTACACCCATGTCCTCTTCGCGGTTGATGTACAGAAAGTTCTGACATCGGCGTGCAAACTGCTGATTGATCACCGCATAGGCACCGTTGTGCTCAAACTCACCGAAGGATTTTTCGTAAATTACATCAACAACATCGCTGGAAATTGGAGCGGCAAGAGTCATGGCAGCAGGCTCGCCATTAATATAGAGAACTCCACCTCGTAGTTGTAGCAGTTCAGTGTTTGCTAAGGCTAACTCGATGCTCTGTTGTTCAAGCTGAAGGATCGGGTCTGATTCTCCACGCTTTTCGCTGAACCATTTATGTGAAACTGTCAAAATGTCATCTGCAATATCATTTTCCGGGTAAGCCTTGAATTCCCAGTTTTCACCATAAGTACGATTGAAGCGCGAAATATGATTTCGTTTTTTCTGATAATGAGAGCCCGGAAGCTCAGCCAGATTTTCACGCAGATAAACATAATCGCAGTCATCGCGGTTTGTTTTCCAGTCTACGGTGCGTCCAGGGAAATGCTGAGCAAGACATTCATCCAGTTGATTTTTCTGTTCCTGAGTGAGAAGACAAAAACTTACCGGGCGGTTTTGTTCGCGGGCATCTTCTATTAGAACGTTCAGCGCGTTTGCAAGCCAGTTCTGCGGCCTTGCCTGTGCATAATCAGATTTTATAGGAATAGGAAATCCATATCCGGTTCGGTTTTCATCACCGTAATAATATCTGATTAAAATACCATTTTTAATTTTGAGTTCTGTATTGTATTTCGTCTGCAGCAAAAAAAGATTCGCAATACACGAGTCGCTGCCATACAGATTTGACGTATCAAGATTGTTTTTAAGGTACTCAAAATCAAGAAGATTCATATACATAGACAATAATGATAAAAAATAACAAAAACAAGTTAAAAATGTCTAAATAAATTGTACAAAATCAAATAAAACAATTTTTTAAAAATTTTTAAAAAGTAATTAACTATATTTATGATTTTTGTTATTATTCCCCGAACGTTGAAAAATTAAGGGTTCCTTACCAACGTTGGCGGATCGCTCGCAGCCATGATTCCCGTTTGTTGATTAGCTGCGAATACACCGGTTATTTTACATTTTTCCATTAAAACAGGTGGTCTAAATGTTTAATCGTAACGATTATGTCAGCGATAAGGACTGGCAGCGTTTTCTCGACTTTTCTAAAGATTTGGAAACTCCAAATATCGTAATCAATCTCAACACAATCAAACAGAACTACATCAGATTAAGAGATTCATTTCCGTATGCCAGAATTTATTATGCTATGAAATCAAACCCTGGTGAGCCAGTACTCGAAATGCTCGCAAATATGGGTTCAAACTTTGATATCGCTTCCCGCTATGAGCTGGATTTGATTTCAAAATTTAATGTATCTACAGACAGACTTTCTTACGGAAATACAATCAAAAAGGCAAAGGACATTAAATATTTCTACGACAAAGGTGTCCGCATGTTTGCAACAGACAGCAAGGACGACCTCAAGGAAATTGCAAAGAATGCTCCAGGTTCACGTATTTATGTTCGTATCCTCGTAGAAAATTCAGTTAGTGCAGACTGGCCTCTTTCCCGCAAGTTCGGCTGCCATCCTGATATGGCTTATGATTTGCTGGTACTTGCCCGCGACCTTGGTCTTACACCTTATGGAATCAGCTTCCACGTAGGTAGCCAGCAGCGCGATATTGGTCAGTGGAACGACGCTATTGCTAAGGTTAAATATCTTTTCACTTCTCTCGAAGAAGAAGAAGGAATCCGCCTGAGCATGATTAATATGGGTGGTGGTTTCCCTGCAAGCTATATCGAACCAACAAACACCCTTTCAGAGTATGCTTCAGAAATTACACGTTATATTCAGGAAGACTTCGGTGAAGATATTCCGGAAATTATTCTTGAACCAGGCCGCTCACTTGTTGGCGACAGCGGAATCTTAACTTCAGAAGTTATTTTGACAAGCCGCAAAAACAATACAGCACTTGCCCGCTGGGTTTACGTAGACGCCGGAAAATTCAACGGCCTCATCGAAACTCTCGACGAATCAATCAAATACCCTGTAGTAACCAGCCGCGACAAACCAGGCGAAAAAGAAGGCATCGTAATCATAGCCGGCCCAACCTGCGACAGCATGGACATCATGTACGAAGATGCAAAGTACAAGCTCCCGATTTCTTTGAAAGCTGGCGACAAGTTGTATTGGCTTTCAACAGGTGCATATACTTCAACTTACGCGTCTGTTGCGTTTAACGGATTTCCACCTATAAAAACCTATTTCATGAAATAAAGGAGGAGGGGAAAGCCTTCCCCTCGCCCGCACTTCGTTGCGGGCTACCCTTTCTAACGGGGGCTTCGCCCCCGTAACGCCCCCACCTACTTATACATCACCAAAAGCACCGACACCGCAGCCAGTACAAAAAACATATACACCAGCACAAGCGGCGATGCAATCTGTGGAAAACTTATCAACATAAAAGCAAGAACTAAAGTCAGAGCCCCCAGCCCAAGCGCAACATATCCGCTGCTCTTTGCTCGCAACTGGTTCTTACGCTGAGTCTCAGGCGACTTGTCAGAGGCTGCTTCGTTTAATTTATCAAGAAATTGTGGCAAAAGAAAATATACGCCGGCGGCGCAAAATGCAACACCGGCAATAAAGCTAAGAATTATCAGAATCATATAAACTTCCTGAAGTGGGAGATGCTGAAACAAGTTCAGCATGACCTCTCACTTTTATTATGGAATATGAATTACCTCGCGAGGTTTGCTTCCGTTGGCTGGACCTACAATTCCGCGCTCTTCCATTTCTTCTACGAGGCGGGCTGCACGGTTGTAGCCGATCTTCAGGCGGCGCTGGATATAACTTGCGCTGGCCTTGCCGCTCTGAACGACAATTTCAAGTGCCTGGTCGTACAACGGATCGTCATCGTCCATTGGTTCTCCAAACAAATCTCTTGCGCCCTCTTCATCATCATCTTCAACAAAGATTTCTTCGTCAATGTAATCCGGTTCGCCGTAATCTTTTACAGCTGTAACTACATTTTCAACTTCCTGATCACTTACGAATGTACCCTGGATTCGAATTGGAGCAGGATCCACAGCAGAAGCGTAAAGCATATCACCACGACCAAGGAGTTTTTCTGCACCGACTGTATCAATGATGATGTTAGAGTCAGTACGTGAAGCAACCATAAAGGCAATTCGTGTAGGAATATTAGCCTTAATCAAACCTGTAATTACGTTTACAGATGGACGCTGAGTTGCAAGAACAAGGTGAATACCAACCGCACGGCTCATTGCTGTAAGGCGGGCTACGATATTTTCAAGTTCCTTACCGCTGGTTGCCATGAGGTCGGCAAACTCATCAATAATAACCACGATGTAAGGCAGCTTCTGAGTACAGATTTTCTGCTCTTTGATTTTTGTGTTGTAGTTAGAAATATCACGTACACCCATGCTGTCGAGCAAAGCGTAGCGGCGTTCCATTTCACAGAGACACCACTGCAAAGCCTGAAGTGCTTTCTTTGGTTCAGTAATAACTGGAGTGAGCAAGTGTGGAATATTATTGTAAAGCTTCAACTCAACAACCTTAGGGTCAACGAGAATCATCTTTACATCTTCAAAACTTCTCTTATACAAGATAGAAAGAATCAGCGAGTTTACACAAACCGATTTACCCGAACCAGTTGCACCGGCAATCAGCATATGAGGAGTTTTTACAAGGTCAATCAACTGGGCCTTTCCCAAAATGTCTTTTCCGAGAACAACAGGAACGGCCATCTTCTTCCATTCAGGTAAATCCATTTCGATGATTTCACGGAAGCCGACTACCGAGCGGTTGCGGTTTGGAACTTCAATACCAACGGCCTGTTTACCAGGAATTGGAGCAACTATACGAACTGACTGAGCAGCAAGACTCAAAGCAATATTGTCCTGAAGGGCAACAATCTTACTGAGTTTTACGCCAGGTGCAGGCAAAATCTCGAACATTGTAACAACCGGACCTTTTTTGATTCCGATGATATCAGCTTCGATATTGAATTCAGCCAATGTCTGCTTAAGGTTCAGAGAAGCCTGTTTTGTTGCATCATCAATAATCCAGTACTGGTCGTCTTTATATGCAGTAAGCAAATCCGAAGGAATTACATAAGGGCCTTTCTTTGTAGCACGATTTGTCTTTGGAGGATTAGCCGCAATTTCTTTTGTTTTAGGAGTGTTTTCTTCCTGCTGTGCATTAAAGAAATCTGAGAGTTCATCCTTTGTGAGGTTTGTGGCTCCACCGTGGTTTCCAGCTCCATGACTTACAGGTTCTTCTTTTGGTTTTGCAGGCATTGTTTTTCTGATGTCAGCATCCATATCGGCAAAAACACTCGCAGCGGCCGTAGAAATATTTACTTCTTCCTGTTCTGCAAGTTGATTAAAAATCTGAGGCTCATCGCTTGTGGTTTCATCCGCAGAGTCATCTTCAGTTTCTTCAAAAGCAGGTTCTTGAATTACAGGTGCTTTCTTTTTAGTATCAATGTTTTCAAAATAGTTATAGAGGTTTTCTTTAGAAATATGCTGAGGAGCAGGTGTATCCTCTTCAAAATATTCACTTACTGAACGTTCGTTAGCATCACTAGTAGCAGAATTAATAGCCGGTTCTTCAATATCAAAATTTGGGAACGGAAGAGTTTCGTCTTCTACATATTCATCATCAGTATCTGGCTCAGATTTGCTCTCGTACACTGCATCATCATTGAGCTGAATGCGGGTAGGGTACTTTGGTTTTTCTGGAGCAGGCTGAGCTACAGGAGGCTCATCTGTAATGTCTTCTGAATCATCATTAATTACAATTTTGTGAGGATACAAAGGATTTTCTACAACCGAGTCAATGTAACGGGTTGCGGCATATGGATCATTTGCATCATCAGTTTTTTTTACAGGAGTTTCAACAGGTTCTTCTGCGACAGGAGTATTTGCAACTACAGCAGGTTCTTCTGAAACTTCAGGAATAGATTCTTCATAAAGAGGAGCTTTTTCTTCTTCAGTTTCTACTTCAACTTCAAACTGTTCTGGCTCTTCGTCTTTTGGAGGAAATTCTAATGCAGGATCGTTTTCATCAAACTCAGCATCATACTCTGGAGGAAGATTTTCTGGCTTTGGAGGAAGTCCTGGCCATTCAAGTTCATCGGCTGGAGCTTCTGGAGTTGTAAGAGCTGCAAATTCTTCCTGAGTGAGCATTGAGTTATGAGCTTCAGGTTCATCATTTTCAGCAGTAGTTTTGTTAGTGCTCTGCTCTGGCTGCATTTCTTCTACGTTATCAAGTACGTCATCAAATGCGGTAGATTTCTTAGGCTGATATTCTTCATCATCATCAGCTTCCTTATTTTTTCTGAATCTGTCAAAGAATGATTTCTTTGGTTCTTTAGGCTCTTTGAATTTCGAAAGTTTTTTGAATTCTGGGAGAGGTTCATTTTCTGTAACAGGCTCAGTTTCTTCATCAGTTGAATCCAAAGAAATTTCATCTTCTGGTTCAATTACATCAATATATTCGTCTGAATCAGTTGATTTTTTAGCAGCACGGCCCTTTGTTAAACTCTTAAAGCCACCATTATTAAGGCGGTCTGCAAGAATTCCAGTTCCAAGAAATTCAATTACAACGAGCATAGCTCCAGTTACAAGTGCAATAAGAATTTTTACAATTGCAAATGGAGAATGATCAACCTTTACAACAGAGCGGATAAGGTTTTCTGTAACTACACAAGTGAAAAATGGAACAAGTGCAGTAAGCAGGCGAAGGGTTTTGCGTGCAGTCCATTTAGAGGCAAAACACGAAAGTCCGGCTGTAAGCAAAAAGGCAGGAATCAAAATGCTGCAGAATCCGTAAACAGAGTACAGCATATCGCCCAAAATATAGAAAATATTATTATGGCCTGGACCTGAAATTCCATAATCCAGGGGCAAAAGTATCAAACTGATAGAAAAAAGTGCCGCCAGCAACAGCAAAACGGCTCCGGTTATGATTGTAGACTTATTCGATGCTCTCATAGTTCCATTATCGGAAAATAAAAAAAAGATTTTAGCAGAAATTATTTGATATCAGGCTAAGGTGTGATACAATTAAGTGGTTTAGTTAAACGATTTACTAAAACCACAGATATGGAGGAATTTAAAAATGAAAATGGAAAAAATGCCGGAAGTTACCCGAATAAACGAAGGTGCTTTCTGGAGCAATTCTTACGAAAAATTTGATGTGGAAGTTTATGTGCCACATTCGCCACTCCAGGGTGATATCCTTAATTACGGATTTATAGCACCCTATCTTTTGATTTTTAATGATAAAAAACTTAGCCGCGACGAACAGATTACATTTGCCCGTGAAAAAGGCTTTGAAAAACTTGCTGCTGATTTTGATTCCAGCGTAGTTTTTATCACTCCAAAAACCGGTGACTGGAATTCTGCCGCTCCGGATATTCTTTCTGAAATCATTTCAAATTCTAAAATCCATCAGTATCATAAAGATGGAGTTGTAATTGCAAATAACTTTTTCCGTCACAGCATAGACGGATATTTTATTCGTGGTGCAATTTTCCGCATTATTTTGTGTGGATTTGGCAGCGGTGCCGATTATATTGCCAAAAATTGTCTTTGCCATTTTGAAGGAGATGGACTTTGGGGCCGTTCAGATTTAGCTCCTGCAACCTGCCTTTTGACCGGGCTTTCTGTTTTGCCTGAGGTAAAGGCAGATGATATTCCTGTGATTTCTTATGGCAACAGCGACGAGGCAAATGCAATTCTGGAGAAAGGCTGCAAACACTTCTTAAAACGCGATACTGCCGCTACAGCAGAAGTTCTACAAAAAGATTTTTATGATTTTGCACGCCAGTTCCGCAGAATGAATGGACCACTTCAGATAGATCCTGATTTGGAAAAAGACGGTCTTGTGATTGAACCAGGCATCGCAGAGGTAAAAACATCAAAAGATAACTGTGGTGATGACAAGGGAACAGAAACTCATAAAATCGGATATTTTGCTTTCTATAATAAAGGGATTTTTGATGGGGAAGCGGTGCCTTTAGTTCTCGGCTTCCATGGTGGTGGTGACAGCTGTTTCTTCCTTGCAACAATGGCAGGTTGGGCAAAAATCGCTCACAGACACAACTTCCTTCTGGTAACAATTGAAAATCACCTGAACAGTACTGCTACAGAAATGATTGAACTTCTGGAAATCCTGAAGAAAAAGTACAAAATAGATTCAACACGAATTTATGCAACCGGCTTTTCTATGGGTGGTTGTAAAACCTGGGATTTGGTTCAGGAATATCCACAAGTGATTGCCGCTGCAGCACCTATGGACGCTACTTTTGATGTTGGCTGCAATGTTTACGGTAACAAAGTGGAAGGTGGAATAAACGAAACTATTCCAGTACCGATTTTTTATGCAGGTGGAGAAGTTACGCCTCTTCCAGAATTGCCATTTCAGGCACAAAAGTGCTTAGACCGTATGTCTTACGTTTTATGGTTGAACAACGCAACAGCCGCAGAACGTTATGATGAAGAAGTTGTGCTCGAAAATAAAGATAATTGGGAAAATAAAATCTGGGGAATTAATGGTGATGAAGTTGAAAAGCTTTATGATGAAAGCCGCGATGCAACTCTCACCATGCAAAAGTTCAAAAGCCAAGATGGGCGCGTTTTAAGCGTATTTGCCAGCATAAGCGGGCAGGGCCATGATTGCCGCGAACACACCTGTGAAAACGCATGGCAATTCATGAGCCAATTCCACCGCTAATATGCCAATTTTACAAAATCAAACAGATCATCAGTAGTCATGCTGCGTGGAAGGTTATTAATCAGATTTACTGCTCTGATATCCTCCACCGGCAGTGACAACTGTTCAATAGTAAGATTCAAATCCTTAAGACGAGTAGGCAATGCTGCTTTAGCAATTCTCTGTCTTACATATTCAGTTAGCTGCTTAGCTGCATCTTCACCGGTAGTTTCTTCCGGACAGGTTCTTAAGAAGTGTGCCAGTTTTTCAACCTTAGCAAGCTTGAACTTAGATACATCTTCCAGCTGGAAAGGCAATAAAATAGAAGAAATCAGCGACTTACTCTTGTGGTATCGCGAATAAATGCTCAAAGAAAGCAGGCTTCCAACTCCAACGCTTGATGCAGCAGCGCCCAGAGAAATCAAACATCCAGCCTGAGCCGTCAAAACTTCAGCAGGAGTTGTAATATCAAGGGTAGGTGAGCCATCAAGAGCATAAGAAAGAATCTCAAGTCCCTTTTCTATGAACATATCGCTAAAGAAGTTTGCTTTCTGTGAAAGATATGCTTCAACTGCAATAGAAATCAGTTCAATAGCGAGAGAAGATTTCTGATTTTCAGTAAGAGTGAGCATGAGGTTAGGATCAGCAAGTACGAGTTTGCAAACTCCACCCTGAACGCGTAAAAACTTCAGCTGATGGCTTCGTGAATCTACAATTGGAATGTCCTGAGTGAACATAAAAGGACTGCGGTAAGTTGTAGGAATACAGATACATGGAATTGCGTTAGCGGTAGGCAGGGCACCATCAACAAAATTATAAAAATCGTGCACTTCGTTATAGTAAGCAGCAACAGCGCGGCCAACCTGAATAGCTTTTTCACCGCCAATTGCAATAATTCCGTGAACATGGCCTTCTTTTGCAAGCCCAAGAGCGCGTGCAATTACCTGAGAAGTAGGGCCTTCTGCAAGTTCTGCAAAAACAAAGCTTTCTATTTTGCGGTCAATCAGCGACTGCATAATCTGACCAGCAAGCTGTGCTTCGTTGAGCATAGGGTCCATAATAACCATATAGCGTGAACCCCATTCATGTACCTGAGCGCCAAGTCTGCTGATTGTATAAGGGCCTAAAATAATATTTGGATTAATACGAAATGCTAAATCTGCCATTTTTTTACCTCTTCTCCCCAAACAAAAAAAGACGGAAACGCGTTCCGTCTTTTTCGTGTCTTTTAAAGACTGCTGTTAGATACCAAGTGCAGACAAGAATTTATCTGCAGCTGACTTAATAACAACATCATTCAAGTAGTTAGGATCCTTGAGCTTTTCTTTTACTTCGGCAACACGATCTGCTCTTACATCTGGAGTCTCGTTAGCAACTTTTTCCAGGTAGTAAGCTTCAGCCATTTCTTTGGCTTCTGCAGAAACGCTGATAGAATCAACTTCGCGGTTTACCTTTGCAGAGCTTTCGGTTTTGCGGAGATTCTGAACATTTGTTACCTGAGTAACATTGTTTACACCATTTATCATCATAACGTCCTACCCCTCTACCTTTTAATTATCGGTAGATTCATCAGAATTCTTAATATTTTTTACACCAGAAATGAAAACTGCAAACTCACCTTTTATGGATTGTCGCGAAGAATAATCCTTGTCAATTCGCGCCCAACAACGATGCGCCGGCTACTTTCAATATCGGCAATGTCCGCAAGAAGTTTAGTAATTCTGAACGGACTTTCGTAAATAACTACCGCATTTCCGGTATCCATCAGTTCTTTTAGGCGGCTACGTCTTCTGCCTGGCTTAGGTGAAAGAAAGCCCTCAAAAATCAGTGTTTTACCGCCCGTACCCGCAACGCTTACAAGGGTTGCAAACGCAGCAGGGCCTGGAATCGGCACCACATCAAAACCTGCCTGGCGAACAACATCGACTAGAACTGCGCCCGGGTCAGAAACTCCGGGAGTTCCTGCATCACTAGCATAAGCAACGTCGTGTCCTTCTTCCAGCAGTTTGACTATCTTTTCCCCAGCAAATCTTTCGTTTTGTGCCCTGCAGGAAATAAGCGGCTTTTTGATCTCAAAATGATTCAAAAGCTGCAACGTATGGCGGGTATCTTCCGCAGCTATAAAATCTACGCTTTTGAGCGTCTCAATCGCACGGTAAGTAATATCGCCAAGATTCCCAATCGGAGTTCCAACAACAAAAAGTTTTGCCACGCATATATTATAGAATAGAAAAGAACTGCTTGCAAGTGAAAATTACAGTATGTCATTCTCGGGCTTGACCCGAGGATCTGTACAACACATTTATCCTAGAAATAACAAAATATTCAAAACTTTTCGTAAAAATCACTTCCGAAAAATACACATCGTTGCAAATTTATATATAGAGGTTTTTATGGAAACAGAAAATAAAATTGAATCGAAAATTCTCACAATTCGCGGTCAGCAGGTAATGATAGACCGAGATTTAGCGGAGTTGTATGGGGTGGAAACAAAAAGATTAAATGAGCAGGTTAAACGTAATATAGAACGTTTCCCGGAAAATTTCATGTTTCAGCTTACTCGTGAGGAAATTGAAGAATATTCTTCAAAGTCGAAAATTGCAACCTTGAAAATAGATGTGAATAGTTCCGTGAAGTCGCAATTTGCGACTTCACGGAACACAGATACTTTATTTTCTGGACAAGATGGTGGTACTCGAAAACTCCCTTACGCCTTCACCGAACAAGGCGTTGCTATGCTTTCAGGTGTCCTAAAAAGCGAAACCGCCGTCAAAATGAGCATTCAGATAATGAATGCCTTTGTTTCCATGCGACATTTTCTTCAAAACAATGCTCAGGTTTTTACAGAAATCAATTCAATCAAACATGCACTTCTAGATACAAATCTTCATCAAAAAGAAACAGACCAAAAAGTACAGGAACTCTTTACTTTGATAGATAAATACAATGTTCAAGAAACCCAAGGCATCTTCTTTCAAGGCCAGATTTTTGATGCATACGCAAAGTTTGAGTCATTCTTATCTCAAGCCCAAACCGAAATCATCCTAATAGACAACTATGTAGACCTTTCTATCCTCGAACGTCTTTCTAAAAAGAAACCTCAAGTAAACGTCATCATATATACCGATCCAAAAACAAAACTTACCACCCAAGACATTCAAAAGTTCAACAGCCAATATCCAACCATTACGCTGAACTACACAACCAGAATGCACGACCGGTTTTTAATCATAGATCAGAAAAGTCTGTATCACTTGGGAGCCTCTCTAAAAGACCTTGGAAAAAAATGTTTTGCATTCGAAATTTTAGATGACACTTTCCTCCCTCATCTCCTGCAAAATTTGTAAAAATCTATAAATTTCTTTAAAAAATTCATTTTTTTTACTTTAAAAAGTCCCTTTTTTTAAGTTTCTACTATATTCTAACTTGACTATTCCCAAAAATGGTTTACCATATTTGCGGTGGTATAACAAATCTCTATGGAGAGGTTTGCAGAATAAAGATTCAGGGGATACGTACCGAAAAAATAAAGTATATTTAAAATAGTTAATTCATAATTGTGTTGCCAGAGAGTTATTAAAAAAGTTTTTACTTTAATTACGCGAGGTGCAACTATGAAGAAACTGGCCTGTTCTTTATTAACTATCATTATTCTCTTTACAATTTCCTGCGAAATTGGTCTTGGTTCATCGGTAGATACTGATCCACCTTCACTTGATATAGATCCAGCTATTGTATCTAAAGTAATAGCAGATGATTTCGACATTGAAGGAACCTACTCAGACGATGGAACCATTTCAGATATTAAAGCCGTCCTCAAACGCACCGACAAGACAGGTAAAGATATTGAAATAGATGGTATTCTCGAAGAAGACCTCAAAAAACGCGGTTCAGGAATCTGGAAAATCCCGGTAAAGTCAAAAACAGACAACATTACAGATGGTGAATATCAGGCCACAGTTTATATAAAAGATTCAATGGGTCGTATAACAACCCAGAGTACAACATTTACAATCGATAATACACCTCCAGTTCTTATCCTTACAAAACCAAACTCAAAACCAACAGATGAAACAATTTCTACATATGGACAGCGCATCTTCCTCGAAGGTAGTATTGCAGATACAGCAAAAGAAACCTACATCAAGGTTGATTTCTATAAAGATGCAGACTGTACAGGCGATCCACTTGTATCAATTAAAACAGATGCAATTGCTCCAACAGATGTAAATTCAAATAATGCGCGTATTGCCGTTTTTGCAGATTCAGAAGATGAGCTAAAGCTTTACGAAAAAATTTATCAGTCATCTACAAAAGAAGGCAGCAAAGACGTATATCTTAAAATTACGGCTTCAGATATAGCTGGAAATGAAACAACAGATTTCTATTTCTCAAAAGACCTTGCAAAAAACATTACAAAGACAAAAAATAAAGCAGCAGATGCTTATGGCCTTGCTCCAATTGATATTTATAACATTTTAAACGGAACAGATGCCCTTAAAACAACAGATCGTGCCGCTGAAGACAGCGATATTGAAAATATCAAAGCTCTTCTTCGCGAAAATACAATACATACTGCAATGATTTCTGTAAACCCAGAAAATAGCCCATACTTTACTGTAAGTGGTATGAAAACCCTTACAAAAAGTGGCAGCGATTTTGAATCAAAAGAAAACGGTTACTGGGTAATTAATGGAGCTCAAACCCTTGAAATTTCTGTATTCATGGGTAGCGACTCAATTGAACTTGTAGATGATGAAAACTTCTATGTATATGTTCTTGAATGTGATAATTTAGGTAATCCATTAAAAGAAGATAAAGAAGAAAACCGCATAAAACTCTATTCAAAGTCAAAAGAAACAGGTAGTGGAGTAAACAAAAAGACATATTATAGTATAGGCGGTAAAGAAGGACACAAAACAACAAGTGGTGCATACGTATTTACTGTACCAATGTCAAAAACAATCCGTCCAAATCCAGATGAAACTTCACAGGTAACCCAGAATCTCGACTATAAAAACTACATAATTCGTGTTAGTGGTGAAGATAACGAAGGTAATCCAATTGAACCAAGTGAAGCTTCTGGTTATGGTTTCCACTTATCTGCAGGAACAGGCGCACCTATCTTGAATGTAGAAAAACCAACAGATACAACAATCTTCCGTAAGAAAGGTGTTGGTATTTTGTTTGAAGGTTCTGCAAAATCAAGTGAAGGTCTTCCAACATTAACACTCTGGAATGACAGCAATAAAGATGAAGAAGGAAATGTAGTTCCTGTAAAAATTGCAGATATTCCTCTTGAGACAGGTGTAGAAGGTGAATTAAATAGATTCAGTAAAGAGTTTACTGTAGAAGAATTAGGCTTCCCATTAACAAGCAAAACCTATTCACTTTCTATCAAGGCTTCTAGTGGAGACCAGATAACAGAAAAGAGCTTCTCTGTATGGTACGACGTAGAAGGACCGGAAATTACAATTACTTCAATTCAGCCAGTTGTAAATTTAAATAGTAAACAAAATATTAACGGCAAACTTAAGATAAACGGAACAATTATTGATAAGTTTGATCAGTTTGGAAGTGCAACATTTAAGGCATATCAGAAGAAAACTGCAAACGGCGATGTAGAAGAAGTTACTTCTGTTTCAAAGGAAATTGAAAGTAGTTTTGAACATGAACTCGACACAACAAAACTCACTGATGAAAAAGAAGTTATTCTCGAAATCAAAGCATACGACCGCGTAGGCAACGAAACTACCTGGACAAAAGAGTATTATGTTGATCAGAGTACGGATAAGCCGGTATTTACAAATTCTTCTTCATCTTTAGTTATTACAGAAGAAGGTGCAAGTGAATCTATTCTTGATGACGGAAAGAATATGTTTATGCGTGGTAGTTCACTTGTACTCGGCGTTTCAGATGATGATGGTGTAAAAGAAGCTGAAATAATATTGCAGAAAAAGAATGAAGATGGTTCTTTTGAGGCTGTTAATAAAAATGATTCAACAAAAACTTTATATAGCAAGATAGAAAATCCATCTGTTATTACACATACAATTCCTAATACGGTAGGAATTTATCGTACAACTGTAATAGCATATGATAATAACTATATTTCAGATGAAGAAACTCCAAATAACTTTGAAAAAGCTATATTCATAATCCGTGTAACTGGTACTGGTCCAGATGTTTCTATTACAACTCCAGAAAAAGACTTTATTTCTACAATCAGTGGAGACGGAAGCATTAATCTTAAATTTGAAGTTAAGGGAGTAGGAAGTACATTCCAATTATACAAGAATGACGATCCATTATTCCCAGATGCTCAAGGTAAAGCTACACCAAAGGCTTCTCCAATTATCTACAATTTACAGTATTCCTCAGAAGAATTGTTGAAGATAAAGAATGGAGAAATTGAACCAGAAGATATTACCTTTAAGGTAACAGATACTCAGGGCTTTACAGATAAGATTTATACTCCAAAATTTGATAGCGATTGGCCAGAAGTTAGAATTACAAAGTGTCCACCACTCGAACCTGATAGTTCAACAGAAGAAGCCTCATATCTCTTTAGAGGTGAAATGAAAGATGATACTTCTGGTATAGAAGGAGTATCAATTAAATTTATAAATGGCGATGCTACCTCTACAATTAATTCTGCAATTGCCTCTTCAGAAGGCTGGCTTGAATGTACAAGTGGTTCTACAAACTGGACTTATGAAGCAACCTGGAGTGGTACAGATTTAAGTGCTGTATTTGCAACAGAAGGCAAAAAGACAGTAATTGTAAAAGCAACAGATGGCGCAGGAAACATAACAACTGCTTCTCAAACATTCACATACGATAAGATGAAGCCAGAAGTTCTTGAGGTTTCTGGAAATACAACAACTCAGGGTGAAGATATAACACTTACAATCGATTTAAAAGATACAAATCTTGTTAATCCTCAGGTTTCAATTAAGCAAGGAACATCAACTTTACAGGTTACACCAGTTGTTACTGCACCAACTGTAGTAGACGCTGACAATAAGTATTATAGAAGTACTGCAACAATTCCATTCAATACAGAAATTACAACAAACGGAATTTATGATATTGAAGTAATTGCAAAAGATGCAAATGGACGTAGTTCTGCAGCTCCTTATAAGACTGTAAGAATTATTCGTGATAATGTGGCACCTGAAATTACATTTACAAGTCCGTCTGGTGCAAGCAGTGCCTTTATTCAGAAGAGTAGTTACAAGTTTGAAGGTACAATTACCGATGCAAATGAAATTACAGAAGCTACAGCTACTCTTTATAGGGTAACTGGTAATGGCGCAAATGATAAAGAAAAGGTTGGCGAAACAGAAACCCTTTCTCCAAATAAGGCAGAAGGTGGAAAATGGGCATGGCAGGTATACGAACTTGACCCAGGTACATATAAACTTGAAGTATATGCAAAAGACATTGCAGGAAACGATATTTCTCTTACAAGTAATACTGTAAATATGGATAATACTCGTCCGGTTCTTACAGTAACACAGACTGGATTAACAACTTCTGCAGGAGCAGCTGTAACAACTCCTCTTGCTTCTGGTAATACTTATTATGCAAAGGGAACATATTCTATAGTATGTACAGTCAATGATATAAATTTCGATTATACTTATACACCAAGTCTTGTTACTTATACCGCAAAGAATAGTAATGCGGGTGATCAGGCATGTACAATTTCTTCAAGTTCTACCCATGCATTTACTATCGCTCCTAATACTTTTGTGAATGCCGATGGAACATACACATATAATATATCTGTAAAAGATAAAGCTGGTAATACTTCAGATGATTTTGAAATAAAAGTTCAGTTAGATACTACAGGTCCAACAGTAGAAATTCGAAATCCAGCAGCTGATATTACAGAGGCAAAAAATGCACTAGATGGTACATCTTATTCATTTAGAATTAATGCAAATGATGGAAGTGGTGTAGGTGTAACACAACTCTCTTATGTTTTCTCAAAGGAGAGTGACATTTCACAAGTTCCAGACAATCAGTGGATAACTGTTGACTTTACTGATGGTGATAAAAATATTGATATGCCATTAGTAAAATTTACAGATCCTTCAACTGATGAAAATGGCAAAATTTCAGCTTTGAGTGAAGGAAACTGGTATCTCTATGCAAAAGCAATGGATAAATCTGGAAACGTTACAGATCTTACTAATTTGCCAGTTGCTAACTGGAAGAGAGCATTCCCTGTAGATAAAGAAGCTCCAACTCTTAATGTTAATAGTTTGAGTGAAAGCAATGTAAATTCATTGTTTGCAGAAATTTCAAACGGTGGTTATACAATAAGCGGAACAGCTGAGGATACAAATGAACTAGATGCAACAGAAGCCGTTACTATAGACGTAGATGGTTCTAAAACAACAATTGCAAAATCTGCGATTTCGAATAATCAATGGTCATATAAAATTCTCACAGGTACAACTAATGGAACCTTAAAAGCAGATGAACCTGTTGTTGTAAAAGTTATGGCAAAAGATGTTGCAGGAAGAACTACTTCAAAAACATTTACACTTTACTATGATACAAAAGATCCAGAGCTTGAAGTTACTGCACCTGATGCTGATGAGGCAGTAGAAGAAAATAAAAAACTTATAAAGGGTACTGTTAGTGATGGTGGTTATGGAATTAAATCACTGACATATAAACTTTATAAAGGAACTTCTGGTACAGAAGTTGTAAAAGATTCAACAAACACAGAAGTAACTTCAGAAAATTATCCGGTAACTATAAAAGGTGAACAGTGGTTTGTCTCTATCAATGAAGGAAAGATTCCTCTTGGTGATGACGAAGGCTCACTGCGTCTTGAAGTAATAGCAACTGAAGACACAAATGCAACTCCAGTAGAAGGCCGCAAATATAAAACAATTAAAACAATTCCTTTCTATTATGATAAGGCTAATCCAGGACTAGAAGAAACAGGAATTGGAACAACAGGAAAAACAACGAACGAACAATTTGTCCTTACTGGTAGAGCATGGGATTCAAATGAGCTTGATAGAATTGAAATTAAATGTGGTGGAAAAACATGGACTTCAAAGACACAGGCTCCTTCAGGACAATTTGCTGGAATTACATTAACAAAAGCCACTTCTGATCCTGGGGTTGATAATAATAACTGGTCTGCAACCTTTGTTGTAGGAACAAATAACAGTAGTGAAAATAACTATATTGCAGATGGTACTCAGGAATTTACAATTACTGCTTATGATATTTCAGGTAAAGAATATCAACGTTCAAGAACAGTTGTTGTAGATACTGTAAATCCAAAAATTAAAACTGCGGTGGTAACGACAGCAAAAGCTTCTGCAATTGAAGGGCTTACTGGCGATTGGTATAAAACCCGTACACTTTCTGTAGAAGTTACTCCGGAAGACAAAAAGACAACTTCGGAATCAGAAACAGAAAATGGCTCAGGAGTTTCTAAGGTGGAATATGCTACTGAGGCAGGAGAAAATGCTGTTTGGACACCTCTTTCTTCAAAAGATGGAAAATATACTGGTTCAGTTAGCTTTGGTTCAGATGGAAAGAATAAAACAATCCGTATAAAGGCAACAGATGTTGCTGGCAATGAATCTACAGAATCCGAAATAACATTAAATATAGATACTTCTTCACCTACACTTACAGCAAATTACTATAAGTTGGGCGACTCTGGAACCCCTGCAGAAGCAAAGGGCATTGTATATATTCAGAAAGGTGCAAAGCTTATAATTTACGGTAATTATAAAGATACAGATAGTGGTGTAAAAGATTTAACCTTTACAACTGAAGAACCTGATACTACAACATTAACTAAGACATATTCTACAACTGCAATAACTAGCACAACACTTCCTAATGATTATGTTGCATATAACACAGCCTCTCTTGCTAAAGATGCAATAAAATCTTGGAAACTTGAATATATTCCTACAACAACTGGAATTATATCTGTAAAGGGAAATAATAGGGCTGATTTTGAAACATCTGAAATTAATATAATTGATATCACTATTGATGAAGAAGTTCCTGCATTCTCAAATGAAAAATTTGAGGAAATAAGCGTAATAGAAAATGAGAATGAAAGTGAGTCTGAGACTGTTACAAAATCTGTTTATCAGAAGTCTTCAGATTCAAATTATTATACAAATAATACTGATAAGACTTATGTAATTTCTGGAGTTGCAACTGACGATGTAGGACTTGCTGATATTACTTTGACAGTTGAGAACACTGCAACAACCGGTAAAAAGGATACAATTATTAAAGATAAAGATGATCTTGCTGAAGGCGCATCTTTAGGTAAGTGGAAGTTTGAGTTTACCCTTCCTGATTGGAAGACAAGAGCTACAGCAACAGTTATAGTGAAAGACAAAGCTGGACGCGAAACTCCAAGTACATACAATATTGTATTTGATACAGAACCTCCAATCCCAGAGCATCTTGTAGATGCAAAGGGTAAAGATCTCGTATTCCGAATTGGAAATGCTGATAATAATGGTGTAGCAAAATCAGGAAGTAAATATTCTGGCGGTTCATTTGGAAATGATAATACAATCATGATTCGCGGAAACTTTAAAGATAATTCTGCAAGTGAATTAAAGGCTGTTTGGTATAAGATTTATGCAGAAAATGATCCAACATTATTTGCAAATAATGGAAAAGAATACAGTACAGATCCTAATGAAACTTTCGAAACTCTCAAGAGCGATGTTCTTAAACATGGTAAGAGTATTTCACCACTTGCCTCAAAACAAACCCAAAGAGTCTACTATAGTGTTGCTAAAACAGATACTAATGTGCCAGATGAAAATCAAATCTTCCCAGATAGTACACAATCAACAGATACAGCAGATGCAGATGGTTATTTCCAGTATTATAAAAATGTAGACACAATCTTTATTGAATCAGTAAGTGGCTTCAATGAAGGCAAAAACTATCTTGTACTCGTAGGTGAAGATAACGCTGGTAATACGGCAATCGATAAAGCTGTTGTTACAGTTCTTAATGACGAAACTACAGACCCAACAGATACAGAAGAACGTGTATTCCCTTGTTTCTCTTTGAATGTCGATACAAATCCTCCAACAATTGCACAGCCAGAAAGTATGGCAATTAAGTATACAAATGGTGGTGAATGTAAAATTTCGGCTACTGTTACAGATGATCCTAAGTCTGGAACAACAGACGTTGCAGGTGTAAAAGAAGTTAAATTTACATTTGAAGATGGTGCTACAAAAGAGAAACCTGCAAAATATAATACAGAGAGTGGAAAATGGGAAGCAGATATAGCTTCTATACTTCCTGGATCTGGAACTTTTACAATTTCAGCAGTAGCTACAGATGCTGCAGGTACAGGAAACTCTTCTACAAGAACTGTTGCAACTGTAATGATTGATAAAAAACGTCCAACTGTAGTTCTTACACCTCCAAAAGATGCAGATGAAGATACTTCAGACAGAGATGTAAATGGAATAATTGATATTTCTGGTACTGCAGAGGATGATAATCAGGGTGGAGGACTTTCTCCAGAAGAAAATAAGCTTGTTCTTTATTATACCAAGTTTTCAACTCTTGGTGCTAAGAAAGGCTCAAATGCAGCTTCTGGAACAAAGATTTCAGATTCAGATATTGCTTCTGAAACGGACTCAAGCCATACAGCAGATAATCATTTTGTAAAGATCTCTGCCAGAACAAATGCAGCTTCATGGACAATTTCAAATGTAAATGTTGAAAAGCCGGATGGAACAACAACTCTTGACGATGATACAGAATACTACCTCATGGCTGCTTCTACAGACCGTGCAGGAAATACAGGTTATTCAGATCCTGTAAAAGTAAAGATTAATAAAAACTCAGACCGTCCAATTGTTCGTATGAGCAATATTCAAAAGCCAACTGAAACTATAATTTCTGAAGAAGAAACAATTTATGAACCAACAGGCTACCTTACATCTCCAACAGTAAACGGTTCTGTAAAAGATGATGATGGTACAATCTTAAAGCTTTGGGTATGGCAAACAAAGAAAAATGGTGGTAAGGCACCAACTACATCTCCAAGTAAGGCTAATAATGGAAGTATTATTTTGCCAGATCATGAAGAAAATGAACTTGGCTGGGTAGAAATTGGTAGTGTAAGTGGAACTACAATTGAAGACGGTAACTGGCAGATAGACTCTTCAGAAGGTGATGGTTCAACTGGTTGGTATTGGGCTGTTCAGGATGCTAAGGGAACAATCTTTAGTTCATTGGAAACATCAGACCAGCTCAAGCGTCCTTATACACATTTCAAGGGGGAATCAGGTAAAGAAGATTGGACACATCAGGTAATAGCACTTCAGTATGATTTGAAGTCACCAGAAATTAAGAAGGTTGAGCTTGTACGTTTTGATACAGATTTGTACAAAGATGCAACTGCAACTCCAAAGGTACGTTATGCCGCAGAAGAAATTGCTGGATATATGCAGCAACAGAGTCCTGTAATTAATTGGAGTACAGAAGACAATCTTGTATTTGGAAAAGACAAGGCTCTTATGTATGTAAAGGTTACAGTCTTTGAAGAAACTGGAATGTCTAGTTCAACACCTGTAACAGAAGAAAGTAACTACCTTGCTCAATTCCTTGATGTAACTTCTGGCGAGATTTATAAAATTCCTAATTCAGCAACAAATACTTATGAATACATTCTTGGTCCATATAATTTGAGTAAAGTAGCATCACTTACAGAAAAACATACTCTTAATTTTATTGCTAAAGATATGGCCGATAAAACTGGTTCAAAAGATAAACCAATTAAAGTAGACAATACGGCTGAAATAACACTCAAGGGTGTTTCTCCAAAGCCAACCGATGTTAAGACAGGTGAATTTACTTTCTCTAGTGAAATAGAAGATTCAATGTCCACAATCAGTGCTATGTCTTATCATATTCCACCTTATAGTAGTTGGAATGGAAAGACAGATGCTCAAAAAACTTCATATATGGAAGGTCTCACAGGTGAAGGTGATTGGACTGAAATACCTGATGTCTCAACCAGTTGGCGTATAGACTTCATTAATTTTGCAACAGAACAGTTGGGTTATACAATTAATAAAACAAATAATACTTCTGCTCTTAATTCAAAATATGAAGCTTACAATATCGAGATAAATGGCGAAAAGCAGGGTATTTATAATATACCTGTTTGCTTCAAGGTTACGGATGAAGTAGGTAATATTGGATATGTCAGGAAAGGAAAATACGACAAGGGTGTAGATGCAGAATTGAAGGATATAATAATTCAGTTCAATCCAAATTCAGACCGACCTACTGTTGCCATTACCGATCCTGAAGTTAACACCGATGGTGTGGTAAAGAGTGGTAGTGTAACAATCAAAGGAACTGCTACCGACAATGAAGGAATTGCAGCAGTATACATTCAGATTGAAAAGAACGGCGATGGAACTTTTGCAGAAGCAAATCTTATTGGCAATATTGAAACAATTCCAGAGACAGGAGATAGTTATAAAGGTCTTCTCGTGTCTGGAACAAAGAACTGGAAATACCCTCTTAATATAAGTGATCTGAATACAAATGATCTTTTGCGCATAAGGGCAATTGCAATAGACAGTGATACAGAAGCTCCTCTTGTAAGTGCTTGGTCAACACCAACTTTAGTAAAGGTAAATAATACAATTCCATTCTTTGAGAATTTGTATGTTAGACAGTATGCCTCTACAGATACAAATGCTACAGGCACTCCTATACTTGAACGAGAACACGAGGATGATATTTACATCACTGGTGAAAACTGGTATCTCGAAGGTGAAGTCTCTACTCCTAATTCTGATAACACAATGACAGAATTAGACTTAAAGGTTGATAATGAAACTGATGAGTGGACTGGTAATGGAACTACGGCAACTCACAAAACAATCAAAATTGAAAAGGCTAGTGTTTCCTATGATGGTAATACAAGATTCAAATTCAAGGTTCCTGTTACAGGTGAAACATGGTCTGTAGAAATCAGAGCTAAAGATAATACAGAGGGAACTGGTGGAGAACAAACTGAAACTTTCACAGTTAATTTGGATAATACAAAGCCGTCATTCCCAGATATGTATAAGATTAATGAATCTGATACAGAAAACTTAGGCATTCAACTCTATAGAGATGAATACGGCAAAGTAGCAAAATTGCTTGGAACTGGCGACCAGTTATTACAGAATTCAAATGGTTCAAAGTTCATTCTGGCTGGAAAAGTTACAGAAGCAGGTAGTGGTTTTGATAAGGCTGTATTCTACTTTAAGCGAAAAGCAAAAGGTAATGGTAGCGTAGACCGTGTTTACAATGTAATGGAAGCACATGGAAGCGACAACACAGCAAATAGAACTAATATTGCTTCTAGTAAGGCTAATGCAATTGCAGGTACAGATGGCACAATCTATATAAATGATGAAAACCTTCCTGTTCGCCCACTTACATTAGCTAAAGTCGATAGTAGTTCATTTACAAACAATGAAATAAACACAAATCTCAATATTAGAGTTGGTGGACTTGTAAAACTTGGTAATATGTATCGTAAAATTACCGAACTCAGCAGAGATACTGGAACTATCACTATTTCCCCAGAATATTCGGGAAATGAAACCAATGCAGAATTTGTTTATGCAATGGTTGTAGACCATGAAGGAGAACGTGAAGATTCTGATGGAACTGTAAATGCAAGTAGTGATGATGGAGATGGTATTTATGAAACAATAGATGGAAACAAGAATTCTGGCTTCAACTGGACAGCAACCTTTAATTCTGCAAATCTACCAGATGGACCTATTGAAGTTCATGTAGTTGTATTCGACAAAGCAGGATTAACAGGTCATGGTTATACAATAACAAAGGCTAGCAACAATGCTCCAAGAATTACAAAGGTAATGCTTGGTACTGACTTGAATAGAAATGGTTATTTTGACTATGGAACGGGAGAATTTAAGACTTTCTATGCTGTAAAGGATGATGATAATAATCCTATAGTAAAATCTGGAGTTGCTAACTGGGAGCTTGATACTTCAACAGAATATAAAGATGACAGAGAAGGAAATCCTGTTTACTGGAAGGTTAAGTCTGGTATTGCAGCAATTCCGGAATTTGTAGGTGGAACAGGTCCTTTCTACTGGCAAATGTCTCGTGGAGAAACCAAGATTACTAACCCAGGTAAGATTGCCAGCAATCTTGTTGCAAGCAGACAGCTTAAAGCATCTGGTGCAAATGACAAGATTGTTCGAAAGACAACAGGAGGTCTGGTAAATGCAACCTGGTCATATAGTTCTTATAAGGTTTCTGGAGAAGATGTTGAAAACTCTGGTGGTTCTCTGGCAATTGCTGCAAATGATACCTTAATGACAAATGGTGCTGCAGCTCTCGAAGATAAGGTGGTTTATTACAGCTTCACATTCTGGGATTCTACAGAAGACTGTACACCAGGTGATGATACCGGTTATACAATTTTGAATGCAAAGGTTAAGCAGGATATTACAGATACTACAGATCCAGTTGCAGTTATCAAACCGTTCGAGTGGACTGGTACCGGTTATACAAAGCGTACAATCATTACAGAAAATGAAGTAGAAAAGAGCGATGTTACAGATAATGAAGATACTCTTGAGAATGGTGAGAAACCTGGTACAAGTGAAACTACAGTAGTAACTACCGATGATCAGGGTAAGACAACTATAACTACAACAAAGGTAATCATTACTCCAAAGAACAGTTTGTACAAGGCAAGTAAGGAAAATGGACACATAGAGCTTGAAGCCGATGTTGCAAATAATACTGTAATTAAAAATATTGCAGTAGGTGATACAACTCTTGGTGCAGATGCTAAAGTTTCTGGTAAGATAACCTTCCATGGAACTGCTTACGATGAAACAAGATTGAGTTCTCTCTGGTTCAAGTTTGATGGATTAGAAGTAACAAATGGAATGACTGGTGGAGATACTGAATCAGATAATGCTCCAGAAGATTATGTACAAGCAGCTTATTATGATAAAGATAATGCAGTTTGGACATACGGAGATACTCCTTCAACTATAGCAAGTGGTTGGGAAATTGTTGTTTCAGATAGTAAGTTCGACCAGACTGGTCACTATGTAGACTGGTACTTAAGCATTGATACTGCAAAGATTGAAAGCTATGTAGGTATTGATAAAGCCTTAAGTGTAATCTTTATGGATGCACAAGGTCAAACTTCAAGTACAGATGCAAGTGGAAGTTCAATTGCTTCTGACTACACCGAAAAGTACAACAAACCGGTTTACTCAATGGACGTTGTTCCATATATCAGTGGAATTACAACAGAAATCCATAATAAGAGTGGTTTGAAAGACAGTAATATCCGTTCTGCAAAGGGTTACTACAGTGTGATTTTCGGAAGGGAATCTACTACTACAAACAGAACAAGAGATACTCTGGAAAATGACTTTATTGCAGTTCATGGTTTCAACTTGAATCCAGCTGCTGTGCGAATTGTTAAGTCGGCTATATACGATACATCTTCCGATGCATACAATGCATCGGGTATTGATGAGGAGACTGGAGATTCTGTAACATTTACAGCTACGCCTGTAAATACAGAGTTTAACGGAAACAATAATACTGCAAATACAGGTTACACAACTTTCTGGGCTAAGAATGATATTGAAAACAGTGGTTATCTCGAAGTATTTGTAAAAGATGCAAGCAATAATTTCATTCGCACTTTGAACAATATCAATAATAATGATTCTCATGGTTCTGCATCATATTCAGGAACTTCTGTAACCCGCTACAAAAATGCTTACAACCGCGAGGCCGAATACGAAGGAACCAGAAACGTTACTTTGACCGACGACCGCTACATCTTGATGTGGGACATGCAGAAGACTAACACCAAGAACGGTTATTATCCAAACATGCTCATGGAAGATGATGACCCTGTATTTGGATTGGTTGATTTGAATGGCTGGAAACAAACAACCATTTCCTACGGATATTCTGACAACATGATGGTACAGCAAAAGAAATTCAGTGGATTAGATGGCTCTTATAGTAGCGGAGATTATTTGATTGGTGGTTTCTTGTTTGATCAAATGGCCATGGCTCGTGATTCTGCAAATAAATACATTTATGCATCAGTATATAATAATGCTCAAGCTTCTATGGGACTTGTATATGATAAATTTGCATCATTATATAATAATAAGTCTGGTTGGCAATCTCCTGGTACACAATGGTCGAAGCAAACGATAGAAGCATCTTCGAATGGTAGTAATAATGCTCTCAATCTCGAGGGTATGAATGTAGGAAAATCATTAATTGATCGTTATCAAAATCTTAGATTAATCGCAGATGGTGATTCGACAACTACAGTTGGTGCAAATATATATATGACGTATTATGATGATTATGATAGTAGTATACTGTTCAGAGAGTTTAAAGTTGCCCAACAAACAGTAACTCCGGGAAACGTATCTCTAACTAATGCAAACTTTACATATAATGATCAAGTCGAAGGATATGAATTAAACTATTCATTAGCTCAGGGAACAAATTATAGTAATAGATATGTAAAAATTAATGACAGTTATTATAAAATCACCAGAGTGACAAAATATTCTGGTGGATATAAATATCCTTATACAATTGAAGGTTATAATGGACATGATACTTTTAACTCAGATATTTATGCTTCAATAACTATCTCAAATCCTGATGATGGAGATTGGTATAATATGTATGAAAAAACAGTTACTAATCAACAAGAAACAACATCATATAGTGAATCAGCTCCAGGACGTAGTACTGTAACAGATTCTGGTTCTAGATTTTATGATTTTGGAATAGTAAAGTCTAACAATCAATCAAAAGCTGTTCTTGTTTATTATGATTTTGCTGCTGGTAAGTTGAAGGTAAAATATACTACTCAGACATTAACTGGTTCTCCTGCACAAGAATTAACATGGACAGATAGTTCTCTAAATCTTCCAAATTCTGTAGGCCAGTATGTTTCAATGACTGTTGATGAAAATGCTTTGCATATTGCAGCATTTGATCAGAATGACAGTGATTTGGTATATATTTATGTTCCAGATTACACTGGAAGTAACTATACTTCAATGACTGTTGATGCAGCAGGCTCTGTTGGTAACTGGACAAGCATTAAGATTGATAAGACAGCAGATAACAAATATTATAATAAGCCAATTATTGCTTATTATAATTCTTCAGAAACTGGTGGCCACGACGCAATCAAGCTTGCAATTCCAAATGCACAGGCAGGAAGTATTACAGAAGGTATCGATAGCAGTAAGTATACTTCAACAGGTTGGGAATACATGACAGTTCCATCAGTAGATGCAGCTCAAGGTGGTAACAATAAGTTCCAGAGAGTCTGCCTCGACTTCGACCAAGACGGCGACCCTGTTGTAGGTTATCTTGCAACCAACCTCGAGTTCGGTAAACAGCTGCCAGAAGCAGACTAACTTATAAAAAAACATACCTTGCCAACCCCGGTAAGGTGTGTTTTTTATTCTTATAGTACTAGGCCTGTACTGTGAGTTGTTGCTTTAGTTCCAGAACTTTTTCGATTGGGAGATCTTGTGCCAGTGCAATTTGTTCAGGTGTTAGAACTTCCAATTTTAAAAGATTAATAGCAGCTTCAATAGCTTTCTGCTGGGTACCTTGCTGTACTCCTTTATCAAATGCTTCCTCAGCCTTTACCTGCATGTCTAAATTATAATCATATTCATCTGTAAACATATTAATTACCGCCGTACCCTTTCTGGTAAGATAGTCTACGAGTATGCCTTTGGAGATTGCTTCACGAATTGCCTTTTCATAACAGGTTTTCTGTTCATCAGTGGTTGGAGTTTCTTTAAGTTCTGCTTGATAACGGAAAACAATTTCCATGAACTCGCAATACTGCTTTAGCATATCACAGTTGCGTACAACCGACAAGTTTTTTCCTTCCTGGCCTATTATATTAAGAAATCTAACCTTGACTTCACATAATGGTTCTTTCTGTGTTTCATGAAAAGCATCTGAAAGCTTCATTATATAATTGTCGCTGCCGGTGATAAACTTCCTGAAAATGCCGGCGAGAAATTTCCGCTTTTAGGCATATAAAAAGAGGCTCTTAAACCTTAAAATGTTGATTACCA
>CADANN010000029.1 GCA_902789325.1 uncultured Spirochaetaceae bacterium
ATATTCATATTTGTAGGGAATGCCTAAGCGGGCTAGTGTGTCTGCAATGATCACTTCTGACTTTGAGCGTACGCGTTCTTTGTTTGCTGTAAAAAAATCTTGCGCATCTTCCGCGAACGACAGACCCTGCCATGTGTCATTTTTCCATTCTTCTATATATTGCTCATTTGTGAGAGTGGCTGGTATGATGAGGTCTTTGCGTATTGTGTTCATATTTGAATAAAGTTGCTCAATTTTGTTGTCACTTTCTGCGATATATTTTTCAAGTGCCTTTATTTGTTTCTGGAGGATTTTGATAAGCTTTAGGTCATAGTCTTTCTGCGCGAGTTTTTTGATAAGCGGCATTTTTTTGTGGGAAAGGTAGATTCCTTTAGAATCATTTGGCTGTGTGATGTGATAAAATTGTGGAAGGCGACGTTCATCTCTTTGTGCTATTCGAAGATGTCCCTCTGGTGCGAATCTTTGCAATTTTTGCTTTACTTCAAGGCTGTTTTTGAGTTCTACGAGATGTTCTTTGAGCTGGGGTATGAGAGTGTTTGGATGAATGAGTTCATTTTTCATGTACTTCTCCTAAAATAAGTTTTGGGGCCTATAGAAAAATGAAAAATCAAAATCTATATGCCGCAGAAAAGTGATTTTTGAGGACTTTTGACAATTTTGGCCTATGGAAAAATAAAAACTGATTTTTCTATAGGCCCAAAACAGCTATGGCGACGAACTTTATTGATGTTGATGGACGCTTGTGCTTATTTTTGTTCATTGCTGGCATATAGAAAAAGAAAGAAGCAAAATCTATAGGCCCGTTGCTGGCAATTTGACTTTTAACTGCGTGTTTGCGACCTATAGAAATTGTGGTAATGAGCTTTCTATAGGCCGAAAGTTCATGGGCATATGAACGCGTGTCTTCGGTAGATAGAAATTGCGATATTGCCAAAACTATCTGCTGAGAAAGCATTATTTCAATATGTCAGAAAACACCTTGTCGCAATTTGTGCAGCCTCCACCGCCGTCACTGTCAATGTCAAAAATCCTCTATATATAAATTTGCAACGATGTGGTATTTTCGGAAGTCATTTTGGTAAAAAGTGTGAAAATAATTGAAAAAAGTTGAAAATAATGACACTTAATGTTTTTTGTGGTATATTAATAAGACTTTTTGACTCCCAGAGGCGGGGGTGTTAGGGGGCGTCGGCCTTCGCAGCATAGCTGCTTGGAGACTCGCTAAAAACAGTCCACCGGACTGTTTTTACCCTGCTTAGCAGGGCCGCTCCCTATCTAGGAGAAGGGAAGGCTTCGCTTGATACACGACTCGTTGAGTCGTATGCGAAAATCCCCACCTTCAATAATATAATCAATTTTAAGGATTTTTTGATGATTACTGTTAGTGACGTTAGTTTGTCTTTTAGCGAAAAGCCGCTTTTTAAGGATGTAAATCTTAAGTTCAACAAGGGAAACTGTTATGGAATTACTGGTGCGAACGGTGCCGGTAAATCTACTTTTTTGAAGCTGCTCAGTGGTGAACTTGAGAAGGATTCTGGCCAGATTTTTATGACTCCGGGCGAGCGTATGGCGGTTTTGAAGCAGGATCACTTTGCTTTTGATCAGTACTCTGTAAAAGAAACTGTTATGATGGGATTCCCTAAACTTTATGAGGTTTCGAAGGCGCGCGACGAGATTTATGCTAAGGCTGATTTTACTGAAGAGGACGGAATTAAGAGCGCCGAGCTTGAGGCTGAGTTTGGTGAGCTTGGCGGTTATGAGGCTGAGAACGAGATTGAACAGATGCTCAGCGGTCTTGGTCTTGAGGAAGAGTTCCACGACAAGATGATGAGCGAGCTTGATGAAGGACAGAAGGTTCGCGTTTTGCTTGCTCAGGCTATTTATGGTAACCCTGATGCCTTGCTCCTCGATGAGCCTACCAACGGTCTAGACATTGAATCTATCACCTGGCTTGAAAACTTCCTTCTGGATTTTGAGAACACTGTTATTGTTGTTTCCCACGACCGTCACTTTTTGAACACGGTTTGTACTTTTATCTGTGATATTGACTTTGGTAAGATTACTCAGTTCAGCGGTAACTATGACTTCTGGTATCAGATGACTCAGATTATGCAGCGTCAGGCTCACGAGCAGCAGAAGAAGACTGAAGATAAGATGAAGGATTTGAAAGAGTTCATCCTGCGCTTCAGTTCTAATGCTTCTAAGGCTAAGCAGGCTACTTCGCGCAAAAAGATTTACGACAAGCTGGCTGACTCGCTCGAAGAGATTCCTGTTTCTACCCGTAAATTCCCTTATGTAAACTTTAAGGCTGACCGTGAGATTGGAAACAACGTTCTTGAAATTAAAAAGCTGAACTACACTGATGCTGACGGCAACCAGCTGCTCAAGGATTTTTCTTTGACTGTAAACCGTACTGACAAGATTGCTTTTGTTGGTATTGAGCATAACTCGGTTACTGCTCTTTTTGATATTATCAATGGGGTGAAAAAGCCGGATAGTGGTGAGTTCTTCTGGGGACAGACTACCTCGCAATCTTACCTGCCTCGCGATAACAGCGAGAGTTTTAATAATGATTTGAACATAACTGAATGGCTCAAGCAGTATTCTAAGGAACAGGATGACGCTTACGTTCGCGGCTTCCTTGGACGCATGCTCTTTAGTGGTGATGAGTCTTTGAAAAAGGTTAGGGTTCTTTCCGGTGGTGAAAAGGTTCGCTGCATGCTTTCTAAGTTGATGTTAAGCGGAGCTAACTGCATTACTATGGATGACCCTACAAACCATCTTGACCTGGAAGCAATTCAGTCGCTCAACGAGGGCTTGATTGCCTTCCCTGGCGTGCTGCTCTTCAGCTCACACGACCACGAGTTCATTCAGTCTATCGCAAACCGCATCGTAGAAATCACACCAAACGGAATCATTGACCGCATGATGAGCTTCGATGACTACATCAGCGACCCACAGATTGCCGAAATGCGCAAAAAGCTCTACGAAGGTACTGGTAAGAAGATTAAGTATAGAGTGTAATACAACGTCACCCCGAACTTGTTTCGGGGTCTTTGTCGGGCTTGACCCGACAATATCTTCTGCGTAATATATAACCCTATGCTTGACCTGGAATCCCTGAAAAAAGAACTTAATCCACAGCAGTACCGCGCTGTTACTACTACAGAAGGCGCCATTCTTATTATTGCTGGCGCGGGAAGTGGAAAAACCCGTGTTATCACCTTCCGCATTGCGCACATGCTGGACAAGGGAATTCCTCAGAGCTCAATCCTTGCGCTCACTTTCACGAACAAAGCCGCAAAAGAAATGGCAGATAGAATTAAGACTCTCACCGAAAAGAAGCTGCAGAACCTCACGGTTTCTACCTTCCACGCGTTCGGTGTTAAGATTCTGCGTCAGGATATAGACAAACTGGGGTGGCGTGAAAACTTTTCGATTTATGATGAGACCGACCGTGTGGCCCTCATCAAAGAGTGTGGCCGCGAACTCAAGTTTTCGCCGGAAGCAATGGATATCTACACAATCGGAAACCTCATCTCGAATATCAAAACCGGCCGCAAAAATTGGGAAACTGCAAACGACATGTACCGCCCGCTTTATGAGCTTTATCAAGAAGGGCTTAAACTTTACAACGCCGTTGATTTTGATGACCTCATTGTTCTGCCAATCAAATTATTCAAAGAGTATCCGGAAGTGCTTGCCCGTTACCGCGAACGCTATAAGTATCTGATGGTCGATGAGTTTCAGGATACCAGCCACCAGCAGTACGAAATGATGCATCTCTTAGCTGATAAAAATGTCGCTGTCGTTGGTGATGATGACCAGAGCATTTATTCCTGGCGAGGTGCCGACTATCAGAATATTGTAAATTTTGAAAAAGATTTTGACGTAACGGAAATCCGCCTGGAGCAGAACTATCGTTCAACTGGTACAATCCTCGAAGCCGCAAATGGTGTAATTGCCCACAACACAAACCGCAAGGATAAAAAGCTCTGGAGTGGTAATGGTGCCGGAAAGCCAATCGAAATCTTTATGCCCGAGAACGAAACTGACGAAGCCGACTTTATTGCAGAGTCAATCCTTGGAATCGCAGTTGAAGAAAAACGCAAGTATGATGATTTCGGCGTGTTAATGCGGGCTAACACACAGAGCCGCTTTATAGAAGAAGCCTTTTTGCAGAATAACATTCCATATACAATGAGCGGCGGAACCAGCTTTTTTGAACGCAAGGAAATTAAAGATGTTATCAGCTATCTTCGTGTAATTTCAAATCATGATGATGATATCAATTTGCTGCGAATTATTAATACACCGCGCCGGGGAATTGGTCGCACAGCAATTCAGCTGCTGAATGACGCTGCTGAGCTCAACGGTTGTACACTCTGGAACGCAATTGATTATCTGATTCATGCAGAAGCCTCTACAGCCAGCGACGTTCTTAAAGAAGATTTACAGGGCTTTGTAGATATCATCGAAGGACACCGCCAGAAGCTTTTGAGCGGCCGTGGCCTTGCCAACAAGGTTCGCCAGATGGTTGAAGATATTAACTACAAGGATTACCTGCTCACAGAATACTCAAAGAGTGAAAAGGCAGTTCGCTTTAAGCTCAAAAATATAGAAGATTTAATTCGATTTATGGAAATCTGGGAAAACGACCCGGACAATCCGAACCCGAACCTTTACAATTATTTGAACCGCATTACCTTGATGAGCCGCGATAATGGCGATGATGAAGGTGACAAGGGAAAGGTAAATCTGATGACTATTCACGCATCAAAGGGACTGGAGTTTCCTGTGGTGTTTATCGCAGGGGCAGAGGAAGGGCTGATTCCGCACGCGCGCTCCGTGGAAGAAAACAACGGCGATGTAGAAGAAGAGCGCCGCCTCTTTTACGTTGCCATTACCCGTGCCCGCGACAAGCTTTTCATATCCGCCTGCCGCAAGCGCCGTCACATGCAGATGACAGTCGAAACAGAGCCAAGCCGCTTCCTGGATGAGATTCCGGCAAACCTGGTTGAGTACCACGAGCCAAAGCAACTCACCGAAGAAGAAACCGGCGCAATGTTCAGTGACTTCCTCGGACAATTAAAAGCGAAGATGTAGCAATCCACAATATCGTTTGCGTTAAATCAAAAATGTATGTATAATATATAGAATAAAAATATACATACAGGAAAAAAAACTATGAATAATCAGGTAAGTGCTTTTTTAGCAGCACATAATTTTGTCAACCACGTTGATGTACTTACAGTGGCCCAGGCAATTCTTTTTGACATGCGCAAAGGGCTCAAAAAAGAGGGTGCAGATGAAGATATGATCCGCACTTTCTGCAACCCACCGGAAAAATCAGCTAAAAATCAGAGCGTAATAGTAATTGACGCAGGCGGAACAAACTTCCGTTCCTGCCTTGTAACTTTTGATGACGCAGGCCTTCCAAGTATTTCCGAAATGGAAAAGACCCGCATGCCTGGCGTAGAGCGCGAACTTAGCCGCAAAGAGTTTTTTGAACAGATTGCGACAAATCTTGAACATCTTAAAAATAAAGCAGACCGCATAGGATTCTGTTTTTCATATCCAATGGAGATTCAGGAAGATGGAGACGGCGTTCTTCTTGGCTTCTCAAAGGAAGTTAAAGCTCCGGAAGTTGTCGGTGCAAAAATCGGCGAGTGCTTAAAGGCCGCTCTTGCAGAACACGGCTGGAATTCAATCAAGCGTATTACACTTTGTAACGATACAGTTGCCGCTCTGCTTGCCGGTGCAGCTTGTGCCGCTGATGGCGACCGCTATTCTTCTAACATCGGTTTCATTTTGGGAACCGGAATGAATGCAGCATATCTTCAGCCGGACTGCGACTGCTGCAAAATCAAAAAGCAGATTATTGTCTGCGAAAGCGGAAAGTTCCTTAAGGTAAACCGCTCCGATTTTGACATTGCTTTTGACAAAACTACCGTAAAGCCTGGCACCTTCTTCCTGGAAAAACTCTGTTCTGGTGCTTACCTTGGACCTGTTTCATGGTTTGCACTTCAGACTGCTGCAAAAGAAGGGCTCTTTAGTGATAAGGTAAATGAGGCAATTTTGAAGCTTGAAGGACTTACCCTGATTGAAATGGACAAGTTCCTTCATCATCCTTATGATAAGGAATGCCTGCTTGGCAAGCTTCTTTGTGATTGCGGTTCTGATGATGATGCAGACAAGATTTTCCAGATTCTTGATGCAATTGCAGAGCGTTCTGCACGTTATTCAGCTGCAATTCTCACAGCCTGCGCAATTCAGACCGGCGAAGGAAAAAATGCGGCAAAACCAATCTGCATTTTGTGCGACGGAACAACCTTCTTCAAGACTTACAAAGTTCGTGAACGAGTTTACGGCTATCTTGATGAAGTTCTCACCCGTCAGCTTGGAATCTACTGGAATATTGTAGCTTGTGATAACGACATCACACTGGGTGCGGCTATTTCAGGGTTGATTGATTAAGGAAAATGACGTCATGCTGAACTTGTTTCAGCATCTATAATGGAGATTCCGAAACAAGTTCGGAATGACGTATTTTATAGAGGGGTGGAAAATTTATGTCTTTCAAAAAGTCTTTGGGGAAAACTTTTGTTCTTTTGATTATCATTCTCATTCTTCTGGCGGGCGGCCTTTTATGGTTCGACTACCTTGGCGTAGTGCACGTTAAGTCAGTTTTCTCGCCGGTATATAAGGTACTCAAAAAAACTCCTCAGACTTCTACGACAACAACTCAGTCACGCCCCCTCGTGGCAAATCTCGATGAAGACCGTCTCCGTAAGCAGCGCGAAGCCCTCGATATTTTCAAAGAAGAGCTCGACAAGCGCGAATCTGACATTCAGGAAGCAGAAAAGCAGAATGAACAGGTGAGTACAGAGCTTGCAGAACGCGAAAAAAATCAGGAAGAGCGAGAAAAAACATTTAACCTCAAAGTAAAAAAATACGATGATAAGAATATAAACGTTGAACAGATTGCTAAAAATCTGAATGGTATGAGGCCTGAAGCTTCGGTTGCTATTCTTGTTGCGATGGATGATCAGACAGTAATTGATGTCCTTCGCAAAGTCGAAGAGATTGCAGCTGCAGAAGGTACTTCGTCAATGGGTTCGTACTGGCTTTCGTTGATGCCATCTGACCGGGCTGCAGAAATACAGCGGAAGATGATTAATAAGCCGGAGTCCCTCGACTAGCATTCAGTATGGCAAATCTTCAACGCTAAAAAGGAGATTTGCCAAGTGTCATATCAGGCAATCACAGATATCATCGTAAATCCGAATCAATTCAGTGATTTACAGTTATCTTCTACAGTAAAAACTTCTCCTAATGCAAATTCATCTGTTTCATTTGCAGATATTCTTGCGTCATATACGACCGAAGAGCCTGCAAAGCCGGAAAGCACAGCTCCAGAGTCACAAAAAAGTATTTCTGAAGCTGATGATTCCAACAAAACGGCAAAAACAGAAGAAAAGCCTTCTGAAAATCAGGTTGCAAAATCTGATGATAATAAAGCAGAAGAGACTGTAGAAAAAACTGACACAAAAGATTCTAAAAAAGTCGATGATTCAAATCAGAAAAACGATAAGGTTTCTGCAAAAGAGGAGACTGCGCAGAAGTCCGCAGATCTCGATAAGTTAGAAAAAACTAACTCATTATCTAAGACAGAAAAAAATCTCAAAGACAAGGGAAATAATAAAAAACTTTCCGAAAAAGATTTTTCTCGTATCGAAGAAATTGCACAAAGAGCAGACAATGCTGCAGATTCAGAAAAGTTGGCAGCTTCAGTTCAGAATCTGGCACACGCTGAAGAAAAATTTGAGCTTAAAGATGATACAGACCTCGAAGCCGGTGCAGAACTCGCAGTTTCGACAGACGGTACTGCAGAACTTGCTTTGAATCAGTTAGGCACAGGTAACAAATCCGACTCTTCAAATTCAGATACAAATTTTGACTTCTCTGACAACAAAGGCGAAAACAAAAAGTTCGCCCTCGATAAAGACGGAAAAATCACAGTAGAAGACCAGCGCACAAAACTCAGCGCCGACACACAAAATCAGCTTGCTGACTCAAAAAAATCTGCAATCAAAACCAGTGAAATCAAACTAACTAACGATAGTACGGCTGTAATGAGTGTAGAACTAAATCCTAATGCCGAAGCAGATGTTCTTTCGTTGAACACACAAACTGCTGCAAGCAACGGTTCAAACTTCCAGGCAATGCTCAGCAATCAGCTTAGTAATGTTGCGCCGGAATTTGTAAAGGCTGGAAATCTCGTTCTTAAAGATAACAATCAGGGAACAATCAATCTTGTGCTTCACCCGGATGACTTGGGCAATGTAAAGATTCACCTGTCCCTGGACGGAAAGACCCTTAGCGGTCATATAACAGTTGCAACAAAAGAAGCACTCCAGGTTTTCAAAGACAATGCAGAAACCTTGCGCGAAGCCTTTATTAAGAGTGGCTTTGATGCAGCTAACTTTGATGTTGCAATGAACAATGGCGGTTCTTTCAATCAGAGCATGGGCTTTGAGGGACAGAACGATGGTACAAATCTGTTTGCAAAACGTGTTTACGGAAGTTCGGCTGGGGGGCTTAGTGCCGAACTCGACAGTATCTTAGACAATGCCGAAGATATTTCGAATTATTCTGTAAACATCGTTGCGTAAACTGACGATTATAAAAAAGATCCCCGGGGCAAGCCCGAGGATGACAAGGGAGTAGAATGATGGAACTACTTAGCACACACAACAGCATAAACACTCAAATGAGTGCGGGCGAAAAGTTTGCCGTAGAAAATGCGGTGAACAATTATAACAAAACGCTCGTTGTAGAAGGAAGAAAAACTTCCAATGAATTAGGAAAGGATGATTTTCTGAAGCTGCTCATTACCCAGCTACAGAACCAGGATCCGACAAGTCCAATGGAAAATACAGAGTTTATTTCCCAGATGGCACAGTTCAGTTCCCTGGAACAGATGACAAACATGAGTTCATCCTTTGCAAAGATGGCAGCATTTATCAACAGCTCAGAAGCAGCTGCCACATTAGGTAAGACAGTAGAACTGGATATAGGTGATACCTCAGTTCAGGGAGTCGTGGAAGGGGCAACTCGTGGGGAAAATCCACAGATTCTTGTGAACGGAATGTATTACAGCATGGATAAAATAAAAGCGGTATACGCTGACTAATCGGGTAGGAAGGAAGGAATTAGCATATGATGAGATCACTTTATTCTGGAGTTTCAGGACTTCAGAATCACCAGACACGAATGGACGTAATTGGTAACAACATTTCGAATGTAAACACAAACGGTTTTAAACGCGGACGTGTTAACTTCCAGGATATGATTAGCCAGCAGATGAGTGGAGCAGCAAAACCAACAGACGAGCTTGGTGGTGTAAACCCTAAAGAAGTCGGCCTTGGTATGACAGTTGCTTCAATCGACAATATCTTTACACAGGGAAACTTGCAGTCAACAGGCGTTTCAACTGATATCGCAATTCAGGGTAACGGCTTTTTCTTACTCAAAAGTGGAGAAGAATCATTCTACACACGTAACGGTGCCTTTGGACTCGACCGCGATGGAACTCTTGTAAATCCAGCAAACGGTATGCGCGTACAGGGCTGGATGGCAGAAGAAGTAAACGGCCAGATGCTCGTAAGCACAGCCGCAACACCAGAAGATTTGATTATTCCTGTTGGTTCAAAAGATCCTGCTAAAGAAACAACAAACGTAAACTTTGCCTGCAACTTGAACAAGAACACACCAGAGATTGCAGAAGGTGCAAGTGCAGATGATATCTATAAAGGAACCTGGGGAACTGAACAGAAGATTTATGACAGCTTTGGAAACGAACACATGCTTTCAGTTTCATTCCGCCGCGTAGTTGGAAATCCAAATCAGTGGGAAGCAACAGTTTTGATTGACCCGGACAATGCAGATTTCACACAGACCCGTACAGGTCTTGGAACAACAGACGGAATGGGAAACACCTTCCTCGTAAACTTTGATAACTATGGTGCCCTTCAGTCAGTAAGCGACACAGCAGGCAACATCACAAATCCGGAAGGACAGGTAGTAATTCAGACATCTTTCGCAGTTTCAGATTCAAATCCGGATGCAGAAGGTAACCCTTACCGCCAGACACTCAACATCAACCTTGGAACAATCGGAAGCTTTAAAGATACAATTACACAGTCAGCTTCAAAGTCTACAACAAAGGCTTTCTATCAGGACGGTTACACAATGGGCTATCTTGATAACTTCAAGATTGACTCAAGCGGAATCATCACAGGTGTATATTCAAATGGTACAAACCGCACAATTGGACAGATTGCCCTTGCAAGCTTTGCCAACGACCGCGGTCTTGAAAAAGCCGGAGATAACACTTACGTAGAGTCTAACAACTCTGGAATGGCACGCATTGGTGAATCAGGAGTTGCCGGAAAAGGTACTTTGATGGCCGGAGCATTGGAAATGTCAAACGTTGATTTGTCAGAACAGATGACAGACATGATTGTAACCCAGCGTGGCTTCCAGTCTAACGCAAAGACAATTCAGACAGCAGACACTCTGCTTGAAACAGTATTGAGCTTGAAGCGCTAAGCTGAATAAAATAATAAGTTAAGAAAATTATAGCCCCGGGCGGTAATCCATCAACCACCCGGGGCTTTTTTTATAACACTAAACTTCTTTATGATAAGGCTTAATTATATCCACCAGCCGCTGCTTCTTAAACAGCACCGCATAATTGTACGCACTCATTCCCATCATGTCTTTTACATCTGGGTCGGCACCGTTTTCTACCAGAAGTTTTACCAGCGATTCACGGTTTGCACCAACGGCAAGAATCAGATTGTTCTGGCCTTCTTTGTTGATGGTATTTAGATCAGCACCTTTTGCAATAAGGAATTTAGTGATTTTTTCATTACCACGCCAAACCGCATCCATAACGGCAGTGTAGCCACGGTCTTCGGACACAGCGTTTATTTCAGCACCAAGATCTAAAATCATTTCTACAAATTCAAAGTTATCGTTGCGGCAGGCAATGTTGAGCATAGGAGTTCCAAGATCGTCGCGCGAATTAATGCTCATGCCAGCTTCAAGGAACTCGTGAACAATCTCAGATTTATTTTTAGCGATATAAGTTCCAAAACAGTCGGCAGTGTAGGGAATGCCGCGGTTCAAAAGCTTCTGCTTAGCAATACGCATACAGCCTTCGTCAGAGAGAAAGTTATATTGAGTTACGAGAGTGTCGTAAAGAATGTCGGCAGTTTTACAGGTAATGGCGGTGTCTTTGCCAAAGAGGACATTTTCGCAGAGAAGCTTCATATTGGTAAGCACCGGAACTTTTTCGCAGGCAAAATATCCAAAAATAACAGAAAGCCCAACACCAAGAGCAGGCTCAATGCTAGAGTCATCATTTGCATAAATAATGCAGGCAGCAAGATCCGGAAAATTCTTTTTATTAGATTTAAGGTCAGCCAGGCTAAGATTACCAAGAAGAACCTTGTCTTTTCTATTTCCTTTACTAATATATTCAGAACACCTTGTTTTGAGTTCTTCGTTGTCAGTTAAAATAAGCCATTTCATAACTCTTCTATTATAAGATAGGAATTCTTAGAAGACAAGAAAAAAAATGACGAGTTAAAATAAAAAAGCTCCTTACTTTCGTAAGAAGCTTTCGTGCCACAGGTTGGAATCGAACCAACGACATACGGATTTTCAGTCCGGCGCTCTACCAACTGAGCTACTGCGGCGTTGATGTATTAGAATATATATGAAATGCGCTTTTGTGTCAATAACTCAAAGTGGAATTTTTTGAATTTTTTTTAATATTTCGGGCGGTACCCTGTCAGCCACTTCGTGCCTGCCAGGGTCGGCAGTTCCAGGGCTCACTGGCGTTCGGCATCCTCACTTCGTTCCGGTTGCTTGCTTCGCAACCCTTCCATTGCCTACCGCAAAATCAGTGAAATATTGGAAACTTGAGATGTTCATAAAAATATGATAGTGTATAATTTATGAACAGAAATGAATTTAATGTTTTAAGAACATTAAATAAGGATACTATCCTTATTTCGAATCAGCGTGATTTAGCAGAAAAACTAAATTGGTCTTTGGGACTTGTTAATAAAGTTGTAACATCTCTAAAGGCAGAAGAATATATTACTGAAGAACTTAAACTTACACATAAAGCAAAGTCATTTTTAGAAAATTCAAAACCCAAAAATGCCATTATTCTTGCTGCTGGATATGGCCTACGCATGGTTCCAATTAATCAAAACAAGCCTAAAGCTCTTCTGACTGTAGATGGAAAACCTTTGATTGAAAGACAGATTGAGCAATTACATGAAGTTGGAATAACAGATATTACAATTGTTGTTGGCTACATGAAAGAGGCTTTTGACTATCTAATTGATCAATACAATATAAAACTTATTTATAACAAAGACTACTCAAATAAGAATAACCTTTATTCTCTCGCATGTGTATGTAACTTGCTTTCTGACACATATATTGTTCCATGTGATTTATACTCATTGAAAAATCCTTTTGATAAATACGAGCATTACAGTTGGTATATGGTTAATGAACTTATTGATGAAAATAGTACTGTTCGAGTTACCAGAACTGGCACTTTGGATTATTCAAGGAATCAAAAATCTGGAAATACTATGACTGGCATTGCATTTATAAATACGGATGATTCTTTGATCTTAAAAAAAAGTATAAAAGAACTTTGTTCAGATAAAGACAATGATAATGAATTTTGGGAGACTGCACTTTTCGAAAAGTCAACAATAGAAGTTTCGGCTAAAGTTGTAAAGTCAAATGAAGTTGTTGAAATAAATTCTTATGAACAACTTCGTGATTTAGACTGTTATTCTACTGAATTACAAAACGATTCTATATCTATTATTTGTAGCGTATTTGGTTGTAATAATGAAGATATAAAAGATATTAATACATTAAAGAAAGGAATGACAAATCGTTCTTATATTTTTACTGTAAAAGATAAACGCTACATTATGCGAATTCCGGGCGAAGGGACAGATCAGCTTATAAATCGTAAAGAAGAAGCTGATGTATATAATACTATAAAAGGTTACAATATTTGTGATGAACTTTTCTATATAAATCCCAAAAATGGAATGAAAATTAGTGCATTTGTTGAAAATTCTCGCTGTTGTGATTCTCGGAATATTGATGATTTGAAAAAATGCATGAAGAAACTACGAGAGTTTCACAATCTAAAATTAAAAGTAAATCATGAATTCAACATTTATGAAAAGATTGATTTCTATGAATCGTTATGGACAGAAAAATCAATCTTCCAGGACTATGAACAGACAAAGAAAAATGCCCTGAGCTTAAAATCTTTTATTGATTCATGCAAGCCAAATTATTGTCTTACTCACATTGACGCAGTTCCGGACAACTTTCTTTTTTCTACTACAAACGAGAACGAAGTGATTCAGTTAATAGACTGGGAATATGCTGGAATGCAGGATCCTCATGTGGATATTGCGATGTTCTGTATTTATTCACTTTATACTGAGCGTTCTGAAATTGACCGTCTGGTTGATTTCTACTTTGACGAAAAATGTACTCCTCAGAATCGTATAAAAATCTACTGTTACGTTGCATTGTGTGGCCTTTTATGGAGCAACTGGTGTGAATATAAAAGACAGCTCGGCGTGGAATTTGGTGAATATTCTTTAATGCAGTACCGATATGCAAAAGATTATTTTAAGATTGCAACTGAAGAAATGAAAAAGAATGGAATTGAATTATGAGCACAATTAAAAGAGCAATAATTATGGCTGCAGGCCTTGGAAATAGAATGAGACCTGTAACAGATACTACACCTAAACCTCTGATAAAAGTTAATGGCAAAAGAATGATTGATACAATTGTAGATGCCTTACATGAAAACGGAATTTTTGAGATTTATGTAGTTGTTGGTTATAAGAAAGAACAGTTTTATGCATGGGCTGAAGGAAAAGAAGAAATTATAATCATTGAAAACAATCTTTATGATAAATGCAATAATATTTCCAGCCTTTATGCTGCACGGGACTATATAAGTAATGCAATCATTCTGGATGGTGATCAGATTATTTATAATCCTTCAATTCTAAATACTAATTTTAACAGGTCAGGCTATAGCTGTATCTGGACTGATGAAGAAACTGACGAATGGCTCATATCTGTTAATGAGGATAATAAGGTTGTAAGCTGCAGCAGAAATGGAGGAAAAGAAGGCTGGCAGCTCTTCAGTATTTCCAGATGGACTGAAGAGGATGGTAAAAAACTGAAAGACTTTCTTGAACAAGAGTTTGAAGTAAAAAAGAATGATCAGATTTACTGGGACGACGTAGCAATGTTTTGTTACCCACAAGAATTTAATCTTACAATTTATCCAATTAAAAAAGGTGATATTGTGGAGATAGATAATTATAGTGAATTATGTGCTTTAGACAGCACTTATAAAATAGGAGAAAACTAAAATGGACACTACAAAGAAAAGAAAGATTGATCCTGCGACAACGGTAATTCCTTTTATAATTATCCTTGCCCTGTGTACTCTTTTTGTTATTAAGCCGGAAGGTTCTACAAATGTAATCGGACTGATTCGAAGTTTTTTAGGAGACAAGCTTGGACTTTACTATCTGATTATAGGACTTGGAATTCTTTTAGTATCTTTCTGGATTGCTTTTTCTGACATTGGAAAAATCAGACTTGGTGGTAAAGATGAAAAACCTAAGTATAACTTTTTTACATGGGGGGCAATGATTTTTACTTGTGGTCTTGCAGCAGATATTCTCTTTTATTCATTCTGTGAGTGGATTTATTATTCACAAGAATCAAGAGTAACAGATTTAGGTTCCATTCAAAATTGGGCTAGCACAATGCCTTTGTTCCATTGGGGACCAATTCCATGGAGTTTCTACGCTGTTCTTGCTGCCTGCTTTGGCTTTATGCTTCATGTACGTGGATGTAACAAGCAGAAATATTCAGAAGCCTGTCGTCCATTACTTGGAGACAAAACTGACAAGCTTCCAGGTAAGATTATTGACGTGCTTGCAGTTATTGCCCTTATTGCTGGAACTGCTACAACCTTCAGCGTTTCAATGCCTCTCCTGTCGACATCAATTTCACATCTTTTTGGTTTTCCTGATACAAAATGGCTTTCAATTATTATCCTTCTGGTTATCTGTACAGCTTATACAGTTGCAGTAATTACAGGAATGAAAGGCGTAAGCTATCTTGCAAAAATCTGTATGTATGTGTTTGGAGCATTACTCGTTTATGTACTTTGTTTTGGTGGAAAATGTTTTTATATTCTTGAAACAGGGTTTTCTGCTTTAGGAAACATGGTTCAGAACTTTATAGGTCTTAGTACATATACTGATCCTCTGAGAGAAAACAGTTTCCCTCAGAACTGGACAATCTTCTATTGGGCATACTGGCTTGTATGGTGTGTCGCTTCACCTTTCTTTATGGGTGCTGTTTCAAGAGGCAGAACCGTTAAACAGGTAATTTTAGGTTCATACATCTTTGGTATGAGTGCAACCCTTGTTTCATTTGTCGTTCTTGGAAATTATGGACTTGGAATGCAGCTTTCAGGAGCAATTGATGCGATAGGACTTTATGAACAGACTGGAAATCTTTATACAACAATAATAGAAATAATTAAAACTTTACCTTGTTATCAGATTGTGCTTGTTTTGCTTATTGTTTCTATGATTTCATTCTATTCTACATCATTTGATTCTATCACATTGGTAGCTTCTGCTTACTCATATAAACAGATAGGAGATGATGAAGATGCAAGTACAAAGATGAAGCTTTTCTGGGCTATTCTTTTGATAATGCTTCCTATTGCTTTACTATTTAATGAAAGCACAATGGCAAACCTGCAGGCAGTTTCTATCATCGCAGCTTTCCCAATAGCAATTGTAATAATAATGATTATTGCAAGCTTTATAAAGGATGCGAAGAGGTATGTGAAAGAATAATTCTCGTATCTTATAAATAATTATATTATATTGACGGAATAATCTTATCTCAATAAAATTAGATAAGGTTTTTTTATGAATACAACGTCTCATCGTATTGCTATAAACACACTAATGTTATATTTTCGTCAAATACTTATCATGATTGTAAGCCTTTATACTGTACGTATTGTTCTTGCGGTTTTGGGGGCTGAAGATTATGGAATTTATAATGTTGTTGCCGGTGTCGTTACTATGTTTAGCTTTTTAAGTACAGCAATGGCTACTGCAAGTCAAAGGTATTTTTCGTTTGATTTGGGCAAAAATGATTTAGAGCATTTAAAAATTACATTCTCTGTCACAATGCAGATTTATATTTTATTAGCAGTGGTAATTGTTTTGATAGCTGAGAGTCTTGGTCTTTGGTTTGTTAATAATAAACTTGTGATACCTAATGAAAGAATGGTCGCTGCTAATTGGATTTATCAGGCAGCTATTATTAATTTTATATTAACTATAATAACGACTCCATATATGGCTTGTATAATTGCACATGAAAATATGAATGTATATGCATATGTAAGTATTATAGAAGCTGGTCTAAAACTTGGAATTGTTTTTTTATTAAAAGTTTTATTGTTAGATAAATTAATAGTTTATGGTATTTTATTAGCAATAGTAGCATTTATTAATACAACGATATATCGTCTTTATTGCAAAAAGAAATATGAGGAGTGTAAATTTCAACTGTTATTTAATAAATCTTTATTTACTGAAATTATTAGTTATAGTGGTTGGAATTTGTTTGGTGGAATTTCTTCTGTGGCAAAAATTCAATTAATTAATATTTTATTAAATATGTTTTTTGGTCCTTTAGTGAATGCTGCTCGAGGTATAGCTACACAAATAAGTAATGCAGTTTCTAGTTTTAGTCAAAATTTTAGTATGGCAATTAGACCTCAAATAATAAAAACATATGCTTCAAAAGAATTTGATGCATGTAATAATTTAATTTATAAAGGAAGTCGTTTTACATTTTATTTAATGTTTATTTTTTCATGTCCTTTAATTATTGAACTTCCGTTTGTATTAAATATTTGGTTAGCTGAAAATATACCTGTATATACTGTTTTATTTACAAGACTTCTTTTAATTGAAGTACTGATAGATTCAGTAAGTTATCCTATAATGTCATTATCTCAAGCAACAGGTAAAATAAAATTATACCAATCTGTTGTTGGTGGTATTCAAATTATGAATTTTCCTATTTCATTGTTAGCATTAAAACTTAATGCTCCTGCATATGCTGTTATGATAATTGGAGTTTGTTTAGCAGCAGTAGCTACTTTTAGTCGCTTGTTAATTGTAAAAAGACTAACTACTTTTTCTATTTTGAATTTTCTTAAAAAAGTAATTCTACCATGTATTGCAGTATCTTTGATATCAATTTCATTACCAATTGTTATTCATATACGATTCTCATATAATCAGAATGTTTTATTGGCTTTAATAAATATTATTATTACAATATTTTTTGAAAGTGTTGTAATAATGTTTCTAGGGCTTAATAAAATTGAACGTAATATAGTTATTAATAAATTAAAGGAAAAGGTTGGCAAAAAAAATGTTGTATAAACTGAAGTTATTTTTTTATGAATTATGCAAAGAAATGAATCAAATTCGTGTTTTTTTGGGAAAAAAAGAAGAAGATTCTTTATTCTATTTAACAAAATTAGCAAGATGTTGTCATATATTAGATAAAGGTTGTTATACAGTACCTTTTGAAAAAAATCATTCTTTAGGTATATATGAAGAAGCAAAAGAATACCTGTCAAAAATTGAACCAGATTTATATAAAGATGATTCTTGTTATTTATGGTGTGTTGAAAGAATAAAAAGATATGAAGCTTTGCAAAAAGAAGGTACTGAATCAACTCCTGTATATTTTAATCCAACAATATACAAAGATTCTAAAGAATATGATGGTTTTATCGAATCATTTATTTCAGTAAGACGCTTTTGCGAAGACATAATTCCAAATGATATAATTAATAAATGTATTTCCGTTGCTCAGTCTGCTTCATCAAGTTGTTTTAGGCAAACACCTAGGTGCTATGCAATTAAATCAAAAGAAATGATAAATGAATTAACAAAAAATATAGCTGGCTTAACAGGTTTTTCTAATGGTGTTCCTTTGCTTATATGTATTACTTCAGATATTAGAGCTTATGATTGTATCGATAGGAACTTAGCTTATATAGATGCAACGTTGTTTTCACAGAATTTGGTTTTATCCTTAAGAAATAAGAATATATTTTCAGTTTTCTTAAATTTTCAACAAGCAACTAAATCAGACATAAATTCAGTTAGAAAAATTCTAAAAATTCCCGAGTATGAAAAAGTAATAATTTTTATAGCTTGTGGTTATAGTAATTTTATTTCTGAAAAACCGAAACGATTAAACTTGGAAAAGGTTGGTAAAATTTATGAATAAAATTGGAATACTTACTCATCATTCTGTATATAATTTTGGAGCAAATTTACAAGCATTATCTACACAAGAATGTTTAAGGAAAAAAGGTTATGATGCTTATATTATCAATTGGATACCAAAAGATTTGCATGAGGTATATATAAATACAACACCAAAACTTCAGTGTGAAGAACATGAATTATTTTTCAAAAAATATTACAGACTTACAGAAGAATGTTATACTTGTAAAGATGTTGCGCGAGTTATAGAAAAAGAGAAATTTGATGGTATTGTTATAGGAAGTGATGCTGTTACACGTCATTTTCCATTTTCTTATAGATATTCAATAGGACGAAAAGGATTTAGGAAAGTATATTTAAATTCAACCGATTATTATCCTAATCCGTACTGGGGGTGTTTTTCCCAGTATTTAACAAAAAAAATTCCTGTTTGTATGATGTCTGTTTCATCACAGGGAACGTATTGGAAAGATATAACTGGTTGGGAAAAAAATAAAATTGGTAAATCTCTTCAAAAATGTTCTTTTATAAGTGTTAGGGATTCTTTTACACAAGAAGCATTTGCTTATTTTACTGATAACAATGTAATTCCACAAATTACACCAGATCCAGTCTTTTCTCTTAATCAAAATTTAGATTTATCAGAAGAGGAGAAAAAAGAAAGATATGTTATTTTTTCTTTCAAAAAAGAGACTATGCCTCCAGAAAGTTGGATATCACAATTAAAGATGCAATTTAACAAAAATAATTATAAAGTTGTTTCGTTACCGTATCCGCAAGAAGAGTGTTGTTTCGAAGTAGATGAAAAAATACAATTACCACTAAGTCCATTAGATTGGTATAATATAATTAAAGATTCAAGTGGATATATTGGAAATAATATGCATCCAATAGTTGCAGCATTGCATAACAGTATTCCAGTCTTTTCTTTTGATTATTATGCTGTGAGACGAAATAAGAAGTCTGAACCAGAAATTACTAAAAGTAAAATCTATGATTTATTGAAAAATGCTAATTTATTAGATAATTATTATAATATTCAATTTGGTTATAATAATATACCTGATTATAATTATGTATTTGATAAAATTGTTTCACCAGATAAAGAATTATTGAAAAATTTTTCTAGTTCAATGAAACAGCAATATGATTTAATGATTCAATCGATGATCAATTATATGGAGAATAAAAAATGAAAAAAATATTATTTATTTATGGCACAAGACCTGAAGCCATAAAAATGGCACCACTTGTAAAAGAATTTCAAAAATATCCTGAAGATTTTAAGGTTGTAGTTTGCCTAACCGGACAGCACAGACAGATGCTTGATCAGATAAATTCATTTTTTGGAATAAAAGGTGATTATGATCTGAATCTTATGAAACCAAATCAAACCCTTTTTGATATTGTTTCTGGCTGTTTGCTTGGGTTGAAAGACATTTTGACTAACGAAAAACCTGATTTGGTTTTCGTCCAAGGAGATACGTCTACTGTTCTTGCAGGGGCTATGGCTTCATATTTCTGTAAGATTCCTGTTGCACATCTTGAAGCAGGTCTTAGAAGTGGAGATAAGTATTCACCATTCCCAGAAGAAGGAAACAGAATTCTTACAGGACACATTGCAGATTGGCATTTCGCTCCGACAGATAGAGCTGTAGAAAATTTAAAGGCAGAAGGGGTAACTCAAAACGTATGTAAGGTTGGTAATACAGTAATTGATGCACTTCATTTGGGATTAAACTTGATAAAAGAGTCTGATGAAAGTGTATATAAAAAATATTTCAATTTCTTGGATTTCTCAAAGAAAGTAATTCTTGTAACAGGACATAGACGTGAAAGCTTTGGAGATGGTTTTGAACACATTTGTAAAGCAATTGCATATATTGCAGATAATCATCCTGATGTTCAGTTAGTATATCCTATGCATTTTAACCCAAATGTTAGAGAGCCTGTAATGAAATATCTTTCTGGAAAGTCAAATGTTCATTTGATTGAGCCACTTGATTATCCTTATTTAATCTGGCTTATGGAGAAATGTTTCTTTGTTCTTACAGATTCAGGAGGTATTCAGGAAGAAGCTCCTGCACTTGGAAAACCTGTACTTGTAATGCGTAATGTTACAGAGCGTCAGGAAGGTGTTGAAGCTGGAACTGCGAAACTTGTTGGAACAGATTATAATGTGATTGTTGAAAATGTTGAACTCTTGCTAAGTAATGCAGAAGAATATGCAAAAATGGCAAATGCTGTAAATCCGTATGGTGATGGTACTACAAGTAAACAGATTGTTGAAATTTTAAGAGGTTAATATGAAAATATTGTATTTAATGCATGTTGACTGGAATTGGATAAAGCAAAGACCTCATTTTATTGCAGAAAAGTTTGCTGAAAAAGGAATTGATGTAGATGTATATTTTAATAAGTATAAAAGTAAAGGTCTTGTGAATAATGATAAAAAAATTAAAGTTAGGCCTATCCCTCAATTAAGAGGGAATCGCTTTATGTTTATTAGTTGGATGAATAGAATTATTTATATTTTATTTATTCTATTCAATCAAAATAAATATGATTATATTTATATTTCGCATCCAAAATTCTATACAAAAATTATGAGAAAAAAAATTATTTTTGACTGTATGGATGACTATGTTGCGTTTAATACGAAAGAAAGTGATAAACAAATTGCATTTCAAAAAGAAAGAAATGCTGTGTTAAATTCAGAATTAATTATATTTTCTGCAGAGTATTTAAGAAATGTTGTGATTAATAGACAAAACATTAATCCCAAAAAAACTCTGATAATTAATAATGCGATTCAGATGCCGTCCAAAAAGCCTCATGAACAAGAAAAAAGAACTGGTCTTAAAGATATCATTATAACATATATAGGAACAATTTCAGATTGGTTTGATTTTAACTTGCTTGACCAGGTTAAAGAGTGTTATAAAGATAAAAACCTTATTTTTAATTTATATGGTCCTGTGGATTTAAATATAATGAAGCCTTCAAAAAATGTAAATTTACTGGGCTCAATAAATCATGATAAGATTTTTGATGTAATGGAAGCTTCTGATATATTAATGATGCCTTTTGTTGTTACAGATTTAATAAAATCAGTAAATCCTGTGAAATTATATGAATATATTTATTCAGGAAAACCAATTATTTGTGTTAAATATGGAGAATCTGAAAAATTCGGGGAACAGGTATATCTTTATGCTAATCAAGATGCCCAAAGTTTTGTTTCCCAAATAAAGATAATAGAAGAAAATGGTTTTGTTGGTAAGTTAAAGCCTTATGAAATTATTGAGTATTTACGAAATAATACTTGGGAAAGTCGATGCAATCAAATAATTGAATTCCTTATGGATAATAAATGAAAAGGTTTATTGTTTTATATACAATGTTGTATATATGTTTAAATTTTCTCGCCATACTTCTCCAAGGTAATCGTCTTATTTCTTTAATTAGAGAAGGTTATATAATTACGCTGTTCTTTTTGTTAATTGCTACAAACCTTAAACACTTATTTATTAACAAAACAATTTCTTTAATATTATTGTATATAATTATCAATTTAATTTCTCTTTTTATAAGTTCAAACAAGAATGAGGCAGTGATGTCATTCTTCCTTTTTTCTAGTGGGCCGGTAATCTTTTTATTATTATATAATTTTAATTTTGATAATCAGTTATACAGTAATATAAAGAAAAAAATATTTAAACTATTTTTCTTCTTTGTTATTTCTGGACTTATTATATACCCCTTTCAACTTCAATTCTGTAATCTTATTAATCATGATCCGACAATGCTTTATAGATGGGGAAAAAACGGAAAGCTTTGGTTGAGATTAGGAGGATTAAGTCTCCATCCTACTATAATGGGGGCTGTTTGTATTTTTTTATTATTGTACTTATGGTTTTATCGGCGAAAAAAAGAAACGATTATTAGCTTAATTGCCTATTATTACACAAATACAAGAACTGTTTTATTTGGTTTACCTTTTGCATTTTTTTATTATCAATCATTTAAAAGAAAAATATTCTTTTCGCTATTAGCAATACCTATTGTTATGTGCGGTGTTATTTTTTTCTTGAATTATAATTTTGATCCCTCAGCAATTATTCATTTTATCGATGTATTTATTGAGGGGCCAAAAATGATTCTTAATAATTTTTCGCTTCTAGGTATTGGACATGGTATGATGAGTCCATATACATCAAGAAGTGCTTTTATTCACCTTGAATCAGATTTGTATATTATGATGATGCAAATAGGTATTATAGGATTTCTTGTTTATTTTTGTTTAATATGCAGAATAATACATATTTTAAGGAAAGATGGAAACGAATATTCAAAATACTGCTTATATTTGGTTTTTATTTTTAATATTGGTTCAATTTTTTTTCCATTTCATACAATAAGGTTTTTATCGAATTATGTCTGGATAGAATTAGGTTTTTATTTTTCATATAGGAGAAGTTTATGCAGATAGATGTATCAATTATAATCGTTAATTATAATACGAAAGAATTATTAAAAAACTGTATCAATTCGATATATAAAAATACTCATGATATCAATTTTGAAATAATTGTTTCTGATAATGGTTCTGTTGATGGTTCTATAGAAATGTTGAAAGAATTATTTCCAGATATTATTCTGCTAGAAAACAATGCAAACCTTGGATTTGGAAAAGCTAATAATATTGCAAAAAAACGAGCTTTAGGAAAATATATATTTTATCTTAATAGTGATACGCTTTTATGTAATAATGCAATTAAATGTTTTTTTGATTTCTGGGAAACAAATAAAGATAAAAGCATTGGCGCATTAGGTGCTAATCTAATCGATTATGACAATAACTATATGCATTCTTTTTCGAATTTTCCTACATACCGAAAAATGATTTTTGAGCCAATAAAATTCTTTTTTACAGCTAATATAAAATCTATATTGTCTGTTTTTATCAAAAATAAAGTAAATACTATAAAACTTAATCATAGTTATAACAAATTTGAAGGGAAGGTTGGTTATATAACAGGGGCAGACTTATTTTTATTAAATGATGAATTCGCATTATTTGATGAAAGATTTTTTATGTATTATGAAGAATGTGATCTGGAATTGAAATTGGCTAATCTGGGTAAAGACCGTATCATAATTGATGGACCTTTGATAAAACATTTAGAAAATGGTTCTGATAAAACAAAAAAGGGATATTCTTATTCAAGTATTTTCAATGAAATTTCAAGGGTAAAATATTATAGAAAAAATTTGAAATTTCATTTTTTAATACCTATTATGAAACTTTTTGTTTTATTAACTTGGTTGAATCCAATAATATTTAAAAAAGCTAAAGGACATTTTAAAGAATACTTAAAAGCATAGGAAGGAATAAAATGAAAATTAGTATGATAGAAATGGTTTCGAGCCATGGTGGTATGAATTATTATGATTATAGTTTGATGAAATCATTAGGAAAACTTGGAAATGAGGTCACATTATATACATCAAGTCCGTTGCTTTTTAATATAGACAATAATTTACATGTTGATTTATGTTATGAAGGAATGTTTGATTCAAAAAATAAAATTGCTAAACTTCATAAGTTTATAAAAGGTACCAGAATTGCTCTTAATAAATCGAGAAGAAATAATGTTAAGGTAATCCATTTTCAAGTATTTGCAATTACTATGTTAGAAACTTATATTGTTTTTAAAGCCAAAAAAATGGGTTTTAAAGTTGTTGTCACTGTTCATGATGTGGAGTCATTTAATAAAGAAAATAAAACCGGATTGTCAAAAACATTTTATAACAATGTTGATAAGATTATTGTTCATAATCAAATAAGCTATAAAACTTTGGCATCTTTTTTAGAAACAATAGATAATACAGAAAAAATAATTGAAAAATGTCAAATAATTCCGCATGGTTCATATATCGGATTGTTACCAGACAAAATATCTAAGAAAGAGGCAAAAGAAAAATTTCATATTAATGAAAATGATTTTACTTTTTTATTCTTCGGACAAATAAAAAGAGTAAAAGGATTAGATATTTTATTGAAAGCGTTTAGTCAATTACTTCAACAATATAATTCAAATGTTAAATTAATTATTGCTGGCAAAATATGGAAAGATGACGCAAATATTTATAACTCAATAATTGCTGAGAATAATTTAAGCAGTCATTTGATTATGGATATAAAATATATAAAAGATGAAGATATTGTAAATTATTATTCGGCTGCGGATTGTATTGTACTTCCATATAAGAAAATATTTCAAAGTGGAGTATTACTAATGGCTCAATCATATAGACTACCTGTTATTGTATCTGATTTATTAGGTATGACCGAGATAGTTAGTGATGAAGAAAATGGTTTTATTTTTAAATCAGAATCTATTAATGATTTGGAGAAAACTCTCGAGAAAGTTATGCAATATCCTGATTTAGAAAGAATTGAAAAAAGAGCTTATGATAAATTATTAAAAGAATATAATTGGGATTTAATTGCAGAAAAACAAGCAAATCTTATGAGGGAGTTAATTAATGAATAATAAAATAAGAATCTTATTTACAAAGATTTTACTACATATGTTTATGAATAATCCAATTGTAACTTCTTCTTTCCGACGACGAGTTTTAATTTTTTGCGGAGCCAAGATTGGAAAGAATACATTTATTGGTAATAATGTCTATTTAGATCCTCTTGCTATACAGAATATTGAAATTGGTGAAGATTGTTTTATAACACAGAATGTTTCAATCTTAGCACATTTTTTTAAGGGTGATCGTGATTTTTATTTTGATAATGTAAAAATTGGTAATAATTGTTTTATTGGAATGAACTCGTTAATATGTAAACCAATAACAATTGGTGATAATTGTAAGATTGGTGCAGGTAGTGTTATAACTCACGACATTCCAGCGAATTCTTTCGCTGTTGGTGTACCTTGTAAAGTGATAGAATGTAAGGAGAATTAAAATGAAACAATTAGAATGCATGGATGGCTCTATAGAAAATGAAGATGATTTGAAAAAACAATATAATCCAGAAGGTTCTGCTTTAAGAAAAGCACAATTAAAAATGTTAGAAATGGTAGTTTATCTTGATAAGGTATGCAAAGAGAATAATATTACTTATTTCATTGAAGGTGGAAATTTATTAGGAGCCATTAGGCATGGTGGATTTATACCCTGGGATGATGATTTTGATATTGTTGTAAAAAAAAATGATTTTAAGAAACTTGTAAAAATCTTAAAAAATAATGATTCTGTTTTTAAGCTGCAAGATCATGAAACTGACAAAGGTCATATAAATTTCTGGGCTGTGTTAAGAGATTCAAAATCTAGATATATTAAAAATGATATTTCACACCTAGCAAAGAAGTATCAAGGAGTTCAAGTTGATATTTTTCCATTTTCTTGCAATGTAATAAGACCTTTTAATAGGTTTATTTCATATTTTATTATATTTAATGAACGATATCTTGTGGGTAGACATAAGTTTTTATCTGAATTGTTTTATTATATTCCAAAGTTCATATTTATCCCATTGTTTAGATTATTTAGTTTTTTTATACCTAAAAAAACAATCGGATATGATTATGGAACAATTTTTACTCCCAAATTTTCTGAAAATAGATTATTTCCTTGCAAAAAGATTTTGTTTGAGAATGTCGAATTAAGTGCACCTAAGGATATTGATTACTATTTGAAAACAGAGTATGGAGAAGATTATATGAAAATACCAAATAAAACAGATAGAAATCATCATTCTATTGTTAATATTGAATTTTTTGATTAGGAGTATTTGTTTATCTTTAGTATAAGAAATTATATTGTTCTGCTATTGTTTTCCAGCTATATGATTTCTTGCCTATTTCATTTACTTTACGTCCGATTTCTGTAAAATTGAGTTTATCATTTCTTAATAATGATAATAACGAATTGGAGTCTTTCCAATAAAGACACTTTTCTTTTGTCGTTGCTCTATTATAAATGCAATCAAAAGCAATAATTGGAAGTCCAAAATTCATAGCTTCAACAAGGCTCGGATTTGTACCACCAGCAGAATGTCCATGAACATACAAAGCTGCATTAGAACGTATCCAATTTATTTCATGTGAATCATAAATGGCTTCAAGAAGGTATATATTTGGATACTTTGAATATTTATCCTTCAAGTTTTTTTCATATTCAGATTTCTGCCAGTTACCAACAATTACAAGGTTGCCAACATATTTATTTGAAGTTTCTTGTATTTGAGAAAAAGCTTCAAGAATAACTTATACATTATTCTCAGACTCTATACGACAAACAGTACATGCATATGGTTCTTTGCAGAATGGATACTTTTCATATAAAGAATCATCTGTAACTTTTGTTACATGATCTCCTCCGTAAGCAATTAGTTCAAGTCTTTTTTAAGAAATAACCTTATCATATTCTTCATTAACATAATCTGTTATTCCTTTATTATCTCCAATTATTATATCAGAATAATGAACAGCCTGTCTTTCACTAAATTTTAATAACCATTTAGCATAAAACTTCCACTTGTCTCTTTTCCATTCAAGACCATCAATGTTTGTTATAATTTTGCCTTTAAATTGTCTACGTATTTTTTTTGAAGAAAAATGCAACCAGAAACTCCTAAAATAAGCATAATATCCGCATTGTCTCGAATAGCAATTTTCATAGATTCATAATCATAAAAAATAGAATCTTTACCGTTAGCATTACAATCTAAATAGATAAGTTTTGCACCTTTGTAGTTTTCGAGTTTTTCAGAATAGGATTTTGCAGAACAAAATACTGTGTATTCAACATATTTAGGAGTATAATTAAGTAAGTTTTCTACCAAAGATTCAAACCCACCATAACAAGCTGGGACTCCAACTGTTCCAATTACATATACTGATTTAGCCATTATTAATAACCTTAAAAATTTATTTAATAATTTTAACATTTTTTGATTTAAAGGAAAAAGTCATTATAATTATTATTAAAATAAAAATATAATTTTTGTATGGAGTTTATAAAAGCCATTTGCGAATAATTGTGATTTTTCGAAGTAAAAAAACTGTTATAAGAGATAATAACAACGATGTAATAAAAACTGTCAACCAAATTAAATATACGTTGTAATGTTCTGGTGTAAAATGTAATAACTTAAAAATTATATTCATAAAAAGCATATGAATTATATATACCCCGAAAGACAGAGGAGCTATGATTGTATCAAGCCAATTTGTTTTTTGTTTATTGAAGGTTTGAAATAAAGAAAAAATTGAAATACTGGTAATAACTCCAATTATCGAGTCTTGACTTGCTAGTAATAACGAATAACCAGAATCATTTTTTATGAGCATATTTGGAATAAATTGTCCAAAACTGCAATATAGCAAAGAAATTATAACAAGAATAAAACATATATAAGAGTTTATTCTAATTATCTTGTTATGTAATGCATATCCCATAATGTAATAAAAAAGATATATTGATGTGCTTGGAATTCTAATATTAAAGCTTGTATTAGTAAAGAGATTTAGAACTGGTATAAAACATGTGAAAATAAATAAAATAATTAAATTATAATAAATCATTTGTTTATTTGAATTGTTAATCAAAATTTTTAATAATGGAGTTATAATATATAAACCAATAAGCATGTAAACAAACCACAAGTGATCCCATGTTTTCCCTTCATATACATTTTTCAGTGAAAGCAAAATGATTCTAAAATTTATTTTGTGTTCATAAAATACAATTTCCATAAGTGCGTATAAAACACCAAATGTTAATAAAACAAGTATTAATCTTAAAATATATTTCGAATAAAGTTTTGATAATGATAATTCTTTTGTTTTGTCTAAAAATAATGCTCCTGATATCATGATAAAAATAGGAACTGCCCACGTAATTGTTATAGATTTTAGGAAAACGCCAATAAATATTTGATGTGAATTAAGGAATTGAGAATAATTACCGATAGTATTTGCTACAGTATGAATTATTATTACTGCAATCATTGCAATACATCTTAAAGAAGAAAAATAGTGAATATAATTTTGCGAGAGAGAATTCTTTACGGGAGTAGTTACTTGTTCATTCATACGTAATTTTATCAATAAAAAAAAAGATTTGCAAATGTATTTAAATACTATTTATAAATTTTTTAATTCTTTATATATTGATAGTGTAAAATATCCATAATCTTAAAAAACTGTTGAATATATAGGGAATTTTTATATGTCAAGAAAACTTCATAATATTCTTATCACCGGTGGCGCAGGCTTCATCGGTTCAAACTTTATCCATTATCTTTTTGGAATGTCCTCAGCAGAGGGAAATCTTTTTAATGATGCAAACTTTGACGGTACAGTAGTAAACGTAGACTGTCTTACATACGCAGGAAATCTTGAATCTTTGAAAGACATCGAAGAAAAGTTTGGTGGAAAACGCTATTTCTTTGAAAAAGTTGATATCTGTGAC
>CADANN010000030.1 GCA_902789325.1 uncultured Spirochaetaceae bacterium
AAGCTGCTTGTAAAGCTGTGGGCTCTGTGGAAGAGAATAGAATTTTCCAGGGTGAACACGTGACGGAACGAGGTAGTCGCGGGCTCCTTCTGGAGTAGATTTAATGAATGTAGGTGTTTCAATCTCAAGGAAGCCTTTTGATGTGAGGTACTCGCGTGTAGCAAAAGTAACCTGGCTTCTGAGGATGATATTGTGCTGCATTGGCTCACGGCGGAGATCAAGGTAGCGGTACTTAAGACGAAGATCTTCGTTTGCAACTACGAGAGTTCCATCCTTCTGACGAACTTCTTCGATAGAGAATGGAAGTTCCTGAGAAGTTGTGAAAATCTGAATATCAGATGCTTCAACTTCAATTTCGCCTGTTGCCATATCGGCATTAATATCTTTATCTGAGCGTGCATTTACAACGCCTTCAACTGCGATACAATATTCACTCTTGAGGCTGGCTGCAATCTTCTTAACATCATCACTAGCACTATCGCCAACCATTACCTGTGTGATTCCATAGCGGTCACGCAGACGGATAAACAAAAGGCCGCCCAAGTCACGGGTACGGCTTACCCAACCGTTCAAAACAACTTTCTTACCAACATCACTCTTGCGGAGCTCGCCGCAGGTGACAGTACGCTTAGTATTTTCCATAGTAGTGACATTTTAGCGTTATGAAGAAAGTTTTACAATAATATGGTTTATGATATACTTAACACATGTCTTTAGGGTCACAAAAACATTCTCAAATATATACAGCAGCTCTAGTCGGCACAGGACGTATCGGTTTTTCGCTTGGCTTTGACAAGAAACGCGAACAGCCCGCATCTCATACAATGGCACAGCTTGGTAACAAGCGCATAAAGCTGATTGCCGCCTGTGATACAAATGAAAAAAAACTTACAGAATGGGGACACTACGTAAAAGGAGCAACAGTCTTTTCTTCCAGCTCTGAGATGTATAAGTCTATCCCTACTCCAGATATAATCACCGTAGCCGTAAACGAGGACTCTCACATGGAGGAGTGTCTGGCAGCTATTGAGGCAAAACCACGTCTTATTATTCTTGAAAAACCTGTTGCCTTAAACAGCGCTCAGGCTGCGGAGATTGCCGTGGCCGCCGAAAAAGCCGGAGTTCCTGTTATGGTCAATCATGAACGCCGTTTTGCAGCGGACTATAATATGGCAAAGTCTTATATTAAAGAAATCGGGAAACTTCAGACTATCCGCGGAGAACTCTATTCCGGCCTTCGTATATATGGAAAAGAATATGAAAAAGATGGCAGTTACAGCCTGCTCCATGACGGAACACATCTTGTAGATATAATCAGCTGGCTTCTGGATGAAAAACTTTCGTCGCCGATTGTCACAGGAATTTACAAAGACGAAAAAAACGAGGTCCGAAACTTCAGTGCACATTTCAAAACCGATTCCTGTACAGAAATTACAATCAGCATGAGTGGCCGCAGCCGCTTTTTCAGCTTTGGTCTTGATATACTTGGAACAGAAGGAAGAATCTGCCTTGGCAACGGTTACGCCAAATTCTACAAACGCAAGGAATCAAAGCTTTATACTGGCTTTTATTCGCTCGCACGAGACAAAATCATCCATCTGCCAAAAAAGACAGGTTACTTTTCAAATATGATTCAGAATGCAGTTGATTTCCTGGATGGAACAAGCCTCCTGCAAAGCCCTCTCTCAGCAGCAATTGATGATCTGAAGGTGCTTGAAGAAATTAAGGCATTTTTGATTTAAGCCTCAGAGAACGTTGAATCTTATTCGCTTATAAAAATTCTTTCAAATTCCTCTAACCTATTATAAACTATATGTGAACGTCCGCACAGGGCACAGGAGGAAGTAATGAAAAATCTATTTAAGAAGTTTGTGGCTGTAGGCCTTTTAGTATTATTTGCTTCATCAATGTTTGCTGAACCTGCAAGTACCGGCATTACTGACAGTGATGTAAAAAACTGGGCGAAAAATTTGAATCCGATTGTAAATGAATTGAATAAACTTGGCCTTTGGAACGACGATTCAATAAATGCAACTGCAAAACAAAAATCATCAGCTGATGCTATTCTGAACAAGTATGGAATCAGCGGTTCAAACTGTATAGAAAAATTTGGAATGATTAGCGGATGTGCCGTTGTTCTTGTTTCTGCAAGCGAACTGGATGCTCAGTCTATTGCCATACTCAAAGCAATGGGAATGGATCCTATGGAAGAACTTAAGAAAAATGTTAATTCCAAGGATTATGCAGTAGTTGAAGCTAACTCAAAGGCTGTTGTTAAGGCTTACCAAAATCTTGATACAAGCAGTTTTGATTCAGGCAGCTCTGATGCAAGTGATGATTATTCTTACGGTGACGCTGAGCTTGCAGATCTTTACAGTAGATTGGGAGATGCGTTTGCAAAGCAGGCAGCAGAAAGTGAAGACAGAGATCCGGAACATGCAGAAGCAATCAAAAAACTTTACGAACAGATAAGCAAGGCAAAGGGTGATTCAGGCTATATTTATAAGACAAAAAAATCAGCTTCAAAATATAAGAAAACAAATTATAAAAAAGGAACTGTCCTTACCAAAGAAAATGGTTATGGTTCAGATGAACTCACCTGGTCTTTTGATTTAGACAAGAAAAAAGCTAAACTTGATTTTAACTGGAACAAAAATTCAAAGACAATTAATTACACAATTACTTCAGTTGAATATTATTATACCAAGGTAGATTCCGACATGGGCGGTGAATCAAAGGAATATGTTGTTACCACAAAAGAAGGTCCTGTTTTCCATTTCTTTGATGAATGGGATTTTTCGGGCAACGCTTTTCATAAACAGATTGGTATAAAGGGTGTAGACTTTAAGAGTATCGCTGACTGGAACTGGGAATACAATACTTGGTCTGATTACAATTAAAAGTTAATCAACCTAAAATAATCACATAACAAAGGTTCGTAGCCGACAGGCAGTCAAGCTGCCTGCGGTACAACCAGTTGTTATACGGACGGCTCACTGAGCCGGAATAAAGAGAGTAAAAAATGAACGAAAAGAAATTAAGACTAGAGTTCGAAAAAATAGAAAATGATGGAATAGAAATAGTTTTTTATTTTAATGACGAAAAAGTTTTTAATTGTCCATTCTTGGAAGAAGATAAATCCTTTTCACACATAAATAAAATACTTGAAGATTTTCTTTCTGGAAAAAGTGCAAAACTACGCTACGGTGAAACGAGAAGTATCGTTGGTGAAACAGAAAATTATATAAATGTAATTAACAGTGATGTTTTTCTTAAATTTGAATTGTTTCAATCCCATAGCGGAAAATATCCAAACAGAAAATATGATTTAAATACTACAAGATTTACAATTACTAAAAAAGATTATGAATTCATAGATCATGAAGACAAGTACACAATGGAAGGAAATACTGAACAAATTATTTCCGAAATATATTTCACGGTTTTAAAGTATTTAGCAAAACAATTTTGTAACAAAGTCAAAAATAAAAATATTAACTGGCTTCAAGAATATAATGATTCTAAGTCTGTAAAAATCGAAGAGTTTTTATATCCTGAATTAAAAAACTATTATTCTGTAGAAATAAATAAATCAAAAATTCATAAGAAATCTCAATTAATTAATCGTATTGAAATTCGTAATGATAAAAATATTGAAAATGTTTTTGCAGAAAGAAAAGAATTAAGACCTGAAATTGAATTATTATATAAATATGGCGATAAGGAATTTATAGTTCTTCCTATTGAAGAATTAAAAAAATAAAAATATTCAGTATAACAAAGGTTCGTAGCCGACAGCGGGTCAAGCCCGCTGCGGAACAATCAATTGTTCCGAGCCATTATTTCGATGAGCCTAAAAAATGCTTTCGCATTTTTCTTAACGGCTCTTCGATTGTAGGCAGGTACAACCAGTTGTTAGGTTGATGGCGCACTGCGCCACTTTCGGAGTAAAAATGAATAATGAAATATTTATTAAAAAATGTTATGAGCTAGCCATTCATCAAGCAGGAAAAAAAGGTTATGATACTTTTGGCGCTATTTTAGTCCATGATGGAAAAATCTTAGAAGAAGCCGAAAATACTTCTGATTATAAAAATAAAATTTTTGGACATGCAGAATTTAATCTTGTTCACAAATGTGCCAACAAATTTTCTGATGATGTTTTAGAAAATGCTATCGTATACACAAGCTGTGCTCCATGTGAAAGATGTCTTGCTGCAATTGCTTCTCTTGGAGTTCATCAAATTGTTTGTGGAGTTTCATATAAGGAATTTTGTAAATTACTTCCATTTGATTATAAAGTCCTGGACAGAGAAGGATTGCTTAAACAGCTTGGAATTACAATGAAACTTACAGAATCAATTCTTGAAGATGAGGGTATGCATGTATTTGAATGGTGGGGTGGAGAATACCGACCACTGAAAGAATTAATTGCTGAAATGGATGAAGTAAAGAAACGAAAATAGACAACGGCGGGTCAAGCCCGCCTTTTTTTTCTTGACAAATATAGGTTTTATCCTATATTCTTAAATTAATGGAAAATAAATTTACGGTAGAGTTTTATGAAAAGGAAAATGGTGAAAAACCATGTCTCTTGTTTCTTAATACGCTCGAAGTCAAGCTTCGAGCTAAAGCCTTCCGTGATTTAAAACTTTTGGAAGAAAAAGGTACAGAACTTAGGCTACCCTACTCAGAACAGGCAAAAGAGTATCGCAAGGATTATCTTGCAAAGCATCCACAAAAGGAGGATAACAAATGACATTAAATGAAGCATTAAATGAACAGATGAAAGATGAATCATTCAAAAAAGAATATGACGCACTTGGACCAGAATATGAAATTATTTCCTCACTTATAGATGCAAGAAAAGCCTGTAATGTAACTCAAAAGCAGCTTTCAGAAGCTACAGGAATTGCTCAATCAGATATAAGCAAAATCGAAAATGGATCAGGCAATCCTACAATAAAAATATTAAAAAGATTAGCTGAAGGTCTGGGTATGAATTTAAAAATTGAATTCACACCAAAATCTCAGTTTGCAATGAATTAAACCTAACAAAGGTTCATAGCCGACAGGCAGTCAAGCTGCCTGCGGTACAACCAGTTGTTATGTGGACGCCCGCACTGGGGTGCTGTTAGTAGGAAAAAAAATGGTAGACAAAATACAGATGGTAGGTTGTGCATTCCTTCCAATTGATAAAAAAAGAAAACAAATATTAATTTCAAAAAGAAGTATGAACAAAAAATACTTTCCTGGATTATGGGAAGTAATAGGTGGAAATCTTGAATTTGGGGAAGATTTCAAAGATTGTATAGTCAGAGAAGTAAAAGAAGAAATTAACTGTAGAATAAAAGACTTACAGCATTTGCATTCAAGAGCAATGTATTTAAAAGATTTAATGTATATTACAATCGCATATTATGGAGAGTTACTTGATAATCCAATATTTAATAAAGACGAAATATCAGAAATAAAATGGATTAGTGAAGAGGAATTATCAGACTTTGATTTCTGTCCTGGTGACATTGAATTATTAAAGCTAGGTTTTGCAAAACTTTAGTAGACAAAGCCCGCCTTTTTTTTATTGTAGACATCCCATAAAGAGGTGATAAAATGCCACAAATAAGACCTATTCGAGATTTGAAGAATACTACAGCAATTTCCAACTTATGCCATGAAACCAATGAACCAATATTCATTACAAAAAACGGATATGGTGACATGGTTATTATGAGTATGGAAACATTTGAAAAATCATCGTTTCTGAATAATTTGTATGATAAACTTGCTGTCGCAGAAGCAGATTTAAAAGCTGGTAGAGTTTCTGATGTAGATGATGCTCTCTCTGACATAAGAAAGAAATATGGCTTATAAAGTCCAGATTGATGCCGTTGCATTTAAGGAATAAACAGAACAAGTCCATCTTTTTCCTTGTTAAATCAGTCTTAATATAGTAACATATAAAGACTGGAGGTTTTTATGATTACTAATGTTCAAGAATGTATTAAACCGATTTCTTACGTAAAAACGAATGCTGCGGACATGATGAATTTTGTAAATGAAAAAAAAGAACCACTCATAATTACACAAAATGGTGAATCTCGTGCAGTTTTAATAGATGTCGAATCATATCAGCAAATGAAGGACGCATTTAATTTATTGAAACTCATTCAATTATCAGATACAGATGTGCGGGCTGGAAGAACAAAACCTGCAAAAGAAGTTTTTTCAAATCTAAGAAGGAAGTACAATCTTGGAAGATGAAAAAATTGAAGAAATTATAATTTCAGAATTTGCCGAAGACGATTTGGATGAAATCGCTGCTTATTATTTTTCAAGAAGATCAGATTACGTTGGAAGAATAATTTCTGAATTTGAAGAAAACGTAGAATCTCTTCAAAAACATCCTAAAAGTGGAAGAATTGTTCCCGAATTGGAACGTCAGGGAATTACAAAATACAGAGAATTAATTCAAGAATACTATAGAATCATTTATGAAATCTCTGGAAACAAAATAATAGTTCACACAATAATAGACGGCCGAAGAAATTTTGAAGAAATAATAATTTCAAAATTATCTCGATATTATGGTAACAAAACCTAACAAAGCTTTGTAGCCACCAGCGTGCAAAGTAAGGAAAAAAAGGATTTAAAAAATGGAAAGAAAGTATTTTATCGACAATCTTAGGATTTTTTGTATTCTGCTGCTTTTCCCATTTCATGTGGGAATGTTTTACAATGATTTCGGGGAACGATTTTATGTTCATATTGCAGACTGTATTCCAGCCTCATTATTGAATATCAGCACATACCCCTGGTGGATGCCACTTTTATTTGTTTTAGCAGGTGCTTCAACCTTTTATGCTTTTGAAAAGCGAACTGCAAAACAGTACATTATTGAACGAGTACTAAAGCTTTATATTCCCTTTAATGCAGCACTTATTTTTGTAATTCCTGTTCAACCTTATCTGGCAGATATTTATTTCAATAATTATTCCGGCAACTATTTTGAACATTTTAAGGAATTTTTTGTTTTTACAGATTTTACCGGTTATGATGGTCATTTTACTCCCGCTCAAACCTGGTTTATATTGTATCTTTTCCTGATTTCTCTTATTACCCTGCCACTATTAAAACTGGCCTATAATAAAAACTTTGATTTAAAGCTTAACCGATTTATTATTCTTAAACTGCTTTTTATTGGGGTAATACCCTTTGTTATTAAACCAATTGCTAATCTGGGTGGAAAAAGCATTGCAGAGTTTATGGCCTGGTTTTTAATAGGTTTCTTTGTTTTCTCAAATGAAACTTTCCAGGAAAAAACAGCTTCCTGGTCTATAGTAACATTTCCAATCTTTGCAATTCTTTTAATTACCCGATGCGTAATGTATAAAATACAGGTTTTTGGATCTTATTGGGATTTATTAACATATATTTTTACCTGGAGCGGAATCCTTTCATTATTTGGACTTGGGAAAAAATTCTTAAACTTTTATAGTGGTTTTACAAAGTATTTTTCACAGGCTTCATATTCTCTTTATATTCTTCATCAATCAGTAATAGTAATACTGGGCTTCTTTGCTGCAAAATATGTAATGATTCCTTATATTCTTCAGTACATATTAATAGTTTTGATATCCTTTGCTATTACCATTGGACTTTTTGAAATTTTCCGAAGAAACAAGGTAACAAGTTTTCTTTTGGGAATAAAAAGGAAAAAAAATAATCTGGCCTGATTATTTTTCTGATTTTTTGCAAATACACATTTTCTGTGTTATGATTAAAAAAATGTTTATTAACAAGCTGAATCAGTTATACAAGCCAAAAAGAATTCTCTATTATGTGGATGCCTCGGAAGAAGATATTCAGGCTTTCTATAAAGGTGTAATTCCGCAGCCATTGGAAAAATATTCAAATGCCTTTGGAACTTATGATTATCCGGGAATTTTCTTTGTACAAAACTTGCAGAAAGAAGTTATTGGAATTGAGTTTAGAAGCAATGATTCACGAATTGAATATCCGGCAGATTTAAAATCAATTGAGCTTGAGCCTGCATTTTTTTATTCAGTTGAAATTGATGATGATGTAGAAATTGATTTTCCGTTTATTAAAAATCTTTTTGAAAAAATTGCAAAAGAAGATAATGCACACAGGCCTTACAGCGATTTATGCATAGAAGAAAATCCAAAAGTAATAAGTGTTTTTCACGGTTATAAAAAAATCAGGATTCTGCATGAATGGAAGCTTTATAACGATAAGGCTATTCATATTATGCAAGACAACTATAATCACTTTGAAAAAGAAGCTCTATACAAGGCTGCATTTACAGATTTGATAACCGGAAATTACAACTGGAATCATCTTGAAGCATTTCTGGAAGTTCCTGGCGATAAAAAGATTGAAGATTATGCCTTTGCGCATTTTGACATCAAACAGTTCCGTGTTCTAAACGAAGCCTACGGCCACATAGCAGCAAATAAAATCTTAAGCAATATTGTAAAAGCAATGAAGGAAGCTGATTTTGTCTATGCAAGCGCACGCTGTCATAATGACAATTTTGCAATGCTCCTTAAAGATATGCCGGAGCCAGAGCTTAGACAAAAGCTTTATGATTTTTTTGAGAAGCTTTCAGTACTCGAAGAAGATCCGTATTATAAAATCTATTACAAGTGCGGTGTTGTTCCTATGCAGCGTGCCATGCTTTCTGGAAACAGAGTTGCAGATGCAGCTAAAATGGCTCAGGCACTTTGTACAAATCAAAATGAAACAGAAATCATTTTTTATACAGATAAGATGCACGATGACCTTTCCTGGGGAAACTACATTAAGGCGTATGTTGAAACAGCAATTGAACAGGATGAATTTGTCGTTTATCTCCAGCCAAAGTTTGATATTAAAACCGAAAAAATAAAGGGTTCCGAAGCCCTAATCCGCTGGAATTACAAAAACAAAGAATTCTTACCACCATATAGATTTATCCCGTTTTTTGAAAAAGACGGCTCAATTGCCGAAATTGATGATATTGTTTTGAAAAAAGTCTGTGAGGCTATGAACCGCTGGAAGAAGGAAGGAAAACCGCTTTATCCGATTTCTGTAAATCTTTCGCGTAGCCGCATGTATGATGAAAGACTTATTGATAAACTTGTTGGCATTGTTGATTCATATGGAGTTGACCATCACCTTATAGATTTTGAACTAACCGAAAGTGCTACCTACGATAATATGGAACACATGATTTCCGTTTTGCAGGAGCTCCGTGACCGTGGTTTTAAGATTTCCATGGATGATTTTGGAACCGGTTACTCTTCGCTTTCTCTTCTGACACAAATGCCTATCGACACCTTAAAAATAGACAAGAGCTTTGTAGACACAATTGCCAATGATTCTGAACGAAAGGAAGACATTATTGTTTTACAACACATAATTGGCCTTGCAAAAGAACTTGGTTTTGTCTGCCTTGCCGAAGGTGCCGAAAGCCGCCCTCAGATTGACCGTCTTCGTGAGTTAGGCTGCGAGATTATTCAGGGCTATTACTTCAGTAAACCGATTCCTCTCACCGAATATGAAGAAAAATATCTTTAATGCATAAAAAAACACCCAAAGATTTAAGTCTTTGGGTGTTTTGCTTAATAGCAGATTTTAAATTTTTAGCTTATTTCTTACCAAAAATATCAAAATATCCTGCTACGAATACTACCAGAATGATAAGTGGAGCGATGTAGCGGAGGTAGAACTGAACTACCTTGTTCTTAGGAAACTTAATACCCTTTCCGGCATCAGCTTCTTCAATAAAGCCGTCCCAACCCCAGCCCTTCTTAATTGTACAGAAGAGGAGGAAGAGCATTGATCCGAGTGGCAACAAGTTCTGGCTTACGATGAAGTCCTCGAGAGCATCGATTGAACCAATGTGTGAACCGAAGTGTACTCCAGACCAAACGTTCATACCAAGAGCTGCAGGAGTTGCAAGAATCAACATAGCAACAAAGTTGATGAGAACTGACTTGCGGCGGCTCCAGCCAAACTTATCCATTGGGAATGCAACGATATTCTCGAATACAGCAATTACTGTAGAAAGAGCAGCAAAGCTCATGAAAAGGAAGAAGAATGCACCAACGATGCGGCCTGCAACTGGTCCCATTGAGTTGAATACGTTTGGAAGTGACATGAATGCAAGACCTGCACCAGAAGAAGCTTCTACATTGAATGCAGCACAAGCAGGGAAGATGATAAGGCCGGCACAGATAGCAACGAAAGTATCAAGTCCGATTACGCGGAGAGCTTCACCTGTGAGTGAGTGTTCCTTTTCAATATAAGAACCAAAAATCTCCATAGAACCAATACCGAGAGACAATGTAAAGAAAGCCTGTCCCATAGCAGCATAGATTGTATCCCAGAGACCATGTTCACCACTTACAAGAGCCTTAAAATCTGGCTTGAGGTAGAAGGCATAACCTGCACCTGCTCCAGGAATGAAAGCAACGTAAATTGCAAGACCAATCATAATTACGAAAAGTGCAGACATCATGATTTTTGTGATGCGCTCAACACCCTTCTGAAGACCAAGGAAACATGCACCAAAGCCGATAACGATTACAACAACCATCCAGATCAAAAGACCTGTTGGATTACCTATTGTTTCGCCAACAAATACATTTACAATGTCGTCTCCGCTAAGACCTACAAATTTTCCACCAATCATCTGGAAGAAATATTTTAGGAACCAGCCGGAAACAACAGTGTAGAACATCATCAAAAGATAGTTTCCAATAATTGCAAGGTTACCATAAATGTGCCATTTAGTTCCGGCAGGTTCGAGTGCCTGGAATGCACCACCCATACCTTTTTTAGAAGCACGACCAACAGCAAATTCACAAACCATAACTGGCAATCCCAAAATTGCAAGGAAAACCAGATAAATCAAAACGAAGGCTGCTCCGCCGTATTTACCAGTAATATAAGGGAAACGCCATACATTTCCCAAACCAATAGCACAACCAGCCGACAAAAGCAAAAAGCCAAGACGGCTACCAAGATTCTCGCGATTCTGTTCCAAAATAAACTCCTGAATTTATAAATATACCGTTATTATAAGTAGAAACAGAAAGAGAAGTCAAGGAAAAAAGCCAACCTGTCATGCTGAACTTGTTTCAGCATCTATATGCAAGAGACCCCGAAACAAGTTCGGGGTGACAGTTCAAGTTCGGGGTGACAGTTATTTTGTGAATTTTGCTTTTACTTTAGCCTTTACACGACCTTTCAAATGCTCAAGCTCATCCTTATACTGAATTGATTTCATAGTTGGGAAGTGAGCCATAAAGCTTTCGGCAGCCTTGTTACGGGCAGTCTGGAATTTTTCAATTTTATCCAGAAGATTCTGGCTGATAATATCTTTACCAGTAGCAGCGTGTTCTTTTACAGAAGCAAGCATTGTTTCAAAGTTCTCTCCTCTGAACCATGCTTCACTGCCATAATGGTCTCGCAAACTTTCGCCAAAGGTTTTGATTTTTTCCATTGTTGCACTGAAGTCAACGAGCTTACGGACAGTGACAATCATATCAACTGCAAGAGCTACTCCAATCAGATCGCTGGAAATCATAGTCACAAAATCTCCAAGCCAGTTTAAGAAGCGCAGCATCTGAGGATAAACAAAATGAATTACGCCCAGCCCCATAAAGCCGAAGAGTACCGAATTCAAAAGGCAGATGCGGCCATTCAAATTAAATTTATAATGAGAATAATCCCACCAGCGGGCATGAAAGGTCTTCTCCATAATCCAGCTGACAAAATATTCTACGAGGGTACACAAAATCATAGAAGCAAAAAAGAGCGGAATCCAGGTGGAATAAAGAGCCGCCGGAAGCAGCAAAATCACAACTCCGCCAAAGCCATAAATAGGACAGAGAGGTCCGTGCAAAAATCCACGGTTTACAAATTTGTGCTCGTGAAAAATGCCCACATAAAGCACTTCCGAAATCCAGCCTACAACGCTGAACATTATAAAAATCAAAAAAGCCTGCCTGAACGGCAGCTGATAAATAGCCATCATTTCCATATCTTTAAATATAATCTCTTTTCTTGTATAATTCAAATTTATGGAAGTATTTCTCGGAATCCCTGCGGCCGACGGAACTGGAATTGGAACTGCATTTGTTATTCCTGATCCGGTTAAACGTGCAATTCCGCAGCACCACATTAACATCGACCAGATAAATAGAGGCTGGAGCCGTTTTGAGGCTGCAGTTCAGACCGTTACGCTCGGACTTTCTGAGCATCTGGATTCTCTTTCCAAAACCAGCGAACGCGATAAAGCTCAGCGCGAAGTTTTTGAGACTTACATCCTTATGCTCGAAGACCCTGTATTCAAACAGGAAGTCCGCGACTTTTATGAAAATCAGCTATTTAATATAGAATATACTGTTCAATTTAAGGCAGAAGAATATGCGGCAAAGCTGCGTCAGGCTGGTAACTACTATCTTTCTGAACGTGCCCAGGATATAACTGATGTTTTTGGCCGCGTTCTTGATGAAATGCTTGATATCCATCCTTTTGATATCAATAGCGTACCAGATGGTTCTGTAATTCTTGCAACTTCCCTAAGTTCTGCTGATACAATCATCCTTAGCAAAAGAAAGATTGCCGGACTTGCCCTTAGCGAAGGCGGTGTTTCCAGCCACGTGGTAATTCTTGCCCGCAACTATGGAATTCCTACTGTTGTCGGCCTTGAAGAAATCAGCAAGAAAGTTCGCAATGGTGAAACTGTAATTATTGATGGTAAGGATGCTGAAATCCTTGTTAGTCCTGACCGCAATACAATAGAAGAATATAAAGCAAAAATCCGCGAAGAGTATCAGAGAAAGCTCAGCTTGCGTACCTTCCTTAATAAACCGGCCGTTACAAAAGACGGTACACGTTTTAAGCTCTACGCAAATATTGGTACTCCGGAAGAAGCTGAAATTGCCCTTGCAGAAGGAGCAGATGGTATCGGGCTTTTCCGTACTGAGTTCCTTTATATGGCTCAGAGCGGGGCTTCTCTTAATGCAGCTGCACGTTCATTCAGTGAACAGACTCAGTTTGAAGCTTATAAATCAGTTCTTCAGATTATGGGTGATAAGCCTGTTACTATCCGTACCCTCGATGCCGGTGGTGATAAGCTGATTAACTCGGTTGACCTTCCAAATATCGAAGAAAAGAATCCTCTTATGGGCTTGCGTGCTGTGCGCCTGAGTCTTGAATATCCAAACATTTTGAAGACACAGCTTCGCGCTCTTTACCGTGCGAGTGTTTACGGCAATCTTGAAATTATGTTCCCTCTGATTACCAGTGTGGACCAGGTAAAACAATGCCTTGAAATAGTAAATGTTGTAAAAGCTGAGCTTGATGCTGAAAAGATTCCTTATCAGGCTGATATTCCTGTCGGAATTATGATTGAAACAGCGGCTGCGGCACTGGTTACTGATTGCCTTTCTAAGGTGAGTGACTTCTTTAGCCTTGGTACAAACGACCTCACTCAGTATACCCTTGGCGTTGACCGCGAAAATCCTCATGTTTCCGGACTTTACAACGAGTTCAATCTTGCAGTTTTGCGTCTTATAGAAATTACAATTCGTTCTGCAAAAGAAAACAATGTCCCTATTGCAGTCTGCGGTGAAATGGCAGGCCGTCAGGACAGTGTTATGGTACTCGCCGGAATGGGAATCAGAAATCTGAGTATGAGTCCAAAGCTGATTTCAAGCACAAAGGAACTGCTTTCAAGATTTACAATTCAGGAACTGGAAGCAATTTCTAGCAAACATCTAAATAACCTCTAGGAAAACAAATGGCTAAAAAGAAAGCAAAACCCGACTTCTCACGTCCAAAGGAAGAAGTTCTGGAAGAAAAAAGACAGAAAGCCGCAGAAAAGGTTCGCGCTGAAGAAGCTGATTTTATTACACCCGGCGCAGTAAACGGAATCACCGTGGCTCCAGACGGCACTGTAACTGCAAATGGCGACCTTGATCCGGAAGATGCTGAATACGATGGTCTTCCCCTCGTTGTAATTGCCGGCCGCCCTAACGTTGGAAAATCAACCCTCTTTAACCGCTTTTTGCACCACCGCGTGGCTATCGTAAACGACCAGCCAGGTGTTACCCGCGACCCGGTTGAAGCAACTGCAATTATTAATGGCAAACCAGTTCACCTTGTTGATACCGGCGGATACAAGCTTACCCGCGACATCGGTACAAAAGAGGCTGAGCTCGACGATTACGTAGTTGAACGCTCCCTCGATATGATTGACCGCGCTGACGTTGTAATTCTCCTTCTTGATGCTGGTGAAATTACCGGCGAAGATGAAGAGTTCATCATCAAAATGCGTCCTTACTGGAACAAGCTGATTGCAGCAGTAAACAAAACTGAAGGCGGCAAAAACGAAGCTGAAGCATGGAACTATGCACAGTATGGTTTTAACGACCTGATGCTGATTTCAGCAGAACACGGCGACCACATCTCAGACCTTGCAGACGCAATTACCGAGCGCTGCGACTTCAGCAAGGTTCAGGTGCTCAGCTCGGACCGCCCGATTAAGGTTGCGATTTTGGGTAAGCCAAATACTGGAAAATCTACCCTTTCGAACCGCCTGACTCACTCGGAGAACTCTATTGTCTGCGACTACGCCGGTACTACCCGCGACGTTGTGGAAGGTGAGTTTGAGTATGCCGGCCGCCGCTTTAAAGTTCTTGATACTGCCGGAATCCGTCGCAAGGCTAAGGTTCATGATGATGTTGAATACTATTCTGTAAACCGCGCCATCAAAACTCTGGATGAATGTGATGTTGTATTTCTTATGATTGATGCAGTGGAAGGACTTGCCGAGCAGGATAAGAAAATCTGTTCTCTGGCGTTCGAAAAAGGCCGTGGAATCATTTTCGTTCTGAATAAATGGGATTTGCGTGAAGAAAAAGACAATAAAGCTGTAAAATCTGTTCGCGAATGGATGAATATCATGTTTGCCCACATGGATTTTGCCCCGATTCTTCCACTTAGCGCACTTGAAGGCAAAGGTATTAAAGATTTGCTGAATACTGCAATTGATATGTACGGTCAGCTTACAAAGAAGATTGGAACTTCTTCTTTGAACAATGCCCTTCAGGATTGGCTGGAGAGATATCCGCCACCAGCAAGTAAAACCGCTCACTTCAAAATCCGCTATATGACTCAGGCAAGTGTAAATCCGGTTTCGTTCATCATCTTTGCAACAAGACCGGAAGTGGTACCAGAGCCTTATGTTACATACCTTAAAAACAGAATCCGCGAAGACCTCGGCTACGACCAGATTCCAGTTCAGGTAGAATTCAAAGGCAGCCGCCAGAAGTGGGAAGATAGAGAGAGATAATGTACACCATCGGCCAGATAGAAGACTTAACAGGCGTAAAAGCTCATGTCCTCCGCTATTGGGAAGAAGTCGTTCCAGGCTTCACCCCGCGCAAGGATATGTCTGGCCGCCGCCTCTACTCTCAACGCGAAGTTGATCTGATTCTCCGCCTCAAATATCTGATTACCGAAAAGAAGTTTACTGCCGAAGGTGCCGGCCGCCAGATCATAGAAGAAGCTCAGGCCGTCCAGGACAACGCCGAACTGATAAACCAGATCCGAGAATGCAGACAGATATTAACCGATTTGTATGTAGGATTATCGAACAGTAAATAAGTACTGTCACCCTGAACTTGTTTCAGGATCTAATACAAAGGAGATGCTGAAACAAGTTCAGCATGACATTACTATAATGACCAAAGAAAATACATCATCAAAACTAATAACTTCTCTTTTTGATACTACTAATCTTTCAAAAGACTCGGTTACCATACTTAATTCATTTGATGAAATAATTCAGGGCGTACGCCCACTTAATAGCCGACAGCTCCAGCAGCTGCCTGAACACATCCGTAATCTTTCTCATCAGCTTACAGATGACCGCGCAAGCCGTCGCCTGGGCTACATGAACGACAATATTCAGCTTAGTTCTTATGTACGCTACTATACCTGGTGGAATCTCGTACGCTTAACACGACTTTTTGCAAACCTGCCGGATTCTGTGTTTCCAACCAGCGACACTACTTGTATAGACCTGGGAAGTGGCCCTCTCACGGTAGTTACTGCACTCTGGCTTGCACGCCCCGAACTTCGAAAGCTCCGTCTTACCTGGTACTGTCTCGATGTTTCTGCTAATTCTCTTAGTCTTGGAGAAGATATTTTCCTTTCTATCGCTGCAAAGGCAAAGGCTGCAGATGAATCAATTGAGCCATGGCAGATTATCCGCGTAAAAGGACCTTTCGGAACTCCAATCAAACAGAAGGCAGGCTTCCTTACCTGTGCAAATATGCTAAATGAACTGGACCAGGCAAGCGACATGCCTCCGGAATTCCAGACAAAAAAATATTACGAACAGCTTCAGCGCTATACAGAAAAAGATGCGGGCATAATTCTCGTAGAACCGGGCGTTCCTAAGGCTGCCCGCACACTCAGTCTGCTTCGTACCCGTTACATAAAAGATGGCCGCACAATTGCTGCCCCTTGTCCTCATGCTGGTGAATGCCCTATGAGTGGATTTAAGGCTTATACTGGAAGTAAAAATAAGTGGTGTAATTTTGCATTTACCACAGAAGACGCTCCTCATAAGCTGCAAAAGCTTTCTGATATGGCTAAGTTGCCGAAAGAGCGCGCAACGCTGAGCTTTATGGCGATAGCCCGCGGATCCCTACCCCTTCGCAGCACAGCTGCTCGGAGACTCGCTCAAAATGCTCCACTGGAGCATTTTGACGGCTTACAGCCGTCGCTCCCTAAGTTCGGGATGACAAGCGAGTCCGCAATCCGCATCACTTCAGATAAGCTTCGTCTGCCTAACTACATGTGCGGCTACTATGGTTGCAGTCAGTATGGGCTCGTGCTCGTCACACTCCCGGATGAAAACAACACCCGTCTTCCAAAGCCGCCGTTCCGCCCGAAATCCGGCGACCTTATTCAGGTTAAAACAAAAACACCGGATTCTCTTCCAAAGGACGAAAAATCCGGTGCATTGATTGTGAAGCTATAAGCTTTATTTGTTCATAACAGCGCCGCAAACACCTGCTACAATTCCAACTACTACCATGTAGAAGCCGAACATTGCTCTCTTAAGAAGCTGTTTACCGATTGCCTTGTAAATACCACCGTTTGTAGTAAATCCGATTATAAGAACAATTGCACCTGCAAGAGCTACAATTGCGAAAACCAATTTAAGTCCTTTAAGCTGTGGAACAAAGCATGCAACAATACCACAGATTGCTCCAACAATAATCAAAATAGAACCAATTGCAACGAATCCGCCTTCTTTTGCATTTTTGATAAAATCAAAACCATTTGCAGAAGAACCAAAAAGTCCCTTGAACATTGGGCAGAAGAATCCAATAGCAATCAATGCCATTCCAATTAAATAAACAAGAGGTAAGCTACTCTTTTTTCCCATAAAAATCACTCCTTTTTATTGGGTTATAGTTTTTTTTCAACTCTCTTCGAAAAAACTTTTACCAATAACATTATTTTATCACACTTTTATGGATTTTCAAGAAAAAGCGACCCCGAAACAAGTTCGGGGTGACGTTTTATATAAACTCTTCGCCAAAGTCGCGGCATAGTAATTGTACTGCCTGGCGACCGGTATAAACTGCAATTGGTAAGCCACCTGGCATCTGAATGCGCTGACCTGCAAAATAAACTCCGAACAACGATTCCAGTTCCTGTGGATAGTTATATTGCTTGCCGCCTTTTTCCCAGACACTCATCCAGCTGCCTTCGTAAGAACCAGTATAGCGTTCATAGGTACAAGGAGTTGCAACATCAATTACTTCGAGGTTTTCACCAATTTCAGGTACAAATTTGGAAATCTCTTTTACAAAAAGCTCGCCCAGTTCCTGTTTTTTTGCTTTATAGGTTCCATCGGCTTTTGCAGCCTTCCAGAAACCATAGCTTTCACCAATTAACAGACAGGTAACGGCCGTACACCCTTCCGGAGAATGATCTTTATAAGCTGCATAATTGTAAATACGAAGTTCTGTCCATTTACAGCCTGCATATTCAAAAGGTTTTTCCAGAGGGAATACACAACAGTAAGGCAAGCGAGACAAATCAGCCTTTACGCCAAGTCCTATGAACATATTCTGCTCGGTTTTGGCCTCGTGGCGCATTGTATTTACCCAAGGTTCATCAACCATAGTATCAAAAAGACAGTCCACAGCGGCACGAGCATCCTGAGTTACTATAACTGCATCGGCTTCAAGTTCAGAAGTTTCACCCCCTCTTCCATCACTAATGACTACACCGCGAACTTCATAATCTTCTGTATGAATATTTTCAGCTTTTGTGCGGAACAGGATTTTTCCGCCAAGCGATTTATAGGTTTCGAGCATATTATTTGCCATGCGGATTGAACCGCCATCCGGATAACCACAGTCTCCGCTTGCAAAAGAACCCATTGTGTAGATAAAAGAAAGGGCATTATAGCGATAGCCAATCACACTTTTTAAAAGATGCTGTAAGTTTTTATTTTTAAACTTAGAAACATATTCCATATAACTGATGTTTTTGAGATACGGAACACGCATAACCGCCGGCAGCATTTTTATGAATTCCATAGGGTTGATTTTTACCGGAGTGCGGCACTTACATCCCTTGGTATCAAAAACCGGCATATGGAAATTTGTAAAATCTTTTATTGCACGGCACATTTTTTTAATCATGCGCTTATCTTCTGGAGCATATTCAATTAAAGCCTGCTCCATCTGTGGCAAAAATCTATAAAGACAGACTTTTTTTCCATTTTCATCAAAAACTGTATATAACGGATCTCGTAATTCTATTGGATTATTGTCCTGTAAGGCACCAGTTTCTTTCCAAACCTTATTTAATGGCATTTCCGGGCTTGAACCTGTGAGCCAGTGCATGCCACCTTCAAAATAATAGCCTTTTCGGCTCCAGCTTGTAGAAAGACCACCCGGAATATTGTGCTGTTCTACGATTGTTACATCAAAACCTGCGCGAGCTGCATAAATTCCAGCCGAAAGCCCCGAAATTCCTGCACCAATTACAACTAATTTATACATATAATATAATTTTAACATACCCAATCAAGATAAATCAATCAAAATTTAGCTAAACATCATGAAAGCTGACACTATATATAGAAATATCTCGATTACTTGACTTTCCATACCATTAAGGTATAATTTTACCGATATGTCACAATGGCTTTTTATTGTATTGTCTGGCGTTTTATCGTTTGTCTCAATGCCTTTAATCATACTTTTCTGTAAAAAATTCAGTTTGTATGATTATCAGAACGCACGAAAGATTCATTCGGGAAACATACCACGACTTGGCGGAGTTGGAATCTTCTTTTCTTTTATGATTTCAGCTTCTATTTTTTTAACAACAGATAAAATCACAAACATACACAGGATTCTTCCGTTAATTATCGCTGCTGCTATTATTTTTGTTTTTGCCGTTCTTGATGATCTTTTAACTCTTCCGGCAATTATAAAACTTATTGTTCAGCTTATTGCTGTTTCAATTGTAGTTTTTAACGGATTCCGTTTCCGCCAGATTTTTGGCTGGGTACTCCCTCTTCCTGTAAGTATTATTTTGACTTTTTGCTGGATTCTTGGAGTTATTAACGCCTACAACCTGATTGATGGTTTGGATGGACTTTGCGGAAGTTTCTCTATTTCTGCAATTATTACTCTTGGTATTCTTTACACCTTGACTGGAAATGAAGAAGCTACTCTCTGCTATATTCTGGCAGCGTCTATCCTTGGATTCTTGTGCTTCAACTGGCCTCCTGCTAAGCTTTTTATGGGTGATGCTGGTTCTCAGTTCCTTGGATTTATGATTTCTGTATTCCCTCTTTTTGATTCAAGCAATGTATTTGAATACAACAAGCTTTTGATTATGATTGTAATCACTGCATTCCCTGTTTTTGATACAATTGCAGCAATCTGGCGAAGAATTCGCGATAAGAGACCTATTATGTCTCCAGACCGCTCTCATCTTCATCACAAACTTTTGAACATGGGATATTCAAAGTATACAGCATTGTATCTGCTTTGTTTCCTTCAGTTCCTGCTTTGTGGTTCAGTAATCATTTCTTACTTCCTTGGTTCAGGACGTGGTATGGCATTACTGCTTGAATCTACAACCTTTATTGTACTTTTCTTTAGTTTTGTTCATTACACAAACCGTGCAGTAATCAAAAAGAATCAAAAGGAAGCTGCAGATACCCTGGAAGCTTTGAACACTGCAAACTTAGAAGAAATTAACGGTGGAACTGAAGAGACTGAGAAAAAAGAATAGGCCTAAGCCTTAAAAATCTCGTTTCGATGCAAAACGCCAAGCTCGTGAATGCTAGATTCCAGCGTGGCGTTTTTTTGTGCCTCTGCAGGTTTTTGATTGATATAATCTCCAAGATCAATTGTAAAGCGGTTCATAGAAAAATGCTGAAATACAAAAACCTTTTGCCAGGCTTTTGGAGTGCAGGAAGCCTTTAAGGTATCGCGGTACGAAGCAAAAATCCCTTTTTCCTTTAATTCAGAATAACCGACAAGCCAAAGTTCAGTTCCAAGTTCTGCATGCAATTGGGCAGTACGCTTTGCCATCCAAATTTGGCTTTCTTCTATTAAATCAGCTATCTTTTTACCACCCTGCTTAGCTATAGTTTTGAGCTGAGCCGTTTTGGCACTATGAACTGGAGTTTTGTTCAGAATAATCACATTGCGGCGGAAGTCAATTCCAAGTTCTGGATTACGGCGGAAATAACCTTCTGCAATTTTTCCGGCCTGGCCTACAAGGTAGCGGTTATTTTTTGCAAGCTGCTCGTCTTTTCCAGGATTATCTCCTATAACAATCAACTTAATATCATCATCTTTTGTAACATCATCAAGTGCACGGTTATAAACAACAGTTGTTTCAAACGGATATTCAGGTGTCTTTGCCAGAATGGCAGCATCTTTCTGAAGCTTAGTGAGCTCTGGAGCCGAAGCCTTCCATTCTTCTATCTTACTGCGCAAATCATCCTTAAAATCACAAAAATATTTCCACTGCTGTTCTGTCATCGGCTTTTCCTTTTTCTTTTACAATTCTTTGATTATAGTATAAAATATAAACATTGCATAAGCAAATCAACGAACAAAATATACTTTCTGGAGGAATTATGAAAAAACTTCTTGCACTCGCCATTACCGCAAGCCTGAGCCTTTCTCTTTTTGCGGCTGACATCTTTACATACGCTCCGATTACCGGCAACGTAAAAGCCTACACCGAAACAGATTTTTCTATCGCTTCGCGATTCGGCACATTATACAGAACTCCAAGTTCAAAAATCACACACAGTTTTGATTCAAATGGAAAAGAAATTTCATCTTCTGAACTTACACCAAAAGATGCTGTAATTAATACAATTGCTTCAGAGTACGACAGAACCGGCAATTTGATTGGTCAGGTTTGCACAAGTGCTGACGGCGAAATTGTATGGAAGAATACTTATACTTTCAAAAACGGCATTAAGCTTGATGCTTCTGAGTATGACAGAAAAGGCAATCTCCGTGCCCGCACAATCTACACATACGACAATAATCTTCTTATTGATGAATCTTGCTACGACGGCGAAGGTGCTCTTATCTGGAAGACAATTTACAAGTATGACGAAAACAACCGCCTTGCTTCTGTAAATGAATATAATCCTGATGGCTCTCTCAGCGAGCTTACTTCTTACAATTATACAGAATCTGGTGCTATTGATTCTCTTTCTAAGCTTGATGCTTACGCTGGCCGCCAGACTCAGTTAGTTTTCCGCTATGGAACAAACGGTCTTCTTAATGAAATTACAACTTATAATGCAGATAAGCAGGTAACTAAGAGAACTCTCTTGAAGTATGATGACAAGGGAAATGTAAACAAGGTTTCTGAATATGATGTTGCAGAAAAGTTTGGAACTACAGTAAACGAACTTGTTTCTATGTCTGAATATAGCTTTGAATATGCAGGAAGCGCAGCTGATGCTAAGTAAAATGCCAAATGCATAAAAAAAGCGCGATGTGAAAAACATCGCGCTTTTTTTATGTCCATTGTTCTAGAAACTATTAATAATTTGTAGCTTCAATCTGGAAATAAGCCTGTGGGTGAGCACATACTGGGCATACCTTTGGAGCTTCTTTTCCAATTACGATGTGACCGCAGTTGCGGCACTGCCAGATTGCATCGCCGTCGCTTGAGAATACAAGCTTATCTTCAATATTCTTAAGAAGCTTGCGATAGCGCTCTTCGTGATGCTTTTCAATTGCGGCAACACCTTCAAAAAGTTTTGCGATATATTCAAAGCCTTCTTCGCGTGCAGTCTTAGCGAATCCGTCGTACATATCTGTCCATTCGTAGTTTTCGCCTTCTGCTGCAGCCTTAAGGTTTTCTTCTGTTGTACCTACGCCACCATTAAGAAGCTTGTACCACATCTTTGCGTGTTCTTTTTCGTTATCTGCAGTTTCAAGGAAGATAGCAGCAATCTGCTCGTAGCCTTCTTTTTTAGCCTGACTAGCGAAATAAGTGTACTTATTACGTGCCTGAGATTCACCTGCAAATGCTGTCTGCAGGTTCTTTTCGGTCTGTGTTCCTTTGATATCCATTTTTACGCTCCTATTATATAAAAATATATTGTATTAAATATAATCCAGAAATATAAGAAAGTAAAATAAAAAATCTGTTAATCACTTGAAAACAGACCAAAGATGTTTTACCATATAATATTGAGAGGAATTATATGAAAACTATAGGCATCAAATTAGCGGACGGTTCTTTTTACCCTGTACTTGAGGATAATACACCTTCGGAAAAGAAGCTTGAACTCACTACGGCTCATAACAACCAGACCAAAGTTATGGTTGATTTGTACCGTTCTGCTACCTGTTCAATGGAAGATGCTGAATATGTTGATTCCCTCCAGATTGATAATCTTAATGCACATCCTAATGGTGAAGCTGACATTAAATTTACAGTTTCCCTTGATGAAGACAATCAGCTTTCTGCAAAAATTGTAGACAGCGAAACAGGAAATGAAAGTAACACATCTATTACTCTTGTTTCCCGCACTCTCGAAGAACGCCTTGTAACTGATGAATATGATATAAATGATTCAGAAGAAAAATCCGGAGCAGGAGCTGCGGTTGCCGGTGCAGTTGCGGCAGGTGGCCTTCTTGCGGCTGCGGCGGCTTTGAGAAATAAAGGTTTAGATGAAGAAGAGACTTCTGAGCCTGAAACAGAGCCGGAACCAGTTGCCGAAGAACCTGAAGTTGAAACAATTGAAGAAAGCGTTCCTGTTGAAGATGAAACTTTTGTAGACGAGCCTGTGGTAGAAGAAACCGTCGAAGAATCAACAGAAGAAATTGTAACTGAAGATGAACCTGTTTTTGATGAAAACCCGGTTGAAGAGACAACTGATGATATAGTAATTGATGAGCCAGTCATTGAAGAATCAAATGATGATTTTGTGATTGACGAACCAGTTACTGAAGAAGAAACTATAGAAGATACAGAAACCACAGAAGACATCGCCGGTGAATTTTCTGATATGGACTTTGATCTGCCGGACGATACTACCAGCACAGATGAAACAGTGGTTGAGACCGACGAAACTACCGAAGATCTCTCTTCTGATGAAACCATCGCTGAAGACTTCGCAACATCAGATGATACTATAATCAGCGATGACACAGAACTTCAAGATATGGACTTCGACCTGCCAGACGACACAGACAGTACGGTAGATGAGCCTGTCGAAACAACCACAGATTTCGATACATCAGACGACACTATATCAGCTGATGATACAATTAGTGACGACTCTACTCTGCCTGATATGGATTTTGACTTTCCTGATGATACAGAATCAACTGAAACTACCGAAACCGAAACTGATTCTGAATTACCAGATGATTTCTTTAATACAGACGATTTTGACAACACAGAGGATACTATGAACGACTCAACTTTTGATACTGACACACCAGTAGCCGGAGGCTTAAACTTTGACGGACTTTACGACGAAGAAACAGAACGCGGCACTCCAGCTCAAAATGACGAAGACGATGTAAAGAAGAAAACTAAGGTTCCGGTAATCATCTGTATTATTTGTGCAATAATCTGTATTATCGCAACTCTTTTGATTCTGTTTATCATTCCTTCAAAATATAATCTTATTACTAAAAAACATGCAAAAGAAACTGTTGCCGTAGAAGCACCTGCTCCAGAGCCATCTCCAGCTCCTGTCGTTGAACCAGAACCAGAGCCGGAGCCTGCCGTTCCTGAAGCAAAAGAAGATGAAATCATCATCATTGAAAAGGCAGAAGAAGTTGTTCCTGCCCAGCCTCCTGTTGCAGAAGAAAAACCTAAGGATATTACTTACAAGATTAAGTGGGGCGATACTCTTTGGGATATTGCAGACACTTACTATAAGAATCCTTGGCGATACAAGTATATTGCCCGCTATAACGGAATCAGAAATCCGGATTATATTATTTCTGGAACAATTATAACTATTCCAGCACAGTAAGCAGGCGTTCAATGCGCACACCCCTGGTTTTTGCTGGAAGGCTCAAAAAACATTTTTTTAAGACTCTTTTTTTAGCTGGAGTTATAGGCTTTAGTTTACCGTGTACATCCTGTTCAGCTGCCACAAAACCAGAAAGTCAGAAAAAGTTTGGAAACGACGCAGATTACTACATTGGGCTCAGGCTTTTAGGCGAAGGCAATGAAAACGCCGCCCGCGAAAAGTTTAAGCGCTGCATTAAAAAAGGAAGTGCCCGCTGTGCCGAGCGCAGTGCAGAAGCTCTCTGTACTTTTGGTAATCTTCAGGAAAAAAATGCTGCTGCAGAAAATCTTTTGAAGCTCTATCCGGGAGAGAATTCTGTTTTAATTGCAGCCCGCCAATTTTCTGCCAGCGATGAAATCAATAAATTGATTCAATGTACTTCTGGTCTTGATTTTACCACTGCAAAAAATGAAATCATTCGTCTGCGTCTTGAAGCAATGGCAAAGCGCGGAGACAGTTCCTACGAGGCAGAAGTTTACCGCTGGTTTACTGAATGCCCTATTTCGACCGAACACTATCAGTTTTACCGCGACACTTATGTTCATCCGGATTTTGATGGCGCTTATCAGAATCCGGATGCAGCAGCAACACTCAAATATACTCCCGAACAATTTGCCATCAACTATCGTATTGCTTCTTATAAACGAAACTACTCTTATACAATGTTGTGCGCCCCAGAGCTGATACAATTTTTTGAAGACGGCTCTCTTTTGCCAGCCCCGCAGCTTATTTCTGACTTTGGGAAAAACTTTCTTTATGGCAGCATGGATTTTGCAAAAAATGCAATGCACTTTAGAGAGCTGGCTCAAAAATACGCCGGAACTTCAGCTGAATTTTATTTCTGGTTTTACGCAGGCCGTCTATTTGAAAAAGCCGGAATATACTATCAGCAGACAAAAAACAGTTTTGAGAACGCAATCGCATCAGCACAATCTCCATCTCAAAAAGACAATGCTTTGTGGTATCTCTTAAACACTTCCCTAAATTTCTCAATTAATTCTATCATCAATTCTATAGGCACATATGCACAGGAATGGAGTGATGCCGAATATTTTGAAGATTTTTTTGAACAGCTGGTTACTGCCCTACTTGCTGCCGGCCGCTGGAATGAATTTGGAATAATATACAAAGCGATAGACGGTTATGCTTCTGATTTGACAACTGCGCAGTTTGCTTATATTTACGGCCGTCTGATTCAGGAAGGTCTTGCAAACGGAACAAAGCAGGATGAAACTGCTGCCTTTAAGCGTGCCTGCAAGGGTGGAAGCTCGGTTTATTATAAAATGCTGGCAGCTTATCGTCTTGGACTTGGAAAAGATCCTGTTGAGTTACAGAAAATTCTTTGCGCTCCAACTGGAATCCGCGAGGCTACAGCAAAAACTCAGGAAAAACAAATTGATGCCTCTTTTGAAAATCTTTTGATGGGGTATGCTTATTTTGGCTTCCCGGAATTGATTTATCCTGAATGGCAGAAAAGTCAGGGAGAAAATCTTTCTACAGAAACAAATTATTATCTTGCAGATTTTCTTGCAAAATGCGCCGATCCGGAAAAGAACGATTATTACACACAGTCTTTAAGAATTGCAGCCCGTGCACAGCGAAACGCAGAACATCGAATTACACGAGAGCAGCTTAGTCACGTATATCCGGATTTCTACAGAGAATATGTTTCAAAATACTGCAGTGAATATAAAATGAATGAAAGTGTTATGTACGCACTGATTCGCAGCGAAAGTTTTTTTGATGCAGACATTATGAGCTCAGCAGGTGCAGTTGGTCTAACCCAGCTTATGGAACTTACCGCAAGCGATATTGCCCGCCGTTTTAAAATATCTGATTATTCGCTTACTGACCCGGAAACAAATATCCGCTTTGGCACCTGGTATCTTGGCAATCTGATTTCCCGCTGCGACAATTCTCCACTTTTGGGCTTTTTCTCATACAATGCAGGAATTACAAGAGTTCGCCGCTGGCTTCAGAGTTCGCTGATAGAATTCGGTAAGAAAAGCAATATGCCGCTCGATCTTTTCCTTGAGACTATTCCATTTGCAGAAACCCGCGAATACGGCCGCAAGCTTATATCAGCTACAATAGCCTATGACTGGCTGGATTCACCTGCCCGCTTTGAAGAAACTGTCGAAACACTGTTAAAATAGGAAAAATCCTATAACTTTATTTTATTTGTTTTGCCTTGTCGGAACGAGTGTTTTTTATTATCTTTATAGAAGAATATAATTTGGCGTGCCCCGGCCGCCCCTTAGGAGATAAATATGATTGAAGATCCAAAATTGCTTGAAACTGTAAAAGAAGCATTGGAAATGTTCCGTCCTCAGCTTCAGGCAGACGGCGGAGACATGGAGTTTGTCGGAATTGATGATGATTATAAAGTTCATCTTAACTTGACTGGTGCTTGCGGCGGATGCCCAATGGCAGTTATGACTCTTAAGATGGGTATTGAACGCTATCTTATTGATGCATGTCCAGAAATCAAAGAAGTTGTACAGGACAATGCACAAAATCTTGATGAAATGGGAATGGGATTCTAATGAAAATTGAAAACGACAAATGGGTAGAAATTCACTACACCCTTAAAAATGATGCAGGTGAACAGCTTGATTCATCTGTTGGCAATGATCCGCTTGGCTACGTTCACGGACGCGGATATCTTATTTCCGGATTGGAAAGCCTTTTGGAAGGTCACGAACCAGGCGATAAGTTTTCTGCTCATATTGAGCCAAAAGACGGCTACGGTGAATATGATGAAAAGCTGATTGTTGAGCTTACACGTGACAAGTTTGAGTTTGACGGCGAGATTCAGGTTGGTATGCCGTTCCAGGTAATGACACCTTCTGGACTTTCAATCGTTCACGTTACAAAGGTTGAAGGCGATAAAATCACTATTGATGGAAACCATGAACTTGCAGGAAAAGCATTGAACTTTGACATTGAAGTTGTAAACGTTCGCGAAGCTACTGAAGAAGAACTCGCTCCAACAAGTGGTGGCTGCGGAGGCGGCTGTGGTGGATGCGGCGGTTGCGGTGGTGGAGACTGCGGCGACTGTGGAAGTGGTGGTTGCGGCGGATGTAACTAACTGTCATCCCGAACTTGTTTCGGGATCTATTGCAAGGCCCCGAGAAGAGTCTTAAAGTTCTCTTCTATCGGGGCATTTTTTATGTCCACAACAATATCAGCTAAAGATTCATACTGTTTAAATCGTTCTTTATATTTTTCTAACAGAATCGCACGAATATCATCTAAGGTAGCTGGATTTTCATTTAAAACATAGGCAGGTGCACCCGCAAAAACCCCAGGACTGACTTCTTGAATTTTAGCCATAATTCTTTCAATAGAAAGTTTAATATCAAGGCGAAGGAAAACAAAAATACCAGCATCGCGGAGCTGCTGTAAAGCCGGCGGATTATCACAAATTCCACCGCCTGTGGAAATCACAATTTTTCGGTTTCCATTTTTCTGGATAATGCTTTTACAAGCTTCTTCTTCGGCAAGAGTAAATTCTGTAACCCCTTTAGTCTTATATAAAACGCGGGGATCCATTCCTCTTATGCGAGCAATCTCATCATCAGTATCAAAAAAATCTACACCAAGCTTTTGTGCCAGAAGACGGCCCTGAGTTGTTTTTCCACAATGTTTGCAGCCCATAAGAACTACAGAATCTTTCATTTCTTCGCCCATAGCGTTTATTATAACATACGAATTGTAAAAATCTAGTGATTGAGGTATTCTTTTATAAGGATATTCCGAGGAGTTAAAATTGGGTATAGCACTTTGTTTTGTTCCGCTGATTCTGGCGCTTTGTATCTTTACTTTTGGATTTAAGTTGAAAATTACACATCAGCTGATTGCTGTGCTGCTGGGACTGCTTGCAGTGCTACCGATTTCTTTTATTCAGTATCTACTGCCCGAAATTCCTGAAATTGGCTTTAATCCAATTTTACATACTCTTTTGAAGTCACTTCTGCTTTACGGACTGATAGAGGAGCTTTTTAAGGCTATTATTTTACTTCTTCTGCCAAACAAGAATTACGATGTGCGAAATTTCCTGCTCCTGGCATTTGTTATGGGACTTGCATTGGGATGTTTTGAATCTGTAGTTTATTATTTTGATCATCTTCAGCTTGCACACAGCAGAGGTGCTACCCTGCTTTACGGACAGATTGCGCTGCGCATTTTTACTTCAGATATAATTCATATGATGTGTACCGGGCTTGGCGGATTGTTCATTTACAGCTGCAGAAATAAGCCGAGTCGAGTTTCGTTTTTAATTGTCGCTGTACTGTTGCACGGTATTTATGATTTTTTTGCAGGATTTTCAACTTCGAGCAATTTGCGCTGGTTTTCAATTGCAGTAGTTTTCATGGCAATTATTGAATGCCGAGTAAAGTATACATCTTTGACAGCCACAGATGCCGATGTAACAAACCGTGAGAAAGCGCAATAAACCGCATAAAAAATCAAGAATTTTCAAAAAAAACGTCAAAAAAAGCACATTTTCGCACTCCAACACTTGACAATATTCCCCTAACCCCCTATAATACCCAAACAATACGACGCGGGGTAGAGCAGTTGGCAGCTCGTCGGGCTCATAACCCGGAGGCCGCAGGTTCGAGTCCTGCCCCCGCTATAGCGTGATTCAAATTACTAATTTAAGTAAACAATTTAAGTAACTTGTTTACGGTCTTAGTGAGGTGAATATGGCTAAGCCCTATTTAATTTTTAAAGCCCATACTGGGTTTTATTACGCTCAAATCCGTCTTGCAGATGGAAGTCTTTCCAACAACAAATCTACTGGCTGTAAAAATCGTGCAGAAGCTGAACGCAAGGTTATGGAATGGATTGTAACCGGAAACATTCCTGTACGAGTAAACAGCAAGGACTCCAAAGTTCAGAGCATTGATAAGATCAGACTCTTCAATGATTTGCGAACCGCAGACTTTGATACAGAAGATATTGAGACAATCATCAAGATTCTGAAAGAAAGAAACTATCTCTACTCCGCTGTTCCTAAATCTTCAAAGGGAAGTATTCCGATTGAAGACTTCCTCGAAAACTTCTGGGATTTTGAAAAGTCTCCTTATGTAAGAGAAAAGCTTGGAAAGAAACAGTCTATCCATCGTCAGTATTGTGCAACACTTATGAGCAGAACTCGCCTTTACTGGATTCCTCGCCTTGCAGGAAAATGTGTCGGTGAAATTACAAGAAACGATGTAGAGGCTTTCTTCTCTAGTGATGAAGCCCAGAAGCTCGCTCCTAAAACTGTAAACTCAATTATTGAAACAATCACAATTCCTATGAAGTGGGCCTACTATCACGACCTTACACAGAACAATTGCTTTGATGGAATTATCAAATGTTCTAATCAGAGTAAAGAACGCAAGATTATTGATATGGAAACTGCAAACCGCTTGATGGAACTTGATTGGGACAATGACGAAGCAAAGATTGCAAATGAACTTGCCATGCACACAGGAATGCGAGCCGGAGAAATCCAGGCACTCACAATTGATGATCTTGGTGATGATGAAATCTATGTACGCAAAAGCTGGTCTAAATACGATGGCTTGAAATGCTGTAAGAATGGCGAAGAACGTTCTGTTCCAATTCCTATTTCCCATCAACTTTATTTGAAACTCAAGATGCTTGCAGACTTTAATCCCTTTGATAATGGATTCATTTTCTACAGCACAGTACCTGAGAAACCAATGGACAGTAAACAGTTTAATAAATACCTCAAACGTGCACTTAAAGACATTGGTTATGAAAACTCAAAAGAAATCTGTTTCCACTCCTGGCGCCACTTCTTCTGTTCACGAATGCTGGATTATGTAAAAGACAAACGTTATGTAATGGCTCTCTCTGGCCACAAAACCGAAGCCATGCTTAATCATTATGCTGCACATCTTGAAGATGATAAGGTTGTTGATTTGGCAAGAAACGTTATGAAGAAAATCTTTATTGACCAGAATGAAGACGAAGAAACAATCAACATGCTGAACAGCAAACTTGAAGAACTGGATAAAGAAATTGCATAAGGAGAAGTGAAAATGGGTATTTTTGGTAAGAAGACTGTAAAAACAAATGATAAAGATAATGCAAAGATTAAGATGGTTGAAGTTTCACAGCTTCGTTTTGACAGAGACTTCAAGAATGTGTTCCAGCAGGAAAATGACAAGGTTGCTGAGATTGCAAATGATATGAGAACAAATGGATTTGATAAGTCCCGCCCAATTATTGTAACTGAGGCATATATCATTGTTGATGGACATAGTCGCTTTATGGCGGCTAAGAAGGCCGGACTTGAAAAGGTGCCTGTTATTATCAAAAAGTTTGATAGCCGTGATGAAACGATTGAGTATGAGTATAAGATGCAGTTGAACTCAAGACGTTTAACAGATGGAGAATATTTCGCCGCCTTCTTAAAGCTCGATGAAATCCGTCGTTCAAATCCAAACGCTCAAGGCTCTTCTGATGAAGCAATTGGCCGTCAGCTTAATAAGTCTGCCCGCCAGGTCTGCAAGATGCGAGAAATTGCAAAGAAAGCAGACCCTACCCTTCTTGAAAAGATTCAGAACGGCAGTATATCCATCAATAAGGCACATGAGATGATTAAGGCTGCGGAAGCCAGGAAGAAGGCCGGAGTTGTAGAAGATGATTCCGAAGAAAAGACTTCTAATACAGGCAAAGGCATCAATTCTGATTCTTTCAAACTTGGGGTCCTTTTCGTTCTGTCAGAGCTGGAAAAAGGAAAGAAGAAATCACAGATTCTGAAGGATAAGCGAATCGCAAGACTTGAGCTTGGTGAATTGAAGCTTAATGATGAAGAACTTTCAAAAATCTCACAGAGATTCGGAATAGCTTAAATGAAGGTAGATGAACATGGAAAAATTGGATTATTCATGGTATAATATAGGCATGGAAGAACGACAGAGATTATTAAAGCAAGGCTGCATTAATATTTGGATTGATGAAATTGTACCTTGTTTAAAAGACACTGTAACTGGAGAAATGAAAGAAACAGTTGTCTTTAAAATCGAAAGCCGTTCATATTTGAAGCAATATACAGAACAAAACGGCTGGCAAATTAATTGGATTGAACTTCCTGCTGATGTTGAAGTTTATGAACTGGCTCTGAAAGATACAAAGGAAATCCAGGGTTTGGTTGCCGTAAAGAATGATGTAAATTCGCGAGCAGCGTTTTTACATTGGGCTTGCACTGCACCACAGAATAACAAACATGACTTTGGTAAACAAAAGTATTCTGGTGTAGGCGGACATCTGTTTGCAATTGCAGCAGATAAATCTGTTCAATGGGGATATGAAGGAGCCATGCACGGCTTTGCATTGAATAAAGAATTGCTTGAACATTACATTGAAACATTTAATGCAGAGTTCTTAGGGATGTTACACGATTATCAATTCTTCATTAATGAGATTAATGCTAAAAAACTTTTGGAGGTGTATAACTATGAATGGAACTAAAACATTAGAAAGACCAAAATTCTTAGAAGGTGTAGATCTTCCTAACTCATACTATGAAACCCCAGATCCATATAAAAGTGCACCTTCTTGCAATGTAAATCTTCTTGAACTTTCAAGATATGCTAGAAAGATTGGAAAGAAACTTGTTGAGCTAACAAAGGAAGAAGTTCAGCAATTCGCCATTGTTTAATTATTTTACAAGAGGCTTTCAGTTTGTTTGATTCAGACTGAAAGCCTTTTTTATTTTCTTTCAAAGTTTTTGTAATTTTGTATTTTTATGAAATCTTTTAAACGCAAAGTTGCGTTCAGATAATTTCAAATAAAACCTGCAGAATGCTGATGGATGTTATTAAATTTATATAGTGTCGTTGTTTGACACCTTTGTCGTATATACTATAAATAATGTATACTTTTATAAGATGGAGAAAATATGATTTATTTGCTTAATAACCCAACTGAAAAAATGGAATCGTTAAAATTATCAAAGCAATTTAATTTTATGACTTTTAAAATGACTAGCTTTGACAAATACTATGAATCCTTAAAACATTCTAAAGATTTAAAAGAACGTAGTGATGATATTTTATTTCATTTAAATCAGCTTATGTACATATATATAAATAGTTCAGTTTTATTAAGATGGGTTGAAACTCCAACAGAAGAAATAAAGGTAAGCCTTTATAAAACTTTTTTTGAGCAAGAATCTATAAAAGAAATTGCATCTTATTATAATCACTTTTCTTCTAGCAGATATGAAGCCCTAGGCGAAAAAGTACAAAAAATTTTGTCCATAGACTTTGAAGAATATTCAAAAGAAATATCTGAATCATTTTCTAATATAAAACTTCCTCTTAAAGAAATAAAGGATACATGGCATAAGTTCCTGTATATAAAATACAATCTGTGTTTTTACATATTTACTTGCCTTTGGCAGTTTTTCCGAGTTTTTCCAGATTTCACTGAATATCATAGTGTTGGAACTCTGGATTTAGAAAATGGTGAAAAAATTTATATACCAGATTTTATAGATTACACATTATATAAATCAAATATGCTAGGGCAGGAGAAGAGTAATCCACTTACACTAAAAGAAGTATTAAGAACCGCAGCCTCAGAATCCTTATTAAATTATATAAAATTGGCACAACTTTTTTATAATTCAACAGATGAAAAAATGGCACAGATAGTTCAAAACTATTTCATTCAGAATAATTTGACAAATATGTTTAATAACAGTTTTAATCACTTTGAATTTACAAATGAAAGTTCAACAGATGAAGAATATGAAAATCCAAAAAGTTCAAATAAAGAACAATTTGAATACACTTTCTTGACAAGAGTTAGGAAAGTTATGTTTGAGGAACTCTTACAAAATGAACATTTCCAAAATATCAATACTATTGTTCCTAGTTTTTATGATTATTGCTATCTTTTGATTAATTGTAATTATCTTGAATACAAAGACAATTATTTACAAACTGTATTTTTTCAGAATGGGGAAAAAATCGAAAAGAAATTCCCAGATTATTATTTTTATCGTTTCCTTAATGATGAATCATTTGATTTATATTTTCAAAAACAAACTATAAAAAATGATTATTCAATGTTAATTAAAGTTTCCATAAAAAATAACCGAAGCTGCGATGTTTATTCAGATGAATTTCAAACTTTTTTCCTAAACAAATATAAAGAACTTCAAGAAAACAAAAAAGCGTATGCAGAACGTATGTAGAGCGTTTTAACTAATCTTTAATTTTCCCTTATCATTCAGGTGAAAGCTTCTGAAAGCCGTTGGCTTTCTATACAGCATGCTAACATCACCTGAGTTCCCTATTCTAGATGCAGGAACTCAAAAGGAGTTTCTGTCATGAAACCAACAAACTATGCCATAACGGAGTGGCCCGAAAAGACATTATTCTCACGTCAGGAGACAGCGCAGATATTAGGAGTTGGATTATCGACTCTTGACTCGCTTATCTCTTATGACGACCTTCCACGCACTATTGTACACAAGAGAGTTCTCGTACACCGCAAAGATCTGGAAAACTACATTTCATCATGTAGAACATCGGTTTTCGGGGGGGCAAGATGAACGAAGCATTATTAATCCAGATTATGAACGATATCAACAATGAGAACATTCGTTTTGGTACTTGCGAAATAAAATTTACATTCCATGACGGTAAAATTGTCTTTTACGAGATTAGATCTTGCAAAAGACGTAATATAGCCAATTCCAAGAATATAAGACAGGAGGGTAACTATGGATTTGAAAGATAACCCAGCATTGCCAAGTTACTACACAATTCTTCCCGCTTGTATTCGGCTGAATCCAAATATAATTCCAGGAGCGAAACTCCTGTGGAGCGATATTTCTGTTCTGTCGTTAAAAAATGGTTATTGCTATTCAACCAATGATTTCTTTGCCAGAATTTATGGAGTCAATATAAGAACCATTAATATCTGGGTCAGAAATCTTAAAAAGCTTGAATTAGTAATAATCACACATTTTAAGAGTGGTAATGGAAATAAGGTAATACGACATATTAGGCCTAATACATCCCATCCAGATTTAGCTGTTTTTTTCGCGAAGGAAGGAAAAAAAATGCTTGCTAGCTATGAAAAAAATGCGCAATTGTCCCATGAAAAAAACTGCGCAGAGAATACTACAAGGGAAAGTAATACAAGATTAAAAAAGGGTATCCCCCTTACTGAATTGACTGCAGTAGATACTGTCACTGATTCAGAACTGGAAAATTGCTTTTTTTAGGAGGCGCATTATGGAACACGAGATTAAGAATATAGACTTCTGTAGCATTCTCGATCGTTTACCGAATGAATATTCGCCCGAAAAAGAGGCCATGCTGCGAAGACTTGAGGAAGAAGAAAAACTTGACGTAATCCGAAAACGGCTTAGTTATTATCGTTCAAAGGAAAGTGGAGTTCCTAGATTTCTTTGGAATGATTCACTTGAGACATATCATCCAAGAACAGAAGCAGAGAAATCGAATTATGAAAAGGTTTTGTCTTTTGTAAATGATGATGATAATCATAAGACCTTAATTCTGTCAGGTAATTGTGGTACCGGAAAATCTCATTTAGGCGCAGGCATAATTCATTCTTTAGGAGGAAAAATGATAGATTCAGACACTCTCCTTCTTCTGGTTGAATCAGGGGACAACTTTAAGTCATCAGAGAACAAACTTGAAATTCTTTCAAGATTTTCGAATTACAATATGCTCGTAATCGATGAAATTGGAAGAACCATGGATTCTGTCAAAGAAAAAGGATACCTGTCGTACATTCTCCGTAATAGATACAACAATCGCCTTCCAACAGTCCTGATTTCAAATCTCGCTAAAAAAGAATTGATTAAATTCTTTGGGGAAGCAATTTATGACAGACTGAAGGAAACTTGTATTTATCTTGAATTCACAGGTGAAAGTTATAGACCAAACAAGCGCGATATAACCTTGTAATTATTACATTCTCAGAATCATTTTGTGTCCGGCCGGACAAGATGATTCTGTGATCTTATAGGAGAAACAACATATGAAATTTTTCAATAAAAAAATTAGCACTTCATTCGAAACTGCTAAACAGAATATTCAGAACAAGTTCGATTCTGAAAGAATACAGATGGTTGAAATCTCAAAACTTAAGTTTGATAAAGATTTCAAGGAATTATTTGCGCAGGAGCCTGAAAAGGTTGAACGCATAGCGCATGATATGAAAGAGCATGGGTTTGATAAGTCACAGCCAATCATTGCAACAAAAGACGGTTCTATTCTGGATGGCAATTCCAGGTTTATGGCTGCAAATCAGATAGGAATAAAATATGTTCCTGTTGTTTATAAAGATTTTGCAGATAAAAACGAAGCTTTGAAGTATGAACTTCACTTGCAGCTGGATCGTAGGAACCTTAGCGATGCAGAAGTTTTTGTGATGTTCAAAAAGCTGGAAGAAATGAAGCAGACTGCAAAATCAGAAGGTAAATCTACAGAAGATTTTACAGATGTAAAACTTGCCGAGCAGCTTAAGAAATCTGAACGTCAGGTTCAGAAGATGCGAGAGATTTCAAAAAAGGCCGATGAACAGACTTTAGATAAAGTTGCTTCTGGAGAACTTACAATCAACCAGGCATATTCGGTAGTCAAAGAATTCAAACATCTCAAAAACCTTAAAACCTATTCTCATTCTTCTATTATTAAGGCTGAATTTAACAAAGGGGTAAAGTTTGCTTTAGACGAACTTGCTAAAGGCAATACCGCAGAAGAAATTCTTGCAGCATTGTAACAGGGAGTAGCTCATGGAAAATGAAGATTTAACTTTAGAATTCATGGGCTACAAGGCAATGTGCCATTGTAGACCTATAATTCAGCGTTTACACAATAAGCGTGACCCAAAAATCGTAGGCTCAGAAAAGCATATCGACCTTTCGAGACCTCATGAAACAATTCTTGATTGTGGCTCTTTGGATAAGTGCTATAGGCAGCTTTTCGACGAAGCAAGAGAAAAATACAATGCGATGCAGAAGCGAAAAGACCGTCGGATTGAAAATTATCTGGAAACAATTCTTAACGACAAACGTCAGGGAAAACACAAAAACGCAAAAGCTGATGGAAGCCGTAAGCCCGCTTATGAAATGATTCTTCAGCTGGGGAACAGAGACAACAGACCAGATGATGAAATAGCTTCCATGGTATTAAAGGATTTTTGCAATTTCCTGATTGAAAACTATCCTAACATTGTTCCAATCGGGATTTATCTTCACAACGATGAATTTTCAATTGATGAAGAAACTCATCAGAAAGTTTTTAGCCCGGTACATATCCATTTTGATTATGTGTACGTTGCTCATCTTGGTAAATCACTTAAAACTGGAATGGAATTGCAATGTTCCATGTCAGGTGCATTAGCCGAAATGGGATTTGTTACTGCGAAAGGTAAAGGAACCGCACAGCAGCAGTTTGAAGAAGCTGTCCGTCATGCTTTACAGGATTTTGCGGAAGAACGCGGAATCAAAATAGACAGAACTCCTGGTGAAAAACATTCACACAAAGCAAAGCCTGTGTATCAGCAGATGAAAGAGAACGAAAAGAAAGAGAAAAAACTTTCACAGAAAGAACAGCAGCTTGAACAGGATAGAACTGATTTAGATAAGAATATTGAATCCTTTAATCAGAAATCTGAACAGCTGGAAAAAGATATTCAGGCAAATACTGTTAAATCTTTGGATTTGTTTAACAAGGAAAATCAGCTTTCCGAAAAGCAGAAAGAACTTGATGAGCAGAAAAAAGAAATTGCCCAGAACTCTAAAAATCTTGAATTAGAGCAGAACGACTTAGAGCGTGATAAAAGTCTGTTTAAAACTTCATCACAAAAAGTTGGCGCTTACAATCAGATTTGGGATGAAGTTGAACGAAAAAACATGTCTATTGATTCTGAAATCAGCACATTTAAAAACAATCGTTTTGAAGACTTTACTTCCAGATTCAATAAATTTGTTGGAAATGTGAAAAAGATTGTTACTGCAATTACAACAGAATTGAACTGGTACAAAGCTGCATTCAAAGATTTTTGGCATAAAACTCCAAGGGACTTCAGAAATCTTGCGGATGAAATGGACAGAAACAAATGTGAAGACTTTTCTGATTACAATAAAAAGTTTTATAACGGGGAATTGGATTATCAGATTCGGGAAAAGAATCAGATACATCAGCAGCACATCATTCGTCAGAAAAAGATTAATGATGCTTATGAGTGGAATAGATAGGAGGTTTTTATGGAATTAGTAACAGATGAAAAAATCAGATTGAAAGTGTTACGCTCTACATTAAGGGGTGATGGTTTCAAACTTGATTCTTGGGTTCGGTGTATTCATTGTGGCGGAGTTTTTCAGGGAAAAGAAATGCGAGTCTTCAATAAAGGGGATGATTACTTGATTTATTGCTATTATCCAGAATGTAGTGGCTCTATTATTGATATAGTAGATGCCGATGATGAGGATTTTGCATCTATGTTCTGGTAAATACCCTGCTTCGCAACGTTGCGGATTCCTTTTGGAATCCGTATTACACCACAATTTGGCTTGCCAAACTGGGTGTACCCCACACTGAAAATGTCATACCAACTGCGTGGTATAACATTTTCAGTCCGGGGCCCCAAACCGTATCGTCGGTTTATCTCTCTTAGAGGCGTTTCGTCGCCTCTCGAAAAATCCCGCAACATTGCGCCCCCAGTCATGAAAGCCAGTCCTACTCGGACAAAATGGCTTTCAGACAAAGTGGTGGCTTATGCTTCGGTCTTTTTCTCACTCCCCCGCCCAGTGTTTCGCCACTGGAGGACGACCAAGCTGGGCTTGGATTTTTCGAAATCTCTTATATAAAATAACTGTTATTCGTGTTATAATTATACTATGACACCCATAGATGATATCGATGAACAAACACGAAACGAAGAAAATACTAAACTAAAATTCATTACTCCAGAATTGATTAAAAAGTGGTCTGCCGAAGGTGACCAAATTATTATGGAGTACGGTAAGACAGCCTTTACAGATGGTCAGATTCTTGTTGACTCAGACGGTACTGTTACTCGTGGCGAAAGAAAAAAAGTCGATTATCTTTTACTTTATAAATATAATCTTCCTTTGGCATTAGTTGAAGCAAAGGGTATTGATCATGATGTTCATGATGGTGTCAGCCAAGCAATTGAATATGCAAAACTTTTAGACGTTCCTTTTGCTTATGCTAGTAACGGCAAATGTTTCCATGAAGAAGATATGGATTTAGGAACAAACCGGGAATTCCCAATGAATGAATTCCCAACTTCAGATGAACTTTGGGAAAGATACAAGAAAAATAACAATATTACCGACGAACAGAATTCCTTAATTACAGTTCCTTATTATCAAGGCGCAGATGGAAGAAAACCTCGATATTATCAGCGTAATGCAATTAACCGTTGTATTGATAGAATTGCAAAAGGTCAACAGCGGCTTCTCCTTGTTATGGCAACTGGAACAGGTAAAACATTTGTTGCTATGCAGATAATCTATCGTCTTTATGAAGCTGGAAAAAAGAAAAAAATTCTTTTCCTTGTAGACCGAACATCTCTTGCAGCCCAGACTTTTGATGATTTTACAGCCTTCCATAAAATGAACAATATGGTTCGTATCGGCGAGCATATAAATCTTAGAACAGAAGACGATGTAAAAAAGCTTTCAAGTTATGAAGTGTTTATTTCTCTTTATCAGCAGCTTAAATCTGGTCGTTCAGACGAGGAAGATGATATAGATTCTGATGAAGAACAAATTGCGGATAAAGACTATTATAAACTGCTTCCTTCCAACTTCTTCGATCTTATCGTAGTCGATGAATGTCATCGTGGTTCCTTAAATGAAGAAAAAAGCTGGCATGAAATGCTTGAGTACTTTGGAAGTGCCACACAAATTGGTTTAACTGCAACACCTAAGCAAACAAACTCTGGTTCTAATCTTGAATATTTTGGAGAACCTGTTTATACATATTCGCTCAAGCAGGGGATTGCAGATGGATTCCTTTCTCCGTATGTTGTTATGGCTCATGAACTTGATATTGATAGAGATGGATATAAACCTAAGAAAGGTGAAAAAGATATACATGGAAAACCTCTAGAAGATCGAGTTTATCAGATGCCAGAATTTGATCGTAAGTTAATTATTGATGAACGTAGAAAACTCGTAGCCACAAAGATTACAGAATTCTTAAAAGAACACGATAGATTTACAAAAACAATAGTATTCTGCGAAACAGAAGAACATGCAGGTGCTATGCGTGATTATCTTGCAAATGAAAATGCTGATTTAATGAAAGAAAGTAATCAGCGTTATGTAATGCGAATTACTGCAAATGACCAGGCAGGAAAAGATCAGATTAAAAACTTTTCTTCTACAAGTCAGAAATATCCTGTAATTGCTGTTACAAGCAAACTTCTTTCAACTGGCGTTGATACAAAAACAGTAGGACTTATTGTTCTTGATAAAACAATTGGTTCAATGACAGAGTTCAAGCAGACAATTGGACGTGGTACTCGTATAGTTGAAAAATATCAATTTGAAAACGAAACCGAAGAACGAACAAAAACACATTTTGTTATCATGGATTTCAGAAAGAATTATTTAAAGTTTGATGATTCAGACTTTGATGGTGTTGTCGATGTTGTTCCCGGAGGAACGGCTGTTCCTCTTATCACAAAAAAGAAAAGAAAACGTGAGATATTTAGAATTAAAGGTGTTGATGTTGAACTTGTAGATACATCAATTAGATATCTTGATACTAATATGAATCTTGTAAAAGAGGAATCTGTTGAAAGTTGTGTTAAGAAAAATATTGAAGACTTTTTTCCAAGTTTCGATGATTTTTATAATACATGGAAAGACCTAGATTCTTCTGAAGCTGAAGACGGTCTGTTGATGGATTTATTGATTAGTGAAAAAGTTGTTGCAAAACTCAGGGAAATAGTAGGTAAAGAAGTTGATTTGTTCGATCTTGTCTGCCATTTTGGATATGGAAAACCAATTGTTTCAAAACAGGAACGGGTTGATAAAGCAAGAAGCCTAATAAGTCATTTAAACGACGAACAGCAGAAAATCATGAATCTTGTACTTGATTTGTATAAAGAAACAGATTTTTCAAGCCTTAAAACAATCGACATTTTCGGGATGCCATACTTCCAACAGAATGGCTACAGTTATAAAACTGCAGTAAAAACTCTTGGTGGAGAAGCAGCCTACGAAGCAATTATTCTTGAGATAGAAAAAGAACTTTATAAATAATTATGGTGGGAAATAAATGAACGGTGATGCATTAGTAAAATCTACAACAAAAATAATGTTTGGTGATGCAGGAGTTAGTGGTACTGCACAGTATATGAGCCAGTTAATCTGGATTCTTTTCTTGAAAGTTTTTGATGCTAAAGAAGAAGAATGGGAGCTTAAAAAAGGATATGTTCCTGTAATACCAGAAGGTTTTAGATTCCGTGACTGGGCTGACCTTCGTAAAGATGATGGTTCAAAAGATCTTACAAATAGAGTAACTGGCGATAAACTTATTCAGTTTGTAAACAACACACTTTTCCCTTTCCTTCAGGGAAAGCCAGTTTCTATAAATGGCAAAGACCATTTGTTTACAAGCGATGATTCAAAGGCTTTAATCGTTCGTGAGTTTATGGGCGAGAGCCAGAACTATATGAAAGATGGTGTAAAACTTCGCCAGCTTATAAATGAAATTGCTGATATTGATTTTGACGATGCTGGAACTAAACACGACTTCAATGACTTTTACGAAACACTTCTTAAAGGTCTTCAAAACGGTGGTAAAGCAACTGGTGAATTCTATACTCCTCGTGCAATTACAAAGTTTATTTGTGACCATGTTGATCCTAAAATTGGTGAAAGAGTTGCAGATTTTGCCTGTGGAACAGGAGGATTCCTTGCAGAAGCAATAACACACTTAATGGCTCAGGCAAAAAGTCCAAAAGATATAACTACAATTCAGAATTCAATTTATGGAATTGAATGGAAACAGCTTCCTTATATGCTTGCTACAACAAACATGCTTCTGCACGATATAGATAATCCGGATATTGTACACGGAGATGGACTTGCTCTTAATGTGCTGAACCTTCAGCCAAAAGATAAATACAACTGTATCCTTATGAATCCACCTTTTGGTGGAGAGTTTAATAAGTCTGACCTTCAGAATTTTCCAGATGATTTAGCTTCCAGCGAATCTGCCGATTTGTTTGTTGCACGTATTATTTATTGTCTTGAAAAAAACGGACGCTGCGGACTTGTTCTTCCTGATGGACTTTTATTCAATAGTGATAATTCAAAAGTAAATCTCAAGAAAAAACTTATGACAGAATGTAATCTTCATACGATTATCCGTTTGCCTTCCAGTGTTTTTGCTCCTTATACTTCGATTAATACAAACCTTCTTTTCTTTGATAAGACAGGAAAAACAGAAGAAACCTGGTTCTACCGTATGGATATGCCGGAAGGGGTAAAACATTTTAACAAGACAAATCCAATTAAACGCGAAGATATGAAATGCGTTGATGAATGGTGGAACAATCGAGTTGAAATTGCTGATGAAAAAGAAAGTGAAACATCAACACAGACTTTCAAAGCAAAAAAATATACTTTTGCAGAAATTGAAGAACGTGGATTTGATCTTGATTTGTGTGGATATCCAGAAGAAGAAGATGTAGTTCTTACTCCAGAGGAAACAATTAAGAATTATAAAGAACGCCGTGAAAGTCTCGAAGCAAAGCTTGATGAAAAACTTGCTCTTATTATGAATCTTCTTGAGGTGAAATAATGAAACTTGCAGAAGATTTAAAGAAAGCTATTCTTCAGGCAGCAATGCAGGGAAAACTGACAAAACAACTGGATACTGATTCCAGCGTTGATGAACTTCTCAAAAAGATTTCTGATGAAAAAGCAAAACTCATAAAAGAAGGCACGATAAAAAAAGAAAAGCCTATTACTCCATTGAATTTAGAAAATGTTTCTTTTGAAATACCAAGTTCTTGGAAATGGGTTCAAATGAATGATATTTTTTATAAAATTACTGATGGAACTCATAAAACACCAAAATATACAACATCTGGAATCCCTTTTATATCTGTAAAAAATTGCTCATCCGGAATTCTGGATTTAAAAAATACTAAGTTTATTTCAGAAAAAGAACATAATGAATTGTATTCAAGATGTAATCCAGAGAAAGGTGACCTATTAATTACTAAAGTTGGAACAACAGGTGTTCCTGTTAAAATTGATACTGATACTGTTTTTGACTTATTTGTTAGTGTTGCTTTGCTAAAGTTTTCACATAATTTATTAAATATTGATTATCTGTATTATGCTCTTCAGAGTCCTGACGTTTATGAACAAGTTAAATTAAATACAAAAGGTGTAGGAAACAAAAATTGGGTTCTGGATGATATTAAGGCAACTGTATTCCCTCTTCCACCAATTGAAGAACAGCAGCGTATCGTAGAAAAGTTAAATCAGATACTTCCTCTTATTGATGAATACGGCAAAGAAGAAGATGAATTGATTGCACTGTGCCAGAAGTTCCCTGAAGAAATGAAAAAATCCATACTTCAGGCAGCAATGCAAGGCAAACTGACAGAACAGCTGAAAACTGATTCCAGTGTTGATGAACTTCTCAAAAAGATTGCTGATGATAAAGCAAAGAATAATCAAGTGTGGAAGGCAAAGAAACAACCTCCAATCGATGTAATTCTTGAAACAATTGATGCAAATGAAATACCAGAGAATTGGAAATGGGTAAAACTCAGTCAAATTGCACATTCATATATAGGACTTACATATTCTCCGAGTAATGTTTCTTCAAATGGAACAATAGTTTTACGTTCATCAAACATTCAAAATGGAAAGATGGATTATAAAGATATAGTTAAAGTAGAAATGGATATTCCTGAAAATAAAATGTGTAAGAAGGGTGATATTTTAGTTTGCGCTAGAAATGGAAGCAAATCATTAGTTGGAAAAGCTGCAATTATCGATGCTGATGGAATGTCTTTTGGTGCATTCATGGCAATAATAAAAAGTCCATGTAATGAATTTCTTTATCACTATTTATCTTCACCATATTTCAAGAAGCAGATGGCATTAGACTCCTCAACAGTTACTGTAAATCAGATAACTCAAGATATGTTGTTTAACGCTTGTGTTCCTCTCCCACCAATCGAAGAACAGCAGCGAATTGTAGAAAAACTCAATACAATTCTTCCAATAATCGACAGCATGGCAGTTTATGGCACAAAGAAAAAAGCCGGCCGTCCAAAACTGGAAGAAGCATTAGCATTTATAAGTTCACTTTTAGGAACAAATAAGTCCACAGATTCAAAAACTGTAACTCCCGAAATCCTGGAACTTACATCAAAAGCAAAAGAAGAACTTCCTGTTATTGTAAAAAAATACGCAGACCTTATGGGCGTAACCTATAACCGCATCACAATCCGTCACCAGAAAACCCGCTGGGGCAGTTGCACAAAAACTGGTAACTTAAGTTTCAATTGTCTCATATTGAAAATGCCGGAAACAGTTCGTGATTATGTAATTGTTCATGAACTGGCACATAGAAAAGAATTAAATCATAGTACAAAGTATTGGATGATTGTTTCAGAATATTGTCCTTGGTATAAAGAGTCAAAACAATGGCTGAAAGAGAATGGAAGTAGATTATTGAGTTAATATATTAAAAAATCAGTAATTGATTTTAATAAAATTGAGATTAAAAAATGAATTATATTAATTGGTTAAAAAAAGAAACATCATTATTGTCTGTCGATGGAAAAACAATTGAAATTTATTCCTTAAATTGTGATTTAAGTAATGATGCCATTATGTCAGAATGGGCTACTCATTTTAGAAATCAATATTGTGATGATGCTGAAATTGATTTATTAAAACCTAAGAACCAATCTAGAAAAGATTATTTAAATCAAATTAAATTTCCTGATCCATCTAATGCTCCAGGCCCCTCAATTAGGTCAGGAGATTTTGGTGAAATTTTGATTTCAGATTTTCTTGAATTCTTAGAAAATTACTGGGTTCCTAGAACTCGTTATAATAGAAAAGATATTCAAAATGAATCTTCCAAAGGAAGTGATGTTCTTGGATTTAAGTTCGCTTCGACTACTTCTTTTTCTGCAGATGATGAGCTATGCATTTTTGAAGTAAAAGCAGGTTATAGTACAACCAAGGATAATTATGACCGTCTTCAAGATGCAGTAAACGGTTCACAAAAAGATGAAAAACGAAAAGCCGAATCCTTAAATGCAATAAAACAAAGGTTTATTGATTTAAAACAATATAGAGAAGCAAATAAAATAGAACGTTTTCAAGATCCAGCAGATATTCCTTATATACAAGAATATGGTGCAGCCGCTCTTTTTGATGAAAATATTTTTCTACCAACCAGGATTATTTCAGTAGATTGTACCGAACATTCTAACAATGATATTCTAAGATTAATAGTGATAAGTGTAAAAGAAATGAAGACTTTAATTAATAGTTTATATAAGAGAGCTGCAGATGAAGCCTAAGACAAATTCAAAAAACTTACTTAGTATTTCTCAATCTATTGCAAAAATGATAGAATTCCATGTTCCTGAAGATGATAGGCAATTAAGGACAGCCCAGAAACCTGAAAAGCTTTTTTCTCTTTCTATTGGATTATTAGGAGATTATGCAAGATTAATTAATACAGATTATGAGAACCCTCAGAAAAAAGAACTTCAATCAGACTTATTATACTCAGCCGAATTTTTGGAATCATATGCAAATTCAAATTTAGATAAAAATCCAATTTATGAACTTTTGGTCGGGGCGGCATGCTACTATCTATGTGATTTACCAGGAAGTTCAAAAGTCCTAATAAATAGAATAACAGAAGAATATGAATATGATTTTAATTGTTCGAATCTAGACCGTTTTCTATATTGGTTATTAAAAAATGATTATCAAAATATTCCTGATTTAGATTTTGGTATTTATAAAAGTCATATTCTAATGCTTTCTATTTATTTTCAACGTTGTTTTAATAAATCTCCAGAAGAAGAATTATGCATTAATATAGCAAAATCATTCAGAAAACTAACATATGATGACGGAACTTCAAGAGAGTTATTTTTCAGTGAATTGATTACTTCTATTATTATTGAAAAAATTAAAAATTCTTGTTTAAAACTTCTTCCTCTTTACTCAAATCTACCAAGTTCTGTTTGGTTACCAATCATTAATAACGGATTATTTATAAAAGAATTATGGCCTTCTCAAAAATTATTAGGCGAAAATGGTGTATTCCAAGGAAAATCAGCTGTTATACAAATGCCAACCAGTTCTGGCAAAACAAAATCAATTGAGATAATAATTAGGTCTAGTTTCTATTCAGAAAGAGCTTCAATAGCTGTTATAGTAGCCCCTTTCAAAGCTTTATGTTCAGAAATAACAGAGGAATTACGTTATTCTTTTTCTAATGATACACAGATAGATATAAATCAACTAAATGATGCATTTGAAAATTCTGAACAATCATTGTTTTTTTCTGATAGTAAAAAGCATATTTTAGTTGTTACTCCTGAAAAACTGTATTATTTATTATCTTTGGACAAGTCAATTGCAAATACTATTGGTTTAATAATTTTTGATGAAGGCCATCAATTTGATAATGGCTCAAGAGGTATAACATATGAGCTTTTGATAACTGAATTAAAAGTTCTTTTACCAGAATCTTCACAAAAAATATTAATTTCAGCAGTAATTCATAATGCATCCGAAATAGCAAGTTGGTTAATGCCTGATTCCATAACAATTACAAGCAGTTATGTTCCAACAAAAAAGAATATTGGTTTTATCGATTTCTCAATGGGTCCTTCTATTAGATTTATTGATTCTGTAACACTAAAAGAAAAATACTTTGTTCCTAGAGTTCTTCCTGCTTTACATAGTACTCAAAATCCATTATTACGAAATATTTCGCCTACAAATATTAGTTTATATATGGCTTTTAAGATGGTTACGGAAGGAAGTGTTGCTGTTTTTTGTGGCCAAAAAAAATCAGTAACTAAAATTATGAGAGATACAATTTCTGCTATGGATTTATCTCCAGAAGAATTCAATATATCTTCATTAGGAAATCTAGATGAAATTAATAAAATTGGTTTTTTATGCAATGAAAATTTAGGTTCTGAATCATTAATTACAAAATCATGTACAAAAGGTATTTTTCCACATCATGCAGATATTCCTAAAGGTATTAGATCTGCAATTGAATTTGGAATGAGAAAAAATCTAATTAAATTTGTAGTTTGCACATCTACTTTAGCACAAGGTATTAATCTTCCCATAAGGTATATGTTTGTTAATAATACATACCAAGCTGGTGGAGAAATTAGTGTTCGAGACTTCAACAATTTAATTGGAAGAGTTGGACGTGCAGGTAAACTAACAGAAGGCTGTATCATTTTTACTGATCCGGAAATATACAAATATCGCGATATTCCATATGAAGATATCAAATGGCAGAAAACAACTAAATTATTAGATCCAAATCAATCTGAAGACTGTTTAAGTAATATTTTGGATATTCTTCAATATAAAAATCGGTATGGAGAAAACATTCTTCATTCTACAAACGTTGATTCTTTTGTTAATTTATTTTATGAATCTAGTCCAGATGATTATCCTAATATCGCTTCTCAGCTTATAGAGCACTTCGATTTAAAAAATATTTCTGAAAATGAATTAGCTTCTCAGATGAATGAAAAATTACATCTAATTAAATCAATTGAAAATTTTTTAATGGTTCTTGGAGAGGATTTATCAGATACTAATGTAGAATTAGTTGCAAAAAATACTTTGGCATATTCATTGGCAGATGATGAAACTAAGGAAGTAATTATCCGTTTGTTTTCACTTATCAAAGAAAAAATCCTTTCTCAAATTGAAGATATATCTTCTTTACCAATTTTTGCAAAATCTTTATCTGGAATTGATGAGTCAAAAACAATTTCATCTTGGTTATCAAATAATCATGATTCTTTAATTCAAGCATCATCAATTACAGAATTTATCTCATTAATTTGGCCTTTAATTATTGAATCTAATAAAAACTCATATTTTCAATTTTATGAAGATAAAGAAAGCTTGCTTAATGCTCTGTTACTATGGACAGAAGGAGAACCATATTTCGAAATATTCTCGAACCTTCCAAAACTAAAAGTTAATAGGCGAGATACACTTACAATAGAACATGTTATTAATATCTTTGAAAATGGTTTTGGATATGATGTACCTATTTTAATAAACTGTATTACTGAATTATTATCCCTTTATTTAGAAGAAGACAAATATAAGGAAATCTGTACTAAATTACATAATTTTCAAAAAATTATAAAATATGGATTACCTGAAACTGGTGCCATATTACTCTATGAAGAAGGTTTTAGTGATCGTATAATTTGTCAAAAAATAAATAGTATTTTGGGCAATCCTGATAACCGTTCAGAACTATTTCATCAATTAGTATTAAAAGATGCAGAGATTTCTCTTTTATTACAAACTTATCCATCATATTTTTATAATCATTATTGTACCTTGATTCATAAAACAGCTAATTAAACTTCGAAGATATGTTCAACTAGATTACAGAGGATTCATGAAGCAATTTAAAGTGGCTTAAAAGACTCCTAAATATGGGGAATAACAGCAATTTTACTTAAATTGTTAGCAAATTTGAGCAGCGACCGCCGGGTTTTTTCGGCAAAAACCCGACGGCCAATTTCGGTTAAAACTAACAATCGTTAGTATTGCACTTTTAACAAGAATTCATGTCAAAAATCACAAATTTGGACGGAAAGATACTACAGTTCCGCCCTCTGCTATTTAAGTAAATTTTCTAAGGAAATTGTAAAATTTTCTGAAAAAATCTGAAACGATTTGAATTGCATATATAGAAGAAACATGTTAAAATTCCAATAAATAAGACAATCTAAAGTAATTTGAAGCGGAAAAGGAGTCCCCAAAGCCCCCTCATAACCCGGAGGCCGCAGGTTCGAGTCCTGCCCCCGCTATAACAGACCACTCAGAAATGAGTGGTTTTTTGTTTTTAACTGAAGCAAACTGGACCTACCTACAATATAACACTAGATTTTAAAATTGACAATTCAATAAAATTCATCTGAATTCACTGAAATTCAACTTTTACTTAAACTTCTTACTTTAAGTTCGTGGGCCGTAGGTTTTTGGCCTGCGGGATAAAGCATTTTAGATCAATTTTGCAATCTTTTTTCAATTTTTTACACAAACTTAACAATTCTTTAATTGCAATTTTACTCAAATCATTTATAACTAAGATATGGTTTATATTCTTGAAGACGATGACAACATCCGTAAGCTCATCAATTATTCATTAAAAAGTCAGGGATTTGAAGTTCAGGATTTTGCACTGCCTTCTGCATTTTGGTCAGCTCTTCAAACTAAAAACCCGGATCTACTTTTGCTGGATATAATGCTTCCTGAAGAAGACGGTATTTCCATTCTAAAAAAGCTTCGTTCAAATCCGAAAACTTCTACAATTCCCGTAATCATGCTTACCGCAAAAGATTCAGAATACGATGTTGTTACAGGCCTTGATTCTGGTGCTGACGATTATGTTACAAAACCTTTTGGAATGATGGCTCTTGTTTCCCGCATAAAAGCAGTTCTTCGCCGCTACGAAAAATCAGATTCCCATAAAGAACTTCTTGAGGCTGGCGGAATTAAAATTGATGAAAATCAGCATACAGTTTTTGCAGGCACCCAGCAGCTTTTTCTTACAGTCAAGGAATTCGACCTGCTTGTCCTGCTTATAAAAAATCGCGGAAATGTGCTTACACGTGAACAGCTTCTTGAATCTGTATGGGGCATTTCTTCCGCGATAGAAAGCCGCACCGTAGATGTTCACATTCGTACCCTGCGTGCAAAACTTGGTGAGTATGAAAAAAATATCGAAACAATCCGCGGAGTTGGATATAAGTTTAATTAGGAATGCAGAAAGCGAAATTAAGAATTGGGCGTGCCGGCAACAAGTTGCCGTCGTGCGTTCCGCAATTCCGCTGTCGCTCCAATGCCTTCGGCATCGCTTCGCGTTGCTCCATGCACTCACGCATTAACATAAAGGAGATTGCTCAACATGAAACCAAAATCACTGACCTTTAGAATCTTCATCAACACTTTTTTTGTTGGAACTCTTATTTATTTTATCTGTGCGTTTTTATTCATTTCAAATATGTACGGATATTTTGAAAAGCAGATTTTTTCAGAACTTAAAACCGAAAGTTTATTTTTGGAAAATTCAGTCTTAAATCAACAATTGGACCATCTTTCCGAATTACAAACAGAAAATCGTATAACACTTATCCACTCTGACGGAACCGTTTATTTTGACAATAAAGTTGATGCTGCCAAACTTGAAAATCATGGAGCAAGACAGGAATTCCTTGAGGCAAAAAACAACGGCTCAATTCAAATTTCCCGTTTCTCTTCCACAATGACAGAAAAAACTCTTTACTTTGCACGGCTTCTTCCAAATGGGGATGTCCTTAGAATCAGTTGCAATCAGCATTCTGTGTGGGTTCTTGTTTTAGGAATGAGTCAGATTTTGTTGATTATGCTGGTTATCGCAGTAATCATTTCAGGTTTGTCGGCTAACTGGATTAGTAAAAAAGTTGTTGAACCATTAAACACAATTGACTTTGAAAATCCGGAAGTTTCAGAAGTTTATGAAGAATTAAAACCATTTACCAAACGCATCATAGAAGAAAATTACGAAAAAGCGCAGAGGGAAGAACTTCGTCAGCAGTTTACGGCAAATGTAAGTCACGAATTAAAAACCCCTCTTACAAGCATTTCAGGCTTTGCAGAAATCTTAAAAGCTGGTGGAATAGATGAAGCCACAACAAAAGATTTTGCCTCATCAATTTATGATGAAAGCCAGCGGATGATAAATCTTGTAAACGACATTATCAGATTAAGCAAACTCGATGAAAAATCCATCAGTCTTGAAAAAGAAGCCTTGAGCCTGAGAGAAATGTGCCGCGAAGCAATTGAAGCTGTTTCTGTTAATGCCAGAGCAAAAAATGTATCTATAAATCTTACCGGAGACTCCGGCTTAATCAATGGTGTACGGCCTGTTATTTATGAAATGGTTTTTAATCTGATAGACAATGCCGTAAAATACAATGTTCCGGACGGAAAAGTAGAAATCAACATAAAAAACTTTATGGAATCAAACCGGGTATTTTTTACAGTCCAAGATACAGGAATCGGAATCCCAGCCGCAGAAAAAGACCGAATTTTTGAACGCTTTTACAGAATAGACAAAAGCCGCTCAAAACAAAACGGCGGAACAGGGCTTGGCCTATCAATTGTAAAGCACGCCGCAAAATATCACGATGCCAGCATTCTTGTAAACAGCGAAGTTGGAAAAGGCAGCACTTTTACGGTAATTTTTCCAATGTAAATTTTACATAAACTTAACAAAAATAATATTCTAAAACTTCACTTCCTCTGTCATATTAACAATATGATTTGGAATGTAATATCTCAGATTGCGGGTTTTATTGGTGCTCTTTGTCTCCTTCTTTTTGGAATGAATATGCTTAGCAACGGTATTCAAAAGGGGGCCGGAAGCGGGCTGCAGAAGTTGCTTGGAAAAATTACTGGGAACCGTTTTTATGCGGTGCTTACTGGAATCGGGGTTACTGCCATTATCCAGAGTTCAGGAGCTACGACTGTTATGGTGGTTTCCTTTGTAAATGCTGAGATTCTGACTCTGGAGCAGGCAATCGGCGTAATTTTTGGTGCAAACATTGGCACTACAGTCACTGCCTGGATTGTATCTTTTTTTGGATTCAGTTTTTCCATAGCGGCTATGGCAATTCCTCTTTTTGGATTGGGCTACATCATTAAATATTTTAAGAAATTCCGAATCCATAATTTTGCTGAATGTTTTATGGGGTTTGCTCTTTTGTTTATGGGGCTTGGGCTTCTTAAAGAAAGCCTGGAACTTGGACCTGCTGCTGCAAGACTTTTTACAGCAATAAACAGCTGGGGAATTGGAGGAATCTTTTTAGGCGTGCTGATTGGTGCCATTATCACAGCTCTGATTCATTCAAGTTCCGCCATGACTGCAATTGTTCTGACTATGGCTGCCAATGGAAGTTTAAGCTGGGAACTTAGCGCAGCAATCGTTCTTGGAAGTAACATTGGTTCAACGGTAGATGCGGTAATGTCCAGTTTTGGTGCCAGCGTAAATGCCCGCCGTACAGCCCTTGTTCATGTGGCATTCAATGTTACGGGAACAGTCCTTGCCCTGCTAATTTTTAAACCTTTTCTTCAACTTATAGATTTTATTGTCCCACTTAAACCTTCTGAAAATATTACAACTCACATTGCAATGCTTCATACAGTTTTTAATATCTGTGCGACTTTGTTGTTTATCCCTTTTGTTAATCAGATTGCAATAATTGCTCGTAAAGTCATTAAAGGAACTTCAGAAGAAAAAGACGAACATTACCATCTTCCTGCAATTCTTCCTCATTCAAGAATCAGTGCAGATTTATATTCCTACCAGATTCAGACTGAAATTACAAAAATGAGCGCAAAAGTTATGGAAATGTTTGATTCTGTGTGCAACAGTTTTGTAAATCCACAAAAAGCAGATGAAGAAAACGACCATGTAAAATATCTTGAAAACTACATTGATGAAATGAACGCCGCCATCACCGAATTTTTGCAGAAATGTTCGCGTCTTCCAAATGCAAATCATAACGATCGCCAGCATTTTTCTTCCCTTCTGCATGTAACTGATAATCTTGAGAATCTCAGCGATGAAACCTGTTCTTTGATGCACACAGTACGAAAATATGTAACTGACACGGAATACAAAACGGATTCAAAACGCAGTCACGAAATCATGGATTATGTTGAAAGTGTCCGCATTTTCTTTGAACAGACTTGTGTCTACTTCACAATCGGTTCCTCAGCCGAAGAACGACTTTCCGGTGAAGCAATTGAACAAAAAATTGACAGAACTAAAAAAGAGCTCAAAAAGGCCAGCCGTAAACGTCTTGAATCTGGTGCCGATGTAAAAGAAGAACTTAATTACATGGATATGGTTCGCAAAATTGAACGAGCCGGCGATTGTGTTTATTCGATTTTGCAGTGTTTGCCGTTCCCTTGTGTTCGCTGCCCTCAATGTTGCTACTAACGGAGGAAGGGGCATCAGGTAAAAATTACCACCTAAAACTACACTTCCTCTGTCATATTAATATAAATAACTGGGAATTAAGCGGAATTCTTTTAGGAGTTCTGATTAGTGCCATTATCACAGCTCTAATTCATTCAAGTTCCGCCATGACTGCAATTGTTCTGACTATGGCAGCCAATGGAACGTTAAGTTTGTAAAATTTTTCTACAAATATCTTTTCATTTCACTGCCAATAACACCGGCGTAAAGTTCAATAAGATTTTTTGCCGGACTGGAATTGATTTTTTGAAAAAGCACTTCTTCTATCTGAAAAAAGCCAACATCGGCACTCATACTAACTTCAATTTTTATGGGTTTTTCCTGACCTGCAAGTATTTTTACCTTTTCTATAGAGTTGGCTGAATATTTATGAATATCACCAACAGATGGCGTTTTATTCAGCTCCATTGGGATGCGGGCACGTCCTTTTGTCATGTCACATCCATCAGCAATAAGAATGAGTCCAGCTTCAAGAGAAAAAATTTTTCGTGTACCCATGTGGCCAAGAATTCCTTCAAAAGCCATAGATCGGATTACAACACGACGGTGGAGATTTTCAGGGCCAGGAAGAGTTGTTTTCAGAATACGGTTAATAAGGTCTGCAGCAAGAATTCCAGAATAAAGTTCATGATCCTGGCGACCAATAGTCATCCCAAAGTCGTGCATAAAGCTTGCAATAATTATCGCCGAAACACTGTCCGCAAAAGAACCACACTGTTCATTTTCCAAAGAAGTTTTTATTCCAGATTGATAAAGAATTTTCAACATTTTCAGTGCATTTTTGCAGACTGTCCGCATATGAACCGGTCCATGATCATTATAACCAAGGCGCACAATTGAAACGCTGTTAGCATAATCCTGGATTGCCTGAACTTCATCATCATCAATCAGAAGTTTCATTATTTTTAGTGGAAGTAAATCCTTATCTTCTGTCAGTTCAATTATTTCTTTTGTTAGAGTAATTAGTTTTTCGTTTACGCTTATTTCTTTTGGAGATTTCATATTCTTTTTTAGAATTTTATAGTATAAACTACGTCATCTTCCGGCTTGTCTGCACCTGGAAGAATTTTCTGGCAGAGCCTGTTATCTTTTTCAATCAAGGCAAAATCATTGTCGTTCGCAACACAGATTGTGTGATTGTCTTTAAGCCAAAGGCCTTCAAGTTTGTCGTGACCGTAACTGATTTCTGCAACTAAATCTGTAACAAGTTCTTTTTTTACAAAAGTAATTCCAGCATCAAGAACTTCTGCCTGTGTACACTGCTCCAAAGTTTTTCCGTCAATCAGCATACCATTCTTAGAAGTCATGTCGCCGTTTACATCCGCAGCATCTTTTAAGTTGATTTTGAAAAGGTACTTGTGGGCATTTTCTTCTCCTGCAAACTTTCCGTCTCGTTCAATTACGATGAATTCGTCATTGGAAAGGGCTGTAATTCCGCAACAGGAATCGGTTTCCTTATTCTGCTGGTACAGATACTGCCATATTTTTCCTGTGGCAAGTTCGAATTTTACGATTCGGATAAGGCGGTTATTTACAACTTCCTTTTTTGAAGGATTGTACAAAGTTGACTGCATGATTCCAACCAGATACTTTTCATCCGGTGTTTTTGCAAGTCCTTCCATGCCACGGTTTGCACGACGATTTGCAAGAACTGCTGGAATTTTTCTACCATTTGTTGTCATTCCATAAGGGCTGATTCTTTCAAGCTCAACACCTTTTTTAGAAAAGTGAACGATGTGAGGGCCGTATTCATCTGAAACCCAGAAAGAGCCGTCTTTCATTGCAACAAGACCTTCGCTGTCTAAGCCATATTCGTCAAGTCCAAGAATTCTGTCGTTCAGGTCGTAGGCAATTTCTCCAGTTGCACCTTTACCTTTTGGGTTAGGAAGCCCTGTAATTTTTTTGCCGTCAGGAGCCTTTAATGGAATAGCTTTTATTTGTTTTACAGATCCATCTTTCTGAAATTGAAACAAACCGATTTCTGGATTGAATTCTGGTACTGGGAAAAGTTTTCCTTTTCCTTCCGGTCCTTTGAAGTCAATGTTTGGGCCTCGGTCTGTAATCAGATAAAATTTTGAACTGTCACCTGGAAATGCACAGGCATCAGAACCAAAACCACCTTTACGAACTTCTACGCCGTCTTGTGTAGTAGTTAATGTTTTAAATGGAACTTCACTACCTTCTTTCCCCGTCTTTGTTTTTACAGTTTTAGCATAAAGTGAAATTGCACAAAGAGAAATAATTGCAGTGGTAATTGTTGAATATATTTTTTTCATAATCAATCCTTAAAAGTATTTAAATGCGTTAGGGATTGGAGCAGTGCCGTAAGGCAAACAGGGGCTGTTGTGTAACAGCAGTCCCTGTTCGGAGGCGAAAGCCGGAGCTGCGGAAAGCCCGGCGGCAGCCTGTCTGCCGCAACGCCCTGATATTTTTAGTCTTTCACAACCTTAGTAAGTTTTGCCATTTTCTTGTAGATTTCTGTGTTGTCGTAGAAGCCTTTGAATTCTTCCTGACCTGCACCTAAGGCAAATACTGGAACTGGCAAACCTGTATGACTGTTTGAAGTCCAGCCCAATCCTGCCTTTGCATTCAAAATGTGAGTGATTGTAATTGTAAGTGGCTCGTAAGTTCCGTACAAATCATATTCCTGCTGATTTCGACTCTTGTCGTTTTTGATTGTCTTCTCGTAAGCTGTCTTGATACGTCCAAGTTCGTAGTCTGTAAGAACAAGTCCGCCATTTTTATCAGAACCATTTGAACCTGGAAGTTTAAGACCAAAGAGTTTTTCTACATCCGCCATAACAGTTTCAAAACTTGTACCGTTCTTTTTGTAAGACGAAACATAATCTGAATCAAACTTTGCATAAGAGATTTTCTGGCCGTCCAATGTGCGGAAGAACAAGTTGTAGTCAGTTCCTGCATAACCAATTGTAAGTCCGCCAGTTTCATGGTCTGCAGTTACAAGGATAAGGGTTTCTTTAGGATGTTTATTATAGAAGGAAATTGCTTCTTCTACGGCTTCGCTTAAGGCAAGTGTATCTGCAATTGAAGAACGGGCATCGTTTGCGTGGCAGGCCCAGTCAACTTTTCCACCTTCTACCATCATGAAAAAGCCTGTTTTGTTATCAAGAACTTCAATACCCTTGCGAACATAATCGCGGAGAGCCCATTCGCCATCTTTACGGTCATTGTCGTAGCTCATAGAATCTGCATCTGCCAAAGCCTCGGCAATAACAATAGCCTTATCTCCATTTTCAAGATTTGAAGCTGATTTCTGATTAAAGCAAACTTTGTAACCTGCATTTGTGGCAAGTTCATAGATAGAAGTTTTGTCCTTGTTCTTATCCTGAGGTTCCATTAAAGCACCACCAGCAAAATAATCAAAGTTAGATTCAACAAGTTCAAGTCCAATTGGGTAGTTTGACTTGCGGCTGGCCTGGTGAGCGTAAGTTGCAGCAGGAGTTGCGTGGTTCAAGTTTACAGTTGAGATTACGCCAATCTTCCATTTTTTCTGGTCACGAAGCTGTTCTGCAATTGTGCGGTATTTGATTTTCTTTGTAATATCCACATTGATTGAAGAAGAGTGTGTTTTGTAACCAGTGAAAATTGAAGTTGCAGTTGAAGCAGAATCTGGAGCAAAAGATGTGGCATCGTAAGTGCTTGCAGAACCAGCTACCGGGAACTGATAGAAGCTCAAGGCCTTCATTTCTGGTGAATCACTAGGATTTTCTGATTTCTTTACAACATCAACAATTCCAGCGGCATCTTTACCTGTGTAGTAAGCGGCACTCTGAATCTGTGGGTAGCTCATTCCGTCTCCAACAAATACGAAAACGTATTTTGGATTAGCTGCATGAAGTGCAGTAGTTGCAGCAAGAAGAACTGCTGCCGAAATAATTGTTTTGATTTTCTTCATTTCTAATTCTCCTATTTCTTAAATCTCTTGTTCCAGTCAAAGTCAAACTTAATTGTGAACTGGCTATCGATATCAGTTTCGTAACGGTTCAATTCTGTAGAGTATGTTTTGATAATAATCTGATTGTTTGCAAGGTCGAATTCCATAAGGCGCATCCATCCGTCACCACTTGCATGTGCGTTCAAACCAAGGAAATCATCAATTTCTTTACGACCCTGGTAGTCAGACAAAAGCTGGTAAACTTTATAACCGGCATCATTTGTGTCGATGCGCACAAGTTCGCCTTCTTCGCTGTGTTTTTCATCTTCGTGCCATCTAAAATCGTGACCACAAGTTACAAGGAAAATCTGTTTGTTTTTAGAAATGAGTTTGTCCCAAAGCTGCTGTGCAGAACCAGGATTTTTTGCTCTAAGCTTATCATCAAGATATTCAGCTGTACCTGGAGCTGTTGGTTCGTAACGGGCACCAAGGAATTCGTGAACATTAAGAATTACTGGAATGTTTTTGTTTGCATCAAGAACTTTCTGAGCCCATGCAATATCATCAAGGTCTGGTTCAGTCTGAAGCCCAAGCACCATAATTTCTTTTCCATCAGCTGTGAATTTTGCGTATGAATTGGCACCTATTTTGTCTGCACTAGAGTACCATTTTTTTCCTGCAAAATGTTTGCTGTTTGGACCGAAATATTTTGCATAAGTTTTCAACCCTTCGATTGAATGGTTTTTCTGGCTGTCATAGTCATGGTTACCTGGAACCATAAGATAAGGCACTTTGTCATCAAGAATGCTCATTGCATCATCAGCAATTTTCCATTCTGAATCTTTTTCTGCACCGTTCTGAACAATGTCTCCAACATGAATTGCAAAAGCAATATCTCCGCCATTTTTCTTTGAATTATCTGCAATGTACTGCATCTGGCGTTTGTAAATATCACCGTGATCATATGGATAAGGTGGATTTGAATCACGCTGATAACGATAGTCACAATAATTCTGAGTATCCGAAATTACTGCGATAGAAAATTTTTCTGCAAATAAAGCTGAAGATACAGCAACTAATGCAGCCGAACAAAGAAGAGTCTTTTTTAATTCTTTCTTCATAAAAAATCCTTGCGGCTGGGATTCTGATTTTGCAATTTTTGATTTTTAAATTGCTGTTTGTACCCAGTGGCAAGACTAATTTATTGGCACAAAATTAAATTTTCGTGAAGTGATGGTTAAGGATTTGTAAAATGTTTTTTATTGGTAATAATATTTCCTGCAATAATCGCCGTAAGTGGTGCCGTCATGGCAAGTCCAAAGCTTCCTGCAATTGTGTTGATGATTTCTGAAGCCACAATATTGTTATTCAAAATATTATAAATTGGTGTTCCCTGAGCCATAAAAGTCATGAGCATGGCAATGCAGGTTCCTGAATATGCAAGAAGTAGAGTGGTGGTCATAGTTCCCATGGCGGCACGGGCAACTGTTAATCCTGATTTTATAGCTTCCTTTTTGGAAATGGTTGGGCAATTTCTCACAACTTCAGACACAGCAGATGTAATATCCACACTTAAGTCCATAACTGAACCGCTGGCTCCAATACAAACCGAAGCCATAAAAATCTGGGTAAGATTCAAATCCTGAAAACCAGAATAAAGCAGCGCTTCCGAATTGTGCATTACTGCTCCGTGAATATGAAAAGTTCTGCTGCAAATCACAGAAAGAATCATGGCAAAAAGAATTCCGCTCATAGCCCCGCAAAATGAGGCCAAAAGTTTTTTATCAAAGCCGTAAACAAGAGCCAGAATAATAAAGGTCATAATTGCAACCGCTATCAGCCCAGTGAAAATTGGATTAAATCCTTTAAGAAAAAGTGGAACAAGAATTTTCCACAAAACCAAAATTGTGATTATGAACGAAAGGACTGAACGAAGTCCAACACCTCTTGCAAACACTACCAGAAAAATTGCAAAGGCTAGGGCAAGAATCAATTCTCCATCCAACCGATAATAATCAATAAGATTTACAGAAATGATTTCCCCGTCATCATGATGCACCACCGCCTGAGCCTGATCACCAGTCCTAAAAAGTTTATCCTGAGAAAGTGCACCACTCAGCATGTTCCAGCCCTCAGAGGTCTGTCCCCTAAATCTTCCATTCAAAAATCGTATTTTGCAAACCTGCTGGCCGGTGCGAATAAGACCAGTGTCTATCAAACTAGAATTGTCCACTTCTTCAACCAGTACTTTGCATTTAACTGCGTCCCTAAATTGGTATGCACCTTCAAACCCTGTAGGAATTACCAGAAGTGCAACTATGAACAAGAGGGACAGACCTATAAGAAGTTTGGGGGCGTTGTGGGGAGCTCCCCGCAGAGGGGATAGGACGCAACGAAGTGCGGCCGCAAGAGGAGACTTCCCCTTCCTAAGATGCTTCATTTCCTTTCTCCGGTCAGCGCAAAAATAACCCATTCAGCAATATTAGTAGCATGGTCACCAATTCTTTCAATATATTTTGCAATCAAAAGATAATCAAGAATTGTTTCTCCTTCTGTCGTTTCACGAATCTTTTCAACTAAGTCTTTTTTTATTACGTGGTACAAATCATCAATTACATCATCATGAGCAATTACATTTTTTGCTTTGTTAAAATCTTTGTCTATGTATGACTGCACCGCATCGTGAAGCATTATGATTATTTCAGAACTCATCTCGGTTATTTCATTCATTTTCCCATATTTACAGTCAGGAACATTCAAAACCAAATCTGCCACATCAGCCGCGTGGTCCCCGATTCGTTCCATATCCGTAATCATTTTTAATGCCGCTGTTATCATTCTTAAATCTGTTGCCATTGGCTGCTGCTGGAGCAAAAGCTTCATGCACTGAGCTTCAATTTCCCTTTCCATTTCATTTATGGCTTCATCATTCTGACCTACAGTTTTTGCTGCTTCAGTATCACGTCCCATTAGTGCAATCATGGAACTTTCAATGGCAATTTCTATCATCTTTCCCATATTGATAATAGCTGAGTTCAGCTTCTTTAATTCCTGTTCATATTTTTCTCGCATTTTTTTTCTCCATCAACCAAAACGTCCGGTTATATAGTCTTCCGTCTTTTTCATCTTAGGCTTACTGAAAATCTGTTCGGTATTACCTGACTCGATAATTTCTCCCAACAGGAAGAAAACAGTTTTATCGCTTACACGAACTGCCTGCTGCATATTGTGGGTAACAATTACAATGGTGTATTTTTCTTTTAGTCCAAGAACACAGTCTTCTATTTTTGAAGTTGAAATTGGATCCAGAGCCGAAGTTGGTTCATCCATAAGCAGGACTTCTGGTTCTACTGCAAGAGCACGTGCAATACAAAGCCGCTGCTGCTGACCTCCACTTAATTCCAATGCTGATTTTTTCAGGTTATCTTTTAATTCATCCCAGATTGCCGCATTCTGTAGGGAAGTTTCAACAATTTCATCTAAATCGGCTTTCCGCTTAATTCCGTGAGTACGTGGTCCATAAGCAATATTGTCATAAATGCTCATAGGAAAAGGATTAGGTTTTTGAAATACCATTCCCACATTTTTACGAAGCAGGTTTACGTCGGTGGATTTTTCGAGGATATTCCAGAAAACGGAGTGTTGCGGGGTGTCTCCACTAGAGAGGATAGGACGCAACGAAGTGCGGCCGTAAGGGGAAACTTTCCATCCATTCCTAATTAGAATCTCCCCATTGATTTTACATCCTTCCACCAGATCATTCATACGGTTTATGGATTTAAGCAAAGTAGATTTTCCGCAACCACTTGGCCCAATAAACGCCGTAATCTGATGCTCGGGAATTTCAAGATTTATTTTTTTAAGGGCATGAAAGCTGCCATAAAATAAATCAAGATTTTTTATTTCTATTTTATTCATATCGTCCCTCCATTATTTTTTGACTCTTTTTGCTATCACATTTGCCAAAGCATTAATCCCCATAACCATTGCCAAAAGCACAACAGCCGTAGCAAAAGCCTGCCCGGTATGAAGTCCTTCCGAACTCAAAACATACATGTGAATTGCAAGCGTTCGTCCAGACCCAAACAGATTTTTCGGCACCTGAGCTACAGTTCCCGCAGTGTAAATTAAGGCAGCAGTTTCACCTGCAACGCGCCCGGTTGCAAGAATTACTCCACTCAAAATACCTGGCACAGCACTTGGCAAGATTACCTTAAACACCGTGCGTAATTTTCCGGCTCCAAGTCCATAACTTCCTTCCCGGAATGAATCTGACACCGCAAGCAAAGCTTCTTCTGTAGTCCGCATAATTGTTGGAAGAATCATTATTGCAACAGTTGCGGCTCCAGCCATCAGCGAATATCCCCAGTGCAAAAATTCCACAAACAGCAGCATTCCAAAAAGTCCATAAATAATAGAAGGAATGCCTGTTAAAGTTTCTGTAGTCATGCGAACCACATTCACAAAGCGGTTTCCTTTACGGGCGTATTCCACAAGGTAGATGGCACATCCAATTCCCAAAGGACAAGCAATCAACAATGCAAGCAGCGTCATAATCAAAGTGTTCACAAGAGCCGGCACCACAGAACAATTTTCCGAATTGTATTTCCAGCTAAAAAGTGATGACGACAAATAAGGCACGCCTTTTACAAAAATGTAGACAAGCATATAAATCAAAACTGCAAAAGTGATTCCTGAACAAAAATAAACACCGGCTCTGACAAATCTAGATTTTGTTTTTATGGAAGTTGCGCCCGCAAGCGGTCGCCGGGCTTTCATCATAAGCGTCCCCTGTTTTTTACAAGATTAAAAGTCAAATTAATCAGCAGAATAAATACAAACAAAACAACACCAGTCGCAATAAGAGCTTCCCTATGAAGGTCAGTTGCATACCCCATTTCAATAACGATGTTCGCTGTCAAAGTTCTTATGCCTTTCAAAATTGAATCCGGGATTCGAGCTTGATTTCCGGCAACCATAATAACCGCCATTGTTTCACCAATTGCACGACCAATTCCTAGAATTATTCCAGCCATAATTCCAGATTTTGCTGCAGGCAACATAGTCTTAAAAACACTTCGTTCATGGGTTGCACCAAGAGCACGGCTTCCCTCGTAAAAGCTTTGAGGAACAGCATTCAAGGCACTTTCAGAAACAGAAATAATTGTTGGTAAAATCATCATTCCGAGAAGAATACTTGCTGTAAGAATAGAAGAACCATTTCCTCCAAAAATATTTCGGACAGCAGGCACAATTACCATAAGTCCAAAAAATCCGTAAACTACACTTGGAATTCCCGCCAGTAAATCAATTGCAGGTTTAAGAATTTTATGCAGCCATTCAGGACAGAACTTTGACAGAAAAACTGCAGTCATAAGTCCAACTGGAACTCCAACAATAACGGCTCCTGCAGTTACATAAAAACTTCCCAAAATCATGGGAAAAATGCCATAAAGATCGTTGCCCGGTTTCCATTTAGTTCCAAACAAAAAATCTGCAACTCCAATTTTTTGTATAGCCGGAATACCATTTGCAAATAAAAACAGACAGATTAAAAGAACAGCAAGAAAACTGAATCCCGCCGCCAGGAGAAAAATAATTTCCCAGAATTTCTCTTTAATTTTCATGGCTCTAATTTAAATGAAGATTGTTAAGATATAAGGAAGGATTTGTTAAGATTATGTTAAAAAAGAAAACCTCCAGTTTTTTAGCTGGAGGTTTTCAATTATTTGGGGGATAATTCAACGTAGTGTGCCTTGACACGTCGTATTGCCTGGTGATTATTATTTTACTTCATTCCACTTCAAAGTTTTTCCAGTAAAAATCTGTTCTACCTGGGCTTTTGAAAGGTTTTCTGTTGGATTTGATTTGTTTACAATTACGGCAATTCCATCAATTGCAATTGTAACTTCCTGAACGCCCTTTGATTTTTCTGAATCTTTAAGACTGCGACTTGCCATTCCAATATCGCAGGTTCCGTTGATTGCGTTTGTTACCCCAGTTGTACTATCGGAAGTCTGAAGTTCAATCTTTGCGTTTGGGTTTTCGCTTTTGTATGCTTCAATCAATTTTTCCATAACTGGTGAAACTGAAGATGAACCTGAAACTACAATTTTTCCGCTGGCTTTTGAAGATATGTAAGACTTAGCTGTAACTTGAATATACTTGTTAGCAGCAATAACTTTTTGTCCTTTATCACTTAAAATAAAATTAACGAAATCCTGAGCAACCGGGGTAAGCCCCTCTTTTACTGCAATATTGAACGGACGACTAATTTTATACGAACCATTATTGATGTTTGAAACAGTTGCATCTGCACCGTCAATTTTTACGGCTTTTACAGAATCATTTAGTGAACCAAGTGAAACATAACCAATAGCATAATTATCACCGGCAACACTTGCAAGCATTACTGCAGTTGAATTTGTAATTGCAGCTTCGTCAGTTGTGTAATCAACTTTTTTACCTGATGTATCTTTTTTTTCAATACCAAAAAGTTCAATAAAAGCACCCCGCGTTCCAGATCCGTCTTCCCGACTCAAAACTGTAATTGATTTCTTGCTGTTAAATTTTGGAGCAGCATAAACCGAACAAATCGATGTAGCCAAAATTGCTCCAAGAATCATTTTCTGTAGATTGATTTTCATAATAACTCCCATAAAAAGTCAACGAACAAGTCGACTTTCTATAATACTTAATTCATGGCAGTCAAAGCTTCTTCTGCAAGTGACATTGGTTTGTATTTGCCAA
>CADANN010000031.1:0-2542 GCA_902789325.1 uncultured Spirochaetaceae bacterium
GCTTCGTCATTCAGGAAAAATTGCATGGCTTCGCCCAGATGCAAAATCTCAGGTAACTGTTGAATATGATGGCTACAAACCAGTTCGCATTGATACAGTTGTTGTTTCTCATCAGCACAATCCTGATGTAGATTACGAAACAATCAAAAAGACAATCATTGAAGAAGTTATTAAACCTGTTCTTGAACCTACAGGCCTTCTTGATGATAACGTAAAATACTTTATCAACCCTACTGGAAAATTCGTAATTGGTGGTCCAGATGGTGACTCTGGTCTTACAGGTCGCAAAATCATCGTAGATACTTACGGTGGAATGGGTCGCCACGGTGGTGGTGCCTTCTCTGGAAAAGACCCAAGTAAAGTTGACCGCTCAGCAGCATACATGGCTCGCTACATTGCAAAGAACGTAGTTGCAGCTGGCCTTGCAGACCGTGCAGAAGTTGAACTTGCTTATGCTATCGGTGTTCCTTTCCCTGTTTCTATCATGGTTGAAACATTCGGAACAGAAAAGGTTGAACGTGCAAAGATTGTAGAAGCTGTAAAGAAGGTATTTGACTGCACTCCAGCTGGAATCATAAAAACTTTGAACCTTAAACAGCCAATCTACCGCAAGACTGCAAGTTACGGACACTTTGGTCGCGAAGGCTTCCCTTGGGAAAACACAGACAAGGTTGAAGAGTTGAAAAAGGCTATTAATTAGGATCTTCCTGATCAGATAGAATATAAGTATTCATCATTCCCTTTCCCTTAACCATAGTAGCTGGTTGAGATGCGAAAGGGAATTTTTCTTTAACCATTCAGTTACTCGAACCTTCATTCCATCAGTGAGAGTCTGCATTCGGCAGGCAGTATTTACAGTATCACCAAAAACATCATAAATATATTTCTGGGTTCCAACAATTCCTGCAACAACTTTTCCAGAATGAAGGCCTATGCGGATATTAATCTTTACATCAGACTTTTCATTCAAATCCTTTATATATTCAACAAATTTTCTGGAACAGATAACCATTTTTTCTGCATGATTTTCATCTGAAACAGGCAAACCACAAATTGCCATATAAACATTTCCCGTGGTTTTAATACGATAGCAGGATTCTTTTTCGATTATCAAATCAAAGGCATCAAAGACTTTATTAAGTAATTCAATAAAATCATTTGCATTCATTTTCTGCGATAAGCTCTTTGGAATAGATTTTCCCTTATCACGGAGTTCTGTCATAACATTGTATGGCAGAATGTTGAGCAAAAGCTCTTCTGTTTTTTCTTTTTCCTGCTTGATTTTCTGTTCTACTTCATATTTGTTATTAATTGATCTTCGTTTCCAGAATACAAGATACATAATAAGGCTGTTTAAAAGGAGTGCATTTGGAATTAAAACCTTTTCACGGTAAATATGATTCATATTTGTTTTTGTAAGCAGAAGAAAAACCATTATAATTTCGCTCAATATAATTAACCCCATAAATAAAAAGGGATTAAAATTCAACAGAATTATAAGGGCAAAAGATAAGCCGGCAAATAAAACAAAGACATTTGCAATATCTGGAGTTTTAATTAAGTAATAAATCAAAATACAGCAGAAGGATACAAGAGCCAGAATTGTCGAGGTATATTGTATCTTTTTTATTTTTACAAGTGTGTAACCCAAAATTCCTACGAAAATATAGACAACATAATATTTCCAGTCTGTAAGGAAAGAATTCGCGAAGAAGAGTTTTACAATTAAAAAGATTACTCCAAAGAAAAATGAAAAAAGATATAAGCCTTTTAGAATTCTTTGATTCTTGGCATAAATCTCTGCCGTCTGTTCTTTGGTCAATTTGTATTTCGAAAAGATATTTGTATTTGAATCAGGCATCTGTTACTTCTCCAATAGTTTCCAATACGTTTTCCAAATCACTTGGCATTACAAAGCTTGCCTTAAACTTAATGAGTTTTTCGGCAAAATTATCTTCAAGCTCTTCAAGTGATTCACCGCACAAAAGCAAGAGATTTTTTAACATACGTTTTATTGATGGAACTATTTTTGAATAATCATCAGCAAGATTAAGGCACTGCAAATACAAATTATTATCATTTGATGCAAGCAAAGTGTTTTTAAATTCTTCTTCGCCAATAATATCTGCAATTGCAAATGCAATATGAGGATTTGCTAATTCCATAGAAGGAAGAGCTGTCAATAAATCATTTTTAGGAAGAGGAGCTTCTTCTAAATCAAATAATTTATTTTCAATTAAGAAGTCCAGAATTGAATTTCCCAAGGCGTTATCTGCTGGAGTTTCAATTTTATAAGCAGGATTTTTAGTTTTATATGCGGCCATATTGTAACAATAAGTTGCAAGCTGGGAACAGAAGAAAGGCTCCGAAGTTTTTTTACTTTTAGACTGAAGAAGTTTTTCTATATAATTTGAAATCGGATAACTGATAAGCTTTAACAAAGCCATTATTTTCAATAATTTTGGATCATCCTTTGCAACTCTTGTTCTAAAGAGACAGATTAATCCGGCCATAACAGCTTTTGTCATTGCATAACCAGTCT
>CADANN010000031.1:2563-33236 GCA_902789325.1 uncultured Spirochaetaceae bacterium
CCATCTGGAAGGCGATGAACTATAACCTTCATTCCATCTGCATAAGCACCGTTACGAGTTCGACAATTTGGCAAAGTTGCTTCTGCTACAATTGCAACTTCCTTACCTGTATTTTTATCTTTTGTAAAATCATAAACAAGGGCTGCATGGGTTGTATTTGACTGCTCGGCCCAGATTATGAGACGGTCGATTAAAGTCATAAAATTCTTAACAACAAAATCTTTTATACCTTTTGATTCATCAAGCTTTATAAATTCTGGTAGATTTATAAAACTGTATAAAAGCATATCACCTTTCTTTAATTCCGATTCCTTTATTGCGGGTACACTCACTTTTCTCTCCTCTGCTACAAAGTAGCTTCCATCTTTATTTGTAATTTTTACTTTATCTTTTACAAGATTATAAGTTTCTTCAGAAATTGCTATCGACATAGATTCGCCCTTTTCTTCGGTTTTTACAGCACCATCTACAGTATCTCCAAGAATATCGTAAACATACTTTCGAATACCAATTACACCGGCAATTACTTTTCCAGATGAAATTCCTATTCTTATTGCCCACTTTATTTTTGAAGTTTGATTTCTTGCATTCAAATAAGAAATAAAATCCTGGGCACAGCTGATCATTTTTTCTGCATGATTATCAGACGGTTCAGGGAGCCCACAAACTGCAACGTAGGCATCACCAATTGTCTTTATTCTCATACATCCATATCTGCCTGTGATATAGTCAAAAGCTGTAAAGATTTCATTCAATTCATTTATTACAACTTCCGGATCCATGTCTGATGTAGTCTTAGTAAAATTTACAATATCAGTGTGAAGGACAGAAACATCCGAATATTCTTCTGCGCAGGATCTTCCAGTTTCCCTTATCTGTTTGATAACATTCTCAGGCAAAATATTTCTTAGGAGCCCATCAGTTTTTTCCTGCTGAGTACTAAGAATATCATTTCTTTTCATGTCTTCTACAACATGCCGTCTTTTCCAGAAAACTAAATAAATCAGGGTTCCGAAAAGAAGTCCCATATTCACCATTAGAATACTTGACTGGGTGTTATTTCTTGCAATTAATTCAATTTTCTGACTGAACAAAAATATACAAAAAGCCTGTATAAAAAATCCCGAAAAGAAAAACGGATTTATTTCCAGAAACATTATGAAGGCAAAACAGATTCCTATAAAAGCAATAAGACTGTTAATCATGGAAGTTGCTAATAGAAGAGAAAATAAAATTACTTCCAGACAGATAAATGCATAGAAAGAAAGAACTTTTGAAGGCAGCTTAAAATGAATGGAAATAAGTCCAAGGCTTCCTACGACTACATAAAATGCATAATATAAAAATATAAAAAAAGATTGTTTTCTTACAGCAATTGCAAAGCCTGTCAAAAATAACAACATAACAATGCCAAAGACAAGGGCTACAATAAACAAAACTTTTAGAACATTGCCATTCTTTTTTTCAACAGCCTGAAGATTTTTTTCCGGAATCTTATACCGATCAAACCACGATTCAACTCTCATTATCCTTAAATTATATCATGAATAGGTGAATTTGCAATTTTTAACTTGAGCAGGAAGAAAGGATATACTATTCTATTTTCATGACACTCTTATCTGAAAAAGAAATGATTGAAGTTTTTTCACGCTGGCAGGCTGAAAATCCGGAACCAGCCTCGGAACTCGATTATGTAAATGCATATACCTTGCTTGTTGCAGTTGTACTCAGCGCACAGGCTACAGACAAGGGTGTAAACAAAGCCACAGGCCCGCTTTTTAAGGTAGCAGACAGCCCCGAAAAAATGCTGGCACTTGGTGAAGAGGGATTAATTTCTTACATCAGAACAATCGGTCTTTATAAGAACAAAGCAAAGCATGTTATGGGCCTTTCAAAAAAGCTGATAGAAGATTTTGATGGCGAAGTTCCAGGCAACCGGGAACAGCTGATGACCTTACCGGGAGTTGGCCGAAAAACTGCAAATGTTGTTCTGAACGTAATTTTTCACCAGCCTACAATGCCTGTAGACACACACCTGCTCAGAGTGTCACCAAAAATCGGCCTCGCAGAAGGAAATACGCCGGAAACAGTAGAAAAAAGTCTGCTCGAAAGAATATCTCCAGAGTTCCTGCCAAACGCCCACCACTGGATTTTGCTGCACGGACGATATGTTTGTACCGCCCGAAATCCTAAGTGCGATGAGTGTTTGATTAATGATTTATGTAAGCATAATGAATAGATTGATTCGACATTGCAACTCTTGAATTAATATTCAAACCTCGTTACATTAAAATCATGAACGAAACACTCAGCTCAATTGGTGAGGCTGCCAGCAATGCCGCCAATGATATTTTCTTAAACAAAACCGATTCTTTCATCTGCTGGATTAAAAGTTTTATTACCTGGGAAAATCTTTTTAAGTTACTGGGTACCCTTTTGATTCTTTTTGCAATCTGGGTAATTTTCCGTTTAATTGCAAAAGCAATCCGCCGTGTACCTGAAACAAAGCTGCCTGCTCAGCGCGCTGCAATAATCGTAAAATTCGTCCGCTACATTTTTTATGTTGTCGTTGTACTTTATGTACTCGGACTTTTTGGAATCAACCTCAAAGCCATCTGGGGAGCTGCCGGAATTGCCGGAGTTGCAATCGGTTTTGCAGCACAGACCTCGGTAAGTAATCTTATCAGCGGACTCTTTGTTTTGACAGAAGGTTCTATTCATGTTGGTGACACAATTATCGTCGGCGATGTTACCGGAATTGTAGATGAAGTAAAACTTCTTTCTGTTCGTGTTCACACTTATGATAATCAGATGGTTCGTATTCCAAACTCAACAATTATTGGAAGCAACCTTACAAATAACTCATATCACAATAAGCGCCGTCTTACTCTCAAGGTTGGTGTAGATTATTCAACTGATATGCGCACTGCCCTGGAAACTCTTAAGAAAGCTCCAGCCCTCTGCCCTACAGTTTTGAGCGATCCTGCTCCAGCAGTATGGTTCGACGGTTTTGCAGACAGCAGCATTAATCTTGTAGTTGCAGTATGGTTTAAGCCAGTTGATTTCTTGCAGACTAAAAACGACCTTTACATTGCAATCAAACAGGTACTCGACGAAGCAAATATTTCTATTCCGTTCAACCAGTTAGATGTACACATGAGCGGAAACTAATGAACTACTACAACAAATACGACTGGCAGACTATGCTTACACAGCATGGTCCGGCCACTTATGATATCTCTGAATATTTTGATATTCTTTGTCCTCGCTCGGACTACCCCGATTTTTTAGACCGCTATATTGAACTTCCTGTTTTACAGAGACTTGCAGGCATTGGTCTGCTATGCGGCACAGACTGGACCAAACTTTATAGAAACCGCTTTTATTATTCCCGCCTCGACCACAGCAAAGGGGTTGCGCTGATTGTCTGGCATTTTACACACGACAAGGCCCAGACGATTGCAGGCCTTTTGCATGATATTTCTACACCTGTTTTCAGTCACGTATCTGATTTTAGAAAAGGTGATGCTCTCACACAGACAGCCACAGAAGACGGACTTACAGCCGCACAGGTTGAAGATTATCACATTTATCCGATTGCAGATAACGAGATTCCACAGCTTAGTGCAGACCGCCTTGAATATATGTTTCCATCTGGAATGGCTCTGGATGGCAGCTGGACAATGGAAGAAATCCGCCACTGCTACAATGATATTACAGTTTTGAAGAATGAAGACGGACAGGACGAACTTGGATTTCAGACCTCAGAAATTGCAGAGCTTTATTGTGAACATTTTTGTATGATTGGGCATATTCTTCAGTTGAATGAAAACAAGCTTGCATTGCACATGCTTGGTCAGATTATGAACATGGCAGATAAAGCAGGCCTCTTGAACGAAACAGATTTTATGACACTCAGCGAAAAGGATGTGATGGAAAGATTAGATGGATTGCTTCGTTGCACTCGCAATGACATTCTGGCCAGATACTACCACACCTTCCGCACAATGACCTCGATTGAACACACAGATTATGCATTACCAGAGGATGAATACTTTTGCGTGAACTTAAAGGTTAAGCAGAGGTACATTAATCCGCTTGTTTCGACAAGCTCAACCACAACATCACAACGACTCTACGACGTCTCAGCCAAAGCCCGCCGCATAATCGATGACTTCAAAACATACCACGACACTGCATATGGTTGCGTGAAGCTTGTTTAATCACTAAAATAGAGCCATGATTGAATTAACCAGTAAACAGAGAAAGAATCTCGAAAAAATCGCCCACGACCTTCAGCCGGTTGTAATTGTGGGCGGCGCAGGCGTAACAGACGGCGTTGTATCTATGGTAGAAAACTCGCTTGCATCACACGAACTCATTAAAGTAAAGTTCAACGAATACAAGGATGAAATCCACGAACTTACAACAGAACTTTGCGAAAAAACAGATGCCACACTCGTACGCATCATCGGCTTTACAGCAATTTTATTCCGTGAGGCTGAAGAGGAAGAAGACAGAAAGATTAAACTTTAGAAAATGCCCATCTAACAATTGCAAGGGCATATTTCATCTGGCTTTCGGGCAGGAAGACGTAAGCTTTCTGCTCGCCTTCTTCTCCATTATTAGTCAACTGCATTACACTATTTGAAACCGACAAAACAGCAGTGAGAGAACTCAGCGGAATCTCACTTGCCCCAGTCTTAGAAAAAATCACAGCCCGCTGATTCGTAACAACAAAATCACCTTCATTATCTTTTTGAACAGTTTCAGTTGCATAAAGGATTTTTTCATCAGGATTCAGTTTGAGCCGTAAAAAATGAACAAGCGGAGTTTTAGCATCCTCTGCAAGCGGCAGCTTATAAAGATTTGTATCTACATAAGGATTTTCATAAACATCTTTTTTTGCAGCACCGTGGAAATTTCGCCACAAAATCAAAATCAGAATAATCAGGAAAAACAAGAAGACATAAAAACTGCGCCCAAGAGTACGACCGCTCTGTTTTTTCACAGAACGAGGCAATCTTTCTTCATCAGTATTTTCTTTATTCTCATCAGATTTTTTCTTTTTATCTGATTCAGGTGCCGTCTTTTTGTCTTTTTTAGAAGACTTACCCGGATTTACAGAAGACTCAAAGGCTGTTTCACCGCCAGAATATTTGAACGGAAGAGAAACTCCACCAGTATTATAGGAAGGTTCAACAAGAAGAATCAGTGCAACAAGAGAACTATAAAGCACCGTTCCCGCTGCAGTGATTATTATTTTTCGTTTTTTCTTCCAGCTGGTCATAAACCACATAAGGGCCAGACCAACCGGAATCAAAACTATTGAACAGAAGCAGGCTATTGTAATGATTGAAAACAGTTTACTTTTTTGCATCATCTTCCCCCATCACTTGTCCCGCTTCAGTTTTTTATTTTACACCCCATTCTGCATAATATGCATCAAGAGCTTTTTTAATATCATCAGTGATTACAGATTTATCGCCATTTGTGTAAAGCGCATCTACAACCTCAGACATTGCAACAATTGCACGTGCCGGGAAACCGTATTTTTCTGTAATTACTTCGAGGGCTGATTTTTCGCTATCTGGAGCACGCTCTTCGCGGTTCAAACTTACAATTTCGCCCACGATTTTGATGCTGCCAGGAGTTGTCTCAAGAGCCTTGATTTTTGGATAAACTTCTTCGATAGATTTACCAGAAGTTGTAACATCTTCAATAATTACAACCTTATCGCCATCCTGAATCTTGTAACCTAGGATTGCGCCTTTGTCAGCACCGTGATCTTTTTCTTCTTTACGATCGCAGCAATATTTGATTTCCTTGCCATAAAGCTCGCTATAAGCAACTGCAGTAACTACAGCAAGAGGAATTCCCTTGTATGCAGGACCAAAGAAAACGTCAATATCATCACCAAAATTGTCATGAATTGCTTTTGCGTAGTATTTTCCAAGCTGGGCAAGCTGACCGCCAGTAACATAGCCACCGGCATTCATAAAGAAAGGAGACTGACGACCGCTCTTAAGTGTAAAGGAACCAAACTTAAGAACGCCACACTTTACCATAAAATCAATAAATTCTTTTTTATAACTTTCCATAATGATTATTTTATCAGAAATAAAGTGTTCTAGCAAACTGTTTAGCAGCCTGTATAAATCCAGAAAACGGCGAGTCCATAGGATATTTTACTTAAATTTATTTTTTTTACTTAAAAAATTTTGACACCCTAGTTAAACGATTTTATACTTTAGTAAAACGTTTAATAAAAAACGTAAGGAGTAAAAAAATGAAAAAACTAAAAATCGTGTCGGCACTTGCGGCATTATCCATGCTTGCAAGCGTATTCGTAGGCTGTGGCGGTGGACCAGATGATTCTGGAACTAGCACTCCGGCACCTACCCCTATCGTCGATCCCGTAGATCCTGTGGACCCAGTCGATCCTGTTGATCCTAAGGATCCTGAAGAATCAACTCTGGTAACAAAAGAATTCACTCAGCCTGATCTTGAACTTGACAGTTCTAAGATTCAGGGTGGATGGGCTTACGTTACTTATTCACTTGATGACTATGCAGGAAAAGATGTTACAATCGATTTCTCTTGCGAAATGAAAGTAGAAAACTCTGGAACAAAAGCTCAGAAGCTACAGTGGCAGGTAAACAATGGAGGAGATTACCCTGAAGTTGTAGCACGTGAGTTTGCACCAACAGAAACGGACTTTGTTACTGTTGCTGGAAAAAATGCAACTCCAATCACAGTTGCAAGTGGAGCACTTTTATACCTTTCTACATATCAACTTGATACAGATAATCTTAAGATTTCTGTAAAGAACATTAAATATACTGTAAGTTACGGCAGCAATGGAACCGAAGAACCAGAACCTGAGCCTGAAGTAATAACATATCCAACTGATATCTTTACTGTAGGTGAAGCTGGTTCTTGCGGTATTACTCTTCGCGATACAAAAGAAGCATTTACTTCTGGCATCAAAACAGAAACAGATGGTTCTGTAACATGGACTGCTACAGCTGCTGGTGGTGGCGGTGGTGGAGTTGCTTTCTATGTAAAAGCAGACAAATCAGAAATCAACCTTGCAAACTATGATTCTATTGACATTGAACTTGTGTACAGTCCTGTTACAGGCGCATGGAATCCAAAGGCATCAAAACCTGGTTTCTGTATGAGAATTCTCCCTTGGGATTCAACAGGTATGTTCGGTGGTTATGAAGACCTCCTGTACTTCGATGGTGAAGAAGATTACGGAACCCTCACAAAGAACATTCCAATTACTGCTGACTTTGTAGAAAAAATTAAAAAGAGTGCCGGTGAAGATTCTGTATTGGGTTTTGCAATCAAATTCAATGATTACAACAAAGGACTTACAGACGGAGACCAACTTAAAGTTCAGTTAAAGAACGTTAAGTTTAATGCAAAAGCAAATGCTGCTGCCGATAAGCCTTATGATGATGGTTTAACAGATGCAGAACGTGGTACAGTATATTCTATTGAATACGCTACTCAGAATTATTCTGATGCAAATGCAGAAAGATATAATAAACACGCATGGGTATATCTCCCAGCTGGTTATGATGCTGCAGACAAAGATACTAAATATCCTGTCTTTATTCTTCTCCATGGATATGGACAGAACGAAAATACATGGGGTCTTTCTAACAAGGGTCGCGGAGGAAAGATTAAAGGTTACATGGATAAAGGAATGAAAGACGGAACTGTTGAAAAATTCATCCTTGTTTGTGCAACAGGTGTAACAGATAGGAATGGAAACAACTTTACAAATAGTTTTAACAAATTTGGTGATGAACTTAGAAAAGATCTTATCCCATATTTGCGAAATACTTACAATATTGCAGAAGGACGTGATAACGTAGCTCTTGCCGGTCTTTCTATGGGTGGCGGACAAACATTCAATTATGGTATTGGAGAATGTCTCGACCTCATAAGTAACTTTGCCGGATTCTCTGGAGCTTTGTTCTCTACTGCAGATGAATTTACAGCTGGAGTTGAGGCAAAATTTGATGCAGATCTTAAGATTCATAATCTTTACATGATCTGTGGCGATGCAGATGACCTTGTGTACGGTTCATTCCCAGGATATGTAGAGGCAATGAAGAAATGGGACAGAGTTGAAAACTTTGAATCTTATGTATTCCCAGGTGGAACACATGACTTCCCTGTATGGTACTATGGATTTAATGACTTTATCCACATGGTATTCCAGAAAGGAGTACAGCTCTACAATGACTAATTCTAATTAGTTCTAAATAGTAAAGGCCTGCTGCAAGCAATTGCGGCAGGCCTTTTAAATTTTTATAAACTCAGTCCTTGAGCTTGTGCTAAATCTTGATAATCTTGTGCACTTAATACTGTATTGAACAGACCTACGCCTTCACCCGCATGACGATCAATTCCTGTATAAGAAAGACTTGAATCTTCATAACACTTAAATTTATAAACTGCATCATTCATTAGTCCTTCATTAAATATGTTTAGAGAAACTAAAAGTTCAAAATCTTTTACAGTAAGCCCCGTAACTTTACGGAAAAGTTCTGGCTCCAACTGTGTAATTACATCTTTAAGAGAATGTTCTCGATAGTCACTCAAATACATAAAGACAGGAATTCTTGTTGCAAATTTTATAAGTTTTTCCTGAATCTGTTTACGAAGACTCTTCATCTCCTTTTCAGATTCACTAACTTCTTTCTTTTCTTCCTGAGTCTGCGGTTTTTCTTTTGTTTTAGCGTCCTTTATTTTTTCACTTTTATTAATAATTGTTTCAATATCTTTATTTAAACTACGGAAACCTTCTATTTTCATTAATGCATCCATAGCCTGTTGATTAGACTTTAATCGCAGTAAAGTTTCATTATCAACATTTACAAGCAAGGCACTTTCCCAACGTTTTGCAAGAAGTGTTGCACTCGTTCCTGCCATTGCTATATCAAGAATTTCTGCCGCATTTACCTGGCGCATACCAGAACCATCATAAGCAAGAACAGGAAGGAATTGAATAAACTTTGCAACTTTTACTTCTGGATTATTATCTTGACTATCATCTCCAGTATTAATACTGAGATTCCTAGAATAGTCAGAAATTTGTCTAAGGGCTCGATTTAATGCAAAATCAAAAACAATACATTCTTTTTTGATTATTTCAGTTTCTCCAGACTCATTCATAATTGTCCATGGAGACTGCACTCGGAAAGCAGACTGAAAGTAAGTTTCGGGAGAGTTTAAATTTCTAAGCATAAAAATTCCAGACCAAGGTCTGATTGTTACTCCAGTTGTAAGTTTTCCACAAGACAATGTAATTGATTTAGTCTTAAGTGGATTACACTCATCCCCACTGATACCATTAGCAATACCTCGCAGAACAGGCGGAAGTGCTCCAAGTCCTACTCCTGCTTTAGTTCCTGCACAAACAATAACTTTATATTCATGATAAAAAAGATTTTGTTTCTCATCTAAAAGATTTTTCATTGCAAAACATGATGCAACATTTGGTAGAAACCACAAAGTATGATTTAATATATTCATTAAAGCCGTATCGCTGAATGGCATTGGCGGATGTTCAGCTCCTAGTTTCAAATCATCAACCGCAGTTTCCGTAAAAGAACCTCTGATAAGATTAAGCCATTTTTGAACATGTTCTTTATGAACAAATTCAGCTGTTTCTATTTTATCTTTTTCTTTTAACTCCGCTCTAAAGAACTCATTTAAATCAAATTCATCATATTCACCACCTTTTGCAATTTCCTGAATTGAATCTGGAATCTTGTAAGTGAACATAATCATTTTTGGAAGTGCCGCATACGGATTATTGTCTCCATGCCATTCCTCTTTTGCCTTCTGCTCATCACTGTAAGTCCAGCTAAAGATTTGTTCCTCTATGAATTCACCACTATTAAGAGCTCTGAAAGGTGTTCCTGAAAGGTACAGATAATATTTTGTAGTAATAGGGAGCCAGGTCTCATCAATATTATTTCCTGAATTATCTGTGGTATTATTTTTATCTACATCTTCTTCGTCTTCACTTTCAAAGAGATGTTTCGCATTATCGCGCCATGCACCAAAATGATATTCATCAAAAATTACTAAATCCCAATTAGTTGTATGTACCCATTCGTTTTTAGGCTTGATTCCACCATTTTCGGATTTACCAAGAAAATCCTGAAAACTTCCAAAACAAACAATTGGTTTATCTTTATCAGCCTTCTTATATTGTTCATCTATACTTTGTTCAGTATTATCCTGAGGCCTTGCAATAAACTGCCAGTCTTCAAAATCAATATGCGTAAGTAAATCATCTCTCCAGGCAGACTGAACTGCCGGTTTAAATGTAAGAATCAAGACCTTTTTGAAATTCATTTTTTTAGCAAGCTGATAAGCTGCAAAGGTTTTTCCAAAACGCATCTTTGCATTCCATAAAAACTTAGGAGCTTTAATATAGCCAACTGAAATAGTCCGTTCAAAATATTCTTTTGTCTTATCTACCGCTCTTTTTTGTTCATCTCTCATCTCAAAGTTCTTAGAACGCATCTGATAGTTTTGTGTTCTAGTTCTTACAGCTATTATGGCTGCTTTTACATCATCAACAGAACATTTAAACCATTCTGTAGTTGAATCATCATTAGTTGTAAGTGGTGAAAATCCCATTCTGTCTAATGTTTTATGAACAATTTTATCCGTAAAAGATCCACCATCTTCATACATAGCACTTTCAACAAGCACAATTTTATAAGGCTTTGAACCAGGCCTTAAAGTCGGATACTGTTCTGAAACTCGCTCATCAGCTGTACGGGTAGTATATCCAACCTTTAATATATCCGGCATACTCTTATCAATATATGCATAGATAATAGGTTTAGATTCTGTTTTTTCAGATATATAATCTTTTGTTGTTGCTGGCATAATAGACTCCTGTTACTCCATTGGACGAATAATGCTTTCTATAAAACTAATTTCTTCAGGAGAAAGATTGTATTTTGCATAGAGTTCTTCATCGGTCCATGGTTTTGAGAAATCTTGGAGAGGAACAAATGAGAATGTACTTTTAGACATATTCATTGAGGCAAGCATTTGCATAATCAAAAAACGTACAAATTTTGTTTTTAAATATGTAAGCATATTATTAGCTTCATTTTCATTATCAAATGTATTTGCAACTAAATATGATTCGGTACAAGAACTATTTGGTGGTAAAACCTGTAATACAGATAAGACTCTCATCATTCCATCTTTATCTGGTACACCAGCATGTTCATAAGATACTTTTGAAATAATAACTTTCCATTTATCAATTAAATCGTTTCCCATTATAATTTTACTACGATTTATTTTTCCTAATCCTTTACTACTTCTAAGTAGTACATCACCTCCCTCATCAAAAGGTGTATTTGATTCCAAACCGAATGGTTTTCTACTTAACACAACAGAATTCAAATAACATTCTTTCTTAGACATTACTTTATTTACAATTGTGATAGCATCGTTATAACGAATGAGAATGTCGAAATCATTAAGTTTACGTTCTAGAACTGATTCTCTTCCATCTTTTAATATGTTTTTTATTGTACATAATGATTCAGTATCTTTTGTCCAAAGAAAATAACAAATTCCACCTGGAATATCGACTCCAGACGGAAAGCAGTTTTTTGAATCAGAATAATCTATTATCTTTGTAAGATGCTTATCATTTAACATATCATCGCGAAACTTATCTAATCCCTTTCCACCTGAAAACCATCGTGAAGGAATAATCATTGATAGATATCGTGGCTGAAGTTTCTTTGCTTGCTGTACGAATAATTGATAAATTGGAGTTGCACTTTTCCCTGCACCTCCTCCACCATCACTTAACTGATATGGTGGATTTCCAATTATTACATCAAATTTCATATTTTCTAATTCTCCTGGTATTGCATTATGAATAAACTGATAAGCATGCCTCTCAAGCCCCTCTCTTGCCTTGTCTCCATATTCTTTCTCACTTGCTCCACAATGAAGACACTTTCCACTTATCCAAAGATGCGTACTTTTTGTATTATTAAAGAAAATATTCCCTTCTACTGTATCAAACTTAGAAACTGAATACTTACAATTAGGATATTTTGAACAATAAACACTGCGTCGACTCAGAAGACTTGTAAGTTCAGTAATAGCTATTCCATATAGCTGTGTTTTAAATATGTGATCTATACGTTCCTGTAAATCTGGAATTTTATCTTTAAGACCTTCCAAAAGTCGTTTTGCGATCTCCCTTAAAAAGACCCCACTCTTACATGCAGGATCCAGAAACTTTGCATCAGGATTACTGAATAATTCCTGAGGTAATAAATCAAGCATCGCATTGGCAACGCTCGGTGGCGTAAAAACTTCATCATTACTCAGGTTTGCAAGACATGATAGAACATCCGGATTGTAAGTTTTATTATAAAGAGTATCTAGCATCGACTTTCTCCCTCATAAACTTTTCTATAATGAACAAGCGAAAATTCTTTTACAGGTGAAAAAACTTCTGCTTCATTTCCGTTATCTGAGATTAAATTTGCTTTGCAGTTTTTATTTACGAGGTCATTAAAAATAAAGTCGCGACGTTTAAGAGATAATCCAATAAGAGACCATTCACTGAATATTATTGGAGAATCTTTATCATTTTGATTTTCATCTACTTCTTTGAGACTAAGGGCATTTCCTAAAAGGATATTACGCTCTAAGATATATTTGATAGTCTTTTTAGTTTCTTCTTTTTGGCTGGAACTAATTTTCCTTTTAGAGATTTCTTCATATTGCGTCTGCCAAATTTCAAATAATCTGTTTCGGCAAGATGCAGCGTTATCTGCCATAATATCAATGCCATATATTGAACTAACGGCGACAATTGAATATTTTTCCCAATCGTTAGGCTTCTTACCATAGACTCGAGTGACAACCTTCAATTTTCGCTCAAGGATTTCCGCAAGAAAATTTCCATCGCCACAAGCAGGTTCCAGAAAACGGCTGTCTATTCGCTCTGTTTCATCTTTTACGAGGTCACACATTGCTTTTACTTCACGTTCTGCAGTAAAAACTTCGCCTCGTTTAGCGACACGGTCACGGGATTTTATTTGTTTTTTTTCAGATGTATCATTTTGATGTGGATTTTTCATATACTTGCGTATTGCAAGTATAATATTAACTACAAGTTAACGCTAGTGTTAAAAATTAATTTTCACTTGCAAAATGCAAGTATGACAGAAGAAGAGTTAAAATCAGTCTTTTCAGAAAATATAAAGAAATATCGAAACGGTAAGTTTACACAAGAATCCTTAGCAGAAAAAATCGGTGTCTCATCACAAAATATAAATGATATTGAAGGTAAACGCCGTTTTCCCCGTACAGATACACTAGTAAAAATTGCAGAAGCTCTAAATATCGAGGTTTATCAACTATTCATCCCACAAGATAAAACTCCAATTCAAATTGAAGAAACTCCTGAAAATGTAAAAGTCCGTATTCAAATAACAAATGAGATTGTTGAAGAAATCCGAAACAGTGTTAATAAAATGCTGGATAAAATACAAAAAGAAGGAAAATAACAATTACAATCTTCTTGACAACTTGACAAGTTAACCGTATCTTATAGATATGATACAAATGACAGTTGGTGATTTTAAAGCGAAATTTTCCTCAGTTCTAGAACAGGTGATGAATGGTGAAGAAGTACAGATTTTATATGGACGCCTTAAAAAACCTGTGGCTTGTCTTTCGAAAGTGACAGAAAAACCTAAACGTAAAAAGCGCCCTCTGGGCTCTTATGAAAGTAAGGCAAGTTATTGGGAAGATGAAACTTTTGAGTTTACTCCTGAATGGCTTTTTGATGACATGAATGATTTGCTATAGAGCAAGGAGTTATTTATGAAATATCTGCTCGATACACATGTTTTTCTATGGTCATTTCTTGATACAAAAAGAATCAAACCAAAAGCTTTAAAAATAATCGCAAATGAAGAAAATGAAATATTTGTTAGTCCAATCAGTTTTTGGGAGCTGGCTGTTAAATATCAATCAAAAAAACTTGATCTAAAAGGAATTAATATTCTTCACCTGCCACACATAGCAGAAGAATATAATTTTACTATTCTTTCGCCTGAACCATATGATTACATAAGTATAGGTCAAATCCCACAAAAAGAGAATCACCATGATCCATTTGACCGTATGCTGATTCAACAAGCGATTCGAAATGATTTAGTTCTAATAAGTAAAGATGAAAAATTTCCACAGTATGAAGAAAATGGTCTTCAACTTTTGTGGGAATAAGATTATCTAGTTAAAAAAAATGCGGTCGAAAAAAACGACCGCAAAATAATATTCTGTCTATTTCAAGCAGCTTCTATCCAATCTGTCAAAACCGTCGGTAAGTTGTTTAGCGATTTCTACCAGTTTCGCGAGATCACCTTTACGGGCACCTTCGATGTTGAGAGGCATAACAGGATCGTGAAGTGACAATCTAAGGAGCATCCAGCCCTGAACGCTTTCACCCTTGAATGAAAGGCGTACACCTTCGAAGGATTCTGGCATTTCATAATCTGCTTCTATTGCACGGCGTTTGAACTCTGCGAGTACGTTCTGGCCGTAAGTCTTAAAATCATCTCCAGAAATCTTGAAGCGGTATTCTCCTTCTTCTACAAGTGGAGGAAGCTTTTCAATCAAGCTGTCGAGCTTTTTGCCCTGAGCTGCTGCCTGTGCCAATGCAATAACAAGTTTAACTGCAAGGAAAGCACCATCATCAAGGAAGTAGTTATCTTTAAGAGCACCGTGTCCAGAAGTTTCCATAGCCAGAGGAGCAACAATACCCTTTGCGTTCAATTCCTTCTGCTTGTTGATTACGTTCTTGTAACCGCGCATGTAGCAAAGATGCTTGAGACCAAGAACATCCTGAAGGAAGTATGTAAGACGGTCTGAAGTAACGCTGTCTGTAATAATTGTAGAACCAGGATATTCAGGAGCAAGAATGGCAGCAATCATAGCGATAATAGAGTCGCGGTTTATTTCGCTTCCGTCGCTCAAAACTGCAGACATACGGTCTACGTCGGTATCAAAAATCAAACCAAGATCTGCCTTGTTGTTGAGAACTGCGCTGCGGATTGCTTCCATAGCCTGTTTATTTTCCGGATTAGGAATATGATTTGGAAACATTCCGTCTGGCTCAAGGAACTGGCTTCCTGTTGTATCAGCACCAAGTGGCTGCAAAATCTTATCTACAAAGAAGCCTGAAGCACCGTTTCCACTATCTACAACAATATGAAGGCCTGAAAGCGGTTTATCACCTTTTCCTAGATCCTTAAGACCCTCAGCAATCTTATTCTTAAGATATTCAGCATAGATTGAAAGAAGATCGATTTTATCTACAAAAACATTTACTTTGGCAGGATTCAAAAGACCGGCGAGAGTAAGGATTTCTGTAATATCTTCATGCTCAAGGCCACCATCATCATCAAAAAACTTAATTCCGTTACGATTAAAAGGAAGATGGCTGGCAGTAATCATAGCCGAACCATTGAAATTTGTTTCTGGGAAAATAATAGACATGAACATTGCAGGAGTAGTTGCCATACCACAATCAACAACAGTTGCTCCGGCACTAATCATACCTTCAATCAAAGCATCTGCAAGAGCTGGTCCTGTAACACGAGAATCGCGGCCAACGCCAAGTCTCAATGCAGTTGAATCTACATCAAGCTTTTTTGCAAGCCAGCTTACGTAAGCACAGCCAATTTGTTTTGCAATCTGTGGAGTAAGGTTTACATTTTCGCCTTCTACACCTTCTATAGCAACACCACGGATATCACTACCGTTTTGCAATTTCATCAAATCCATAAATTACTTCCTTATATATACAGTTTTTCTAATTATATTCTTATATGTATAAAAAGTATAGATTGCTTCGTCGCTTCGCTCCTCGCAATGACGATATAGTACACTTCTTATATTGACTAATATACTAGTATGGTAGTAAAATATTTTTGTGATTTTTTCACAATTTTCTAGAGTTTTGCACAATTTTTAAATCTTTTTTCTTGATAATATTAAGATATAGGGAGTATAATTACTGTATATTATATGAAAGTAGAAAAATCAGATTTGACAGAAGAGGATATCACTTATATCAAGCAGTGCGTACACGAAAGAAAGCCTGTTGACTTCTTTTGTTATACTCTGACGCCAGAGCAAAAGGCTAGATTCCAGAAGGTTCTCACTGTTTTTCTTCAAGAATGTAATCAAATGCATCTCTATAACTATCTCACCTACTGTTTATTTGAGCTTTTGGATAACGCCAGCAAGGCAAATGCAAAGAGAATTTACTTCAAGGAAAATAATCTCGATATAAATAACGAAAACGACTATAAAAACGGAATGAAATCTTTCCGTGATACTCTGACAGAAAATACACTTCATTATCAGGAAATGCTTGAAGAAGGTGAACTTAGAGTACATCTTCTGCTCACTGCAAATGATATCATTTCTGTTACAGTTACAAATAACACCAAGATTACAGATTCAGAATATGCCCGCATTCAGGATAAAATCGAACGAACTAAGATTTATCAGACAATGGCAGATGCTATGGCAGACATTGATCAGACTGAAGGTTCTGGACTTGGTATTATTACAGTTCTTGTAATGCTTAAGAAGCTTGGTCTCAATTCTGACCATCTTCATTTCGATACATCAGAAACTGAAACCGTAGCAACCATTGAGATTCCAAAAGACTCAATGGAAGAAATCTAGTTTATTCGTTTATTTTAAATTCTTCGTCGACTCAAATTATTTCATCAAATCTGCAAGAGTTACGCTGTCCAGGTAATTCTCTACAAGGTCATCGAGTTTTGTCCAAAGCAAAATTGTGCGACAAACATCTTTTCTAGGACATTCTTCTGCATTTTTTTCGAGACAGGCAACAGGAGCAAGAGTTCCTTCTGTTAAACGCAAAATATCGCCAACCTTATATTCTTCAGGCTTACGATTAAGCTTATATCCGCCGCCTTTTCCGTGACTTGCATCCACATAACCGTTTTTCGAAAGCATTGTCATAATTGCTTCTATATATTTTTGTGATATATTCTGGCGTTCTGCAATTTCCTTAAGAGGAGTACGTTCCTGAGTATGATGTTCTGCAATGTCTATTAAAACGCGAAGAGCGTATCTACCTTTTGTTGAAATCAGCATAATCCTACCATCCTTATAGATAAGTAGATTATAACAGATTTGTTAATTTCTTCAAGTGGAGTTTTTTTACTTTAGAAAGGATTTAAAATTTTGGATTTTGCGGTATTATTATAGAAGATGAATAAGAAACGAAAAAACAGTCTAACCGATATTCGCCATGAGATTCAGCGTGTACAGCTGATTTTGATTATTGTGACCACAATTTTGATGAGTGTGGGCGGTGCAGTTGTAAACGTAAATGCCAGTGATAAAGCGTTCGACCAGAACCTTGAGGAAACGGCTGCCCTTATTACGCGAATTTATGGATTTATGAAGGACAAACCCCGCCGCGACTTATGTATATGTATGGATTCCATTGCGGATGATCTGGCGGATGTAGACGTTATTTCTATTGTAAATACTGATAATATGCGAATCTATCATACCAATCATAATTTAATTGGAACTGAATATGATGGAACCCACCCTGATTTTTCTACACACAAAAAAGGATTTTATACAGAAAGCGATATAGGACCATCCGGACCACAACGTCGTACTTATTCAGCAATTTATGATGGCAGAGGAAATTACATAGGCTTTATAATGGCCATTATGCTCAAAACTTCTATCCGTTCGTTTACTTATAAAATTGTGCTCTTGTTTTTGAGCGTTACAGTTGCCGCTATACTCATAGAAATCGCAATATGCCGCGCCTTCTCCCGCAAATTAAAGCGGCGTCTCCTTGGTTACGAACCAGACGCCTTCACCTCTATGTTCCGTATCCGCGATAATATTCTGGAATCTACCTACGACGGAATAATGGCCGCCGACAGCAATTTAAACATTCAGTTTGCTAATAAGGCTGCAAAAAAACTCCTTGGATGCGACGAAGAAAGCTGTGATGCAAAGGTGAGCTTAATTCAGCAGAATGTATTTGCAGACCGCTTTCTTTCCGAGGTCATTAAAACAGGAAATGCCGCTTTTGGTATTCAGCACGAAACAGAAAACGGCACCGCCCTTATGGTAGACTGCGTGCCTGTAAAAGAAGACGGAATTATCAGCGGAGCAGTTGCAATTCTGCATGACCGCACAGAATACACAAAACTTATGGAAGAACTCTCGGGTACAAAATACCTTGTAGACTCCATGCGTGCAAACAACCACGACTTTACAAATAAACTGCACGTGATTCTTGGCCTCATTCAGATTGGAGAATATGACAAGGCTGTTTCGTATATCGAAAACATTTCCATTATTCAGCGCGAAACTCTAAGTACCGTTATGCACGCCGTAGACAATGCTTCATTTGCAGCTCTTTTGATTGGTAAGATTGCCCGTGCTTCTGAATGTAATGTAAAATTCATTCTAAAAGAAGGCATTCGTTTTAAGTCTTCCGAAGTTGCAGTTCCTTCTGAAGCACTCGTTACAATCGTTGGAAACCTTATTGATAACGCGCTTGATGCAATGAACATGAACCTGAACAATGACCGGCCGCGGGAGCTTGAATTTGGCGTATTCACAAAACCAGGCGCAGAAGCCGATGCCGGTAACGGAGAACTTCTGCTGACAGTACGAGATACCGGCTGCGGCATTCCGGATGATATAAAAGACCGTATTTTTGAAAAAGGCTTTTCTACTAAAGGTACCGGGCGTGGTGTTGGTATGTATCACACAAAGCAGTTAGTTGAAAGTCTTGGTGGTACAATATCGTTCGTTTCAGAACAAGACGTAGGAACATCTTTTATGGTACAATTAAAGGGTAATTATGTATAAGGCTTTGATTGTTGAAGACGACCCTATGGTCGCAATGATTAACGAGCAGTACGTCTCAAAGAACAAGAATTTCGTAGTTGTCAGAACTTGCCGCAACGGACAGGAAGCTCTGGATTTTCTTTTGAGCTCAGACGGCAAGGATGTTGACCTTGTGATTATGGATGTTTTTATGCCATACCTCAGCGGCATAGAAACCCTGAAAAAAATCCGCGAAGAAAAAATTAAATGCGAAGTTATTATGGTAACTGCCGCAAACGATCCTGCTACTCTCGAAGAAACCATGCACCTTGGTGTCCTGGACTTTTTGATTAAGCCATTTGCGTATGAACGCTTCCAGGTCGCGCTCGAAAAATTTATGAATAACGCAGAGGCTTTCCGCGGTGCAACTCAGACAATAGACCAGAGCTACGTAGACAGTTTGATTTCAAATAACGGAAATACACACACAAATAATGAGTCTAATCTTCCAAAGGGCATTCAGCAGAAGACTCTTGGGCTTATTACAGATTACATGAAAGAAAAAACAGGCTGGGTAAACGGCGACCAGATTGCAGAAGATGTAGGACTTTCAAGCGTAACTGTACGCCACTACATGACTTATCTTATGGAAATCAAAAAGATTCATGGAGAAATCAATTACGAAACTGGTGGCCGCCCAAGCATGCTTTATAAGCGCGGTGATTTATAGTTTATAATCCTCTTGCCCAGGCATAGGTACTTAAATAAGGGTCCGGGCGAACAGGAGCAGAGCTTGCATACAGTTCGTTTACCTGCCCTTTTTCATTTATCTGACCAATTCGAATAATTTTATACAAATGCTGATTTGAGCCTTCGATAGTAACAATCCCTTCCGGAGCAATATAGCTGATTCCCTTTGCGGCAATTCTTACAGGTTCAACATCAAAGGTTCCGGCTCTGGCACAGGCAGAAGCCCAGAGATAAACTGCAATATAAGCAGCTTCTACCGGGTCTCCTACAGATTTGTTTTCACCAAATTCTGCTTTATATGCCTGAACAAATTTTCTGTTTTTTGCTGTTTCAGTTGATTCAAAATAATTCCAGGCAAGGTAATGCCCTTTCAGCTTATCTACTCCAATGCTTTTTATTTCACTTTCTGAAATTGAAAAACTCATAACAGGAACTTCTTCTGCAGAAGGCCCTGAATATTTTAACTGTGAAAAGAAAGACTGATTTGAACTACCATTCAAAGTATTAATAATTACATCCGGCTTGATTTTACTGATTTCCTTTACAATCGAAACAAAATCAGATTCATGCATTGGTACATAAGTTTCGCCAACACAAGTACAACCCAGATTTTTTAACTGAGCTTTAATAACGGCATTTGCTGTTCGTGGAAAAATATAGTCGCTTCCAATCAAATAAAAGCGTTTGCCAAAATTTTTCGCACAGAAATCTACGGCAGGAACTACCTGCTGATTTGGGGAAGCTCCCATGTACATAATATTTGGACTGGCTTCAAAACCTTCATACTGAACCGGGTACCATAAAAGATTGTATTTTTCTTCAACAACACTTTTTACTGCCTTACGGGAATCAGAAGTCCAGCAGCCAAAAATTGTCGCAACTCCATCCTGATCAATAAGCTTGCGTGCCTTTTCTGCAAACATTCGCGGATTACTTTTTCCATCTTCTTCAACTGCCTTTATCTGACAGCCAAGAATACCGCCTGCATTGTTTATTTCTTTTATTGCAAGAAGTTCTGCATCTCTTACGGCAACTTCACTTATAGACATTGTACCAGTTAGAGAATGAAGCAATCCAACTTTGACAACCTTCTTTTTTGGTTCTTTACAGGAAACAAGTGAAACTGTAAGTGCTGAGAATGCTATTGATATAATTAATCCGGTTAGAACCTTCTTATATGTCTTTTTCATATTACTGCTCCGATGCTCCGGGTCTTATGACTCCTGATGCTTTACTTCGTAGGTCTTCATAAGACCTTTTCCTTTAATTTCACATTCAATTGCTTTTGTGAAATGGATATCTTTATGTCCGGAAAGTTCCTTTTTTAATTCTTCTGTAATTCTGATTCCACCAGGAGTTGCTGCAGTTTCCATGCGGCTCGCAACATTTACCGTATTACCCCATACATCATAATGAAACTTTGTATGACCAATAACGCCGGCAGTTACCGGTCCACAGTTTAAACCAACCCGAATCTGAAATTTAATTTGGGCAGTTTTGTTATAATCAGCCAGATCCTGATACATTCCTTTTGCAAAATTAATCATAATGTAAGCATGGTCCGGATTTGCTTCCGGAATACCACAGGCTGCCATATATGAATCGCCGATTGTCTTAATTCGTTCTACATGCATTTTTATTGCACGCTTATCAAAACGGCTGAATAAATCGTTGAGTGCATTTACAATTTCCTGAGCAGAATGTCCGCTTGAAACACTTGTAAAGCCAACTATATCTGAGAACAAAAGTGTAACATTATCAAAATTTTCAGCACGTTCAAAATTTACATCTATTTCAAAATTCTCATTTATGGACTTTTTAAGACTATCTGCAATCTTATCCGGAAGAATTGAACGCAAGAGCCTGTCTGATTTATTTTTCTCATTTGCAAGATCTGCCGTACGTTTTTGAACAAGAGCTTCGAGACGTAAGTTTTCCTTTTTGATTCTATGTTCACGAATCATAAAGAAGGCAACACCTGCACCTATCAAAATGGAACCAACTACAATCCAGAAATCCGGTCGCTGCCACAAATATGGCTTCTGATAAAGGAACATCATCTCGTCATTATTTGAGACAAGGCCGTTTCCGTTTATTGCATAAACAAGGAAAGAATGTCTTCCAGGGGCAAGGTTTGTATAAGAAACAACTCGTTCCTTGCAAGGTGCTGTATAATCTTTGTCAAAGCCAGTAAGCATATAAGAGAACAAAAGGCGTTCTGGGGCTTCAAAAGAAATTCCGGTATATTTGATGTCTATTCGTTTTGTACCAGGCTTAAGAACAATTAAATCATGAAAATCTTTATATACAACTGAATCAACTGTAATAGTTTCAATTTGAACCAGAGGGGCAACTGAACTTTTTTGAGTTTTAAGCGGATCATAAACTGCAATTCCGTCGACAAGTGGAATCCAGAGCTGACCTGTTTTATCTATAATTCCACAGGCAGTTGAAGTTGCTCCGTCTGAATCAAGCCCATCATTTTTATTGTAATATTTGGCATTAACTACATCGCGCTTATCATTGAACAAGTCGTGAACTTCATCCAGTGAGAGTGAAGCTATTCCGTGATTATTTGTAATCCATGCATTATTGGCATCATCAAAAAGAATCTGGAAAACTGAGTTTGTTCCTATTCCTGTTTCAGAATTGATTGTATTACACTGCAGATAAGATTTTTTTGTTGAATCAAAATCTTTTATACAGGTAATTCCGCTTCCGGTACAAATCCAGTAATTACCCTCTTTATCCTGAGAGATTTTGAAGATTACGTTTCCGGCAATTCCTTCTGCAGATGTCAGATGTGAAAAGATTCTTTCATCCTTCATCAAAAAGATTCCGCCACCATCTGTTCCAATCCAGACAACTCCGTGCGTGTCTTTATACACGGCCATTACATACTCAGTATCAAGGTCACCGGTATTCTGTTTATATGAGCGGATTGTTCCATCTTTGTGAATTATGCTTAAACCTGTTGTAGTTCCAACATAATATTCATCCTGGCCGGTTTGAATTGCGACACGAACTTTATTTCCGGCAAGGCCATCATCTGTTGACCAGCTTTTTATAGTCTTACCATCATAAAGCAACTGACCAGGTTTTGTATAACAGCTTACAAGAATTTTACCATCCGGAGTTGCTTCTACATGGCGAATACGAATTCCTTCGGTATATTTTGTAAGTTTATTTTCTACAGGCTCATCATCAACAAAACAGAGAACTCCATTATCTGTTCCAGCCCAGACTTGTCCATTTTTATCCTGCGCAATACTGTTTACTGTAAGGCCAAGTCTAAAAAGCTTAAACTTGCCCTGAGTCATTTTTCCAATACCGTTACGGTCGGTTGCAAACCAGATATTTCCTTCACGATCCTGAATGATGCGGTTGATATTTGAAGTGGCAAGCTCCTGGGCTCCAGAGTATTCATAGAATTTTCCGTTGGCATAAACTACAAGACCATGTTCAGTTCCAAACCAGATGTTTCCGCTTTTATCCTGAAGAATTGTACAGGTAGGAATTTTATCGAGCAGAGTTCCGGTTTTTAAAATCGTAACTTTTCCACCACTCAGTGTGGCCATACCTCTGTCGCCAAGACCTATCCAGAAAGTTCCCTGCTTATCCTGGAAAATAGAAGTTGCAAAATAAGTTGTGTATTTTTCGAATTCATCAAGCGGCTTAAAAAGTCCGTCCTGACATAAAAAAAGTCCGTTTTCATTTGAAGTGGTAAGCCAGATTCTTCCGGCTTCATCACAATAAAGATGCGAGGTGATAACACCGTTTGCAGTAGTTCCTGCGCCGAACTGCGGATTTATAAGTTTACCATCCGGGGTAAGATAAACGACACCACTTGCTGTTCCAATCCAGATGTTACCGCGCTTATCTTCGCATAAAGTTCTTATGGAATTATTTGGCAAACCGTTTTCTGTTGTATAGATTTTATTTCCGGCATCAGAAACTTTTTGTAAGCCTTCATCATTTGAACCAAGCCAGATATCTCCACGGGAATCCTGCAAAATAGTTCTTACAGAAACAAATCCAAAATCTTTATTTGTTACACGATTTAAGGTAATAAACTCAACGCCATCAAATTTAATAAGGCCTTCATAAGTTCCAATATCTATATAACCGTCTCTTGTCTGGTAAATATCGTTGGCTGTTGTTCCCGAAAGTCCGTTGAATGCGCTCCAAGACTGATAAACATAATTATCAAAAAAATTAGCCTGCGAAAAACAAAATGAAGTAGTTAAACAAACTAAAACTAATGCCAAAAACTTTCTCATACAAATATTATCTTGCATAAATAGAAGAAAAGCAAATTTTTTTGATGTATGAACCTGTTATGCGGGTCGTTGTATGAAAAAAGTTCAGTATAGTTGTATAATAAAAGCTATGGAAAAAGAGAAAAAAAGAAGGCTGCCGTTGGCTGTAAGACTCCTGTTGCTGCCATTTAAGATTATACTTGTACTTATTGTCCTTTTGATTTTGTGGTTTGCATTCTGCCGTTTTGACAGAATTAAGCCGATTGATGCGCTCCCACCTGATTACGCAATTTACCTGCGAACAGATAAAATCTGGAATACTGCTGAACCGCTTTTAGATTTGAATGCAACCCTGGTTGCAATGACAAGCCCGGAACTTCAGCAGTACCGCGAGACCTATTTGAATCTTAAGAGTTCTAAGTTCCGTAAAAATGCTCTGGTGAAATATGCGCTTAAGCGACGATTTGATGCGGCGGTATATGTTGATGAGATAAAAGGTGATTTGGAGAGTTCTGAAAAACAGACCGCCCCTACAAACTTTATCGCGGTTCTTGATTCTGGAGTTCTTGCTGGGATTGTGCGCCTTGCTCCTTATGCCCTGCCACGAATTAATGCGCTGCAGGGAAAAATAGAACTGTGTAATAACCGGCACGGAAATTATTACATGCTGTCTGATGCAGCTTTCTTTATTGTAAAAAAGAATCTTGTTGTATTTACAAATAGCCGTGAGCTTATGGAAGAAGCTATGAGTTTTTCTAACAGTTCGCTTTATAATTCGCGAGAGCTTGCTTCGGTGAATGCACGGTTACGCGAGCCGCTGCGGATTTTAGCTAACGGCAGAAAAATTGCTGCGCTCTCTAAAGAGGGTCTTGCTCAAAACTACCTTTCGGCAGTTTCACCTTATCTTTCTGAAGAAGAATATACCGTGCTCAATTTTGGCGTTACAGACACGGACCTTAATTTGAGCGTGACCATTCCTATGGCGGCTGAGAGCGTTGAGAACTCGGAAAATCAACAGCCACACCCAGTTGTTGAGCTGCTTAAAAGAGAATCTAAAGTTCCTTCCCTCCTTCCTAAATTTACAGAAGACGTTCAGTATTATACTTTGTTTTCTGCGGGAGGTTTGCGCGAGCTAAAAGAAGCTGCAGGAAAAATCCTTCCTCCAGAAAAAAACTTTAGCGGCACCTGGAGCAAATCTGACTCTATCTGTCGAATTGTGTTTAATCGTTCGCTCGATGACATTCTTCTTTCCTGGACAGGCGATGAGTTTGCTGTTTTTGGAATCGAAGGAAAATCAGAACCTGTCTTTGCAATCAAAATAGCTGATGAAGAAAAACGTCAGGAGATTTTTGAAAGAATCTTTTCTTCATATATTGTTCAATCAAATGATAGCCTTTTAATTGACGGCGTTCGCCTGCCTTGCATTCAGATGCCAGGCTTCCTGCTTTCGATTCTACAGATTCTTGATGTAAATGTTCCGCGACCTTACTATCTTGTAAAAGATGATTTTATTTATTTTTCTCAGTCGCCGGAAAATCTTGTTGCAATAAATGCTAATTCAAGCAAAACAAAAAAACTTTCTGGCAGCGAAAACTGGATGCGTGTTTCTGCAAAACAGTCAGCCTATTCTTCTGTTTCACTTTACTATAATCTTGAACGAAGCGTTCCATTTTTCATCAAAGGAAATTCGGCAATGTCGAAAATTCTTTCGCTTTATAATTCTGGCCGCTTTGATTTTAGAATTAAAGATAACAATATTATGCTGCAGCTGCAGGCTTCGGCAGTTGAGCTTGAGTCAGCACGAAGTATTCCTGGCTTCCCTATTGCACTCGAAAATAAAACAGATGCAGTCCTTGTAAAATCAAATACAAAAAAGAATAAACTGCTTTTCTGGATTGAAAAAGATTCAACAATAAACTCGCTGGATTATGGAAATTTTGAAAAGCAGAAAAAAGAGTTTTCAGAGATTTTGTATATCACAGCAGCAGATGAAAATACTACTAAAACTTCTAAAGGTCTGTTATGGGCAGTTACTAAAAGCGGTCTGGTTTATCTATTAGATTCTAAACTTGAAAGTATTGAAGCATTCCCTGTTCTTACAGGCGTAAGTCCTTCGTGTGCACCATTTGTTTATAAAGAATCTCTTGGTATTTGTGATGAAGAAGGAACTATTACTTTCGTTTCAGCTGATGGAAAATTTACATCCATCGAAACAGAAGCTGAAGGCGGCATCAAATCAGTTCCTGCCGTAAGTGGTGATATTTTTGCTTTTTATGAAAAAGGATTCTTTGGTGGAATTCATATTTATAAAAACTTCGCACCACTTACAACAGAGGGTCCGTTAGAACTTGATGGCATTGCGTATGGTTCGCCATACATACTAACTAACGGTAGTAAGCAATACGTAACAATGATTACTCAGGCTGGTATACTCTATGTTTACGATTTGAATGGAAATCTTTTACCAGACTTCCCAGTTACTATTCCAGGTATTTTCTATCTGAATGTAAAAGCTGCTGATGGAAATATTTTTGCACTTTCTTCGGATGGAGAGTTGTGGCGAGTTTCTCTCAACGGCGAAAAATTACAGGTAAAAATTCCATACTTCACTGCAAAGTCTGGAAATCTTACAGTGCATAATTATGACAGCGACGGCGCCGAAGAAATCTTTGTCTCTGGTGAAGGAAACTCAATTTACGGCTTTAATTCAAAACTCGAACTCTTGCCAGACTTCCCGGTTGCGGGATATGGTAATCCGGTCTTTGTAGATCTGAATGGAGACTTAAAAAAAGATTGTCTTGCAATAACTTTTGACAATACACTTTCTGCGGTAAATGTATTAAAATAAAGTAACTATCAAAAAGTATATGGAGTTAAAATGAAAAAGATATTTTTGCACCTTATAATTTCTGTTCTTGCGTTTTGTGCCATTTCCTGCGCAACCTTGCAGCAAGATGTTTATACTTACACCGAAGATAATAACTACATATACAGTTCCATTGAAGTTTATGAATATCAGTTCATAAAACTTGATTCAGAATATTGTCTTGAGCCAGAAGCTCCAATGCAGGCAATTAATAATTTACTGAAAGAAATTACTACATATATCAATTCTACAAAAGTTACTGAACCATTTCTTATTGCACGACTTCGAGCTTTTGAAGGTCTCTTATATAAAATGATTGGCAAGAACCGCGAAGCTCAGAACAGTCTGCAGGAAGCATATTCCCTACAGAAAGGTGACAGTTACGTGCAATTACTTTCGAGCCGTCTGACAAAAAATAAAGAAGAAGCTTTACTGCAGATTGAAAAAATCCTGACCTTTGATTCAAAGAATGCAGTTCTTCAGCTGGAAAAAGGAAAACTCTTTTATCAGCTGAAAAGATATGACCAGGCAGTTGCTGCAATTGATAATGCGTTTATTCTTTTTGACGAAGAAGGACTTTCAGATTACCGCGAAGTGTATACTCCACTTAAAAACTCAGCCTGGGAGCTTAATAAAACTTCTGACATTGGTGATATAAAATTGCTTGATGGCATAGAACTTCCTGATCCTCTCACCCGCCGTTTCTGTGCACGCTTTATCTGGAATGCATGGGTACGTAAAAACGGAAACCAGAAAATGTTTACCCGCTATTCAGACAAATATAAAAAATCTGGCCGTACAAAAAGCCCTGTAGCTGATGTTCCTGTTGAAGATGAAGATTTTGATGCCATTCTTGGTGTGGTAGAAAAGGAATTTATGGAGCTCCCTGATGGCAGAAATTTCTATCCGGATGAAGAAGTAACTAAACTTGAGTTCCTTACCTGGCTAAAAAGTGCAGAAAAATAAAAAAGTATTGTGATTTTTTCACAAAAAATGCAAGTTTATCGTTTAACATAGCCCAAATTTTCCTTAAAAAATTTGACATTCTAAAATCAATCTGCTATATTATAGTTAGCTTGTAAATAAGCTGATAAACTCTCTCCGATGTCCAGCAACGCTGGACGGCAAGGTTCCCTTCTAGTGTTACTGTCTGGGAACCTTGTTTTTTTTAACAAGATTCCGAAACAAGTTCGGAATGACAATGCACATTACACTTCGCGGCTCTTGTGACACGCAAAATACAAAATCTGTTTTTCTTTTGACATATCTTTTACAAGCTGAAGGGCACGAGGAATTTTATCATCATCAAGATTTACAAAAGGATCATCCAGAATTACAGGAGGCTTTTCTTCTGTAAACAAAGCATCTATCAGAGCCATTCTTGAACAGAAGTTTACAATGTCCTTATAGCCTGCACTCAAGAAATCACTTTCGTGGAGCATACCAGCTTCATCAACTGAAACCTTAAGATCTGTGTCTATTACAAAGTTCAGATTTCCACCGAGCATTTTTACGTATTTTGCAAAGCCCTCTTTCATCGGGTCGCTGTAATTTGCGTCGAGACGTTCTTTTGCCTGAGAAAGCAATTCAAGTGTTTTTGTAAGGATTTTGTACTCGGCAGTTTTCTCTTCCTTTTCCTGAGCGAGAGCTTCTATTTCAGTTTCAATATCTTCCTTACGCTCAGTGTCGGCAAGGTTGTCTGTGATGATTTTTCTGTAGCTTGCAATTTCCGTATTCTTTTCTGTGATTTTATCTGCAACTTCAGAAAGTTCACTGCGCAAATCATCAGCTGATTTTTCCGGTTTTACAAGAGATGCAAAGGACTCTATGTCGTTCTGAGGATCTTCTTCAAACTCTTTTAATCTCTGCAATGCTGTCTGAATATTATCAGAAGCATTTTTGATGTCATTAATTTTGTCGTGAAGTTCCTGTACCTGATCAGCAAAAGAAAGTGCCTTTTGAGTTTTGTACTGGGAAAGAATTTTCTCGAGCTTTTCTTTTGTCTCTTGCTGGAGACTTGAGTTTTTAGAATCTGAATTGATTTTATTCTCAAGTTCAGAAAGTCTTTTTAACTTTTCATTAAGAGTCTGGATTTCTGATGTCACTGAGGAAATGTCTTCTGTTTTACAAAAGCGTTTCACAAATGCTTTAAGAGCCTGTTCATATTCTGCAGAAGTTTTCGACTGAGAGCTAAGCCAGTTTTCAAAATCTCTTTGTTTTCTTTCAAGATTTTCAAACCAGTTATAATCACTACTAAGCCTATTTAATGCAACAAGGTCAGAACCACTTTCAATTCCAAACTGAGAAGCAAAAGCTGTACTTTTATTCGAAATATCTGAACACATTTTTTCTATATAAGAAATCTCATCCTGAAGTTTTTTGATTTCTGTAAGCAGAGCAGAACAATCTGGAGACTGAACTCTAGAGAAGATTCCCAGCAATGTAAAAAGAATAAAGGCGCCCAAAGGACCTGCGGCTACAATCACATTTTTCAAAATCAAAAAGAGAGCTACGGCCGAAACCAGACAAACTGCGGCAATAGAGAAGAAAATAATTCTTTTTGTATTTTTCAGTTTTGTCTGCTGCTGAACCTGAAGCTCGAGTTGCTTTGTGTGAAGCTTTTCTGAAACTTCACCTTCATTCATTTTGAGGCTCTGAATATGTGAGAAAGAACCCATGCACTCTTCTATTTTTTCGCTGGAAATATCTTTACCTTCGAATTTCTGTTTAAGAGTCTGAAAGTTCTGCTGTTCATTTTCAGTAAGTTTTTTCTCACTTTCCTGCCGGCGGAAGTTTTTATATTCATCATCAGTTTTGATGCAGGCTTCAATCTGATCTTTGGATGGAATGTCTCCGCCAAAATATTCCTGCAAAGCCTTGTACTGATCTTTTTCAGCCTGAGTTGCAGAGTTGTTTTTGAGGTTAGACTGTACGGTTGTGTATTCGCTAGAAATTGAATCTATGGTTTTGATGATATCTGAATCCGGCAGCTGTCCATTGAAAAAATCCAAAAGAGAATCGCGGGCTGCTTCTGCTGATTTTACATCTTCCTTAAGCTGGTCGTAACGAATCTTGCTTTCGTATTTTGCACTGACAGAAAGCTGCTCACCAAGGAAATCCTGTTTTTCTTTGAATACGGAAATTTCTTTTTCTACGCCAGAAATCTTTTTTTCAAAATCTTCATTCTGTGAAATCTTTGATGCAATTTCTGTAAGCTTTGTACGATCAAAATCAATTTTATTTTGAAGGTCTGAAATCTCGCCGCCATTACCGCGTTTTGCTTTAAGAGAAGTTGCCTTTGCATCCAGAGCTTTGCTTGCTTCATCAAAACTTGTTACGTCAGCGGCCTCTACAAGATTATTTAATTTGGCAGAAATATCTGGAGAGCCGGCCGGTGATTCATCCAGAGTAACGTGAACACTGCGCTCGTAAGTATCGCGGTTTACACCAAAGAGGAAAACACCAAGATTATTTTCAGGATTTTCAATCACCTTGTTGGTTTTTAAATCGCGGATTTCTACAGAGTCTTCATTTTTTTTGAGGCTGAAGGTGCGGCTAACACAATATTCTTTTTCCTTATAAGAGAAAGTAAGACTGCCGCCGTATACTCCCCCCTGCCAAGGCGCATATTTTTTTAACTCATTTTCTTCAATATTCTTTTTTGTCGTATGGTCCATGCCATAGAACATTGCTTTAATGAAAACAGAAAGGGTTGTTTTTCCCCATCCGTTTTCCTGCATAAAAGAATTTACGCCATCTGTAAAATCAATATCATAATCGTGGAGCTTACCAAAATTAATTACGTGTGCTTTTATAAGTTTCATTAGTTGAGTCTCCCTGCCAGAGCTTTAATTCC
>CADANN010000032.1 GCA_902789325.1 uncultured Spirochaetaceae bacterium
TTTTCCGGCGTTGAGTGAAGAGTTTGCCCCCATGCTGTGGCCAAGCAGAAAAATCTGATTAGGATTCACATTATATTTTTCTGTAAAACTTTCTGAGTGAGCATATTCTGCGAGGTTATAGGCATCTTCAATACAGTTGGAAATCAAATATTTTCCCTGGCTTCCCCAGGCACCCCGGTGATGAGGAACCAGCACAACACAGCCGCTGCGGCAGAGGGCGTGGGAAATATCATCATTGCGGGCAGTTCCCGGAAAGCCGTGGAGCATGATAACACAAGGCCGGCCTTTGCCGTTTGAACCGTTAACCTCGCTTGAAGGCCACATAATTTCGCCGTATATATGAGAGCCGTTTGAAACAAAGTCCAGAGTAGAGTAGTCCGGCAATGCAGAAGGATTCAGTTCTTCCGGGTCTTCAAAAAGATATTTTGTGTTAATCATAAGAATGCTCCTAAAATGGGAATTAAAACCTAGTAACTTACTAGGTAATTACAGGTCTTAGATTACATTTAATTACCTAGTAAGTCAATAGATTTATAATAGCAAATGCGTTTTTAGCATTTACCACAATCCTTTTCTCATTCCCTTTTTATCAAAAATCTACTATATTTATAGGCATATGGATTTTGATTTTATTCAAAAAGTAATTCCTATGTATCTGCAGGCGGCCTGGCTTACCCTCCGTCTCGCCCTCATAGGAATCCTTTTATCACTGCTCTTAGGCCTCATCTGTGCGCTTATCAAATATTTCAAAGTGCCTGTCTTGCGCCACATCGTTGGTTTTTACATAGAGCTTTCGCGCAACACTCCCTTGCTTATCCAGCTTTTCTTTTTATATTTTGCATTTCCCCGCATGGGAATAAAACTCTCTTCCGTTCAGTGTGCAATTATAGGCCTCACATTCCTCGGCGGCTCTTACATGGAAGAGACCTTCCGTTCTGCCCTCGAATCAGTTTCAAAGATTCAGGTAGAAAGTGCCCAGTGCATTGGACTCACTCCACGCCAGGTTACCCAGTATGTAATTCTGCCGCAGGCAGTTTCAGTTTCAATTCCCGGCTTCTGCGCAAACGTAATGTTTCTTATAAAAGAGACTTCAGTTTTTTCTGCCGTAGCCCTTGCCGACCTCATGTACATTGCCAAGGACTTAATCGGTCTTTACTACAAAACCGACGAAGCACTTACCCTGCTCAGTATTTCTTATTTTATCCTGCTTCTGCCGATTTCACTTTTAGCGGCTTATGCCGAAAGGAGGCTGCGTTATGCCCAATTCGGACGTTAGTATAAATGCCTTCGAAGCAATCCGCCAGGCCTTTGGAGTTCTCACAATGGGAACAAACTTTGTACGCCTGCTGGGTGGACTTTGGGTCACAGTCTGGATAGCTCTTGTTTCCGTGGCTCTCTCAATTGTGCTCGGTATTATATTCGGAATGTTGATGACAGTAAAAAATCGTGCCGTAAAAATCATCTGCAAAATCTACCTCGAAATAATGCGTATCATGCCGCAGATGGTTTTGCTCTTCATCGCTTATTACGGACTTACAAGAATGTTTAATATTTCGCTTAGTGGAGAAGCGGCAAGCATCTTAGTCTTTACACTCTGGGGCACCGCCGAAATGGGAGACCTCGTTCGCGGCTCTCTGGAAAGCGTTCCAAAGCATCAGTACGAAAGTGGCCGTGCAATCGGGCTCACAGAACGCCAGATATTTTTATACATCATAATTCCGCAGACCGTTCGCAGCCTTATTCCTCTTTCCATGAACCTCATAACCCGAATGATAAAAACCACTTCCCTCGTCGTATTCGTCGGTGTAATCGAAGTCGTAAAAATAGGCCAGCAGATAATCGAAGCCAACCGCCTTACCGTGCCAACCGCCAGCATCGCAGTTTACTTCGTAATTTTCATGATGTATTTCTTTGTGTGCTGGCTTCTTAATCTTGGAGCAAAGAAACTGGAGAAAAAAAATGGCATTGCTTGAAATTAAAAATATAAAAAAATCTTTCGACGAACACGTCATTATAAAAGACCTTTCCCTCTCTGTAGAAAAAGGTGAAGTCATCGTAATCCTTGGACCGTCGGGCTGCGGTAAATCAACATTACTCCGCTGCATCAACGGCCTTGAAACAATTCAAGGTGGCGAAATCCTTCTCGACGGTGAAGTAATTTCTAACCGCAAAAAAGACATGCACCTTATCCGTCAGAAAATCGGAATGGTTTTCCAGAGCTACGATCTTTTCCCTCACTTGAACGTAATGAAGAATCTTCTGCTCGGTCCAAAGCACGCCCACGAGCTCAACCTGGATATGAAGGATGTTGAAAAAGAAGCTGAAGCCTGGCTTGAACGTGTAGGCCTTGCAGATAAAAAATATGCTTACCCTCGTCAGCTTTCCGGCGGTCAGAAGCAGCGTGTTGCAATTGTCCGCATGCTCTGCCTTCATCCGGAAGTTATGCTTTTCGACGAAGTAACTGCCGCCCTCGACCCTGAGATGGTACGCGAAGTTCTCGACGTAATGATGGATCTTGCCAACGACGGAAAGACCATGCTCATCGTAACTCACCAGATGCAGTTTGCCCGCGCCGTAGCCGACAAAATCGTCTTCATGGACGGCGGTGAAATCGTGGAAATCTCTACTCCGGAAGAGTTCTGGACAAATCCAAAGACTGAGCGTGCTAAAAAGTTCCTGAGCAACTTTGAGTTTGAAGCACGTAGAAAGTAACAAATGGCAAATCCTAAACAATTGCTGCGCACTGCTCGCAATTGTTATTAACGGATTTTTATTTCATTACCTATTGACTTACTAGGTAATTAAGTGCTATAAGTAATCATCTTACAAATCTTACTTAAGAGGTGATTATATGAAAAGAAATGTTAAGAATGTTATTGCTCTTGCACTTATTGCACTTACATCTGTTTCTGCTTTTGCTAAGTCAAAGGCTAAATTCCGCACTGTTGATCAGATTAAAAAGAACGGAACAATTAAGGTTGCTGTATTCAGCGATAAAAAGCCATTCGGTTATGTTGATGAATATGGTAAGTATCAGGGCTACGATGTTTACTTTGCAGAACGCATCGCAAAAGATCTTGGTGTAAAAGTAAAGTATGTTCCAGTTGAAGCTGCTGCCCGCGTTGAAGTTTTGGAAACCGGTAAAGTTGACCTTGTTCTTGCTAACTTCACTGTTACTCCTGCTCGTGCAGAAAAAGTTGATTTCGCTCTTCCTTATATGAAGTGTGCTCTTGGTGTTGTTTCTAACGAAAAAGATTTGATTACAAAACCAGAAGATTTGAATGGTAAGACTCTTATCGTTTCAAAGGGAACAACTGCAGAAACTTTCTTCACAGAAAATTATCCACAGGTAAATCTTTTGAAGTTCGACCAGTATTCAGAAGCTTACAATGCTTTGCTCGACGGTCGTGGAGTTGGACTTTCAACAGATAACACAGAAGTTCTTGCCTGGGCTATCGAAAATCCTGGATTCTCAGTAGGAATCGAATCTTTGGGAAGTCTCGATACAATCGCTCCTGCCGTTACAAAGGGAAATACATCTCTCTTGAACTGGATCAATGCAGAAATTGAAGCTCTTGGAAAAGAGAACTTCTTCCATGCAGACTACGAAGCAACACTTCGCGCTGTTTATGGTCCAAAGTCAGATGCTGATTCACTTGTTGTTGAGGGTGGTAAGCTTTAATGCTTCATTCATTGCGCCGGTTCTATAGCCCTGCAAATCCATTGTGATGTAGGCAAAACCGGCCTCGCGAAGCTTTTCAGTAATGGCTTCGCGCATTGAAAGAAGTCTTTCTAGTTCAGCCGGCATAACTTCAATGCGTGCAAGATTTTCGCCATGAATGCGGACACGCAGCTGCTTAAAGCCGGCATCAAGAAGTGCCTGTTCTGCCTTGTCTACCATGGCAAGTTTTTTCTCGTTGATTTCTTCGCCATAAACGAAACGGGATGCAAGACAGGCAAAACTCTGTTTATTCCAGGTTGGAAGTTCGAGCTGCTTAGAAAGCTCTCTGATTTCTTCTTTGTAAAGTTCACAATGGCGAAGCGGGCTCTTTACACCAAGCTCTGCAACAGCCTGTAAGCCCGGACGGTAGTCCCCGTTATCATCCATATTGCTTCCTTCACAAACATATTCAACGCCATTTTCTTTTGCCAGCGAAATAATTTTTGTAAAAAGTTCCTTTTTGCAAAGGTAACAGCGGTTTACAGGATTATGACGGAATTCCGGAATCTCCAGTTCTTCAGATACAACTGTAATCTGTCTGATTCCGTTTGCCTTACAAAAGTTTGCAGCTTCATCAGATTCTCTTTTTGGGAATGAACAGGAAGTTGCTGTAACGGCAATGGCCTTATCACCAAGCTCCTGGTGGGCAACTTTCAAAAGAAAGGTTGAATCAACTCCGCTGGAAAAAGCAACAGCAAGACTGCCAAGCGAACGAATGTATTCTCTGAGTGCCTGATATTTTTTATTCAAAATGTCTTTATTAATCATAATTAAAATCCTTGTATTTAAAATCTTTCCCAAAGGTAATTAGATTAATGCTTGATGTCAATGTATTTTATCAATGATAAACAGATTTTTATAATTGCTTTTTATTATTGCTCTTTAGCAGGTAAAACCGGCTATGTGCAGAATGCGTCGAATCACATCAATATAAGTGAGGCTGATGTCATTCATACGCTGGCCGGTTTTTGTTATATAGCCTAGTTCAAAACAGTGGCTGATATTTTCATCAAGATTCTGGAGAGGAATTAGAATAAAGTTTTCTCCTGAATCATTTGAAACCGCAGAGTCGTCGTCGGAATTTTCTGTATTTGAGTTTTCTTCATAAATACCAGAAAGAAAAGTATAGCCGTTCAGATGTTCAATAAGATTTAATTCTGTTGCCCGGTCTGCTACTGTAATTGCCTTATCAAGTCCATATTGAGAAATTACCTGGTCAGAAAAAAAAGATTTTACATCATCTGTGTCAAAAGTTATAAAGCGGTATTCCTGTAATTCTTTTAGTGAAATGCTTTCTTTTTTTGCAAGCGGATGTTTTTTATGAAGATAAACAAAAGCATTGCATTCAGTCAGATGATGAAATTCAAGCTTGTTTGCTTTAAGACTTTTTGCAATATCATCGCGGTTAGAATCACTCAAATATAAAATGCCTATAGTGCTGCTTTCGTTTGCAACATCAGAAATTACATCAGACGCTTTTTTTTCGCAGAAGGCAAAATCATATCCCTGACCTGAATATTTTTTTACAATTTCTACAAAGGCCTTGCGGGCAAAAGCGTAATATAGTGTAGAAACGGAAAAATTCTTTTTTTCGGCGCCGCAGTGCTTTTTGAGAAGTTCTTCGTATTTTGAATATAAATCCTGGGCGTCTTTTATAAAATTTTCTCCCCGGTCTGTTACTGTAACGCCCCGCGTTGATCTGTTGAAAATCTGAAAGCCAAGTTCATATTCAGCATCGTGCACAGAGCTGGTAAGTGAAGGCTGGGAGATAAAAAGTTTTTCCGAGGCCTTATTAAAAGACCCCGAAGAAGCGACTCCCAGAATGTACTTTATCTGTTGTATTGTCATGATTGTCATGCTGAACTTGTTTCAGCATCTCCTAATAGATCCCGAAATAAATTCGGGATGACATGGCTATTCCTTAAACAAATCTGTACTCAAATAGCGCAAGCCTGTGTCCGGGAAAATAACAACAATGTTCTTGCCTTCATATTCAGGACGCTTTGCAAGCTCAGTTGCTCCCCAGAGGGCGGCACCGCTTGAATTTCCAACTAATACACCATCTGATTTTGCGACAATGCGGGCTGCCTCGAAAGATGGCTTTACAGTCGCAATAAGAACCTCGTCGTAAACACCAGTAGTGTTGCGGACAGTCACAGGAACTCTTTCTTCCGGAACTTCAGTAAAGTTATGAATACCAGTCAAAGCAGTTGCATCCAAGGCAGGTTCAACTGCTACAACCTTTACAGCCGGGTTTTTGCTCTTTACATAATCGCTGATTCCGCGGATTGTTCCACCTGTTCCAACTGCGCTTACAACTGCAGCAAGGTCGCCTTCTGTCTGTTCCCAGATTTCAGCACCTGTTGTGTCGTGGTGAGCTAGCGGGTTCTTTGGATTGAGCATCTGGTCTACAAAGAAAATATCTTCGCCTGCAGCCTGGCGGTCTCGGATATGCTGCTTAAGAATATTAGTTGCGGCAACAAAGTCTCCGTTTGTTTCTTTTAGGGCGTCCTGAATCTCTGGTACATTACTGATTCTTGTTACATTTGCGCCAAAGGCCTTCATGATGTCGAAGCGTTCCTGGCTTGTTCCATCCTGAAGGAAAATTGTTACATCGTATCCCTTCATTGCACCGATGGCACTTACTGCAATTCCTGTGTTTCCACTTGTGTATTCAATCAACGTAGTTTTGCCTGGTTTAATTTTTCCTTCGCGTTCTGCATCTTCAATAATGCGGAGAACAATGCGGTCTTTAATGCTTCCAATCGGATTAAAATATTCCACCTTTGCAAGCAGGTGAGCTTTGAGTCCAAGTTTTTTTTCATAACCGTGAAGACGAACCAATGGAGTATGTCCCACAAGTTCTGTCAACGAATCATACACTTTTGCCATTTTACTTCCTCCTACTTTTTTGACTCTTCTTTGATGAACTTATCTGCATTCTGCTCGTACCACCATTTTGTGTATGGCAGTTTGATGCGGGCAGCAAGATTCTTTTCAAAGCTGCGGTTTGTAACAGTGTCGCGGATAAGTTTTGCAAAACTCAATGTTCCTTCGTAACCAAATACGGTATATTCATCAGCTACAAAGACTGCGGCAAAGCCCTGCTTGATAGCCCAGACTGTTGTTCCCGGATGGCGGCTGAAGTAAACATCAGGCTTATAGTGATTCAAGATGTTCAAAACTTCATAGTTCTGCTGGTCTGCAACGGCAACCTTCATATCCTTAGGAGATGTCTCAAGAAGATGCTCAAGGGCAGGTGGAACCTTTCCGTTGTCGTACTTGTAGTCGTAGTGCCATGCAAGAGCATAGTCTACAGTCATTCCGAATTCCTGAAGTACGCGGGCAATTTCATAAGTAAAGCCAGGTCCCATACCAATTACGGCACGCAAACCTTTAAGCTGCTTAGTTACTTCCTCAATCTGAGGAATGAAGATTGCTCTCTGCTTTTCGATATAAGCTTCTACTTCAGCACGTTTACCGATTGCGTCCCCGATTCCACGGAGCCAGGTTTCAAAACCAGTTACACCAGAGTGGTTGATTGTGCGTACATAAGGAACGCCGTATTTTTCTTCAAGGGCGTTTCCAAGGTAAGTTCCCAAAGTACCGCAGATACAAACTGTAGCAAGGGCTTCACTCAAGTGAGAAAGCTCTTCGATAGTTGAGTTACAGTAAAGGAACTGTGGCTCTGCATCAAAAACCTCATTAAAGATTTTTGTAATCTGAGGGCGGGCGCTCTCATAGAAGTTTTTGATATTGATTGTGCGTCTCTTCTGCTTTGGTGGCTGTACGATACCCTGCAAAACTGCGTGGTCAGAAATATCAAAACCGCTGGCCCAGATACGAGACTTAAAGCCTTCGCAGTGAACAGGAATTACAGGAATCGGAAGCTCTTTATCCAGATCACTTGCAACTCCATCTACGTCTTCTCCGGTTACGCCGGAAACACAGCTTGTAGAAACAAAGATTGCATCAGGCTTGTAGGCCTCATAAGTGTGGCGGATAATTGCTTCCAGATCTTTTGTTGCGCCAAAAACAGTGTCCTTTTCATTAAGATCGGTACAAACAAAAACTGAGTTTGTTGTTTTGTTTACGCGGGCAGCAATCTGGCCGAATTTTACGGCATCGTTACTGGCCATGGCAGTACAGCCTGCAGGGGCGTGGTAAACAACTGCAACATTACGAATTGCGGCAAGCGCATTAAGGGCACAACCAGAAAGACAAGAACTTGACTGACTGAAGCAGCGCTCACGGTTTCTCAAACTTCCATCTTCTGATTTACTAACTAACGTTTGTAAGTCACCAACAAAGCCTGTGATGGAACCAAGTCGGTTCTCACGAATTGCTATATTTGCATTAGAAAAATTAAATGGCATATTTCCTCCATGTGTCACCCCGAACTTGTTTCGGGGTCTAGTTAATAGATGCTTGCCCCTTCGCAGCATAGCTGCTCGGAGACTCGCTTAAAATGCTCCACTGGAGCATTTTATCGGCTTTCAGCCGTCGCTCCCTAAGTTCAGCATGACGTTCTCTTTTTTTTACAGTTTCAATTTAGACATTGCTGCAGTAAAGATTTGTTCGAGCAGGTGAAGTCCTCCCGAATAGCCGGCAATGTGGTCATTAATTACAAGCTTTTCAAGCATAGGGTAGCTTACGTTTACGTAGTGAGCACCAAGCTCAGCTGCAAGCTTCTTTTCCCAGTTTGAACCGATAATCAGCGGAGTTCCTGCAAAATCAAAGCCCTTAATCTGTTCATGAATATCATGACCATCTGTTGTAAACTGAACTTCTGTTTTAATGCCATAGTTCAGGTTATTTACTTCATCAGTAATCTTCTGCTGGAAAGCCTTTGGTGCATCATCGGTTATGAAAACTTTTTCAGGGAAGAGTCCCATATCATTTACAAGGAACTTTGTAACGGCAATTGTATATTCACTGTCGCTTACAACTGTAAAGCGTTTTCCAAGAATACGGGTTTCAAGCAGGGTGTCAGCAAAGCGTTCAATATAATAGTAGAACTCAGCTTCCTTTTCTGCGATTACACGTTCAACAAGTCCCTTATCAATTCCTGTAAAATCCTGAACTGCACGTAAAAACTTAGTAGTTTCACTAGCGCCAATAGGCAACACCGGATACTGGAGCAATGGAATACCAAAGCGGCTCTGAAGATATTTTGCACTTTCAAGTCCAGCCCAAGGTGAAACCAGAATTGTAAACTCAGCGTTAGGAATCTTTTTAAGATTATCAAGTCCACGTCCGAATCCAAAAATTGTATTAGGCTTAAGACCAATTGCTGTAAGCAAACTTTCAATTTCACGCAAGTTACCAAGCCAGTAAGGATCCTGCTGTGGAGGGGCAACAAAAAGATTTACAAGTCCCTTTTCCTTTTCTGGTTCAGTTTCTTCAAGATACTGCTGGAAAATAGATTTCAAAATCCAGTCGTGGCCAACATAGTTGTTTCCCTTAAAACCCGGAGTCTTTGCCCAGATAACAGGTTTTTCAGCATTTGCAAAATTACCGGCAACCTCTTCAATATCATCACCAATAATTTCACCAGTACAACCAGAAAGTACAACGAACAAGTCCGCATCAATAACTTTCAAAGCATTTTCTATAGTAGAACGCAGTTTATTGCTTCCACCAAAAACAACTTCCTTTTCACTAATAGACGTACACGGAAAAATGTTTGGACTGTATCGCCCACTAGTTCCGTTGTTGTCGTTCAATTTAGCTGCACAACCAGGTCCAGAATGAAGAATCGGAATTGCTCCCGGAATTGCCTGAACGGTCTGCATTGCAGCAAGCGCACACTTGTAGCGCGGCTGGTCCAAAATCTTTGCCATATTCGCTCCTATAATTTTTCAATTTCTTATAACCTATTGACATAGTAGGTAACTAGAGTTATAGTGTATATAACCTAGTAAGTCAATAGGTATAAGGATTTTTTTTATGAATTATAACTTCAACAAAATAACAGACCGTCATGGAAGCAATTCCATTAAAACAGATCTGGCAGTAGCCCGTGGAAAACCTGCTGATGTTCTTTCTCTTTGGGTTGCAGATATGGACTTTCCAACCGCTCCTGCAATTCTCGAAGCTCTGCATAAAAAAATAGACCACGGAATTTTCGGTTATTCCTGCCTGGACGAAAGCTTTCATTCAGCGTTGTCTAACTGGATGAAAAATGAACACAACTTTACCTTTGAACGCCGCGAGCTGGTAACAACTCCGGGCGTAGTCTTTGCCCTTGCCAGTGCCATCAAGGCTTTTACAAAAGAAGGGGAGAGTGTTCTTATTCAAACTCCGGTTTACTACCCCTTTAAAAATATGATAGAAGCAAACAACCGCCGTACAGTTACTTCTTCGCTTTTTGAAAAAGACGGTAAGTGGCAGATAGACTTCGAAGATTTTGAAAAGAAGATAATAGAAAACGATGTTAAACTTTTTATTCTTTGCAGCCCTCATAATCCGGTGAGCCGAGTCTGGACTCGCGATGAGCTTAGCCGCATGGCAGAGATTTGTCTTGCTCATAATGTAATCGTATTTGCAGATGAGATTCACAATGACTTTGTTTATGAGCCTAATGTACATACGGTTTTTTCAACTCTGTCGGCTGAGGTTGCTGAGAACTGTGTTGTTTCAATGTCGCCAAGCAAAACCTTTAATCTTGCAGGACTGCAGTTTTCTACAAACTTTATAAAAAATCCGGCCCTGCGTGCAAAGTTCAAGGCAGAACGGGATAAGACCGGCTACGATGAACCAAGTCTGATGGGACTTGTTGCGGCCCGTGCTGCTTATGAAAGCGGTAAGCCCTGGCTGGAAGATCTCAAAAATCATTTGCGTTCGAATATAGAATTTGTTCGTAATTATCTTGCAGAAAGACTACCGAACGTTCGCTTGATTGAGCCGGAAGGAACTTTCCTCTTATGGCTGGACTTTTCGGCCCTTGGGTATTCTGACAGTGAACTGGATGACCTGATTGTAAATAAAGCAAAAGTATGGCTGGACCGCGGTACTATGTTTGGACCGGAAGGTAATTGCTACCAGCGAATAAATATTGCGACTCCTCAGCCTTTGCTGCGTGAAGCTTTGGATAGGATTGCTGCGGTACTTTAACGGGGCGTTGCGGGGTGTCCCCGCAGAGAGGGTAGCGTAAAACCGCAGGTTTGGAGCGAGGGGGAGACTTCCCCCTCCTGGAGGAAATATGTTAAAAATTTCGACAAGGGGTCAGTATGCGCTTCTCATTATGACTGACCTTGCAGAAGCGGAAGATGGGATGTATATCCCCTTGAAAACTCTTTCTCATAGAAGGAATCTTTCTGTCAAATATCTGGAACAGATTTTGATTCAGTTGGGGAAGGCGGGACTTGTAACCGGTTCGCGAGGAACTAACGGAGGCTATAAATTAAGCAAAAAGCCTGGGGAATATACTGCTGGTGAAGTTCTGCGAGTAATGGAAGGTGAACTTTCTCCTCGTGGCACTTCGGAAAATAACCATCTTGAATCACAAGGAAATGACTTTTTCTGGAATGAGTTTGCAGAAAATATTAATACTTTTGTGGATTCGATTACGCTCGAAGAACTTGCCCAGAAAAATAAAGCGTTCGTTGGGTATGAATACTGCATTTAACCTTCTGTGTTGTATCACCTTTTGTAATGCATTATAATGGAAATAATACAGGAAAATACAAAGAGGTATACTATGGCAACTTGGTCAAATGCAGACTCTCTTTCTTCTTGGAAGAAATTGCAGTCTCTTAAAGGTATGGTTTCTGTAGCTGATGAGCTTTCGGGCGAAGGAGCAGCTGACAGAATCGCAAAATATTCTATTCCTATGGGTGGAGCTCTTACCTATAATTTTGCGGCAAAACAGGTAAACGAGCAGATTCTTAAAACTCTTGCAGAGCTTGCTGAAGAACAGCAGCTTGTAGAAAAATATCAGGAGCTTCTTGATGGTGCTGTTATCAACACTGGAGAGAAACGCATGGTTTTGCACCAGCTTACACGCGGTCAGCTTGGAAAAGATGTTATGGCTGATGGTGTAAACAAACGTGAATTCTACATCAACGAAGTAAAACGTATTGCTGATTTCGCTAACGATGTTCACTCAGGAAAACTCGTAAACGAAAAAGGTGAAAAATATACAACAGTTTGTCAGATTGGTATCGGCGGTTCAGACCTCGGTCCACGCGCTATGTACCTCGCTCTCGAAAACTGGGCAAAGAAAAACAACACATTTAAAATGGAAGCACACTTCATCTCTAACGTAGATCCTGATGATGCTGCAAGTGTTGTTAAGTCTCTCGACATTTCTAAGACAATCTTCATTCTTGTTTCTAAATCAGGAACAACTTTGGAAACTCTTACAAACGAATCTTTCGTAAAAGAGTTCATCAAAAAGGCTGGCTGTGATGCAAGCAAGCACATGATTGCTGTTACATCTGAGACATCACCTCTTGCTCACAACCCAGACTATATGGCTGCTTTCTATATGGATGATTATATTGGTGGCCGTTATTCTTCAACTTCTGGAGTAGGTGGAGCTGTTTTGAGCCTCGCTTTCGGACCAAAGGTATTCCAGGAATTCCTCGACGGTGCTGCAGAAGAAGATAAGCTTTGTTTGAACAAAGACATCACAAAGAACGCTGCTCTTATGGACGCTTTGATTGGTGTTTACGAGCGCAATGTTCAGGGCTATCCTGCAACAGCAATTCTTCCATACTCACAGGCACTCAGCCGCTTCCCAGCTCACCTTCAGCAGCTTGATATGGAATCAAATGGTAAGAGCGTAAACCGCGATGGTGCACCACTTAATTACGTAACTGGTCCTGTAATTTTCGGTGAACCTGGAACAAACGGTCAGCACTCATTCTACCAGCTTCTTCATCAGGGAACTGACATCATTCCTCTCCAGTTCATCGCTTTCCGCGAGAACCAGACAGGTGAAGATGTTGTAATTGAAGATTCAACAAGCCAGGTTAAACTCTGCGCTAACGTAACAGCACAGATTGTAGCTTTCGCTTGCGGTAAAACAGACGAGAATCCAAATAAGGCATTTGCTGGTGGACGTCCATCAAGCTTGATTTACGGAGCACAGCTTAATCCAAAGAGCCTCGGTGCTTTGCTTGCTCACTACGAAAACAAAGTTATGTTCCAGGGCTTTGTATGGAATGTTAATAGCTTTGACCAGGAAGGAGTACAGCTTGGTAAGAAGCTTGCTAAGACTGTTCTTTCTGGAAATATGGAAGGTGCTTTGAAAGCATTTGCTGGACTTCTTATTAAATAGTCGTCACCCTAAACGGTGAACTGTCATCCCGAACTTGTTTCGGGATCCATCATTAAAAACGGATGTGTGATTTCGCACATCCGTTTTTTTTTCATTGTACAAATAAAATGTATAAGGTATGATTAACCATAATGAAAAAAGATGATGGAACAAAGGAGTTGTATCTCAGAAACAAGCAACGCTTTAAGCTGTTTTCCAGAAGTGTCTACAGCCGCCTCATAATCAACTTCTTCTTTATTGCTATTCAAATATCCCTGCTGATTCTATTTATCATCCGTCTGCAAAAATATCTTGAAGTTTACTTTGGAGCTTCTCTCGTTCTTTCTGCAATCTTTATGATTTTCCTGGTAAACAAAAAAGGAAAAAATGAGTTTAAACTTGCGTGGTTAGTTCCAATGTTGTTTATCCCTCTGTTCAGTATTGCAGCCTATCTTATGTATCATACAAATCGAGGTTCAAGACGTCAGTCTAAAAGGCTTACAGAACTTAGAGCCGAAACAGAAACTTTTCTTCCGCCTGTTGCACTGCAAGGGCTTTCTGATTTTTATAAAACTTCAAAATATTCAGATTTAATTTATTATCTTTCAAAAAATAATTCCTTTTATCCATATCAAGATTGCGGGCTCAAATATTATTCCAGTGGAGAAGATTTTTTTCCTGATTTGATTACTTCAATACGCGCTGCCCAAAAATATATTTTCATGGAATTTTTTATTATTGAAATTGATGACTCCTGGGCAGAAATAATGGCAGCTCTTGAAGAGCGGATTCAGCAGGGAGTAGAAGTGCGAATCTTATGTGATGGACTTGGTTCTCCGGTTGCTTCATCAACAGCCTATCAAAAATATTTGAAATCAAAAGGCTTCAATGCAAAAGTTTTTTCAAGAATCATTCCTGTATTTTCAACTTATTTGAATAACCGTGATCATCGAAAATTAATTGTCATTGACGGAACTACTGCTTACACTGGCGGTCTTAATCTTGCGAATGAATATTTTAATCGGGGTACAAATCGTTTTCCGTATTGGAAGGATAATGCAGTTCGCATTCAGGGAGAGGCAGTGCATACACTGTTACAACTATTCATTCAAAACTGGAACATCAATTCAAAAACTTTAGCCAACGATTTTCAGCTTCTTAAAGGCAGTTATCCTAAATATGAAGCTTCCGGTATCACAATTCCTTATGGCGATGATTTTTATAATAACAAAGATATCGCAGAAAATATTTATCTTTATATCATCAATAATGCAAAAGACTACCTGATTATTTCAACTCCGTATTTATTAATTGATAATCAGATGCAGGAAGCCCTTTTATTTGCAGTAGAACGAGGTGTGGATGTGTCAATTATTTTGCCTTCCGTTCCGGATCATTTTCTTACTTTCTGCATTGGGAAAACTTATCTTGAAACCTTTGTAAGCAGTGGCATAAAAGTTTATCTTTATCAGAAAGGTTTTATTCATGCTAAGACTTTTATTTCTGATAATCAGATTGCAACAATTGGTTCTGTTAATCTTGATTACCGTAGCCTTTTCCATCATTTTGAAAACGGAGTTGTGTTTATTGATTCGCCAATAGTAACTGAAGTAAAAAATGATTTTGATAAGACACTGGCGGATTGTCAGCTTATGCAAAAAGAGGATTATAAAAAAATTCCGTTATACATCAGATTTTTTGGAAGACTCATGCGGATTTTCGCTCCGCTGTTGTAGTAATATAGTAGAAGAGATTGCATTTTGCGGACACGCTGCTTTACATTCTCCGCAGCGGATGCAGTCCATACTGTCTGGATTTTTCCATACAGGGATGTCGAGTTTACAGGCTTTCTGGCAGACTCCGCAACTCACACATTTTTCTGAATCAATTTTAATCCTGTAAAAAGAAATCTTATTGAAAAGACCGTATACTGCACCGAGCGGACAGACGTAACGGCAGAACGGTCGGTAAATAATAATCGAAAGCAGGAGTGTGATGGCAAGAATTACGAGCTTCCAGCGGAAAAGAAATCCTGCAGCTCCACGCATAGCATTGTTAAGCAAAACTAAGGGAATGCCGCCTTCGAGAGTTCCGACAGGACAAATCCATTTGCAGAACCATGGTTCTCCAAGACCTGTAATATCAATCACAAACATTGGAAGCAAAATTACAAAAACTCCAAGGAAAATAAACCGCAGCCAGCGCAGGCCTTTTTCACCGGGCAGGCGACGGAGCTTTTTTACAAACGGAATTTTAAAAAGTAAATCCTGTATCAAACCAAAAGGACACAAAAAGCCGCAGACAAAACGGCCGAGTAAAGTTCCAAAAACGGCCAGCACTCCCAGAACATACAGCGAGAGTTTATATTCCCGTGCATTCAAAGTTGCCTGCAGTGAGCCGATAGGGCAGGAACCCAATGCACCCGGGCATGAATAACAGTTCATTCCAGGCACACAAAGATATTTTGATGCACCTGTAAAAATCTGTCCTTTTGCAAAGCCTTTAATGTATCCGTTAGTTAGGGCTGCCCAGCCTAATTGTATGAGGAGTCGAAACTTTCCAGGATGTGATTTCTGACTTTTCATCAGCCGATTCCTATACATTCGAGACAGATTTTAGTTGCTTTTTTCAAGACGGTTGCAGCTTCTCCACGGAATATTCCTGCAACAATCAGAAGTATCCCAGCACAGAGAATAGAAATTGCTATCAGCCGTCTTTTCTTTTCACTCATACAAATATTATAAACTATTTTTGAGTTTCCAGAAGTTTATCTATGATTTTCTGCCACTCTTTCTGGCTTTTTGCTCCAAGGTATGCCTGGCCAATCTGCTTTCCATTTTTATCAACAAAAACTGTTGTTGGTACTGCCTGAATGCCTCTTAAAAAAGTCTGGAACATTTCAATTGTAGGAACCAGGTTTTTGTATTTAACTCCAGTTTGTTTCATAATCATTAATGCATCTGCTTTTGCGGAAGAATCAAGTCTTCCCCAGTCATCAATAATATCAATTGGAATCCCGATGATTTCAACACCCTTGCTTTTGTTTTCATCACTAAGCTTTGCAAGAGAAGGCATTTCACGGATACAAGGTCCACAGAAGGTTCCCCAGATATTTATCATTGTGATTTTATTATCAGCAAAAAGTTCGTTTGTGATTTTATTTCCATCGAGATCTTCAGTTGTAAAGGTATAATTTACTGAATTGTTTTTATTTTTTGTCTGGGCAAATGCCAGTGCTGTAAAGGTAAGGAGAATTACAGCCATAAATATTCTTTTCATTTTTAGCTCCTGTTTGTTTGATTTAATTGTACACAATATATTAAATATAACACTTTTTCCAGTGAAAGGTAATAGAAAAATGAAAAATAACAGAGTTTTTTATAAAAGTTGCATAAAATGCATAAAAAGTGTATATTTATACATTATGAAGGAACGACAGTCTCGCCTTAAGGCAATCAAAACTCTTATCAAAAATAACACAATCGAAAGTCAGGATGATTTACTTTCTCTGCTCACAAAAGAAGGTTACGAAGTTACTCAGGCAACTTTGAGCCGCGATCTTAAGCTTTTGAAAGTAGGTAAGGTGCCAGATGGCCAGAACGGCTATAAATATGCTTTACCTGGCGAAGATGAAAATGGCGAAAGTGAGGCTATTTACGTTCAGGATTTCCTTCGTGGCTACGTAAGTATTGATTTTTCGGGAAATATTGTCGTTATCAAAACCTTCCCGGGTCACGCAAACACTGTCTGCAATGCAATTGATAATCTGAATCTTGATGAAGTTCTCGGAACTGTAGCCGGCGACAACTGTATGTTTGCCTGCCTCCGCGAAGGCGTAACCGGCGACGAGTTCATGGAAAAGCTCAAAAAGCATATACCTGGTCTCGAAGACTAAATCTAGTTGTCTCATTTTCCTTTTTAAGTTAAACTTACCTCATGCAATTTACAAGTACAAGAAATAGCAATTTAACGGTGAGTTTTTCTCAGGCAGTTCGGGATTGTATTCCTGACGACGGTGGCGTTTTTGTGCCTTCTTCTATCGAAGATATGCGCCGCTGGATTTATTATATTGACGAAACAACTTCTTTTTCTTCTATAGCAGGTTCTCTTACTTCTGCTTTAATGCACGAAGAGTTTTCTCCAATCATTTGTGAAACTATCGCTACAGCCGCATTTCCAACAGAGCCGGTAGTACGTCAGCTTGATGGCAGTCTTTTTATGACAGAGATGTATCATGGCTTTACAGGCTGCCACCGCGACTACGGAGTTTCATATCTGGTAAGTTATCTTGAGACAACTTTGCAGCTCAAGGGCGGAAAAGCAGTTTTTGTTGATTTTACTCACGGCGGTCTTGGTGCTCTAATGTCCAAGATTTTAAAGGGTAAGAAAAACATCAAAGCTGTTCTCGTTTACAAAAAGGGAACCGTTCGTGGACTCGATCCTGAAAGCCTTGCCTGGAACGGCGGAAATATTTACCCGGTAGAAATGGAAGGAAGTGAGGCTGAAATTAAGGCCGCAATTTCCGAAGTATTTGCCGACCGCGAGTTTGTTCAGGCAAACGGTCTTACTGTTGCAAACACAACAAATGTCTGCCGTCTTCTCGGTCAGATCTTCTTCTTCCCATATTCATTCGCTCAGGTTAAGAATAAGTTTAACGGCGAGTTATATTATGCAATGGGGGCCGGTAATTACGGTTCATTGATAGCGGGGCTCTACAGCTGGCGTTTTGCGCTTCCTGTAAACGGTTTTTATGTTCCAAGTACACCGGCTCTTGCCCGCAGTGCAAATGGAAATCCTGTAGTTCTTGATTCCCTTGTTGATTTGAAGGCGAGGGGAGAAGCAAATCCTGCAGTTCCTGCAAATCTTGAACGTCTTGAATCTTTCTTTGGAAAGAATGAGATGATGATGCGCAACTTCATTTTCCCATGCGATGTTAGCGATGCTCAGCGCGATGCTGCTGCAAAAGAACTGTATATGAAGTACGGCGTTTTTGCAGATAAGGATACTGCCAGTGCTTATGCGGTTGTAAAAGAAAACTGCAGTGAAGTTTATGATGAAGACGGAGCCTTTATTTTGACCGCTTATAATCATCCTTCACTTTCTTCAGATTATTGCCGCCACGTAATTGGTGAAGCACCAGAAATGCCGGAAGAAATCAAAGCTGGATATGTTCCTTTTGAATTAAATCGTCCTACAATTTCCAGTGCAGCCGATCTCAAAAAGATTGTAGACGGCATCTGGAAGTAGTGTCATCCCGACGAAGGTCGGGATTTTTAAGATTGCAGCCCTTGGCGTTGATCCCTTTCAGTCTTTTATGGCCGGCCTCGACGCCCTTGTGCCGATTAAGTTTGGAACTTTGTATGTAATTGCGAATGCAGTGCTCTTTATTTTCATGCTGATTTTCGACCGCCACTATATTGGCATCGCAACTTTTATCAATCTCTTTTTGCTCGGCTATATCACACAGTTCACTTACGAGTTTTTGCAGACGGTGATTGTAGATCCAGCAATATGGGTGCGTGTGCTTTGCCTCGTTGTTGGTGTTGGAACAATCATTACCGCATTTTTTATGGGGCCTCTTATTGAGTTCTTTAATGTACATTGTGCAAGACCAGTTTTGAATGGAGGAAATAAATGAACGAAACACTTAAGGTATTAGAAACCCGCCGCAGCTGCCGCAAGTTCAAGAGCGAAATGTTGCCGGAAGAAGATTTGAATGCAATCATCCGTGCCGGAACTTATGCTCCAACCGGAATGAACAAACAGACACCAATAATCATCGCAGTAACAAATAAAGAACTTCGCGACAAAATCAGCGAAGAAAACCGCAAAATCGGTGGCTGGAACGAAGGCTTTGACCCATTCTATGGAGCCCCTGTAATTTTGATAGTTCTCGCTAACAAAGGCGAAAGCCCAAATTACATCTACGACGGCTCGTTAGTTATGGGTAACCTCATGAACGCCGCAGAAGCCCTTGGAATCGGCTCAATCTGGATTCACCGCGCAAAAGAAGAGTTCCAGAACGATTTCGGAAAGAAATTGCTCGCAGACCTCGGCATCACAGGCGACTTCGAAGGTATCGGCCACGTTGCCCTCGGATACGTTGACGAGGGTGGCGTAAAGCCAGCAGCTCCTCGTAAAGATAATTATGTTTATTGGGTGAGATAATAGGGGTAATACTGAATATGGAAAGCTTACTCGGTTTAGCGACACGCGGGTAGGCTTTATTTTTTTGCTTTCTACAAGATTACTTGAAGAGAGTGGGCGCATTTAAAGAAGATATTCTTCTCCATCATTACAAATTTTTATAATTTTTCCATCTTTTATAAGATATGCTTCCCCACAGATTCTTTCTGATTTACCATCAGAATAAAGATAACTTCCATCGCATATAGCGATAAACTGTCTGCCATAACTATCTGGATAGGTAATTTCTTCAAATAATTTTTTCCCATCTAAAATATTGTCTTTTGTATTTTGATAGTGAGGAAGCAACATAATATCTGTTAGTCCCAAACCTTTTAGAAAACGCTTGAAATCAGGATTAACAGCTTCTCCTTTTTCTTCTGGTTGTGCATAAACAACATTTGCAGCATTCATACTTCCAGCACTGATTCCTAATATGGTTCCATTAAAGTTTAGCAATAATTCTCTTAGTCCAATTTCAGAAAAAAATGAATTCTGAGTAGGTACATGTCCACCGCCTAAAATTATAAAATCACTTGAATTAATAAGTTCCTGTGCTGATTTTTTATTTCTGTTATCTAAGATTTTATAATCTTCGAAACTAATTCCTGTAAATTCCATAGTGTATTTTACAGCATTAGAAAATCCTTCTGTAAACTCTATATCAGATGGAGCGGATGTAATCATTAAAGCGTTATGATGTTCACATTTTAGCAATCTTTCAACGAATTTATTTTTCTCATTCAATGGTTTTCCTGGTTCGGTAAAAGGTGAACTTACTAAAAACAATTCTTTAGACATTTTTTTACTCCTGTTTTAAATTTTTATTTTTTAACTATTAACAAATTCTTTCTAAAATAGCAAGGAACTTGATTTGCAAAAGCTGTTGCAAAATTGCTCTTAGAATATGAAACAAAATAGACAATGCTGGTATAAATAATATTATTAGAGTTTGCTAGTATTTTTCAGTAGTCTTGATTTATTTAAAAAACTTTTACCTTTTAAATTCAGCAGATAAGATCTTTGAATATTCGCTATTTTTGTTTTCATCATATTCTTCAAGATAGCCGCCAAATATCCAGCCATATTGTTCTGCATCAACTACTGAAAAATAAATGTAGTACCAGTAACCTTTTACGCCATCATATTCTTCTATTTTTGTACTTCTGGCTCTTGTATCTATTACAGTTCCCTTTTTGACTGATTCAACAGATACGTTAAACATTTCATCATAAAGCCAAACCTTCTGAGTTTTTGCGCTTGTAGATGGGGCTGTTCGGAACTTCACATTATCAGTTAAAACTTTTTTTGAAATATCAACAATCACAGGAATATTATTGATTTTAGCTTTCTCGCCGTTTTCTTTTTTACAGTCAGCCGGATAAAATGAAACACCGTTAAAAATGATTTCATTGTCATATAAAAAACTGTCTGTTTCATAATTCAAGATTCCAGAAATAGTTTTTCCATCAAAGAGTGATAGGCAATATTTATGATTTTTATTAAAATCAAAGTCCGAAAGAATTATCTTGCCAGCCTCTAGTGAATATTTTCCGAAAGCATATATATCAGCATAGACAGAGCCAATCGCAAAATAATCATCAGAATAAAATAAGAGTATTCCGGAAGAATCTTTTTCAGAATCAACCTTCCAGATTGTAGACATCAGTTTTTCTTTTGAAAGTTTTTTATCAGTTTTATCATAATTAAGATTTCGTTTTCTCCAGGACATTCCATCGTTTGAATTTTTCCTGTAAAAGATTGCATCTGGATTTTCTGACTGCCATCCCTTTGCTTCAACTGAATTATTAAATCTGATTGCTTCTTTATTGAAATCAGATTCTGCGCTCACATAACTTGTTAGGAAAATTAATGACAATATTAAAATTACTTTATTTACTTTTTTCATATTAACTCCTATCCATTAAAAAAATCTTAATTTTTGCACTAAACTCTGTCGGCAGCTGAATCTGTGGCGAATGGCCGCAGCCTTCTAGCAGCTCAAGTTTTACTTTCGGGGCCGTGAGGCTCTCAACGTAATCCTTTACAAGTCCCACCGGGCAGATCCAGTCGCAGGAGCCGGAAATCAGAAGAACTGGCATCTGGTAATTGTCGGACGTCTCCAGTGCATTGAAATTATTCATATATTCTTCGAGGGGAGAAATCAGTTCTATAAAGCGGTTCAGGTTGAAAATCTGCATGAAGTACCAGCGCATGTCGTCAATTCCGGCAATCGGGCTTGTGAGAGCTGCGAAAACTGTAAGGTCCTTTGTGACTGTCTGAGGATGATATGGACTTACAAGTTTTCGCAGGGTAAAGAGATTTTGCAGGCTCATGTCTGCCATAAAGTTTTTGTAAGCGGCTTCGAGTGCTGTGGTGTCGTCGCCTTTTGAGCGGGCCTGGCTCAGGGCATCTTCATAAGAATAAACTTCTCCGGCATAATTCTTTTCGTTTACGCACTGGCCAACTCCAATATAGGCAGAAACTTTTTCAGGGTGTGAAAGGGCATATCTGCTTCCAAGCATGGTGCCGTAAGAGTGACCGAGAATTATTACCTGCTTTTGATTGAAGCGCTGGCAGAGATAATTAACAAGAGCATCAAGGTCGACTAGCTGCTTGTCGAAAGTCAGACTTTTGTTGTCAGGGTCTTTCGCCGCATTCGGATAGTAAGAGCGACCGCCGCCCCGCTCATCCCAGCAGACAATGGTAAAGTCATCCGTAAGTAAATCCTGCCAGCAGTAATCAACGTAAGTGGTTGGAGCACCAGGTCCGCCGTGCAGCGAAATGATAATCGGATTTTCTTTTGATTTGCCTGCGATGGTGATGTATTCTTTCTGGTCGGTCAGCTGAAGATAAAGCTGCTCGTTTACACCATCTTTATAACTGACAGCCCTTTTAATCTGATTGATATTCCTGCCGGCTATGAAGAAGGTGAAGGCTCCGCAGACAATCACTGCGAGAATAATTCCAAGCCCCTTAAGGACTCCAAGCGTAATTCTTGCGACAGGCTTTCTTTTTGCGGGTGCCTCATAAACTTCTTTTTTGTGCTGGAGATGAATGCCGATATGGCCGACTCCCAGAATGTAAGAGCCGAAAATCATAAGAATGCTTCCGCCGTAGATTCCGAGCAGGAAAAATGCGATGACGGGCAGGGTAGCGCCGGCAACGGGAATGCCAAGAATACCACGGTAAAAATCCTTCATGGTCTTTTCGCTTTTGAAATATCGGATCCAGTAAATCTCATAGAGGACCATGCACAAAAAAGAAATCCCAAGCACAGCCAGCCAGAAGTTCCAGCCCTTGAAGTTGAAGTCAGAAAAAATAAGGGCGACAGGAGTTACAATAAACTCCTTTGTTTTCCTTTGCGGCATATTTTTCATAATCCTTTGGTTGATTTTTAGTCCAGATAAAGTTGGGAATAAGCAGCATAAGCAGCCAGATTAATCCGATGTAAGAAAAGCCGAAGGTCATTTGTAAATTCTCCTGTGGTATTATGTGAGTAAAAATCCCCTTACTATAGGGCAAGGGGATTTTTACGATGATTTGATTATTAATATTGTAACACCTGTCGGGGACGGCAGTGTTCCTTTTTATTTTGAAGACTTCTTTGCTGGCTTTTTGGCAGGTGCTTTGCCTGTCGATTTTGCGGCAGACTTTGTTGCCGGGGCTTTAGAAGTCTTGGCTGCAGTCTTTTTTACGGCAGGCTTTGTTGCAGCCTTTGCGGAGGTCTTAGTGCTTGCCGGCTTTTTGGCAGCTGTTTTTCCAGCATTCTTTGCCACTACCTTCGGTTCAAACTCCTTAAGCATAAGCTCGCACTTGTAGGCAGCCTTGGTCTTAGCGGTGGCCAGGAGTTTGTTGAACTTCTGGATGTTTGCGAAGTCGGCTGTTTTTCCGGTCAGGGCCAGCAGCAGAATTGTCTTGTTCAGGCTGTCGTCGCTGAGTTCTTTGTTGAACCAGCGGATATTGTCAAAGCTGTTAGTTCCGGCTAATAGTCCGCACCAGCGGCTCTGCATCAAAAGCTTTGTTACTTCGTAAGCAGCTGCCTTTGAATCCTTTTTGATTGCGGCAGGGGTTGTAGCAGTTGCCAGAACAAAGAGCTTTGTAAGATTCCATCTTTCGTCTTTTTCAATCAGCTTTTCTTCGTGCAGGTATTCGTTGAACTTGCGGCCAAAGGCAAAGTTCAAAGCGCATCCTTTTTCTGCAAGTGTACCACAGAGTGCCCAGCACAAAAGTGTCTTTTCGAGTCCTTCATCACAAGTTTCCATAAGACTTGCAAATGCTGATGCGTCTGCAGCCTTTAGCAAAGCCTTCTGCAAATCAGCCGGTTTCTTTGCCTTCTTGAGGTTATGGATTGCAACAAGCTTTTTGAGGCGCGAAGCAATCTCTGCATATTCTTTTTCAGCATCGAGTTTTACATCCTTTCCTGCAAATTTAGACGCAGTCTTTATAAAGGTTGTGAGTTCTTTCTTAGCGTCTGTAAGTATGTCTGTCACTTTCTTTGCAGTGAGGGTAGCCGGCTTTTTAGCAGGAGCCTTCGATGTTTGCGTAGATTTCTTTGAATCATCCAAAGTCTCAGCAACATCAGCTTCAGCCTTATCCTTTATCTGCTCATAACCAAATGCTTCAAAGAGAGGTGAAATTACCTTGCCAGCATAAGCATGCAAATCAGCATAGAGATCCTTATAAATCAATTCCTGCCATGCAGTCTCGATATCTTCGCAGCCACGCCCACCCAGGAAGTCGCACAAAATGCGGTAACGTCCGTCGGCTTCGTCGCTCACCTGATGAACATTCAGATAAACCTGATACTCAAAGCCATTGAGCATTACAAAGAGACCTTTTTCACATACTTCGCTGCTCTTGCGGATAAACCACTGACGGCTTCTGTGCTCCTGGAAGATACAGTACTTGTCGTCCTCGGCTGTCAAATTAAGTCCCTCGGAAATCGAGCGGCTCTTCATCACAACTTCATCACCATTACCTGTCTTCACAGCATATGGATCAGACTGTTTAATCCAGCCGGCAGCACTGTCATATTTGTTGTTATAGAAAACAACAGCACGCTCATCACCAGCTCCGTTAGAGTAGGCAAACACGTTTTCGTTTACGTGACCATTTTCCCAAAGATCGTAGAAAAGGAAGTTATCTACACCAGAGAAGAGGTAGCGCTTTTTCATCAGCGGGAAGATGTCGTGCCAGTGGCGGTCCACCAGATACTGACTTGGCTTTTCATCCTTGTAAGCCTTTGTATATTCCATTCCGTATTTTTCGGTAAAGCCTTCAATCTGGCCGTGACCGAACATAGGAAGTCCTGGCATTGTAATCATCAGAGTGCAGACACCAAAATATTTGTCGCCGTCGCCAAACTGGGCAATGGCAGTTTCTTCATCCGGATTGTTCATAAAGTTTACATAGCGCTTAAGAACCTGCGGATCAAAGGTGATTGTATTTTTTACCGTCTCGCGGTATTTCTGATTTTCCTCTTTCTTAAGCATGTTCATAAAGGCCGAGTTGTAAACGCGGTGCATACCCAAAGTACGTACGAAATATCCTTCCATCATCCAGAAAGCTTCGGCGAGCAAAAGTGTGTCCGGACATTCTGCTGCAACACGGTCTACAACTTCACGCCAGAACTCGTTCGGAATTGCGTCGTTGAACTGCTGGGTGCTGAGTCCTGTCTCACTGCGGGTTGCAATATCTCCTCCATGACCAGGCTCCGGATACCAGAGGCGGCGGATAGATTTTTTAGCCAATACCATAGCCGCATCAAAACGGATGATAGGGAAGTTCTGCGCAACATGCAGAATCTCCTTCATAACAGCCTCGCGGGCAGTCGGATTCAAAAAGTCAATCTGAGCAGTGTCGTTCCAAGGAAGACCTGTACCATCATTTCCATGGTAGATGTAGCGGGTATCCCCAGTCTGATTATCAACGCGCTTGAAAACTACCGAACAGTCGTTCTTACTGTAATAGTGATCTTCGAGGAAAAGCGAAATACGGCCGTCCTGAGAAAGGTTTTCTCCGTTATAAGTATACTGAGGGAAAGGATTGTCGCGGCGTTGAATAAAATAATCAGGATGATTGATAACCCAGTCGCCGTCCATACCAGTGTGGTTTGGAACCATATCGGAAGCAAGGCGGATTCCTCTCTGCCAGCAGCGCTGACGAAGATTAGCAAGGGCATCCCAGCCACCGATATTTCCTGCAATGTTATAATCAAAAAGAGAGTAGGCAGAAGCGGCAGCCTCAGGGTTACCGCAAATCTGCTTGATTCGCTTACTAGCCTTAGAACGCTCCCAAAGACCAATAAGCCAGAGGCCGGTAAAGCCCTCGTCGCGCAGCTTATCAAGTTCTGCATCTGGAATCTGGTCGAGTCGTGTAATAGGGTAGCCGTACTGCTTTGTCAGCTGATCAAGCCATACAAGAACCGTCTTTGCAATCAGAATAACCTTAGGCATCCATTCGCTGTCGGCACTGAATCGCTCATATTCGTTCATGAGGTTTTCAAAGCTGTATGGCTGCATGTCCGGAAGGTCGCCGCCGCCAAATCCATGCCAGGCAGCCTTTTCTTCCTCGGCAATTGTATCCATTCCGGCAAGAATGCGCTTGAGCCACTCACCAAGGAAGGTATCCCAATATTTTTGCAGATATTCAAGCTGACCGCGCAAACTATCCGGCGCAAAGGCCTGAGGTTCACGAAGCAGAGTAATCAAATCATGATCAAAAGGACCAAATACCGGCTGACCGGCAGCATATTTCTGAATAGACTTCCAGCTCTTAGCATAAAGCTTGTTTTTTGCAAGCTCCTTGTCGCTGAACATAATCATAAAAGGCTCAAAAGCCTTATTTTCATTAGCAAGATGAAGAAGAATCAGCTCTTCAAGAGTCTGTGCGCGGTTTGTACGTTCAACACCGGTACCTGCATCCATCTCAGTACCCGCAAGATAATCAGCCGCAGAAATCTTTTCTTTATAAACCGCAACCGGCGGAAACTCGCGGATAAAATCCAGCAGAAGCCCATCCACCTCAGCGCGACCAAACTCCTTGTCAAGCGAAGCAAGCAGGTCATCCATAAAAGTGAGCACCTTGTCGCGTCGGTAAAGCATACAAACATAATGAAGAATCTCATCAATCAAGCCCATCGCGTTGAGCTGCCCAGCCGAAAGTTTTTTATTCTCCTCACCGCGGCTCTCAAACACATTGTTAATCAAAAGCTGAAACGCACGAACATTTTTCATATTCGCAAAAACCACGTTTCCGCTCGAAGCAAACAGCCCGCCATCAAAATTACAAAGGTCACGTATCTTCTTTGAAATATGAAATTCGTTGTGTGAAATCTTCATTATGTACTCCTACTTTTAGATTCTATGTATAATTATACTATTATATCACGAATTCTTCATTTTGGCTAAAATCTTTTTAGGTAGAATTTGGGCGTTCCCGGTCTTCCTTCGGAAGTATCATATTCAAGTGAGTTGTTTTTTAATTAGCATAACCGAATTTGATAGTAAGGAAAAAAGCTTTTCAAGATTTATTCGGAATATTTATAAACGAATATTTTACCATTTTCTAATAGTTTCATGTTATACTTTTATAAGTTATATATAGTTGGAGTTTAATATGAATTGTAAGAAATGTTTCCATAATTCGCATGATTACTTGATTCGTAAAAAAATTGCCAAAAATATTCAAAATGAATTAAATAATAAATTTATTTTATTGTCAGGCAAATCCGGTTCAGGAAAATCTTTTATTGCAAAATATATAGCTAACTCCAAGAAAAATAAAAATAAAACATTATTTTATTACGAGTGTGTTCAAAATACTACTGAAAAAGAAACAAAGGAACAAATTGTAGATTATGAAAGTTTTTTATCTAATACTCTTTTAAAATATTTTACGGAAAAAGAAACTTATAAAAAGCAAGAAGCTGATAGTGAAGAAAGTTATATTATGACAGTTGATTTATCAATTGAAAATAAAGAACATCTTCTTCGAGAAAAGCTAGAAAATCCTAGAGAAGAATATTTCTTTATTTTGGATGATATTGAAAAATTAAAAAGTGATGATAGAGATAGGATTTCAAACTTCTTGGTTAAAAATATAGAACTTTCCAAACACTCTGTAATTTTAATAACTAATAAATCTTTAGGCTATTATTCGAATTTTCCTAAGGATAAATTTCATGAAGTATCAATTGGGGATATAAACGATAGTGAATTTTCAAAGATATGTAATAAATATATTAATACATTAAATTTCAAACCTCGAATGAAAATTAAAATAATACGATTTTTAATCGGAAGAAATGAATTCTATTATTTTTTAAGGAATAAAAGTAATCGAGATTTATGTTTAATGAAAGAAATTCTTATGGATTTAAAACAACAGTGTTGGGAAGAATACAAAATAACTGGAATTTTAAGGAAATATAAATCGATAGAAAAAAATTATTCTATAGAGCGAGGGAAAATTTTAAGAAAATTATTAGATAACTTAAACTTGCCTGAAAAAAAATTATTGCAGATTCTTTCATTTTGTGAAAATCCTGTTAGTTACGAAGATTTATTTGAAAATGATTTAAACGAAAGAAAAATAAAGTTTTCTTCTGAATTAATAGAAAAGGGATTTGATAAAAAACAATTCACTATACTTATAAAAAAATGTGATGAAGTTTTCTTTTGTGGATACATTATAAATGATGATAATTGTAAATACTCTTTAGATAAAAATTTAAGGGATTTATTAGAAATTCAGAGAAATACTCAAATTTATGAAGATCTTTATAAAGATATAATTACCTCTTGGATAGAATACTATAAAGATTTTTCCAAGATTTATGAACAAAAGATAGATTCTTATCTTAATGGTTCAGATAACCAATCAAAAGAAGAAAAAGAAAGTGAATCATGTCTAAATCAATTTGATAAAGAATTTGATAATATAACAAGGGTATTGAATTATTGTTATGATAAACGCAGATGGAGGGATTATTTTGAAATATCGGAACACATTTGGTATTATTGTGAATTAAAAAATAAAGATATCAATGAATATCATTATAAAAGATATTTAGTTGCACAGCATTTAACTTGTATAAATGCCACTTTCGAATCTGCTCTTCATTACTGTAATATAGCTTGTAAAAAAGGTGTCCATCTGACTTATCAAGTTCAAAAAACTTTTGAACAATTAGAACATGATGAAAGGAACGTTTCTGAAAGACTAAAAAACAAATATAAATATACATTAGCTTTAAAAGATTATGCCAATAAAGATTTCAGTGCAGCTAATATAAAATTTTCTGAATGTGAAAACTGTTTACCGGTTTTAATAGAGAATGAGAAAAATTCAGAAGAAAAAATATTACTTCAAAAAGATTTAATCTCGTCTGTAAGATGGCATGCTATTTGTTTATTTGATGACGTAAAAGAACAGATATCTGATAACAAAATAGATGATGACAATAAAGAAATCCAATTGTTAGGACAAAAATTATATGATTTCGTGACAAAAATGGATGATGCATTAAATAATTATGAAGAAATAAATTATGATCGTGTCAAATCATCTATATTGATGTATAAGATTAGTATACTTATTTTTTTATATACAGAAGTTTATATACTTAAAAGCAATGAAGATGTTAGATGGCGAAACTTAAATAGAAATACAATTTCATATGCTTATAATATATTGACAAATAAATATTATAAAAATGTAATTTTAAGAGATGTTGGCTTAAAAAACAGATATAGAGATATAAAAGAAGTTATAAAACCATATTTTCCTTCTGAGGTTCAAATGACAGACAATACAATACATGATGAAATTCAAAAGAAAATACTTCCAATTCTTGAAGAAACTGAAAATTTATTCTATGAAGCGATAAAACAGACTAATAATGGTATACCAGGCAAAGTCTCATTAACTGCAATGCCAGACTTAGGATTAGCAAATAATGTAATCCGAATGAAAGGTGGTTTTTTTACTGGTATGTTTCTCGAATGGGAATCTGCAGTTCCAATTGTACCAATCGATACAACTATAAATTCTTGTGGCATTGTTATATATCTTTTGAAAAAAGAAATGTCTATTGTAGATTTCAAAAATATAGTTACTAATAATGTTTATGAAAAAATAAATAAAATAAAATATAACTGGAATTTTGAAAGAGGTAATCATTTTATTACATTAGGCCGTTTCGAGGATGGTCGTTATTGTATTTTAATGCATGCTTCAGCAGATGAATACAAAAAAGATATAAAAGATAAAGCTTTGTATCCAGATTCAGATGTTTGGTATAGCAACGATATAAAAACGATAAGAAGTCCATCAAATAGAAATCGATATTTAAGGTATTTATCAGGTGAAACTGCAAAAAGATTTATAGATATAGCACTGCAATTAGAAAATATTAATCATAAAAGAATGAAAGAAATAGCGGATTTATTGTTTGGACAATATATCGAAAAAGAAATACTTTTTGTTCCTCATTATGGTATGCCTACAAAAACTTCTATTGCAATAGGTTGTTCGTGGAATACTACAAAATCTGTTTTACTTACAGCACCTGGTAGAAATGTTTATATAATTAAACAAAAAACAGATTCTATTAATAATGGAGAAAAATGGCTTACCCCACATGGACTCGGTGTTTCAGCAGATATTACAGATATAAGTTATAAGAAAAATCTTTTAATAAATGATTTGAAAATTATTGATACAAATGATGTTAAAAAGATTCGAAATCGCTCTATTCGCTACAAAGATTTAAGCAATGAAAAATTTAAGGGATGCATAAATGAAGTGCTTTCAAAGTGTAATGCAGAGATTGATTCTATTATTCATCCATTAGCTACACTTTCAGAATCAGGTTTTCAGTCTTTTGATAATAAGGAATTGTAAAGAATGTCTGGAAAAATAACTGTTATAAGACATGCTCCTACAGAATATAATAAAAAGAATATTTTCATGGGTACTTTGGATATTCCAATTATTAATTTTGATGAAGTTCAAATTTCAGATACCAAAGAATTGGTACAAAAAGAAAACTTTACAGCAATTTATTCCTCGCCATTAAAAAGAGCATTACAGACTGCAATTAAAGTTGTTGGTTCAAAAGAAGATATAATAATCGATGCTAGGCTAATTGAAAGAAACTTAGGTGTCTGGCAAGGTGAACAAAAAGAGGATATTCAGAACAGGTATAGCAATGCTTTTAATAATGGTGTTATGGATTTTTATTTTACCCCAAATAATGGAGAAAATTTCCAAAGCATGATTTCTCGTATTGCAGATTTTATTTGTACAATTTATAAGGATAACTGTAATGTTCTTGTTTTTACTCATAATGGTGTGTTTAGAGTAATAAAATCTCTTTTGACAGGTGCTACGTTAAGTAAAGTATTTAGTATAAAAGAGCCTTTTCTTATTCCGCAGTCCTTTATTTTAGATAATAGTTTATACAATAAAATAAAAGCAAATCCATTTTATACAATAGATAATTATATGAACAATTAAGAAACTTATAAAATATTCTATTATGAGAGGAGAAAAAAATGTCAAAGTTAAAGTATTTGTTTTTAAGTCACAATATAAAGTTCAAAATTGTTTCTTTTTTCTTAAATAAGTATCATAAAAAAGAACCAATAAAAAAAGCATCAACTAACTTTTCATCATTATCTCCATTAACAGATATAAAAGATACAAAGAGTGCAACATACTTTAATGCATTAGATTATGCTTTAAGTGATAGTAATATTCATAATATTGCAATAACAGGAACTTATGGTGCAGGAAAAAGTTCTGTCATAGATTCTTATTTCAAGAATCTGAATAAAGATAAATTACTTAAAATTTCTTTAGCTACATTTTTTATAAAAAAAGAAGATAGTGATTCTACAAAAGAGGAAAAAATTAGTAAAATTGAAAAAAGTATTTTACAACAAATCTTTTATCGAAAACGGGCTTCTTTTTTTCATTTTTCTCGCTTTAAGCGAATTAAAGCATTTGGACCAATTAAGATTATATTATTTGAAATATGTCTTATTGCTACATTCTTATTTTTAATTTTACTTTTTAATCCTGGCTTGTTTGATAAATTTATTAATTTAAGCTTTAAATATTCTAAGGAGGAAGAATTAAAAGATTTTGTCACTTCATATTTGAAAATCTTTGGATTGGTAGGTTTTGCTATTATTGGCTTTTTTATTACAAGATTTTGTCTTAAGTTTAGGCTTACAAAGTTCACTTTTCAAAAAATGGAATTTGGTTTAGATGAAATTAAAGATGAATCATTATTAAATAAATATATAGATGAACTATTATATTTTTTTGAGATAACTTCATATGATACAGTTGTATTTGAAGATTTAGATCGCTTTAACGAGCCAGAAATATTTTTTCATCTACGAGAATTAAATACTATTATAAATAATTATGAGAGAATTAGGAAAAAGAAGAAAGTCGTATTTATTTATGCATTAAAGGATGAATTATTTGATGATGTTGATAGAGCGAAGTTTTTTGAGTTTATAGTTCCTATAGTTCCTGTTATAGATACTCATAATTCAAAAATTATTATGTTGGAAAAACAAAATCAAATTCAATCATTTGCTAAAGTAGATCCAGTTTTTATAAATCAGGTTAGCAATTATATAAAAGATATGCGGTTATTACTTAATTGCATAAATGAATTTCAAATCTATGATGAAGTAATAGAGAGTAGTAATAAGACAAAACTGTTTGCTCTAATTTTATATAAGAATTTTTATCCGAAAGATTTTGCAGAACTTAATAATGAAAAAATACAGAAGGAAAAGGATGATGCTACAATAAAAGTTAGGCAACCCTTGAAATATTTCTTGTTGAATAACGACAGGTATAAAATATCAGATGATTATATTTATAATATTTCCCGTTATTACTATAGAGATGATGAAAATAAAGAAAATGATAAAGAATTTTTATATTTAGTTGAAAATAATAAAAATCCAGATTTTACAAAAAAATTAGATGAAGTAGAAAATGTTATTTCAAAAATCAAAAATAAAAAATGGTGGAATAACTATGCAATTCTAAATAATCAATTATTGGATTATTTATTGGATGATAAAAAAGATTATTTTGAAGAAAACTTAGATAATTTTATTGCTACAATGTATTCTTATGATAAATACCATTTTAAGAATAAATTCTTTTCACAATATATTGCTAAGGATCCAGTGTATGTTAAAGATATTTTAAACAGTAAACATAAGTATTTTTTTGAACAAATCAATAAGTATATCCAAAGTAATAATGATTTATCCTATGAAGTATTTTTGGATAACTTTGATATAAATAAGGAGAAAAAGGATGAATTACTATTTGCATTAGATGAATATTTATTGGTTGTCGATTCTTTTGATGATAAGTTAAAGAAATTTGTTAAAGAGAGAATTGATTTTTTGACACCTGCTTGGGCAATTGTCTATGCTTATTTTAAAAAAGTTGATTCTTGTAAACATACAAAAGAGTTAGGTAGTTTTATAAACAATAAAAAGAAGGATTTGATAAAAAATCCTTTAGATAAAAAAATGAAAGACGAAATGGAAAAAGTTGGTTATTCATTATCTTCGTTTTAATAAACTTTTTGTATTTGACTGTCGTGCATTAAATAATCCGGGACGGCATGAAGAATATAAAAATCTTACAGGAAATGACAAAGTTGTAGAAAATTTCTTATTAAATAATTCTCATGTGCCAATTAAACACTTAGAATTAGAATATAAAATTACATTTTAAATTCTTGTTTTGAATTGTAAAACAGATGTTTAATATTTTCGGTTTCATGGGGACGGAATACTAGTTAAATGAATACAATTATTTTTCATCCAAAAATCCTGAACCTATGTTATACTATATAATTATAAAATAATAGTAATTTAAAAAGGTGGAAAACAATGCAATTATTAGGATTAAAACTTATTTATGCAGAGCAAATTATTAGGAAAAATCTGGAATTAAATCATTTATATAAATTTGTAGACTTCAATGAAAATGACAAATCATACGAAGATAAATATACGGATTTATTCAGTTTAAATAAGTCATCAATAAACATAAGTATTAGTTGTATAGTTGGAAGAAATGGAACTGGGAAAAGTTCTATACTAGAAATTATTTATCGAATTATAAATAATCTTAGTTTTGATATATTAGAAAGAGATAAAACCGATCTTTGTTATGCAGCTGGTTTTCATGCGCAATTATTTGTTGAAATAAATACAAAAATAGCAATCATTGAAATAAATAATAAAGAAGATTTTTTATATATTTTTGAAGAGCAACAAAATGGAAGTGAACAAAAGTGTTATTGTCTTAACAAAGAAAAACTTCCTGAATATATTATTTCTGAATTAGCTTATACAATTGTAAACAATTATGGCGTTTATTCTTTTAATCAGGCAGATTATTTTCTGGATGATAAAATAAACGGAGATTGGCTTGAAAAATTATTTCATAAAAATGATGGATATTTAACACCTCTTGTAATTAACCCAATGAGAGATTATTGGGGAAGTATAGATAATGAGAATGAAGCAGAATTAAGTATTTCAAGAGTAAATGCAATGTTCTTGTATTTCTTCAAAGAAAAGGGAATAGAATTATTAAAGGATTATAGCATAAAAGGTGTATCTATAAATTTTCAGGAATTTAAAATCGGTGTTGAAAGAGAAGGTAAAATAGACAAAAGTGTTCATATTATTTTTGGAAAAAAACATTATAATCCAAATATAGAATCCTCGATGGAGCTTTTTGATTCACTTTCTGAATATATACGTAATAACTTTTTAGATATTTTTGGAGATAATGAAACTGATCAAGAATCATTTTCTGATATCTGGAAAAATAATTTTTCCATTCTAGAGAGTGCCTATAATTATTTAGCATATAAAATCCTAAAAATTGCGGCTACATATGATAGATGGAATGAATATTTTTATATTGAAAAGAACAATAATTGTGTTAATGCAAAAGAATTATTAAATGAAATTTGTAGAACCAGAAATCAAAGAGATCATGTTACACTTAAATTATGGCAATGTATTGAATTTATAAAAAATCCATCTTTATATCTAATCAAGGAAAAAATTATCCCATTGGAAAAATTTAATCCGGCAGAAAAATCTTTGGATGATTATTTTTGCATTCTCCCTCCATCATTTATGAATCCACAGGTGGTCCTAACTAAAGAATCAAATGAAGATATTACATTAAATCAATTAAGCAGTGGAGAAAAGCAATCAATTTTTAGCTTTAGTTATATTATTTATCATATAAAGAATGTTTTGTCGAAAAGTATAGCTCCAAATTATAATAACTTTTGTTTAATTTTCGATGAAGCTGAATTGTATATGCATCCTGAGTTTCAGCGAAGATTTATTTTTGACTTAATAAATTTATTGAATAATTGTAATTTCGATGATTTGAAATCAATAAATATTTTAATCGCAACACATTCTCCATACATAATATCTGAAATACCAACTTCAAACATATTGAGTTTAGAAAAAGCAAACGATAATAAGCGGGATAATGTGAATATTTCCTATTGTGCAAATTATTATGATTTAATGAAAAATACTTTTTTACTGAATTATTCAATCAGTGAATTAGCAAGGACTAATATTCATGAATTAATAAATTATTGTAATTCCTCAGAGCTTATCGTAGAGAATAAGATAAAAAAATATGAATTGATTATTAAAAATATAGCAGATCCATACTTAAAAAAGATTTTAGAAAAAATGCTTTCAAAGAAAAAAGAAGGTCGTAAATGATAAAATTTAATTATCCAGACAACTCTACTTTTCTAGACGAATATTATGCTATATTTAATTTTTCAGATGATGAAGAGAAAAAATGGAGACAATTTATCAACTCTAAACCTATAATTAATTCATATTTACCCAAAACATTAAAAGAGTTAGTTATATGTCAACCTTGGCAAATTGTTAGAATTTTTAAGCGATTTATTAAAACAAATTATTCAGACAAAGAATTAAATACAATTTCATTTATAAAATATGACAACTATTATGATAAGATTATAAAATTTTATTTAGAGCACAGAGATCAATTAGATATTTCGACATGTTGTTATTGTAATTTGTCATATATAAATATTTATAAAAATGAATTGAATAAAGAATTATTAGAAATTTTAAATTCTCCATATGATGAAGAAATCATTTCTTTATTTGCAAGAGTAAATGAAAATTGTTCTCCCCAAATACTAAAAAAGATAAAAGATAAACAACCTTTTACGGCTATTAGTGATTTTGATAATTTATATAAAAGATGGAAAGGAAAAAAGTCACAAAAATTAGGCAAAGATATTGTAAGACATCAATTTGATATTGATCATTTTCTTCCTAAGAAAGATTGTTTTTTATTAAGTTTATCCTTAAATAATTTTGTACCAAGTTGCCAAGTTTGTAATTCCAGAATCAAATTAGCAAACTATATAACAAAAGCAAACCAAAATAAATTACAAGAAAGACAGTTTCCTACTAGTAAAAATTATAATTATGAAAAGGAATTGGAATTTTCGTTATGGTTTAAAAAACTACCTGGAATAGAGTTTTCAGAACACCCGGAATATTGTTCGTTATATCTTGATGAAAATCAAAAGGATTCTATATATATGGAGGAGGCAAAATTATTTCGAATAGAAGATCGTTACCAATATCATATATGTGAGGTGTTAAAATATATTGATAATCAAAGATTTTTCAATAAGTTTTATTCAATGATGATGAGTAATAATTTATCAGAAGATAATTATAAGGACTTGGGTATACTTCAAGAAATAATTTCAGAGGTTGATTTCAAAAATGATAATAACAGAATTATGAAAAAATTATTTAATGATATGCATAATCTGTTTAATTCTTAAGAATGAAATAATCAACTTAGTAATATGAAGCTACTGATATTAAGACTGTAATATTTTTTTTGGAGGTATAAAATGGACATAAAAGAAGCAATCAAAGAAAGACATTCGGTAAGACAGTTTAAGGATCTTCCTGTAAAAAGCGAAGATAAGGAAAAGCTTGCGGTACGTATTAAGGAGTGCAATGCGGAAAGCGGATTGAACATTCAGCTGATTACTGATGATCCGGAATGTTTTGATACCTTCCTTGCTCATTACGGTAAGTTCAAAAATGCAAAGAACTATATTGCAATGATCGGAAAAAAATCTATTGATAAGCTTGATCAAAAGTGCGGCTATTACGGCCAGAAAATTGTTCTTGAAGCACAGACCCTGGGCTTGAATACCTGCTGGGTTGCGGGTACTTACGGGAAAGGAAAATGTAAGGCCGATAAAAATGCCGGTGAAAAAATTGTCTGTGTAATCGCTCTTGGTTATGGCGAAACAAACGGCGTACCTCATAAATCTAAACCGCTTAATAAACTGTGCAAGGTTTCAGAAGCTGATTTGGCTGATACATCGGCCTGGTTCAAAGAAGGTCTGGAAGCTGCTATTCTGGCACCAACTGCGCTAAATCAGCAGAAGTTCATTGTTTCTCTTGAAGGCGACGAAGCTGTTATTACAACAAAACGTGGACCAATGACTCAGCTGGATTTAGGAATTGTAAAATATAATTTTGAAGCAGCTTCAGGTCATAAGGTTAAATAATTTTAGGAAAAAATATGAATATTTCAGAAAGTGAAGAGATTTTAAAATCAATCAAAAATGCAGATGGTATTATTATCCGCTGGCCAAAGAAAAAGGAAGAAAAGCGTGCTGTACTTGAGTATCTTATTACTAAGTTTGAAAAAGGGAAAAGATATTCTGAGCTCGAAGTAAATATGGTTCTAAAGCGCTGGCATTCCTTTGGAGATCATTCTCTTTTGCGCCGTGAATTGTACGATGCATTTTTGATTGACCGCACTCCGGATTGCCATGAATACTGGGTACATGAAGTTTCCCCAGATTCAATGGCAGCTCCTAACGCTCAGCAACAGTCTTAATCTTTTCAATCAGTTCTGTGTTTTTGCTGAGTTCTTCGAGTGTGCAAGGTAATCTGTAGGTCCAGTTGAACTCGGTTACTGTTCCCGGCACGTTGATTCGCTCGTCTGCTGATTTTTCCAGCCACAAGTTTTTATCCATATACAATAAGTCCTGGAGTGGCGGAATGAACCACTGGCTTGCTGATGTTGCGGATGTCTCGAGAAGCTTTTCTGCAACTTCTGGAGTAAATGATTCCTTTGCCACAGATTCGGCCTTCTTTTCGATTTCTTCTTTTGGAGCTGTGAACAAGGGACCGTCTTCAGCGCCAGTTTCGATTCCGAAACTTTCAGGATTTGCCACTACAAATGCTTTTACGCTTTCTTTTTCATCATCCCACCACTGGCGCAAAGTGCTCGAGTCATGCACTGATGTTGTGGTAACAGAGAGAGGCGTATAATCAGCAAATGGAACAAATGGCTGACCTTTTTCGCTCCATTCACGGCACCAGCGTACAACTCGCAGACCAAGTATTTTGTGAGCATCCATTGTCTTTGGAACACACTCAATATTTACACCAAGATCTTCGCCGCACGGAATCATCTTTACAGCCTTTGTGATTGCTGCAAAAATTTCATCGGCCTGCTTTTTCCAGAGTTTTTCATTTTTCTTGTTCAAATCTTCAAAGCATTCAGTGAGGGCTTCCTTTTCTTTTTCATTCAAGCTGCCCCACGAAGTTGACTGACCATAAGTCCAGAGCGGAACATATTTATTTTTCGCAATTTCAATCAGTGTGCGGTTGCTCCAATAATCTTCGAGCACCTTTTTTACACGGTCGATTGCATCGGTTGCGCAGAGTTCGCTCAAATCAGCAGCTTCAATCTCTTTTGAGCCCTTAATCTTTGGTGAAAATCTCCACAGCTCTTCGCCATCAATCTTGTCGCAGAAAATCGCAAGAATCTGATGTGCCTTGTCGTGGTTCCAGGTAATGTCTTCAATTGCACTTGTTGGAATATGAGGTTCACTGAGCCAGCGGATTCTGTCATCATCAAATCCAAGTTCGTAAAGCTCTGTTTTCTTAATAAATGCATAAGGCTCTGTGTGTCCGTTGAGCGCATTCAAATCAGCTTCTGGAATAGCCCAGATGCGGAAGAAGCCAAGAATATGGTCGAGGCGGTAAGCATCATAATATTTTGAAGCATTCTTAAGGCGGTCTTTCCACCAGCCGTAATCATTATCTTTCAGGTTTTTCCAGTTATAAGTAGGGAAGCCCCAGTTCTGTCCGCAAGGATTATCCCCATCAGCAGGAGCACCAGCGCGCAAATCCTGATTGAAAACTTCCGGGTAAGCCCAGGCGTCGGCAGAGTCCTCATTCATCAAAATAGGCATGTCGCCCTTGAGAAGGAGTCCGGCTTCGTGTACATAGGCAACAGCATCCTTAAATTGTTCATCTGCAACCATCTGGCACCATGCATAAAAAAGATGTTCCTTCTTAAAGGCTTTTTTATTCCATAGGGAAGTAATTTCTTCCTTTGTCTTATACTTGTCAGAATAGAGCCAGCTTTTCCAGCTTGCCTGCATGTAATTCCATTTGAGATTTTTATAAACCGCGTAATCCTTTACCCAGGAATTAGCCTTAATCCACTTTGAAAGCTCAGCGCTGGTTTCGCCGGTTTTGCCTTCATCAGTTGAATCATAAATCATCTTGAGAAGGGTGTTTTTACCATTTAAAATTGCGTCGTAATTGTAGCGCAACGCATACTTCTGGCTCTTGATAAAATCATCATACGCCTTTTTGAACTTTTCATCGTTCTTATAAAGCGCCTCAAAACCTGGCACCTCGTTGATGCGGATATAAATAGGATGCAGCGCAAAAGCCGAAAGCCCGCTGTAAGGTGAACTCTGAGTTCCAGTATCATTCACCGGCAAAAGCTGAATAATAGAAATTCCAGCCGCCTTGCAAAAATCAGCGAAGGGCTTAAGATCGCCAAACTCACCAATCACCGAATTATCTTTAGTATAAAGGGCACCAAGCGGAACCGCCACGCCCGTCAATCTCTTCTTCATATTGCACCCATTATAACACAAAATATATAAAATTGATTAGAAATTTACCGAAAATTCGAAGCTATATTTTTCCTTTTTTACCACTTATCACAAGAAATTGCCACTTATCGTTAAAAATGTCACAAGCCAATCAGCTCGTAATATACTGCGTGCATAAGGAGGTGAAAAGAGATATAGATGACTATTCAAAAACTACGTCAGTTTTTACAATAGAAACTGATTGTTCAGTTAATTCAAAAACTATTATCAGGAGAAAATTTTGCTAACACAAATCAAAATTGAAAAATGCGATAAACCTTACTGTGTAATTCATACAGAAGTAGAAACTGATGGTATTAAAGCCATAGCAGAAAAAATCAGCCGTATGGATGAAACAGGTCATTCTACAATGCTTACTGGCTGGGATGGGGATTATTGCATCCAGGTGAAGCAGAGTGAGATTTTCAGAATTTACAGTATGGATAAAAAAGTCTATCTGGAAACTGAAAAAGAAACTTTGCTTTTGAAGTTGCGGCTTTATGAGTTTGAAGAACTTGCGCAGAATTGTGGCTGGACAGAATTCATAAGGATTTCAAATACGGATATTGCAAACTTTTCAAAGGTAACAAAACTCGATATGTCATTGACAGGAATTGTACGTGTTAATTTTACTAACGGGAAAGATGCAATAGTTTCAAGAAGATATATGAATAAAATCAAAGGCGAGTTGCTTAATCTTAAGCGCCACTAATGAAGGAGAAAAACTATGAAAGAATTTATCAAAAGAGCAATAATGGGATTTGTATATGGAGTTTTTATTGGTCAGACAATTCTGATTCTGGAATCACTTGCTGGTGGAAATGGAAACTTTTATCCAGTTTCAGCTTATCTTGTGCAGCATGCAAGCTCACAGATGGCGGCTGTAATCATCCAGTATTTTCTTACTGGAATAATTGGAATAAGTTTTGCTACAACAACACTGATTTTCGAAATTGATAGCTGGAGCATAACTGCGCAGACTGTTCTTCATTTTGTAATTACTTCTGTGGTCATGTTTATTGCTGGTTTTGTTTGCGGATGGTTCCCACACACGGCAAAAAGTATAGTAATCTGGTTTGTAATCTTTATTGTGATTTATGTGATTATGTGGGTAGGCTTTATGCTCTACTTCAAAAAGCAGACAAAAAAGATTAACGAAGCTCTGTAAAAAAATGGATGCTCGGGCATGAGTGTATTTGTCATGTTCGGGCTTGACCTGGGCATCTATTTTATAACCTCATAAAACTCCCGGCCCATCAGCTTTTCAAAATATTCCTTGAGTTCAAAGTTTTTGTTCCATTTGCCTTCAGGGTAGTAGCCGTAGCGCTGCTTTACGTCGTTCATACGCGCTTCCATGTTTTTTGTTCCGTCAGCGCCGCAGGTTGAATCAAGCAGTTGGATCAGGCGGTCGTAATCGTCGTATTCGGTGGCGGCAAGGAGATTTTTGAGTTCTTCGTATTGTGCATCAGTTATGTCGATTTTTCCGATGTAGTCATCAATTATATGAAGATTAAAAGAATGGGTGAGGCAGATTTTTGCAAGCTGGTCGTAGCCAAGGTTTTTCAAAAAGTGATAGCCATCGTAAACGTGAGCCATGTAAGTGTAGCCCATCTGGCGGCCAATGTCGTGGAGAAGCCCGCAGGTGTAAGCAAAGTCAGGATTGAGCTGGGGAGTTGAGTTGCCGAGAGTCGCGGCATTTTCATTTACTGCCCGCGCAATTTTCTCCGCCGCCTGAGCCACCGCATAAGAGTGTTCGCGCCACGGACCCGGATTTTTCGCAACGCATTTTTCCAGCAGAGTCTCCGCAAAAGCTCTTGGAAGATTTTCGTCCATACCGCAAAGTTTTTCCATTACGAGAGTTTCCCGTGCAATCATATCCAGCTTTGCAGAATTATCAGATTTAAAACGCAGGTTAGTCTGGATTGCTTCATCAATTGTCACAATCCTGAGTTCAAAGCCATCATCTTTTTCATAATCATCAAGCTTCTGATTTTTGATAATCAGCTTGCCGTCTGCATCGGTTTTGACTTTGCAAAAATAATGAAAAGAATCCTGAATGAAAATTGTTTTAGGAAACATTTCCGACTGCATTACGCGGTGAACAAGACCTGCTTCTGAAATACTTTCAGGAATTACTTCAAGCCCAGTTTCTTCT
>CADANN010000033.1 GCA_902789325.1 uncultured Spirochaetaceae bacterium
ATCCGCTTTCAAAACGAAAATCAGTTTGCAAAAGTTGATAAAAATCTTGCCCGTCGTGCCGAAGATTACGTTCTTGCAAATTCAAAATTAAAACTCGATCGTCTTTCTCCAACAAACGAAGTATGGTTTTCAATTCGTCGCGAAGGTTTTGCTTTTTGTGGCGAACTTATTTCTAAACGTGAGTTTACAGAAAAAAATCTGAATAAAGGTGAGCTCCGTCCGGAAATTGCTTACTTTATCTGTTGTTTTGCTGATATCAAATCTGATGATACAATTCTTGAACCTTTCTGCGGTTATGGCTCAATTCCAACTCAGCTTGCTAAAAAGTTCCGCTTCAAAAAACTATATATCAGCGATATTGAAAGTGAACGAGTAGAACTAACAAAAGCTCGTAAACAAATTTCTCAGGCACCAGAAGGTTTGATTGAATGTCAGGTTGCCGATGCTATGTCATTGAATTATATAGAAGATAAATCAATCAGCCTTGTTATTACTGATCCGCCTTGGGGCTACTATGAAGATATTGGTGATATCAATGATTTTTATTCCAGAATGTTCAAATCATTTGATCGCTTGCTTGCCCCTGATGGCCGCATGGTAATTCTTTCAGCACGAAAAGAAGAACTTGAAAAGACTGCTGTTGAAAATGGCTTTAAAATAAAAAACAGCCTTCATACACTTGTAAACGGTAAGAAGGCTGGCCTTTATTTGATTGAACGTTAGTCTACAGGAGCCAGATACATTGGAGTAAATCTGTCTGCATCGTTGATAGACTTCATTACTTCTGCAGGCACTCCAAGCTGAGCGGCTGCCTTTGCATTTTCAAGTTCAAGAGCTTTGCCTGTAAGCATGTCGTAAACAGATTGCTTTTTTTCATATTTGAAAGTTTTTACTTTAATTCCAGGTTTCTGGAGTTCATTTTCTGCAAGATCTTTAAGCATGTTTTCCCAGGAATCAATTGCATCAATAAGACGCAAATCAAGAGCCTGTTTTGCAGTGTAAAGTCTTCCATCTGAAAGGTCACGGCAGGTAAAGTACTGAATGCTGCGATTCTTTGCTACAATAGAAACAAACTGGTCATAGCATTCATCGCACATAGCCTGCATAATAGCTCTCTGTTCATCTGTAACTGGTTCATTATAATTGAACATATTTTTATTTTTGCCGGAATGAATAGTTTCAGATTTTATTCCAATCTTTTCAAAGAGGCCTGTAAGATCATAAGAAGAGCCCATAATAACACCAATACAGCCGGTGAGGGTATTGCGGTTTGCATAAATCTTATTTCCTGCGCAGGAAATATAATAACCGCCTGAAGCTGCCATTGGTCCCTGATAAATATAAACTGGACGACCTGTAGTTTTGTAATCCTGAAGTGCAAGATAAACTTCATCAGCCTGATAAACTGCTCCACCTGGTGAGTTTATGAAAACTGCAATACCCGCATTTTTTTCATTTTTCTTAAGAGAATGAATGGTAGATAAAAGCCACTTCTGATTGTAGTTGTTATTAGCAGAAGAAATAGTTCCTTCAATATAAACTGCAGCTATAAATTCGTTCTTATAACCTTTAGCGGCAGTTGGATCATATGTTTTTGAATCTTCTGCAACACGATAAGTTTCTGTTGACGCAATTGAAGTAGTGGTGCCAGAATCCATCCCACGGATTGTATATACAGTATATCCGACAATTGCCAGAATAAGCAGGATTAAAACTATAAGTCCAGATTTTGTTGTTTTTTTCATTCTGTTAAATCCTCCGGTCTGATTCTGCCTGATTCAAGCGCTTCTTTCATAAGTGCATGATAAGCATTTGTGTAAGTCATATTTTTGTATGGAGCAAGCCATAATTCCAGAATTCCACAAGTTAATAAGGAAAGAATATCCCATCCAAGGAAACTAAGATACATTACAAATAAATCCCATTTTCTCCCTTTTGTAATCTCTATACTGATGCGCATGGCTTTTGTTACAGAAACATCTTTAAATTCTGCTAATATATAGAACATTTGTGAGTAAGCAAAAGCCTTTACGATTCCCGGAATAATAAAAAGAAACATCCAGAGGAAAATCCAGAGCACCTGCCACAAAATTGCAAGAACTGCCCGTGCCCAGTTATTAAAGCCTTCAAGAAATTCTGCAAAACTAACAGGTTCTGGTGAGCGGGACATCTTTAGATATACATTTATTGAAGCCATCTCAAGAATAGCTCCTACTATGAGTTGAATTATTGTTGTAACTAAGGAAGTTTCTGATTCAGATGATATTCTAAAAGCATCGTAAAAGTTGCCTGCAAGAATAGCTGAAAAGTAGCCGTTATTTGATAGTTGAAGAATATCAGGAAGTGAAAATATTCTTGTGATTATGATTACGAAGACTGTAACAAGGATGGGAATTCCCCAACGGCCGGAGAGCTGTGTTTTCGCAAAGCTCTTGTACTTTTTTCGTTCAAACATAGTTTTTGTATCTCCAATTTTTTATTCTATTTGCCCTATAATGATAATACTAAATACAGGATATTTCAAAGAAATTCTGATATAATAAGTAAATTGCTTTATGACAGGTGGCATTTATATGAAATTGATTTGCGGACCAATGGCTACAATTTCTCATCCGGCCTTTCGAATTCTTGTGGAGCGTTTTGGCGGCTGTGATGAATATTTTACAGAAATGATTAATGCCGGAAGTCTTCTAAATTTTGGCCCTTTCGAAAAATATTATATAGATCCTGTTCCGTGTCCAGAAAAAATTGTGTGGCAGCTTACAGGAAGTGATGCCCCCCGCATGAAAGAAGCAGCTAAAAAACTTGTTGAGCTTCCAGGGATTGGCCTTGATGTAAATATGGGCTGTTCTGCTCCAGATATTTATAAAACAGGAGCAGGAATTGGCTGGATGACAAAGGATCGTGCAGAAACAGAAGAAATGATTAAGGCTGTCCGTTCTGTTGTTCCATCAGATAAACGTCTAAGTGTAAAACTCCGCCTTGGAGATGAAGATTTTACAGAGCAGGGCTTTTTTGATTTTTGCGATATGCTGGTGGGCGAGGGGGTAGAGCTTTTAACTCTTCATCCGCGTACGAAAAAAGAAAAGCTTTCCCGTCCTCCCCGCTACAAATATTGTCAGCAGCTGGCAGAACGCTATAATGGAAAGGTGCCGGTTTATTTAAATGGAAATGTAAAGGATAAGGCTTCTTTTGATTTCGCGAAGACGGCCTGTCCTGATGTTGCGGGAGTTATGATTTCGCGGGCGGCTGTTCAAAAGCCGTGGATTTTTCAGGAATTCAATGATTCTTCCAATTGTAAATTGACCGGAAAATCTGTTAATATGGAAGAGCTTTGTCTGGAATATATTGATTTAATAGAAGAATATCAGCCTCAGGAATTCTGGAAAACAAGGCTTCAGCGGTTTTATACTTACTTCTGCATGAATTTTGCTTTTTCACACTATGCACAGACTCAGTTTATAAATGCTGCTGGCAAAGGTAATGAAGAACTTCGTAATACTATAAAAGAGTTTTTTGAAAAATGTCCTGAAGAAAGACAGAAAAAATTGAACATAATAGGATGAAAAATAGATATGAGTGATGCTGAAGTTAAAGAAGAAAAGAAAGAAGAAAAAATAGAAGAAAAAATAGAAGAAAAGAAAAATCTTGAAGTTCAGGAAATGCAAGATAAGGCTGAAGAAAAAGCTGCTGCTGAACAAGAGGTTACTGCTAAACCAGCCATTCAGATTCCCCTTGCCCCTCGCTGTGAAAACCCGATTATCGGGCGAAAGGTTTTCTTTGTAAATCCTCCTTTATATGTTGAAAATTATCTGCAGCCAGAATTAAAACTTCATGAATATGAAGCTTATATCATAAAAGATTATAAATACACCAAGAATGCCTTAAGATTGTTTCCTGATGCTCTTTGTTTCATTTTTATTGATGATGAAATGAGCTATGACGGATGGTTTAATTATATTCTTTCTTTCCAGCAGGACGAAAAGTTAAAAACTATCTTTGTAGGTCTGATGTCTGCAATGATTCCTCAGCAAAAAAGAGAAAAGTTTATGATGAATCTTTCTCTGCCCGGCGGATTTTTAATGCTCAATGAAATAAAGGGTGCCGAATTAATAAAAACTGTAATTGGAATTCTTGAATTGAACGGTGCAAAAGGAAAGAGAAAATACTTACGACTTGATTGTAATGACAGTATTTCAATAAATGGTTATTTTGCAACTCAAACACAGCTGCTTCAGGTTTCCATAGCAAATATTTCTTCTGTAGGTTTTACCTGTATTTTTCCAAAAAGCTACGGGACAGTCCTTGCAAAGAAAATGATTGTTCCAAGTTTTTCCATTACCTTGGGAAGGCGTTCTATTGCTACTCCTTCTATAGTTTTTGATGTAAAGTCTTTTGATAATAATAATTACTTTGCAATGCTGCTCTTTCTGAAGCAGGTAGGTCCAGATGACAGAAAAGTAATAAAGAATTTCATTTTTGAGCATATGGAAAAACGCTTGGACAATTTGATTTATGCTAATCCGCCGGATATTGATGATTATCTTGGTAAAGCGGTTTCATCTGAAGAAAAAGATACACAGACTGATGAAGCGGTGGATGAAGTTGAAGAAATTGAAGAGGCAGAGGAAGTAGACGAAACAGAAAAAACTGCAGAAAAAACTGCAGAATAGATTACATTTGCAAACAAAGTCTTTTTGTGATAATCTCACAGTTACAACAAAAAATGCGGTTCGGCTCATTCCCTGTGCATGTTCCGCGAAAAAATCAAAAACGGCCCACGCCAGAGTCGTAAGGAGATATAAATGGCAAAAACAGAAAACACAAAAGATGTACACGCATGTACATTGGACAAAATCATCAGCTTGTGTAAGAGACGAGGCTTTGTATATCAGGCTTCTGAAATTTATGGTGGACAGGCTGGTGCCTGGGACTACGGTCCTCTCGGTGTAGAATTCAAAAGAAATATTCAGAATGAATGGTGGCACTACATGACTCAGCTTCACGATGATGTAGTTGGTCTTGATTCTGCTATCTTCCAGCATCATACAACTTGGAAGGCTTCTGGTCACGTTGATCACTTCTCTGACCCTATGGTTGACTGTATTGAATGTAATGCACGTCACCGCGCAGATAAGCTTATTGAAGACTTCATTGCTGCTAATCCAGAAATCAATCCTGGAAAACCAGTTGATACAATGACTCACGATGAAATGAAAACTTTCATTGATGCAAATATCAACTGTCCTACATGTGGAAGCAAAAACCGCAAATATACTGCAGTTCGCGAGTTCAACCTTATGTTCAAAACATATCAGGGACCAATTGCAGATGACAGCCATTTGATTTATCTCCGTCCTGAAACATGTCAGGGTATCTTCACAGACTTTAAGAACATCGTTCAGTCTAGCCGTATGAAGGTACCTTTTGGTGTTGCTCAGGTTGGTAAATCTTTCCGTAACGAAATCATCTTTAAGAACTTCATTTTCCGTACCTGCGAATTCGAGCAGATGGAAATGGAGTACTTCTGTAAACCAGGAACAGAAGATGAGACATTTGACCGCTGGAGAAAAGACCGCTGGCAGTTCTACCTCAAATACGGTATTCCAGAAAATCAGCTTAAGTGGCACCACCACGACAAGCTCGCTCACTATGCAAAAGACGCATACGATATTACATACAACTTCCCAATCGGATTTGAAGAGATTGAAGGTATTCACAGCCGTACAGACTTTGACCTTTCTCAGCACCAGACATATTCAAAGAAAGATATGTCTTATATCGATCAGGAAGATGGAAACAAGAAATACATTCCTTATGTAATTGAAACTTCTGCAGGTTTGAACCGCAACTTCCTTATGTTCCTTTGTGAAGCATACGAAGAGCAGAATGTTGCTGCTGAAGGACAGCCAGAAGATTACAGAACTGTACTTCACCTCCATCCAAAGCTGGCTCCTGTAACTGTAGCTGTTCTTCCTTTGATGAAGAAAGACGGTCTTGCAGAAAAAGCAAAGGAAATCCAGCACTTGTTGAAGGAAGACTTTGTTACTGATTACGATGTAAGCGGAACAGTAGGTAAGCGCTATCGCCGCCAGGATGAAGTTGGTACTCCATTCTGCGTAACAGTAGACTACGACACAATCAACGAAAAGAAAGAAGACGGTTCTGCAAACGAACTTTACAACACAGTAACAGTACGTTACCGCGACAGCATGGAGCAGGAACGCGTTGCTCTCGACGACCTCGTTTTCTTTATCCAGAAAGCAATAAAGCAGTATAAGCCTGTTGTACGCGGATAATTAAAAATCGCATTGCGGAGTGGGAAATGTATATCGACAACATCATCCCGTTGGCGATATGCAATTTACCACGGGAGCAAGGCGATTTTTGGGGTATACGATGGAATATGTACGTTTAGGAAAAACAGATTTATTAATTTCTCGCGTAGCTTTTGGTGCCATGAAGCTTACCGAAGCTGGTGGTGACGAAAGTGTTGCTCTTCTTGTTCGCAAAGCATACGAGTCTGGAATAAATCTGTTTGATACATCTCGCAAAACTCCTGACAGTGAAAAGCTTTTGGGAGATGCTTTGTATGATATCCGTCGAAACGTATTCCTTTCTACAACAACTGCTGCTAAAACTTCTGATGAAATCAAGCGCGATATGGATACAAGTCTTATGACTCTTCATTGTGATACTGTAGACTTGTATCAGCTTGAAACAGAAAAGTTCCTCCCTTTACCGGGAGGGGCAGATAAAATTTATGATACACTGGCAGATTTTAAAAAACAGAAAATGGCCAGTCATATCGGTATTGTAACTACAAATTTTGAAACTGCAAAAAAAGCAGTTCTTTCAGATTGTTATGAAACCTTACAGTTCCCATTCAGTATGATTAGCGGAGACGAAACAATTGAACTTGTAAAACTCTGTGAAGAACATGATGTAGGTTTTATTGCAATGCAGCCTTTGTGTGGTGGGGTAATAGAAAATATTCCGCTTGCATTCGGTTTCCTTCATCAATACGAAAATGTAACTCCAATCTGGGGCGTAAAAAATCAAGACGAATTAAATCAAATCCTATACTTCAACGAACATCCACCAGTAATCGACGATAAATTTCATGAAGATGTAGATAAAATCCGTATGTTTTTTAATTAACAGACTGATATGACATATACGAAAATACCCTCTGACAACATCATTCCCGTTGGCAGAGGGTATTTTTTGTATATGTCAATTTAATTTGTATTAATTAACCAAATATGCTTATATCTACATCTTCAGTGCCATCTGCTGCTGAAGTTTCTGCAACAGGTTCTTCCTTTACAGGTTTTGGCTGCGCAGGAGCAACTGGATTCTGAACTGGTGCAGATGAAGCAACCGGTTGTTTTGGTGTAACAACGATTGTATTTTCGCGTTTTTCTTCTGAATTAAATTTCTGACTGATAATCTTTTTAATGTCTTCTTTTTCCTGCTTATTGAGAATACGAAGAATATTAATATTATTTTCACCAATCTGATAGGTTTTGAAAGAACCGTCTGGTTCACGTTCTGTAAGAAGCTGTACTACCGGTAATTTTGGATTATCAGGATTTGTATCAATAACTTCGGCAACTTTTCTGTTTGAAAGATATACATAAGTTCCAATAGGGTAGAGTGAAACTGTATAAAGAAGTGCCTTAATTACAGAAGCGTCGTATGCATGCTCACGGTTCTGTAAAAGTTCAAGAAGAGCATCAAAGGTTGATTTTTCATCTTTATAGCTTCGTGGAGAAGAAATTGCTTCGTAAGTACATGCAACTGCAATAACCTTTGCATTGGCAGAAATCTTTTCTCCTGTAAGACGGCGTGGATAACCAGTTCCATTTTCCTTTTCATGATGTTCAAGAACACCAAGCTGAATTGGAAGTCCGAAACTTAAATCCTTGATAATAGAATAGCCAAGTAAGGTGTGCTTGGAAATCTGAGCCTTTTCGCGTACAGAAAGCTTTCGTGATGACATGTAAAGCTGTGGAGGCAAACGGAGCATACCAATTTCATGAAGAATACAGGTAACACCAAGCTCAATCATTTTTGAAAGTGGCAGATGCAGCTGGAAACCGATTGCAATAGCAAGTACGGTTGTACGCATTGTATGAATAATCAGGAAGTTTCTTTTGTCTGCCTGGATTGTTGCATTTACGCGAAGAATATAGCGTCTGTGGTCTTTAATAAAAATACAAAGTTCCTGGACTGTTTCAGAGAGTTCTTCTTTATCAATTTCTTTGTGGGTAGCGTAGTGAGTAAATACAGACTCAATGTAATTCATGTATTCTTCATAAACTGAGTGAACAAGTTCAATTCGTGCCTGATCGCTGTTTCCTACAGCAGAATGTTTAGAACTTTCAATTGCTTTCTTTACGCTTTCGCCAATTTTTTCTTTTTGAGCATTATCGTCGTTACTTTCTTCATCATCCAAAGATGTAATTCCAATGTCTCCGCCACGGTTAATCTGTCCGTCTGCAAGAATTTCATCAAATCCCCATTGCTTAAGAGCCTTAATCAAACCCTCTGTTACTTCTGCAGATTTTGGAAGGATGAGAAAAGTACTGTCTACCATAAGATCGCTGCTAAAGGAGTTTCCTGCTCTCAGCGAATCGACGCTAATGTTTTCCATTTTTCGATAAATACCCTTTTATTATATCGGCATATACTTGAGAAATCTATAGTTATTTAGGTTGATTAGGTAAAAATGAGGATATTCAGGTAATTTAAACAAAAAAAAGATGAAAAGTCTCACACACTTTTCATCTTTTTAAAGCAAACATAGGAGTTAATTATCAGATGTCTGGATGTCTTTACCCACCCGATATTATCACCAACACTATTATTATCGGTTATAGTGTTACCGACTTTAGTATTTTTATAAAAAAAAGAAATGGGGCATTAAAATGATTGACACTAATCAATTTTTTTTAGATTATGTTGTAATTATGAATGAAGAACCTATAAATCGTGCTTCGCTAGAAAAACTTTCATTTTCCGACCTTGTGCAGCTTGCAGATGAATATGGTGTCGATGTGCCAGAAGATCTGGACAGACGCTTTCTTATTGCAGAACTTCTTGAACTTGCAGAAGAATCAAACAGTAAAGAAGATGAAATGGTAATTGCCTCTGATACAGATGAGCAGCAGCCTCTTGTTTTCAGTGGAAACTTTAACGAAACCCAGGTTTCGTGCGTGCTTCGTAATCCAGCATGGCTTTTTGTATTCTGGAATCTTAACAGCAATGATTCAGCTAAGATTTCTGAAGATCCATCTTGCAGTTTAAGATTAAGAATCTGTTCTCTTACAGATCCTAAAGATTTAAAACCAGAAGAAGCCTTCGAGGTTCAGACATCAAGTCAAAGTCAGGAACAATATATCCTTATACCAAAAGGAAAAAAATATATAAAAGTTGAGTTGATTAGTGTTTCGGCAGGAACTACTGAAGTTCTTGCTTTTTCTCCTGTTATCTCAATTCCACAAGGTTCATCTCTAGTTAATGATTTGCAGCCTGGTCGCGATGTAGAATTTTCGCCTGTGATTGAGCTTTCGGGAATGAAGGAAATAATTACAGAACAGTACAAAAATCACAGACATTCTTTTTCATGATTGGAGCAGGGTATAGATTATGCAGAAAATTTTGAGTTTAGTTATTAAAGCCAGTCAGGATTTTATACGACACAGCGAGGAAGATATAAAAGATAACGCTCCTGTGCTGAACAGCTTTTACGAAGCAATTTCAAATGTATATATTCCACTTCTTGAAATGATAGAAAAACTTGAAGCAGACAACGTAAAATACCGTTTTGCACTTGTGCTTCCACCGGTATTGTGCAATATGCTTTCGGATTCTGTACTTCAGGATGAATATCTTAAATGGCTTGATAAGCGCAACGATCTTGGTAAAGCTGAGCTTAGAAGAAACAAAGAAAACCCGGAAATCTGCGCAATCATAACTAAAACAATTGAAACCAACAAAAAGCGTAAAGCTGATTTTGTAGAAAAATATAATAAAAATCTTATTCCTGTTTTTGCAGAATATATGACAAAAGGATATATCGAGTTGCTCGGAACTTGTGGCACCGATATCTTTATGCCTCATTATGCAGACTTAAAGGAAATTATTTCTGCGCAGATTGAATGCGGACTTCATGCATACAGACAGTATTTTGGAATTATGCCGGAAGGCTTCTGGCTGCCAGAAATGGGCTATACTCCAGGAATCGAAAAGCTGATTCGCGCTTACGGTTATACCTATACCATTCTGGATTCGCGCAGCATTTTGTTTGCAGAAAACGTACCTGAAGCTGGAATCTTTTATCCGTCTAGAACTGAAAATTCCCTGGTTATTTTTGCACGCAACCGTGTAATTGATTCTGAACTTTTTGGTGAAAATGGAATCATCTATTCAGAATGTTACAGAAATACGAACCGCGATATTGGTTATGAGCTTCCTATGGAAAAGCTTTCTCCGTTGATGGATAAAGATGGAATCCGTTATTCAACAGGATTCAAATACTGGAACCGTTGTTTTAAGGATTCCGGCCATCTTTATAGCGAAGAATGTGCACGTAATCAGGCTCAAAAAGATGCAGAAGCATTTGTAGAAAAACGTCTTAATACTCTTAATAAAGCGGCTGAACTTCTGCCAAAATATAATTTCGTTACAGAAATCTGTACACTCGATATTTCAAAATTCAGATTTACCTGGAGTGAATCAATCTGGTGGCTCGAAGAAGTTATCAGAAAAGCTGCAGATGCTGGTCTTTCACTTCTTTCTTGCGACAGAATGTGTGATGAACAGTATAACCTTGAAAAAGTTGAACCTTATTTTTCTGCCGGAATCGGACAGGGCTATGGTGAAAACCTTCTTTCTAGCAAAAACTGCTGGATGATGAGATATGTAAGAAAGAGCTGTGAGCGTATGATTGACCTTGCAGGCCGCTTCCCAATGGATACAGGTCTTAAGACTCGTCTTTTGAATCTTGGTGCTAAGGAACTTATGCTTGCTCAGAATTCAAATCTTGCAAGAAAGATTAACCGCAGTGAGTTCCCTCAGTTTGCAGAAAAACGCTTTAAGGAATCAATTGCTGCATTTACTTCTGTTTTTGATTCTCTTGGTTCAAATACAGTAAGTACAGAATGGCTCACAAAACTTGAGGCAAAGGATTCTATCTTCCCTTGGATGAACTACAGAATCTTTACAAAGAAACGATAAGGTGATTAAGAAAGTCTAATCGAGCATGAGACTTTCTTTAATCATTCGGAACATTTCGATTTGATAGCGGGCGCTTTGAATTCCCTGAATTGCAGGGTCAAAGCGCTTGTTTAGTCTTAAAGCTTCTTCCCAAACGACAATTGCATCTTCCCATTTTGCGTCGGCATAATATTTCAAGCCCAGCTGATAATATTCATCAACCTTAGCATCAATTATGCTGCGACCTTTATCACCAAGTAAAAGCTTTGCAGAAAGACTGATTCTGTTTACTGGAGCAAGGGAAGAGGCCAGGTCGAGAGTGTAATTAAGATTTAAGCGGATTTTAGCAACTTCAAATTCAAAGCCAGTGCTTATGCGTGGATTTGCTCCCTTAAGAGAAAAACCTGCCAGCAGTGAAATAAACGATGCGAATTGGACTGAAACTCCGGTATTAAAGCTTGGCATAAGATATGTGCCCATATCCATAAGATTGAGTGGCTGAACAAAATCAACAGAAAGGGCAATAGGCTTTATAAATCGTACTGAAATACCAGCGCTTGCTGTTGTTGGAAGAGGATCATCAAGTTTAACCTGGTCTCCAAAGCCTGTAAGTGAAACTCCAAGATTCTGTGCAGAAACACCAATGCGTACATTCGGATCACGTGAAGAATAAAATTTCAAAAAATTAAACTGAAGCATAAATCCGGCATCTGCCATAATGGCAAGTCCGCTTTGAGCCAGACCTGAACCAGAAATAATTGCTCCAGTATCGTTATCTGTGTAATCTGGCATTCCTCGCCAGCCTGCTTTTATAGTTGCACCTAATGCCAGCCCCTTAAAATCATATCCTGCCAAAAGATTGTAGGAAACATTAAGAGCGGCTATGCTTTCTGTATAGTAGCTTCCTGCAACACGGTCTCCAAAGAAATTATATTCTGTAAATGGCAGGTAAAAGCACGAAATATAACCGCCGGTACTTAAATGTGGAATGTTCTTAAAGCGGGTAGTAAAGGCAAGACTTTCTAACTTTGAATCTGCAATCCAGGAATTATGAAAAAGAGCGACTTGAGTTTCTTTTTGAATGGCTCCTGCCGCAGGATTGAAACGCAGATAGCTGATATCATCACAAAGACCTGTATAGGCATTGCCAAGACTTTCGGTTCTACCTCCAAAAGGAATAAGAAGTGAACGGAAAGTAGTAGTACCTTCGTTGGAATCGGTCATATAAGAAAAAATATCACCAAGCACAGTTTCAGCATTAGAGAGTGGAGTCGCATTAGCCTTTGCAATACGCGGCCCTGTGCCAAATAGAGTGAGAAAAAATAAAAATGCTAAGGTCTGGCTTATTTGCCTCTTATTCGTCATAACCTCATTTCTTTTTCGGAAATTTGATTCTTTTCTATAAGTATAATATCTTATTTGCCGAAAATAAAATATAATATTAATAATAATGATGAAAAGGAAAACTGTCCTTATTCGAGCAGTATTGGTTTTTCTCGCGATTTTCTGTGGCGGCGGCTTATGCAGTGGCCCGGCTCTTTATGCACAGGAAAAGGAAGACCTGTCCCTTTTTGAAATTGACAAACTCATTCGTCGTACCGAGTATGATGAAGCTTTGCGACAGTTGAATATTTACATCGAAAAAAATCCGGAAAAGTTTGATAACGCTCAAACCCGTATAAAACGAATTATGAATGCAAGAAATCAGTATTCAATTCTTGCAGAACGTCTTATCAATTTGATTCAGACAGACCCGGGAAACAATAAAGAGATTTATGAAATTACTGCTCAGCTCGAAAAATTCGAAAAGCATCCTTCAGACCAGAATCTCAAATTTATTGCAGACTTAAAAAAATCAGCGGAGTTCAATTACTTCAGGGCTCAGTTCCTTGAAATTCAAAATGCTACAGCGGAACTTTCTCATAAAGGTGAATATATTGCTGCAATAGAAAAGGCAAAAGAAGGTTTCTGGCTCTACAAAGATGATTTTTATGAAACTCAGGAAAATAATCCAGAGATAATTCAGGCTGTTAATAATACACTTGCAGAACTGGATCAGAGAATAGCTGAATTTGAAGAAAAGAATTATCTGACACGCTTTAATAATGCAGTAAATGATTTTATAAAAGCGGTAAAAGCTGAACAGTATGATCAGGCATTGAATAGATTTTCTGATGTAGAAGCCAGTTTTAAGAATTACAATACACTGCGCAATGGAATCATAAAAGTTGGAAACGATTTGCAGACCCAGTTTGCTGAGATTCAGAAACTCAATTCTGACCTGACAGATGCTTCCTTCCTGCCTTTTATGTTCCGTTTTGTATTTGGAATTGAGTCCATTCCTGATTCAGGAATTCTTGGTGCTATAGACACCCAATGGAATGATGCTGCAGGAAGAATGAATGATGCAGTCTATGCAGTTCTGGTAAAAAAGTACAGCGGCTTTCAGAACGCGGTTAATACAAATCTCGTAAATGAAGTAGGGCGCTATGCAGGTCTTGAAACTCGAGTTCTGGATATTTATAAACTCACCGAGTTCTCATCACTCTCCGAGGTTAATTCAATTTCTCAGCTTTCTCATGTACTTGAAAATCCATATCAGCCGTATTATTCACTGTGCGCTTATGCCAAAAACTTGTGTGAGGGGGCACTGCGGCTTTCTGAAGTATACGCGCAGGTTCAGACTACAGACCGCGAACAGCAGCAGAGTATAGCAAAAATTACCGCTGACAACTCTGGTTCTACTGGTGCGTCAGAAATATCAACCTTGTTTGATTCAAACCGCCGCCTTATCCAGCTGATTGGAGATAAGCAAAGTCAGACGCTTAATTCGTTTGACTGGACCGTCGCCTATAATTCTGCGGCAGAAAAAGCCGGCCATCGTGATTTTGACGGGCTTTCAGATATATATTCGCAAACCCTCGATTCAATTTTCAGCGATACAGAAAATATTTTGCGTCGTGCCTGGACAGAAATTACCGCTTATTACAAAAAGAGCTCTGATGCAGTTTATGAAAATGCTCTTGCTTATTACAATTCTGCAGATAAATACAGGGCAGGCTTTTTTACAAAGATTCCTCAGAATATTTTAACAGAACTTAAGAGTGACATTTCTAAGTCTGTAGTTTATGAGAGCTCTTTTAATGCAGACCCGGAATTGGATTTTGGAATTTATTACAGTTATCCGGATCTCTCGCTTCAGATTGCAGATTATACGCAGAATGTTGCTCAAAAAGGCATAACAACTATAGACGGATATGAAAAGGTAATTTCTGATAATTACGAAGAGATCGCTTCTGATGTAAGTACTCTTGTTTCCGATACTAGAAGTTACTTTGAAGCACAGTGCGAAAAATTAAGAGCACTTATTACAGGTGCACAGAATCAGGTTGTTGTTGCACGTCGTCATATAACTGCTTCTCAGCTTGCGAGAAACGAAGCTGATATCCGTTTTAATGAGGCACAAAATGCACTTCGCGCCGAAGATTTTGATACGGCTCGTAAGAAGCTGCAGGACGCTTTAAGTAAATATGATGAGGCGCTGACTAATCAAAATGATGAGATTTTACGGGCCGAGACAGACCGAAAGCTTCAGTCTCTTGGTGAGAATATTGCTAAGGCTGAAAATGAAATTGTTGTACGTGAAGTTCGCGATCTTAAGACCCGTGCAAAAGATGCGTACTTTAACGGCCGTTTTGATGATGCAGAAAAATATCTTAATCAGGCAAAAATCCGCTGGGCCGTTACAAACGTTGATGACGACGAGGAAATTTCTAATCTCTTAAACTTTGTAAATACTGCAATTTCTATGAAAACCGGACGCGAAATTCTTCCTTCGGCACCGCAGTATCCTGAAATGTCTCAGCTTTTGAATATGGCTTATCAGTATTTTGATGAAGGCAGCCGTAAGATAGGGGAAGGAAACAGAAGTGCCGGAGAAGCAGACCTTGCTCTTGCCCTCGAAAGTATTCAAAAGCTTCAGTATGTTTATCCTTTGAATCAGGAAGCTTCAATTCTGACTCTGCGAATAAACCGTCTGCTTGATCCTAAGAAATTCAGTGAAGAATTTTCTCAGAAAATTGAAATGGCCAAAATGATGTGCAAGAGCAAAGATACACGTCAGGAAGGTTATGCAAATCTTCTGGATTATTATGAGCTTGAACCAGATTATAAGGGGCTCAAAGATTTAATTTATCAGGTTGAAATTGATATTGGAATCCGCCAGAAGCCGGTAAGCAATACAGGAGCAAATCGTGCAAAAAAACTTATTGCTGATGCACAGAAAATCTATAGCACTGCAGGTAATGATACCGCAAAACTTCAGAGTGCATTATCCAAAATTGACGAAGCATTAACTCTTGTCTCAGATAATCAGGAAGCAATGGCTCTTAAAGATAAAATCACTACAAGAATTGGTGGTAATACTTCTACCGTCCTATCTACAGAAGATGAAAGACTTTATCAGCTTGCAATTCAGAGACTTCAGAATAATAATGTAGTAGGTGCAAATGCAATTGTTGAACAGCTTTTGAAAAAGCCGCAGAACAGTAATTCGCAGAAAATAAAAGATTTGAAAAATAAGATTGAGGCACGAAGTTAGGGCATGAGAAACAAGTCAGGCATTTTCAAAAGATTATTACTTCTCATAATTCTTTCCTGTATCAGCGTGTCTGGAAAAAATCTTTCTAAACTTTTTGCAGCAGATTTTTACTGGGAAAATCCTCAGATAATCACAGATACAGATTCGCGCTTTCCTGTAACAATTTCTGGAAAAGATGGAAAATCTACCTACCTTTTCTGGCAGGAAGTTGATGTTGCCAAGCATCAAATTTATCTTTCTGTGAGACAATATAAAACACTAAAAAATTACAGTGAAAACAGGCGTTTTGCGGGGCCATTCAGTTATTCAGGTGATGAGGTCCCGGATCTTTATACTGTATCTGCCTTGAAAAAAGGCACTGTCGGCGTTGCTGTTATGACAGGCCTTTCAAATCTTTCGGTTTTTGTTTCTGATGATGATTGCATGACTTTTACAGAAACAAAGATACCGGCTGCTTCTGCAATTACAGTAGCACCGCGACTTTATGCAAGCGGCGCCGATACCTTCCGTCTTTTTACTTCTGTTGGTGAAGAAAATTCTTTTTCAATTTTTTATGCAGATTCTTCTGATGGATTAAAGTGGTCTAAATTTGCTCAATTTCAGCCTGCTGCAAATTACAGAAATCCATTTATTCCGGTTTTGCTTGCTTCTCCGTTTGGAGATATAGTCGTTTTTCAGGCTCAATACACTTCGGCAGAAACAAACAGGCTTTCTTATCAGATTTATATGACTGTAAACTCTGGTAAGGAATGGTCTGCTCCAGTACTTGTTACGGGGCGTAATTCCCTGCAAGGTCGTGGTGGTAAACAATTTTATGAATATCAAAACCAGCGACCAAGCTTGTATGAGGCTGGTGGAAATGTATATCTTGCCTGGGAACGAACAGATTCTGTTAATTCTTCAATCTGGATAGAAAATCTTTCTGAAAGTGGTGTAGTTGCAGCTTCTGCAGAAGCTGTTACGCATCAGGGTAGTGCCAGTCGTCCTGTATTATTTACGTATAATGACAGTCTTTATATGACCTGGTTCGACACAAGACGTGGCCGTGAATCAGTTTATATGGCAAAAAAAGATGGCAGCTACTGGAATGAAGCAAGTCTTGTAGAAGACCGTAATTCAAATTTATTTGTATATCCGCTCATTACTTCTGATATTGAAAATGCTGATAACGCAATTCTGTCTTATATATGGCAGCAGAAAAATACTGCAGCTAAAAACTCAATCGCAATCCTTTCTCCGGATAAATCAGTTTTACCGCCATCTTTTACTCCGCTTTCTTTCAAAAAAGGAAAAAGCTCACGTGCAGAAGATGTTCAGATTCAAATTAATTTTCCAAAAGATTCATCAAACATATCTGGTTATTCTTATGTCTGGGCTCATGAAGATGATATTGGAAGTTATGAGCCGCCTAAACAGATTGAACATTTTACAAAAGAAAATAAAATCCGCGTAAAAGCCAAAAAAGATGGAAATTATATTCTCAAAGCCAGGGTAGCAGATTATGCGGGTAACTGGTCTGAAGTTGCAAGTATAAATTATCATCTTGATTTGACTCCTCCAAATCCGCCAGAAATATTATTGGAAAATCTGGATGAATATGGATTTCTTGATTCAAATAATTACAGCTTAAAGTGGAAGCCTTCGGATTCTCCTGATGCGGTAAATTATCTTTATCGTATTGATTATCTGGGCTCAATTCCAAAATCCATTGCCGTTTCTAAAAAGCATCCGCTGAGTATTTCAAAAGAACAGACAGAAGGAATTAGAGACAGACTTTTGCAAAAATACGAAGGGGCTCTTACACAGGAACGTCGAATGAGTGGTTCAAGTGTAACCTCAACTCGTTTACTAACTACCGGTCGTTATTATAACAGAACGAATGGTGTTTATATATTTTCTGTTTCTGCAGTTGATGAAGTTGGTAATATAAGTGCACCTTCAACAGAGCTTTATATCTTAAATAAATTTCAGCCGTCAACTTATGTAACTTCAATTCAGCAGCAGAAAAATGAAATGGGGGACAGTACACTTACTATTACAGGTGGCGGTTTTACCTATGATGGAAAAGTAAGCGAGATTTATATCGATGCAGATGGTAAAGCACCTTATGATCTTACTCTCACTCTTGCAGATGGAAAATACAGAATACAGTCCGACAGCAGGATTTCTTCAGTACAACTAGGAAGTGACCTAGATGAAGGAAAATATAAAATCGGTATTTTACATACAGACCGTGGATTATATTTTACTGGAAGTATATTAACAATTTCACAAAACGGAACTTTGAAAATTGAAGCGGAATATGAACCGCAGAATTATCTGAATCCTGAATTCACAAAATATAAATACAAAGTTGCAGTCAGTCTGATCATATTATTCCTCATAATAATGATTGTTGCTGTGACTTTATTGTTTCTTGTAATCAATCTTTATCAAAATATACATGAAAAGAAATTAACTAAGAACGAGATTAATTCATTGTTCACAGGAGCTGCCATGCCACTGAAAAATCTTGGAAAGAATTTCAGACGTTTACCGAGTCTGAAGAAAAAACTCATTGCTTTTGCGTTCTCACTTGTTATTGCGGTTGTTGTTGCCGTTACCCTTGAAAATGGATATAAGGTTATTCGATTGCAGGAGCAGACTATGGCAGCTGGTCTGCAGAACCGAACGGAAGTTCTTCTGGAAAGCCTTCATTCAGGTGTAAAGAATTTCTTCCCCGCAAATAATCTTCTTGAACTTTCAGCATTGCCGGCTCAAAAAGATGCCATGTCTGAAGTAAAATATGTTACTATAATCGGACAACAGCTTGATTCTGACTCTGCAGAAAATCTGAATTATATATGGGCAACAAATGATCCGGATATCAATGATAAAACAGAAAGCTATAGTTTAATTTATGGTGAATCAGAAATTAAGGAACAGGTAATTCTTGAAGTTACAGAAAAATTAAAAGGTCTGGATTCGGAAATCAATAATGAAGTTCGCGAGCTTTCAGATAAGATTGATAGCCTGTCTAAAGATGCAGAAGCTTTGTATGATTCAGTTCTTCCTGAAGATACGGAAGAAGCAGAGCGTTTATCTGATGTTATTGTTGAATTAAGAAATCAGCTTGATGCACGACTTGCAGAATACTCAAAAACAGCAGCCGGTTCATTCCCTCAGTTTGATACAGAAAATCTGGATCGCACAAATACGAATTATATTTTCTATCGTCCGGTAATGTATCGAAAAGGAAATAGTGGTAACTATATCCATAGTGTAATTTATCTTGAGCTTTCAACTCAAAGTCTCATAGACAGCCTTAATGCCGAAATCCGCAAAATCATATATTTTTCTCTTCTAGTTGCCGTAGCGGTCGTAATCTTTGGAATTATGGGCGCATACATCTTTGCCTCTCTTATAGTCCGTCCAATAAAAAAACTTGAATCGCACGTTATTATGATTGGACAGACAAAAAATAAAATCAATCTTAAAGGCAAAGATGTTGTAATTAAATCGCGTGATGAAGTAGGGCGACTTGGCGATGCTGTTAATAACATGACCCATGAACTTGTTGCCAATGCAGAAGAAGAGGCTCTTGCTATGGACGGTAAAGCCGTTCAAAAAGCCTTCCTGCCTCTTGTTGCGTTAGGTGCAAATAACAAAAATACTTTTGCAGAATATAAAGATAATGAGCTTGAATGTTTTGGTTACTATGAAGGTGAATCTGGAGTTTCCGGTGACTACTTTGATTATAAACGGCTCGATGATACCTGGTTCTGTATAATTAAATGCGACGTTTCAGGACATGGTATTCCTGCGGCAATTATCATGACCGTAGTTGCAACAATTTTCCGCCGCTATTTTGAAAAATGGAGTTTTGCAAAAAATGGAACTCAGCTGAATAAACTGGTAGAACAGATAAACGACTTTATTGAAGGCTTGGGCTTGCGTGGAAAATTTGCAACTCTCATTATTTGTCTTTTGAACGTAAAAACCGGCGAACTTTATATGTGTAATGCTGGAGATAATTTAGTTCACATTTATGATTCAGCAACCCATACCTTAAAACTTTTGACTCTTGCATCAGCTCCAACAGCGGGAGTATTTACTTCTGATCTGGTTGCAATGCGAGGTGGCTTTAAGGTTGAAAAAACTATTCTTAATCGCGGTGATATACTTTATCTTTATACTGATGGTATAGAAGAATCTACGCGACGTATTCGTGAAGTTGATTATTCAGTTCGTCAGAATGAAGTTGAAGTTAAAAAGATGAATCCAAAAACTCATGAAGAAGAAGTGGAAATAAAACTTGAAGATGCAAAAGAAGAATTCGGCCCAGATAGAATTAAGCAGGTAATTGAGGCTGTATATAATAAACGTAAGTTTACACTAACAAAACTTGATAATCCTGCTGCAGGTGAAGTTCTTGATTTTGATTTTACAAAATGTGAAGGAACGGTTTCGGAATCAATCCTTGCTCTTGCATCTATGGAAAAGGTTTTCCGTCTTTACAAATCAGATAAAGTAACTCAAACTGACTATATAAGAATCGATAAAAAGATTGACGAATTCCTTTCAAAATACTTTAATATGTATGATTACTATGCAGCCCACAAAGCAGAAGATTCTGCCGGTGTGAACTATGTTGATTATGATCAGATGCTTGAAGATGAACAGTCTGATGATTTGACATTGCTTGCAATTAAACGAGTGTAAAAAGAGGGTAGGGATATGAATATGGATGATGTAAAAACCAAAGTAAAAGATTTATTCACACGCGGTACACAGGCTTCAAAAGAGGCTCTGGAAAAAGCTGGAGATAAGGTTCAGGATTTTACAGATAAAAGTGTAACAAAAATTGAAATCCATAAATTAGAAACAAAACGTGACTGCAAGTACGAAGAAATGGGACTTAAACTTTCTCAGATGCTTTTACAGGGTGCCTCAATCACTTGTGAAAATGTTGAAGATATAAAGATTTTAAATGATATTCAGGAAGAAATAAAAAATCTCTCTGAACAAATCAGAGAGAAGGAAAAAGAGCTCTAAGTGCTCTAGCGCTGCTGGCTGCTATCATGAACCTTTCTGTAAACCTCTTCTCCCGCAAGAATCCTTACTAATTCCATTGCAAATTCTTCTGCTGCACCAGGACCACGCGAAGTAACAAGATTTCCATCTGTTACAAATACCTTGTTGCTGTAACCGCTTTGGTATTCAGCTTTTGATTCACCTTCCATATCAGGATAGCATGTCCATTTCTTTCCTGCAGGGATTTTTGTTTTACCAAGAACAACAGCAGGTGCTGCACAGATTGCAGCAACAAGACGTTCCTTATCCCATGCCTTTTCAAGATGAGAAAGTAGAGTTGTGTTTTCTGAAAGATTGATGGCACCTTTACCTCCACCTGGACAAATTACACAATCAGGAATATTATCTCCGAATTGTTTCAAATAAGCATCAAAGCTCATATCCATAATCATTGGAACATTATGTGAGCTTGTAACAATCATTGTATCATTAAAAGGCCTACCTTTGACTCCAACAGTTATTACTTCAACTCCAGCTCGTCTCAAGTAATCTACTGGTGACAAAGCTTCAATATCTTCAAATCCATCTGCAAAGAATACTGCAGCAGTTTTCATTTTTTACCTCCTGAATTTTCAGTACAAATATTATATCAGATAAAGAAAAAAAATGTAAAAAAAATTTTAAAAAAAGATATTTTTTTTTATAAATTTACTTGACTAAAAATGAAAGCAGGTATATATTATTTCTCACCGTCGCAACACTGAGTTGCGACACACGAACTAAACAAAAAGTTCTTTGACAGATCAGGGAAGGAAATAACTGACTAAATAATTTTTTTATGTTTTTTATCAGAGAACAAAAACATACCCGCGAACTTCAGTTCTTGAAGTTCGATATTGATAAATCAATTCAGCAAATATTTTAAGCTGGTTTGAACTGTTTATGAAGATCATTAGCCTTCGGGCTATTGAAATAATCATGGAGAGTTTGATCCTGGCTCAGAACGAACGCTGGCGGCGCGTCTTAAGCATGCAAGTCGAGCGGTAAG